>DAITAC010000027.1:2427-5332 GCA_036824465.1 Burkholderiaceae bacterium
GCCAGTGAAGTGACATCGCCGTTGAGCTGGACGATCCCGACTCGGCGGCCGGCCAGCGCCGGTGTTGACGCGAAGGATGCGTCGGCAGCAAGCGCGAACGGCAGCTCAACGGTGAACACGCTGCCTTCGTCGGGCGCGCTGTGCACGCGAATCCGACCGTCCATCAGTTCGACCAGTCCGCGCGCGATTGCGAGACCCAGTCCGGTGCCGCCGAAGCGGCGCGTGGTGGAGTCATCGCCCTGCTCGAACGGCGCAAACAACTTCGCAATCACCTCCTCGGTCATGCCGATGCCGGTGTCCATCACCGCAATGCGCATCCGCCCGGGCGCATCGACGCGCGGCGCGCGCACCCACTGCAGCACGACCTCCACATGGCCGCGCTCGGTGAACTTGACCGAATTGCCGACCAGGTTGGCCAGCACCTGGCGGATTCGATGCTCGTCGCCGATGACCCGCGTTTCCGTGCCGGGATGGGCCACGCATTCGATCCGCACATCCTTGGCGTCCGCCGACTGCGCAAACAGCGCGACCGTGTCCTCCGCAACCTCCAGCAGCGAGAACGGTCGCTTTTCGAGTGCCATGCGACCGGCGTCGATGCGCGAGAAATCGAGGATATCGTTGATGATCAGCAGCAGTGACTTGCCGGAGATCTCGATCGTCTGCGCAAAGCGGCGCTGCGAGTCGTCCAGCTTGCTGGCAAGCAACAGCTCCGTCATGCCGAGCACGCCATTCATCGGCGTGCGGATTTCGTGGCTCATCGTCGCAAGAAAGCGTGTCTTGGCTTCCGACGCCGCCTCGGCGCGTTCCTTTTCGATGCGCAGTTCGGCAGTGCGCGCTTCGACCTCGCGTTCCAGTTCCTCACGGTGGTGCTGCAGCTGCTCTTCGGCGCGCCGGCGCGCGGTGATGTCCTGGACCTGGAAGATCAGGCACGGCGCGCTCGACTGCGTCTCCGAGAAGAATCCGCTCGACAGAGCGATCCAGATTTCCGCTCCGCTGCGATGCTGGCAGCGCAGCTCCATTGCAAACGAGCGCGACTGCTGCTCGCCGGGACTGTTGAGCTGCGCGGCCAGCCTCTGCCGGTCGCCCACATCGACGAAATCGGCGAACGCGCGGCCGATCAGATCGCGCCCGTCAAAGCCGAGCAGCACGCACAGTGCCGGATTGACCTGCAGCATGCTGCCGTCGATGCCGATCAACGCCATGCCGATTGACGCGTGCGTAAACGCGCTCTGGAAACGCCTTTCGCTCGCCTCCAGTTCGCGCACATGGCGTGCCGCCTGCGCCGCCTCGCGTTCAGCCGCCTCGATCCGATCCTGATTGGCCTTCTCCGCCGCTTCCTGCCGGGCGAAGTAGTAATGCATCGTGGTCAGGAACATCGCGATGATCGGCAGCGCGACGACCAGCGTCGGCACCCCGAACTTCTGGAATGTCAGGTACAGCAGACCTGAAATCGACGCGCTGCCTGCGTAGGCAACGCCGACCCAGCCAAAGTTGCCGAGCCACTCGGCGAGCGTCGGCCGCTGGCTGCGTTTCAGATAGACAACCGCGCTGATCAATGTCGTATTGACAGCGAAGTAGGCGACCGCCATCACCATCAGCAGCCCAAGCACCGCGCCGTCGCCGCCGAAGCCGATCCCGTCCAGCGCCGTCAACGCGGATTGATACAGATGCCCGCAAAGAAACATCGACAGCGTGGCCGCCGCCGGGCTGGCAATCCGGCTGGTCCAGCGCTTCGACGCGCGCAGTGTTGCGACGGTGGCTTCCGCGCCTGCACCGAGCACTGCAGCCGCCGGGCCATGCAGCAGCAGCAGCAGAAAGATGAAGATGTCGCCGGCCGCGATCGAGTGCTTCGAGTTGGGCAGCCGCACGGTGAAGAGGCCGACGAGCGCGGCGGTCACGGCACCGACAAATACCTTGATCCGATCCGACGCGGGCAGCGCGGCAAGCTGCCACAGCGAGAACGCCACGGCGGCCGTCCCGCACAGCGCCAGCAGACTCCAATAGGCGATCGCAGTTCGGTTGTAATCAAAGAAGTGCAGCCGGCCGACACGCGCCAGCGCGCCCTCGCCCGCGGTTGCAGTCCCCCGACCCATGTTCGCGCTCATCAGCCGATCTCCGCAGACGAGCTTAAACGCTCAATCAGCGCCTGCAACCCGATCAGGCCGAAAGGCTGAGCCATGTGATCGTTGCAGCCGGCGTCAACGCACTTGTCCTCGTCCCCGACTGCGGCGCTAGCGGTCAGAGCGACGACGTGCATGCTGCGTTGTGCCTGCCTCTGCTCCCAGGCTCATAGGCCTTGCGCTGGCCGAGTTGCTCCAGCGACAGCGCGTCGATTCCGGACTGGGCGGGCATCATGGCTGACGCCGCCGACGCGATGCCGGCGGGCAGGGCCTTGCCGATTGTCCTACGGCTCAACTTGAATCCCTCCCCGCTACGCGCGCAAGGTGCAAACGCACCGCGCCGCGGACACCGCTCACACGGGCATGTTCATGATCTGTTCGTATGCCTGTACCAGCTTGTTGCGCACCTGCACCGCAGCCTGGAACGAGAGCGTCGACTTGTTCATCGCGATCATCGTTTCTTCAAGGCTGACATTCGGGTTCTCGAGCTGGAACTGGCGCTGCAGTTCGGCTGCGCCTTGCTGATTGCGGCTGACCGCCTTCAGCGCCGAATCGAGCGAGGCGACGAAGTCGGCGCCGCCTTTGCCCGGCACGGCTGGCGTCTTACCCGCACTCAACGCGCCGACGGCGCCGGCGACCTGGCCGTTGATTCCCTTGATGTCCATGCGTAGCCCCCGCAGAAACCGCATTGCGATGCGCGGACGGTAGCTCGCACTCGCCCCGCACACTCGGCGGAATTGCACCCGAAATCGCCGCCTTATCGGGGCCGTGACCCGATGTAGGAC
>DAITAC010000027.1:5432-11123 GCA_036824465.1 Burkholderiaceae bacterium
CGCGGGAGGCGAATCGACGGTGTTTCGGGTGCCTTATCAACGCTTTCGGGCCCTCAAGTCCCCCGAATAATGCGTCGGTCAACGTCACGGACGGCTGCGCAGCCGTCGTCGAGAGCCAGCGGTCATGGACAACACAGCAGTCGTTCAAAGCACGCTGCAGCCGGCGGATGCGGCAGCGCGATTCTCTCCGCGCGCCATTGGCATGCTGCTGCTTGGTCTCGCAGGGCTGGCCGCGGTGATCGCGGCGAGCTGGTTGTGGAGCGCAAGTCCGAACTACCGCGTGCTGTTCACCAATCTGTCGGATCGTGATGGCGGCGCCATCATCGCCAGCCTGTCGCAGATGAATATCGCCTACAAGAGTGCGGACGGCGGCACGATCCTGGTGCCCGCCGACAAGGTGCACGACGTGCGGCTGAAGCTCGCCTCGCAGGGCCTGCCAAAAGGTTCGATCGTGGGCTTCGAGATCATGGAGACGCAGAAATTCGGCGTCACCCAGTTCCAGGAGCAGGTCAACTACCAGCGCGGGCTCGAAGGCGAACTGGCGCGTTCAATACAGGCGCTGTCCCCGGTGGCCAACGCGCGCGTGCACCTGGCGCTGCCGAAGCAATCCGGCTTCCTGCGCGACAAGCAGCCGCCGACGGCCTCCGTGCTGCTGCAGATGCATCCCGGCAAGACGCTCGATCGCGCGCAGGTCGCCGGCATCGTGCACCTGGTCTCCTCGTCGGTGCCGGAACTGAATCCGAAGAGCGTATCGGTGGTCGATCAGCAGGGCAACCTGCTCGCCAACCAACGCGAAAACGCGGCCGGGCTGGACGCTGCGCAACTTGACTACGTGGGGCAGATCGAAGCGAGCACGATCAAGCGCATCGAGGACATTCTTGAACCGATCGTTGGCCGTGGCAACGTCCGCGCGCAGGTCACCGCCGACGTCGACTTCTCGCAGATCGAGCAGACCGCGGAAACCTACGCGCCGAATCAGGGCGCCGAAGCGAAAGCCGCGATCCGCTCGCAATCAACCTCCGAAGCCGCGCAGCCCGCCGGCAGCACGCCGGGCGGCGTGCCCGGCGCGCTGTCGAACCAACCCCCGGTGCCGCCGACCGCACCGATCAATGGCGCAGCTCCACCTTTGAATCCCGCCCAGGCTCAGGCCGCGGGCAACACGCGACGCGAGGCCGTCACCAATTTCGAGGTCGACAAGAACGTGCGCCGCACCGTGCTCGCGTCGGGCCAGATCAAGCGCCTCACTGCCGCGGTGGTGGTCAACCACAAAACGGTCGCCACGCCGCCGCCGAAGGCAGAAACCAAGGGCAGCAAGGGTGAAGAGCCGAAGGCCGCCGCGGCGAAGAACGAAGCGCTGTCGGAAAAGGAAATGCAGAACATCAACGCACTGGTGCGCGAGGCGATGGGCTTCAACCAGCAGCGCGGCGATTCGGTCAACGTGGTGAACGCCGCGTTCTCGCGGCCTGAGATCATTGCCGCCGCCGAAGCGCTGCCATTGTGGAAGCAACCCGATGTCGTCACGCTGACAAAGGAAACCGGCAAGGCGGTGCTGTTCCTCGTCCTGACACTGATCATCGTGTTCGGTGCAGTGCGCCCGGCGCTGAAGTCGATCGCCAGCGCACCGCGATTGATTGCCGCTCCGCCGCCGCAGCAGCCAGCGGCTGCGCTGACTGCCAGCCACCAACTGTCGCCGCTCGATCAGATGCGCCAACTGGCAAAGAATGATCCGGGCACCGTGGCCAACGTCGTCAAGTCCTGGGTCGGCCAGGAAAGCAGCAGATAGTCGAGGCGACACGATGAGCAGCGAAGAAACCGGACTCGATGACGCCGCGATCCTGCTGATGTCGGTCGGCGAGGAGCAGGCGGCCGAAGTCTTCAAATTCCTCAGCCCAAAGGAAGCGCAGAAGCTGGGCGAACGGATGTCGCGCCTCAAGACCGTGCCGCGCGAAAAGGTCGAATCAGTGCTCGAGAACTTCAACAAGGCCAGGGACGAGCAGTTCTCGCTGGTCGGAGATACGGATGCCTACGTACGCCAGGTGCTCAAGCGCGCGCTCGGCGACGACAAGGCCGGCATGCTGCTCGATCGCATCCTGCAGGGTCGCGATGTGTCGGGAATCGAGAGCCTGAAGTGGATGGATTCGGCCGCGATTGCCGAAATGCTCAAGAACGAACACCCGCAGATCGTCGCTTCAATCCTGGTGCATCTTGAGCGCGATCAGAGCGCCGAGGTGTTGCGCCAGTTTCCCGAGCGGCAACGCAATGACGTGCTGCTGCGGATCGCCACGCTGGACGGCATCCAGCCGCAGGCGCTGCAGGAGTTGAACGAGGTGCTGTCAAAGGTGCTGGCCGGCGGCGAGAGGCTGAAGAAGGCATCGCTCGGCGGCACCAAGACGACCGCCGAAATCCTCAACTTCCTTGGTAACCAGGTCGAAACCACCGCGGTGGAGGCGATTCGCGAGCACGACGCCGACCTGGCACAGAAGATCCTCGACCAGATGTTCATGTTCAGCGATCTGGACAACCTCGACGATCGCGGCATACAGGTGCTGCTGCGCGAGGTTCAGTCCGAATCGCTGATCGTCGCGCTCAAAGGCGCCGAGCCGGCGCTGCGCGACAAGATCTTCAAGAACATGTCCACCCGCGCGGCCGAGATGCTGAAGGAAGACCTCGAGGCCAAGGGTCCGGTACGCCTGTCCGAAGTCGAAGCCGAGCAGCGCGAAATCCTCAAGACAGTCCGCCGGCTGGCGGACGAGGGCCAGCTGCAGATCGGCGGCGGAGGGGGAGACGATCAGTATGTGTAGTCGGGAGTCGGAAATCAGTCGGGTGTCGGGCGTCGGGAGTCGGGAGTGCTTGGCTCCCGGTCGGCAGTCGGCAGTCGGCGGTCGGCGGTTTTCAAGGCTGACTCGACCTGCGGCATCCCCGCCTTTCCGACCGTCGCAACGCGCCAGATTGCGCGCGTGGCGAGCGTCTCTTCTGCCGACCTCCGACTGCCGACTGCCGACACTGTCCTCCCGACTCCCGACTCCCGACTCCCGACTTCAGTGATGGGTGCCCCCGAGAAATTCATCAGCGGCCTGATCCCGAAGGAGCAGGTCAACGACGCCGCGGCGTGGCAGTTTCAGCCGCTGGCAGGCAAGGTCGTGCGCACCGATCCGATGGAGGGAATGTCGGAACGCGAGCGGCGCGCCTACGAGCGCGGCCGCAAGGATGGTTTCGAGGAAGGCGTGCGCGCAACAGTGGCGAAGGCACGGCGCGAACATGCGGGCCACGGCGCGCAACTCGAGCGCGTGCTGAACGAGCTGCGCGCACGATTCCTTGAACTTGATTCCGCCGGTGCCGACGCGGTGCTCGATCTGTCGCTTGCAGTCGCGCGCCAGGTCGTGCGGCGCGAAGTCGAGGTGCAGCGCGATGCGGTGCTGCCGCCGCTGCGCGAGGCGATTGCGCTGGTGATCGACCAGCAGGCGCATCCGCGTGTGCACATGAATCCGGACGACCTCGAGTTGATCCGGGCCGACCTGGAGGCCGACGGTACGCTCAAGGGGTGCCGCTTCATTGCCGACGCCGGCCTCGCACGCGGCGGTTGCCGCGTGGAGACGACCCAGGGCGAAATCGACGCGTCGCTGGCGACGCGCTGGCGCCGCGTGCTGGCCGCACTCGGCATCCAGACCGACAGCAACGCGCCATGATGCTCGCGGCGCCGTTCGATCGGTTCCTCGCGCAGTCGCGCGAAATCGTCGGGGCGGCAACGCCGTTCGAAGTGCGCGGCAGGTTGACGCGTGTGGCCGGCCTGGTGATGGAAGCGGTCGGGCTGAGGCTGTCGGTCGGCGCGCAGGTTGTCGTGATGCAGGATGAGAACGTGCGCGTCGATGCCGAGGTGGTCGGCTTCGCCGGCGACCGCCTGTTCCTGATGCCGACCACCGAGCCATACGGTCTGCGACCCGGTGCGACCGTGGTTCCGCATGAATCGATCCCGTCACGACCGCGGCTGCATCGCCAGAATCATCCGCGGCGGCGCACCGAAGATCGAACGCGGCATCTGCCGATGGGCGATACGCTGCTCGGACGCGTGATCGATCCGAACGGACGCCCGCTCGACAAACTGGGCGCGCTCGAACACGCCGAAATGCGCCCGCTGGCGCGACGACCGATCAATGCGATGGAGCGCGACAAGGTCGCGCGCCCGCTCGATGTCGGTGTGCGCGCGATCAATGCGCTCGCCACCGTCGGGCGTGGCCAGCGGATGGGGCTGTTCGCCGGCTCGGGCGTGGGCAAGAGCGTTCTACTCGGCATGATGGCGCGCTACACCGCCGCCGACGTGACGGTGGTCGGGCTGATCGGCGAGCGCGGGCGCGAGGTCAAGGAATTCATCGACGACATCCTCGGCCGCGAAGGACTGCAGCGCGCGATCGTTGTCGCCGCGCCGTCCGACACGCCGCCGCTGCTGCGCATGCAGGGTGCGGCGTACGCGACCGCGATCGCGGAACATTATCGCGATCAGGGCCGGCACGTGCTGCTGTTGCTCGATTCGCTGACGCGCTACGCCATGGCCGCCCGCGAAATCGCGCTCGCCATCGGCGAGCCGCCGGCGACGAAGGGCTATCCGCCATCGGTGTTCGCCAAGCTTCCGGCGCTGGTCGAGCGCGCGGGCAATGGGCACCACGCCACTGCTGGCAAAGCAGGCTCGGTCACGGCGTTCTACACGGTGCTCACCGAAGGTGATGACCCACAGGATCCGGTGGCCGATGCCGCACGCGCGATCCTTGACGGGCACGTGGTGCTGTCGCGCCAACTGGCGGACGCCGGTCACTACCCGGCCATCGACATCGAGGCATCGATCTCGCGCGTGATGAACGCTGTGGCAGGGCCCGACCAGATCGAGCTCGCGCGCCGGTTCAAGGCGCTTTATTCACGCTATCGCCGCAACCAGGACCTGCTTGCGGTCGGCGCCTACGTCGCGGGCAGCGACCCGCTGCTCGATGCTGCCATCGCCGCACGGCCGCGGATGGAATCCTTCCTGCAGCAGCAGATGAACGAGCCGTCGACGCTGGCCGAGGCGCACGGCCGGCTCGCGGCGCTGATCGGCACCATCCCCACGACAACCTGAGATTGACTGAACGATGGAAACGCAAAGCCTGGCGATGCTGATCGAGCTGGCAACCACCGCTCGCGACGGCGCGGCGGTACGCCGTGCCCAGCTGCAGCTGCGGGTGCAGCAGGCGCGCGAGCAGCTCGACCTGCTGCGCAACTACGCGCGCGACTACGTGCAGCGCTCGCAGGCCCAGATGATTGCCGGCTGCGATCCCGCAGCACAGATGAACTGGCGCGCGTTCGCGCTGAAGCTGGACCAGGCGATCGCCGCACAGGCCGGCGAGGTGCAGGCGCGCGAGCAGCAACTTGCCGCCGGGGAAGACGAACTGCAGCAGGCGCTGCGCAGGCTCAAGAGCCTGCAGACGCTGGCAGAGCGCCGGCAGGCGGCCGCGCAGCAGATCGCGCAGCGCCTCGACCAGAAGCAGACGGACGAAATCGCACAGACCGCACGCAATCCGCTGTCCGCGGCCGAATGGTGATTCGTGGACGAAGATAAACCTCCTGGAGTATCGACATGCCCGATTTGAAACTTGCCGCGTTGAACATCGCCCCGTCGCCGAGTGCGCCGCCATCGAGCGTGCGCAGTCCCGACGCGCAACCGGC
>DAITAC010000027.1:11223-14198 GCA_036824465.1 Burkholderiaceae bacterium
GGCAGCGATGCAGGCGCAGTGCATTCCGCGGCCGCGCCCGCATGGGGCGGTCTCTCGCCGGCCGGATCTCCGAACAGCGTGGTTCAGATCGCAGTCCCGACACCGGTGGGTGTGGCCGCGTTCACCGAGGACTTTTCGCAGCGAATTGCGTTGATCACGCGCGGCAGGGTGCACAGCGCCGAGCTTTCGTTGACGCCAGCCGACCTCGGTCCGGTCACGGTCTCGATCGAGGTGCGCGGCAACGAGGCGACGCTGGTGTTCGGCGCGACGCATGAAGCGACGCGCGCCGCAATCACGGATGCTCTGCCGCGACTGCGCGAGATGCTCGATGCGCAAGGACTGCAACTTGCCGACGCGTATGTCGGCGGGCAGGCGGGCGACGCCTCGCAGCGCCACGCGGATCGGCAGCGCGAACGCCTGAACCCGACGCCAACGATCGATGCCACGAACCCCGTCGGCACACCGATCGCGCCGCCGGCGACGACGGTGCGTTCAACGCGCCTGATCGACGTCATCGCCTAGCGCGCTTGCGATGCCGGGCCTCGCTCCATTTTGAATCCCGAACGTCAGCGGCTGCCGAGAAGGCAGCGTGCAGCGGTACATCATGTTTCGCGTGCTCACCCGCCTCATCTCAGTCGCCCGCCAGATGTTTCGCTCCTGGCCGGTGCCCGTGCGCCGTAACGGCGAAACGGGCGGTAATGCAGCGCGTATTCCGCCGATCCGCTGCCCTCAAGTCCTCGAATAATGCTGCCGAAGGGCGACGGTCCCGAACCGCCGCACATCAGGATTGGAGCGGAGCATTCGATGGCAACCAAACCGGAAGACGCCAAACCGGCGGAGAAGAAGTCGGAAAAAACAGCGGACGCGAAGACCAACGCGCCCGCACCCAAGGATGGTGCAGCGAAACCAGCCGCGACCGCGAAGCCTGGCGGCAAGAAGAAACCACTCGTGATGATCGCGGCCGGCGCCGTGCTGCTGGCGGGCGGTGGCGGCACCGCCGCCTATTTCCTGCTCGGCAACAAGGCGGTCGACGCTGAACACGCGGAAGCGAAGCACGATCCGAAGAAGATTCCGATCTTCGTGGATCTTGAGACTTTCACGGTCAATCTGCGTGAGCCCGATGACGAGCGCTTCATGCAGATCAAGCTGGTCGCGGAACTCAAGGACGCGCCGAGCGGCGAGGTGCTGAAAAGCATGATGCCGGCGGTACGCAACGAGATCCTGCTGACGCTTGGCTCGAAGCAGGCACAGGATCTTGCCAGCCGCGAAGGCAAGGAAACCCTGGCTCGCGAAATCGTTGCCGCCGCCAACAAGTCGCTGGCGGGCACACCGGCCGAAAAGTCAGTGGAAAGCGTGAACTTCACGCACCTCATCATTCAATGACCGTCGGGCGTCGGGTGTCGGGCGTCGAGAGCAAATACAAAGTCATAGAACCGTTCTTGCAGACGCCACCGCCCACTCCCAACACCCGCCTCCCGACTCCCGACTGAACCATGGCTGACCAATTTCTCTCGCAGGACGAAGTCGACGAGTTGCTCGACGGCGTAACCGGCGAATCGCACAAGTCCGAAAAGGCAGACGAAACGCACGGCGTCCGTGACTACAACCTGGGAAGCCAGGAGCGCATCGTCCGCGCGCGCATGCCGACGCTGGAAATCGTCAATGAGCGCTTCGCGCGCAACCTGCGCGTCGGCCTGTTCAATTTCATGCGCCGCAGCGTCGAGATCTCGGTCGGCCCGGTGCGCGTGCTGAAGTATTCGACATTCCTCCGCGACGTCGCGGTGCCGACCAACATCAACGTCGTGTCGCTGGCGCCGCTGCGAGGCGCGGGTCTGGTCATCTTCGATCCGAAGCTGCTGTTCTGCGTGATCGATACGCTCTTCGGCGGCAACGGCAAGTTCCACGCGCGGATCGAAGGGCGTGATTTTTCTCCCACCGAGCAACGAATCATCCAGCGCATGCTGGAGGTGACGCTCGCCGATTACACGAAGGCATGGGGCGCGCTGTTCCGCTTCAACTTCGCCTTCCAGCGCTCCGAGATGCACACACAGTTCGCCAACGTGGCTTCTCCCAACGACATGGTCGTCGCCACCACATTCAACATCGGGATCGGCGACAGCGGCGGCGAGATCCACATCTGCTTCCCCTATTCGTCGCTGGAGCCGATTCGCGACCTCCTGTACTCGCCGCTGCAGGGCGACAGCCAGCAGCCGGACAGCGGCTGGATGAGGCAGCTGACCAAGCAGGTGCAGTCAGCCGATGTGGAACTGACGGTTGAACTCGCGCAGGC
Organism: Burkholderiaceae bacterium; assembly: GCA_036824465.1. GTDB lineage: Bacteria > Pseudomonadota > Gammaproteobacteria > Burkholderiales > Burkholderiaceae_F > JAKOQB01. Next base: position 13,514 of record DAITAC010000027.1, read on the forward strand.
ACAGATCAGCGTGAGACAACTGCTGAAGCTCAAGGCCGGCGACTTCATCGATCTGCCGTTGAAGGAAGTGGTACACGGCAAGATTGGCGGCGTACCGGTGATCGATTGCCGCTTTGGCACCGTGAACGGACGCACTGCGATCCGCGTCGAGAAGATGCTGAAGTATTCACAGTACAGCGAGCAGCGCGACGTCCGTGCCAACGAACCCTGACCCACACGATCGGGAAACGAAACCATGAGCGACAACACGCAATCCACTGCCACGACCGACGACGACTGGGCCGCCACGGTCGCCGAACAGCCAACTTCCGCCGGCGCCGTCGAAGCGCACGCGCAGCCGGCCAACATCTTCCAGCGACTGGCGCCCGGAGCGAGCGGCGAAGGTGTGCAGGATCTCGACCTCATCCTCGATATCCCGGTCACGCTGATGGTTGAGCTGGGTCGCACCAAGATTCCAATCAAGAACATCCTGCAACTGGCACAGGGTTCGGTGATCGAACTCGATGCGCTGGCCGGCGAGCCGATGGACGTTCTGGTCAACGGTTGCCTGATCGCTCAAGGCGAAGTCGTGGTCGTGAACGAGAAGTTCGGCATCCGGCTGACCGACATCGTGACGCCAAGCGAACGGATGCGGCGGTTGCATAAATGAATCGTCGGGCGTCGGGCGTCGGGAGTCGGGCGATGG
>DAITAC010000027.1:14298-39324 GCA_036824465.1 Burkholderiaceae bacterium
CGCCGCACCGGCGGGGCCGTCGGTGCTGCCGATGATCCTGGTGCTGGTGTTGGTGTTGGCGCTGGTTCCGTTGGCAATATGGCTGCTGAAGAAATTCGGCGGGTCGCAGCCGGCCGCGATGCAGGCCGCGGGTCTGAAGGTCGTCACGCAATTGGCGCTCGGGCCGCGCGAGCGCGTGGTCGTGGTCGAAGCCGGCGACCGCTGGCTGCTGCTCGGCGTCACCGCCGCAGCAATCAACCGGATCGGCACATTGCCGCGGCCGGACAGCGCCCATGAAGCCGCGGCCACCAGCGCATCGACGTCATCGACGTCATTCAGACAACTGCTGCAGCAGATCCGGACCAGCAAATGAGACGCGCTGGCTGCCTGCTGCTCGTGCTCCTTGCGCTCGCCGTCGACCCGGCGTTCGCGCAGCAAAGCCCGATCCAGATCACCGCAGCGCCCGCGCCCGGCGGCGGGACCGCGTATTCAGTGCCGGTACAGACGCTGCTGTTCTTCACGCTGCTGACATTCCTGCCGGCAGTGCTGCTGATGATGACCGCGTTCACTCGCATCGTGATCGTGCTGTCGCTGCTGCGGATGGCGCTCGGCACCCAGACGACGCCGCCGAACCAGGTGCTGATCGGGCTCGCCCTGTTCCTGACCTTCTTCGTCATGGGACCGACCTTCGATCGCATCCACGATGCGGCTTACGTCCCGTACAACAGCCAGAAAATGAACCTCGAGCAGGCGCTGGCCGCCGGATCTGATCCGCTGCGCGAGTTCATGCTCAAGCACACGCGCGCCAACGACCTGGAACTGTTCACGCGCATGGCGCGGATCGACAAGCCCGACGCGGCGGAGAAACTTCCGCTGCGCATCGTGATACCCGCTTTCGTGACGTCCGAACTCAAGACCGCGTTCCAGATCGGCTTCATGGTGTTCATTCCGTTCCTGATCATCGACATGGTGGTCGCCAGCGTGCTGATGTCGATGGGCATGATGATGCTGTCGCCGGTGCTGATTGCGCTGCCCTTCAAGCTGATGCTGTTCGTGCTGGCCGACGGCTGGAACCTGCTGATCGGTTCGCTGGTGGCCTCGTTCAACCCCTGACTTTCGACGCCCGACTCCCGACGCCCATGAACCCGCAAAGTGTGATCACCCTTGGCCAGCAGGCTCTGTACGTGATGCTGATGATCGCCGCGCCGATGCTGCTCGCGGCACTGGTGGTCGGCCTGATCGTCTCGATCCTGCAGGCCGCCACCCAGATCAACGAGATGACGCTGTCGTTCATCCCCAAACTGCTGGCAATGATCGCCACGCTGGTGATCGCCGGCCCGTGGATGATCACAATCTACGTCGACTATGTGCGCCGGTTGTTTGAGTCGATCCCTGCATCAATCGGCTGAATGCAGTGGCGAGTGACGAGTGAGGTGACCGACGACTCGCGACTAGTCACTCGCGACTCGCCACTGCCATGATCACCTTCACTGAAGCCCAGCTCTCCACCTGGTACGGCGCGGTCTTCTGGCCGCTGGTGCGCGTGCTGGCGCTGTTTTCGGTCGCGCCGGTGCTGTCGCATCGCGCCATTCCGACGCGCATCAAGATGGCGCTCGCGTTCTGCATTGCCATCGTGCTGATGCCGAACCTGGCGACGCCGCCGATCGGCGACGTGCTGACCGGCGCCGGAATCGCGCTGCTCGCGCAGAACATCATGGTCGGCGTGATCATCGGCTTCACCGTGCGCATCGTGTTCGCCGCGCTCGAGCTCGCAGGCGAGGTGATCGGGCTGCAGACCGGCCTGTCGTTTGCCGGCTTCTTCAACCCGGCGATGGGCGTCTCGCAGACCGCGATATCGAGCCTGATGTCGCTGCTGGCGCTGCTGATGTTCATTGCCATTGACGGTCACCTGATGCTGATCTACGCCCTGTCGGAGAGTTTTCGCCTCTTCCCGCTCACGGGCGATGTCGAGTTCCCGCTATCGTTCGACCGGGTCGCGCGGCTGGGCGGCGATGTGTTTGCGATCGGGCTCGCCATCGCGCTGCCGTTCATCGCGGTGATGATGCTGGTGAACATCGTGCTCGGCGTGCTGACCCGAGTGGCGCCGCAACTGAACATCTTCGCCGTCGGCTTTCCCCTGACGATCCTGGTCGGCCTCGGCACGCTGTTCGTGCTGTTGCCGTACATCGAGTCGCCCCTGCGCGCTGCGCTGGAAAGGGCACTGACGCTCTGGATCAATTGAGCGCAGCGTGACCGCGCCATCACGGGGCGCCTGGCGCATCGCCCGATGCCTGTACTGCCGTCGACTTGGTGCGCAGATGCGTCGCCGGCTTTCCTTCGTCGACAAACCACTGTCTAATCTGCTCGTCGCAGCGTATGAATCTGCGCGGCGATCAGACCATGGACCAAATCGAAAGGATCGACGTCACGGACTGGGCCGGTCGCGCCGAGGCGAAGCTCAGCGATCACGCCGTCGATGCGCTCGAAGGCGGGTCCGCGTTGCGTCTTGCGCTGCCGTTCGCGCTCGATAAGGCCGAAGCGCGCATCCTGCACGACGCAGTGCTGTCTGGTGATCGGAAGAATGTCAGCTACGACTCGCGCGATGAGCGCCTCAAGGGCGCCAGCAACGATTCCGAGCTGCGCAACGCGCTGCTGAATGCCTGCAGGCGATATCAGCGGCAAACGGTGGAACTTGCAGGCCGGCTGTTTCCGCCGTATCGCGACGCGCTCGATGTCGGCCGCACGAGCTTCCGGCCGGCAGAGGTCGCCGGACGTGTCTCGAAGAGTTGGCGCAAGGACGATTCACGACTTCATGTCGATGCGTTTCCGGCAACGCCGGTCCATGGCCGGCGCATGTTGCGGCTCTTCACGAACGTAAACCCGGGCAGCGCCGCACGCCATTGGCAGTTGGGCGAGACGTTCCCGGCCATCGCGGGAAAATTCCTGCCGCGGGTGCCGAAGTATTCGCTGCTCACGGCGCGCATGTTGGCGGCACTGAAAGTCACCAAGACCGTGCGCAGCCGCTATGACCACTGCATGCTGCATATCCACGACTCAATGAAAGGTGATCTCGACTATCAGCGCACCGTACCCAAGGAGGATGTGCATTTCGCGCCCGGCGAGACGTGGATCATCTTCAGCGACCAGGTTTCGCATGCGGCGCGGTCCGGGCGCTTTGTGTTCGAGCAGACGATCTACCTGCCCGTCGCATCGCAACGGTTTCCCGAGCGATCACCCTTACGCGTGTTGGAGCGCATGGTTGGCCGGGCGCTGATCTGACCGCGCTGGAGCATGCGATTCGCAGCAAGCCGCATAGCTCCGTCCACAGCGGCGTCCACTGGCCTGAGCGGTTGGCGATGCGCGCGGCTCCGACACGGTCGCCCAGACCAGTGGCACGAGCAGCGATTGCGCGAATGAGCCGGTGCCGTGGACCATGAGTTCCAGCCTCGCGCTTGAATTCGCGATCATGGGCTGGGCGCTCTTCAGCGCGCTGCTTGCGCACGCCCTTCATCAGACCCTGCGTCCGACTGCGCGCAGCGGTTTCCTGCCGCTGTCGATCCAGCAGCATGCGTGGCTGGCCGGCATCGTGACCCTGGGCGTACTGTGGTCGCTGCAGATCAGGATCGGCGGTGGCCTGCACCTGTCGATGATCGGCGTATCCCTGTATGCGCTGATATTCGGCTATGCGCGCGCCTTGCTGGGGGCGACCGTGGCGCTCGTCGGTCTGACCGTGCTCGCCGATCGCGCGTGGCTCGACGTCGGACTGTCCGGTCTGCTGCTCGCCGCCCTCCCCGCTGGGATCGCGACTTCATTGCAGCGCGTGCTCGGGTCGCATCTGCCCCGAAACCTGTTCGTTTTCATCATCGGTAATGGACTGTTTGTGACGCTGGTCGCGTCGAGCGGTGCCACCGTCGCGTCGCTGGCGGCGCAGATCGCCGTCGCACCCACCGAGGCTGCCAATGCTGCCGACATCATCGGCTACGCATTGCTGCTGGCCTGGGGTGAGGCGCTCGCGAGCGGCATGATCTTCTCGGCGCTGGTGATCTACGGACCGCAGATCGTGATGACGTACGCGCAGAATGAATATCTGCCTCCTCGCCAGCGCTGGTGAGCCGGGCTACTGCGGCCATCCCCAGAAGAAGTAAAGCGCACTCGACCCACCGAAGGTCTTGCCGAGCGCCAGGTACAGCGGACCGATCGGCGCCTCCGCACCGAAGAAGATCGATGCTGCGCGCCTGAAATCGGACCATGCAAACGCTTCTGCGCGCGACAACGCGGTGGCTGCTTCGAGCGACACTCCGCCATAGATCGGCATCTGGAGATCTCCAAACGCATCCGATACGTTGCGATAGAACAGGCCGCGCACGAGCATCCCGCTCGACCCAGCCACTTCGCCACGGGGCGTGCCCGACAGATTGAAGAGCCCTCCGTAGCGCACGCCCCACGCCTGGTTCGAAGTCGCGGCGTTGACGCTGGCAACCAACGTATAGCGGCCGTACGTCAACGGCAGCGTTGCGCTCAACTGCGACGCGGTCTTGCGTCCGGCGCTGGCCGCTGGCCCGTCAAAGTATGTGATGCCGGTCCGCAACGCATAGCCGGTCCGCGGAAAACCGACCGTATCGAGCGTGTCGATCATGAACTCGCCCTGCGCCGTCGTGCCGTCCGTCCGGACGTTTGGCGGCAGCGACGCAGTGCCGGTCAGCAGGCGCGTCTCGGTTCGCGCATGTCCGATGCCAAACTGCAGCGCGCCCAGACTCGGCAACAGGTATCTCAATGCAGCGTCGAATGACACGGCACTCGTCTCGAACTGCGCGGTCGCCCGGCCATCAGCAAACAGTTCAAACGATTCGCGCTCGACCTGGAACCTGGGTAGCGCGATCCACCGGCTGCCAGGCGCAAACGGCTGGAAGAATTCGGAGGCGAGCCGGCGCCGGTCGCCTACCTGCAATTCATTGCGCCACTGCCCGCCGGCCTGATTCAGCCAGGCCCAGGTATGCAGCAGCAGCAGGTTGAACGTGTTGTCGTCACTGAAGTTGGTCTGCAGGTTGCCGCCGAATCGCAGCGTGTTGTAGCCCCAGCTTTTCTCGACGGGCGTCACCTGCAGCACCCGCCCGCGCGGCTCGTCGACCAGGCTGTAGCTGACGGTCTCGAAATCACCGCGCGCGTACACGCGCCGGACCTGTCGCTGCACTTCGGCGGTGGTGACAGGCCCATTGAGTGGCAGGTTGATCTCGGCCAGCACACTCTGCGGATTGACGACGCGCAGACCTGCGATGCGCACCTCGGCCAGTCGAAATGGCTCATCGCCTTGCAGCCACGTCGTGCGCGCCCGCTCGGCTTCCGCGTAGCGCGCGGGCGCCACACCCAGCTGCGCCAGGCGCTCTGCGATGGCGCGCGCGGCCATTTCGCCGGCGCGAACGATCGCCTCGCCCTTGGCGAAATCGCCTGCGCTGAAACTCGCAAGATCCGGTGTGATCAGAATGTCCCGCGGTGTGAGCTCCGACAGACTGCGCTGGACGTTCTGCTCAGTCAGGATATTGATCATCTGCTGGCCAACGGCGAGCACATCGGTCAGTTTTTCGCGTTCCAGCAGCGGCGTGCCGACATTGACCGCAATGATCAGCTCCGCGCCCATCTGGCGCGCAATGTCGACCGGCAGGTTGCGCACCAGTGCGCCGTCCACCAGCGGGCGTCCCTCGTAATCAATCGGCGCAAACGCGCCCGGCACCGACATCGACGCGCGCATTGCCGTCGACAGCGAGACGCCTTTCTGCAACACGACCAGCTTGCCGGATGCCAGATCGGTCGCCATCGCCGCAAACGGAATCGGCAGTTTCGACAGATCGTTGATGTCCTTGACCACACCACCCAGCGCACGCAGCGTCAGGCCCAGTTCATGCGCGCCCACGGCACCGCGCGGCAAGTTCAGGCCGCCCTCCTTGATGCCGAACTCCAGGGTGAACAGATTCTTGTAATCGTCTTCCTTCAGTTGCCATGCAAGGTCGGGGCGCGGCGCTCGCGTCGTAAAGAGGCTCGCCCAGTCCGTGGCGCGCGCCACCTGCTCGAGCTGCTGCGGGGAGTAACCGGCGGCGTAGCTGCCGCCGACAATCGAACCGATGCTGGTGGCGGCGATCACGTCGACCGGAACACGCAGTTCCTGCAGCACCTTGAGCACGCCGATGTGCGCGAACCCGCGCGCGCCCCCTCCGGACAGCACCAGGCCGATCTTCGGGCGCGCCGCTGAGCCCGCTTCAACCGCGGGTTGCGCGTGAACCGTGCCGCTGACCCCGATCAGCATCGCGCCAGTCACGACGGCGGCAGAGCAAATGCACCCCCAGAGGCTACGCATCGCGCTGCGCCACGAGCAAACCGAAGGCATCAACTCGCGTCGGATGCGCTGCCGGCGCAGCGCATGGCGCATGACGTCAAATCGCCGCCACGGGTGGTCAAGTGCCGCATCAAGCGAGGAAATTGACACCGGCGGTTCTCCGACGTGTTCGCACTTCGAATCAGCGCTGGCTACGCTGTTATCCTTCAGCCGCTCCAATCTACAAGGTTTCTCGATGGCCGCGCGTACCGGCGCCCGCATCCTCGTCGACCAGCTGCTGGTCCAGGGCGTCAATCACGTCTTCTGTGTGCCGGGCGAAAGCTACCTGGCGGTGCTCGACGCGCTGCACGACGCGCGCTCGATCAAGCTGATCATCAACCGCCACGAGTCGGGGTCGACTTTCATGGCCGACGCGTACGCGAAGCTCACGGGCCAGCCCGGCGTCGCGTTCGTCACGCGTGGGCCGGGCGCAACCAATGCGTCGATCGGCATCCACACGGCGTGCCAGGATTCGACCCCGATCATCGTGTTCGTCGGCCAGGTTGGCAGCGATTTCGTCGAGCGCGAGGCGTTCCAGGAAGTCGACTATCGCCGCATGTTCGGCCAGATGACCAAGTGGGTCGCGCAGATCGATCGGGCCGATCGCATTCCCGAGTACGTCGCGCGCGCGTTTCAGGTCGCCACCAGCGGCCGCCCCGGCCCGGTCGTGCTCGCGCTGCCGGAAGACATGCAGACGCAGACGGCGGACGTTCCCGATGCGCTCTGTCATCAGCCGGTGCAGGCCGCGCCGAGCGACACGCAGATCGCATCACTGCGACGCATGCTGGGCCAGGCGCAGCGGCCGATCGTGATGCTCGGCGGATTCGGCTGGTCCCAGGCCGCGTGCGACAACGTGCGGCGCTGGGCCGAGTCGAATCACCTGCCGGTGACATGCGCGTTTCGCTACCAGGACCTGTTCGACAACCGGCACGCCAATTACGTCGGCGATGTCGGCATCGGCATCAATCCGAAACTGGCGCAGCGAATCAAGGACGCCGATCTGGTGATCGCGGTCGGGCCGCGGCTGGGCGAGATGACGACCAGCGGCTACACGCTGTTTGACGTACCGCGCCCCAGGCAGGTGCTGGTGCACGTGCATTCCGGCGCCGAGGAACTCGGTCGCGTTTACCAGTCGCCGCTCGCGATCTGCTCGGGCATGCCGCAGTTCGCCTCGCGTCTTGCCATGACGATGCCGATCGAAAGTCCGCCGTGGCGCGAGCACCTGGCGGCCGCACGCGCTGACTACGAAGCGTGGCAGGCGCGCCCCGCCGTTTACGCGCACACGGTACCGAAGCTCGACCTGTGGCAGGTCATCGAGCACATCAAGCGTGCACTGCCAGAAGACACCGTGATCACCAATGGCGCTGGCAATTTTTCGGCGTGGGTGCATCGCTTCTATCGTTACCCACGCTTTCGCACGCAGCTCGCACCGACTGCGGGCAGCATGGGCTATGGCTTGCCGGCCGGCGTGGCCGCGAAGATCGTTGCACCCGAACGCACCGTGCTGACGCTGGCCGGCGACGGGGACTTCCTGATGACCGGCCAGGAACTGGCCACCGCAGTCCAGTACCGTGCCGGTCTGCTGGTGCTCGTGTTCAACAACGGCATGTACGGCACGATCCGGATGCACCAGGAACGCGAGTATCCCGCGCGCGTCTATGGCACGCAGCTTGCCAATCCGCACTTCGCGTTGCTGGCGGAGGCGTTCGGCGCATTCGGCGCGGTCGTCGAAACCACCGACGAGTTCGCGTCCGCGCTCGCCAAAGCGATGGCGCACACGCGGGAAAAACACCTGCCCGCGCTGATCGAACTGCGCTGCGATCCCGAAGTGATCACACCGAACGCGACGCTGTCGGCGATACGCGCCACCGCACAACTGCAGAAGTGATCCGGCCGCGCGGCGCGCAATGGCAGCGCGGCCTCGACTCGACGGATGAGTCCACCGTTCAGAGGATGCAATTGCGCGCGCAGTGCGTGCTAGCTTGCATTCACAGGTGACAGAGCACTTCGGGAGGAGCCATGCGTCGCGTCGTCGTCGTCGGTCAGCCTGCTCCGCAGGGTTTCCTGTGTTTTCGCGAGTTCGGTCGCATGCTGGCGCTGCGACTCGGCGCGCACCACGTGACGAGCGAGTCACCCGCGACGGTGTTGCGCGAGGAGGCATGGGTCAGTTCAGAGCGTGCCGGCGTCTTCACCGAATCGCTGTTTCGCCAGGCCGACACGGTCGTGTGGCTGCACTTCTCGCCGGTGGCGTTCGCGCGCGACTGGGCGGCGCGCGCGGTGGATCTGCTGCGTCAGTTCGCCACGAGTCTTCGCCGCCATCCCGGCGTTGCGAAACAGGGGCGCACGTTGCGTGCTTCCTGGAGAGACGTGAAAACGTCTTACGACTATCTGATGGTTGCGCCGCAGATGTACGCACTGATGCGCCACCCTGCGCTTGCGCACGCACGCGTGATCGAATTGCGCTCGCCGCGCCAGGCCGAGTTCTGGTTGCTGATGCAGCGCCGGCGCAGCGGACTCAGTCTGGCGACAGACGCCGGATCGCCGCCGCAAGCCGCGAGTTGACGGCGTAATTTCGCTCCAGATAGTCCAGAAGCGCCCGGGCCGAGGCGGCATTTTCCTGGTAGCCGCGCATGAACGCCGGCAATTCGCGCGCGAGCCGCGGCAGCCGTTGCTCGACGCGGCGCTCAGGCGCAAACGGATCGGGCGGAGACCCCGTTGCCGATTCCCGGCGGGAAGCGAGTTCCAGCACTCGATCGACCGCGAACACCTGAATCAGTCGCAGCGCGGCGAGTGTCTCGCCGCGCGCATTGCGCGCCAGACCAACATAGAGATTCGTCAGCGCTTCGCCGAGCAGCCATTCCTCGCTGCTGGCATCCGGCACGGGCAGCGCGCGGCGCGGTTGCGCAATCGATGCATCGACCTCCGGCCGCTTCCACACGATGCGGCCGGGTGCAAACGGAATCGCGGCGAGTTCGTGCGTCTCGAACACCGCAAACTCGCAGAACACGCCATCGGCAAACAGTGCCTTGCAACCGTCGATCGTGTTGCGGAAGTGAAAGTCAAGCGGTCCGGCTTCAGCCAGCCACGACAGGTCGTCGAGGTAGCGGCGCTTGGCGCCGGGCGCGACGATGACAAAGAAGTCCAGATCCGAGTATTCATCGAGTCGCGCCGTGTCGTTGCCGACCGAGCCCAACCCGATCAGCGCAAGCGCGTCGGCGCGCCGCGCGAGCGCAGCACCGATCATGTCGAGCCGCACCAGCAGCGACTGTGGCGTGATCTCGCGCTGCGGGCTCACCGCGTTGCGGTCGCGTGCTCGCGTGCGTACGCGCGCACGATCGACTCGACGTCGGCATCGTGCGTAAACCCAAGCGCATCGGCGCGCGTCGTTGCGAACCGCCCCGGCCAGGTCCGGACGATGGCGCGAATCCGCTCGTCGGGCTGCATGCGCACGCGCGCCACCGCGGCATCGCCCCCGACTGCACGCAGCGCTTCGAGCATCTGTGCGACCGTCGCGGTCAGCCCCGGCAGGTTCAGCGCGCGCCGCGGCCCCCAGGTTGCGCTCGGGATCTCGTGCGCATGAATGAACGCGGCGGTCGCGGCGCGCGGCGACAGCACCCACATCGCCGTATCGGCGTCGACCGGACAGGCAGCGATTTCGCCTGCCAGCGGCTCGCGCACGATGCCGCTGGCAAAACTCGACGCCGCCGCATTCGGCTTGCCGGGACGCACGACGATGGTTGGCAATCGCACCGCCCGGCCGTCGATGAACCCCTTGCGCGTGCAGTCACCGACCAGCAGTTCGCCGATCAGCTTCTGTACCCCATAGCTGGTCTGTGGCGTCGGTTGCGTGTCGTCCGTGAGGACGTGGGGCAAATCGCCGCCGAACACCGCGACACTGCTGGCGAACACCAGCTTCGGGATGCCGGTCTGAGCTCGGCAGGCATCGAGGATCGCGCGCGTACCGTCCACATTCACGCGCATGCCGAGATCGAAATCGGCTTCGGCCGCGCCACTGACGACCGCGGCCAGGTGGAAAACGCTGTCCGTGTCGGCCGCCATGACGTGCGCGATGAAACCGACGTTGGCGATGTCGCCGACGACATAGCCGACGCGATCGTCGACGAACAAACGCCCGCTCTGCGTCTGGTCCACGGCAATGATCTGCTCGATCGAGCGGACAGTGCCGTTCGCATCGGTCAACGTGCCGCGCTCGCACAGCGCGCGCACCAGCTGTTGCCCGAGAAAACCAGTGCCGCCGGTGACCACGATCTTCATGGGTTGTCTCCCTTCTTTCACGCGGCACGCCGCAGCGGACGGAACACGCGTTCGTCATCATAAAAGCGCGGATTCTCATTCGCGTTGCACCACCCCGGAATGCCCAGCACCGGCAGATGTTCGAGCAGCCGTGGCGCGAGGTCGGATCGGCGGATGAATGCAGCCGCACCCGCATCGATCGATGCTGTTTGGCGATCACCGAGTTTCACCGGCACGACCGCCGCGGTGATTGCCTTGTACGGTCCGACGAGTTTCTCCAGCAGCGCATGGCCGAACACCCGCGGCACGATCTCGTGCTGCCACAGCGACCGCCGCTCGATCAGCAGCGTGCGCCAGTCGCGCCGCGCAAGCAGATCGAATACCGTGCGGTCATCACACGCAAGCAACAAGCCGCTTTCGTCGATCAAAGTGGCGGCATCGCGCACCGCACCGCGCGTTGCGTTCACGCCGTGGCGACCGATCTCCGCCGCCTGCCGCGCGTTCAACGTCGCCTTGGTGCGCGGATAAGCGAGCCACATCAACGCGTTGAAACGGTCATGCAGGTTGTCACGGCTGGGCACGCGTCCGGTGGCGGCGATATGCGCCTCGTAGGCCACGCCGGAAGGTGCATCGTCGGCGGCGACGAACGAGACCGCAAGCCCGCTCGTCGTTCGCACATTGCCCGCACGTGCGGCCTCAGTCATCGCCGCGCGCCAGTCAGCCGACTCAACCGCGGCGCGCAGGTCGGCGTGCGGCGCGAGCCACGGTGACGACCAGTCGATCAGCCGATCAGCCGCCATGACAGTGCTTCACCAGCGGCCAGCGGAACGATCGTCTGTTCGCCGAACTTCAATTCATCGGGCAGCGTCCATGGGCGGCGCTCGAGCGCAACGCGATCCGGATTGCGCGGCAACCCGTAGAAGTCCGGGCCGTGGAAACTCGCGAACGCCTCCAGTTTGTCGAGTGCGCCGGCAAAGTCGAACGCCATCGCGTACATCTCAAGCGCCGACAGCGCGGTGAAACAGCCGGCACAGCCGCACGCGTTTTCCTTGTCGGCCTTCGGATGTGGGGCGCTATCGGTGCCGAGGAAGAAGCGCGGGTTGCCCGACGTCGCCGCCTTGAGCAAGGCCTGCCGATGCGCTTCGCGCTTGAGCACCGGCAGGCAGTAGTAATGCGGGCGAACGCCGGTCCGGCCACCTGCGGTCATGAAAATGCTGTTCCGGTTGTACAGCAGATGATGCGCGGTGATGGTGGCGCCTGTATGGCCATCGGCCTGCATCACGTACTCGGCCGACTCGCGCGTAGTGATGTGCTCGAACACGATTCGCAGCGCCGGAAAGTCGCGCCGCGCCGGAATCAGCACCTCGTCGATGAAGCGCTGCTCGCGATCGAACACGTCCACGTCGCCATGCGTGACCTCGCCGTGCACCAGCAGCGGCAGATCGACCGTCTGCATCGCCTCGAGCGCTCGCGCGCACTTGCGCAGGTCGGTAACGCCGGAATCGGAGTTGGTCGTCGCACCCGCCGGGTACAGCTTCACCCCGTGCACGATGCCGCTTTGCCTGGCACGCGCGACTTCGTCGGCCGAGGTGTTGTCAGTCAGGTAAAGCGTCATCAGCGGCTCGAACTGCAGGCCCGCCGGCAGCGCGCGCACGATGCGGTCACGGTAAGCCATTGCCAGCGCAGTGGTCGTCACCGGCGGCTTGAGATTCGGCATCACGATCGCGCGTGCAAACTGGCGCGCCGTGTACGGCAGCACGTCAGCCATCTGCGCGCCATCGCGCAGATGCAGATGCCAGTCGTCGGGGCGGGTCAGTGTGATTCGATCCACGGCGTCTCCTCGACCGACATTATCCCAGCGGCGCGATAATGGTTGTTCCTCCGGCCCGGAGCCGGGCGCATGCAGGCGCCCTTCGCTCCGACGGCGCGAAGCATGCGCTTCGCGAAACCCCGCCTCCGCCCCGCTCACGCGGGCGAGGGAGAGTTCGATGAACCGCGACGACCTTGCCAAGCTGTCGGCGATTGCATCCTGGCGACTGCCCGAAGCCGACGCCGATCCGCAGGAGACGCAGGAGTGGCTCGATGCGCTCGATGCGGTGATCCACGATGTCGGCCCGCAGCGCGCCACCTTCCTGCTGCAGAAACTGGTGCAGCATGCGCGGCGGCGGCGCGTGCAGTTGCCGACCGTGGCCAACACGCCGTACATCAACACGATCTCCTTCGCGCAACAGGCGCCGTTTCCCGGCAATCTCGATCTGGAATCGCGCCTGTCAGCACTGGTGCGGTGGAATGCGCTGGCGACCGTCGTACGCGCCAATCGCGTCAGTGCCGAACTCGGCGGCCATATCGCCAGCTATGCGTCGGCCGCCGACTTGTTCGAGGTCGGTTTCAATCACTTCTTCCGCGCCGGGCAGGCAGGGGATCTCGTTTACTTCCAGCCGCACTCCGCGCCCGGCGTCTACGCGCGCGCCTTTCTCGAAGGCCGACTCACCGAAGAACAACTGTCGAACTACCGCAGGGAAACCGGCGGCAAAGGACTGAGCTCGTACCCGCATCCGTGGCTGATGCCCGATTTCTGGCAGTTCCCGACCGGCTCGATGGGGCTCGGCCCGCTGTTTTCGATTTACCAGGCTCGCTTCATGCGCTATCTCGCGCACCGCGGCCTGCTCGATACGGTCGGCCGGAAAGTCTGGGCCTTTGTCGGGGACGGGGAGATGGATGAACCCGAGTCTTTGGCGGCGTTATCCATCGCCGCGCGCGAAGGCCTCGACAACCTGGTGTTTGTCGTCAACTGCAACCTGCAGCGGCTCGACGGCCCGGTGCGAGGCAACGGCTCGATCATCCAGGAGCTCGAGGGATTGTTCGCCGGCGCGGGCTGGAACGTGATCAAGCTGCTGTGGGGCAGCGACTGGGATTCGCTGTTTGCGCGCGACGAAAACGGCCTGCTGCTGCGCGCGTTCCACGAGACGGTCGATGGCGAGTTCCAGCAACTGTCGGCCACCGACGGCCGCTTCAACCGCGAACACTTCTTTGCCAAGTATCCCGAACTGCAGGCGCTCGTCGCGCACCTGACCGACGAGGATATCGACCGGCTGCGGCGTGGCGGTCATGACCCGGTGAAGATCTACGCCGCCTATCACGCCGCCGCGAACCATCGCGGCCACCCGACGGTGATTCTCGCCAAGACCAAGAAGGGCTACGGCATGGGCCTGGCGGGCCAGGGCCGCATGGGCACGCACCAGCAGAAGAAACTTGACACGGAGCAGCTGCTCGAGTTCCGTGATCGCTTTGCGCTGCCGCTCACTGACGGGCAGGTAGACACGTGCGAGTTCGTGCGCCCGAATGCCGACGCACCGGAGATGAAGTATCTGCACGCACGCCGCGCCAAGTTGGGCGGTTACCTGCCAGCGCGCGCGCGCAAGAGCGAGACCCTGGCGACACCGCCGATCGAGAACTTCGCCAAATTCGCGCTCGAAGCCAACGGCAAGGAGATGAGCACGACGATGGCGATCGTGCGCATGATTTCATCACTGCTGAAGGACAAGACGCTCGGTCCACGCATCGTGCCGATCATTGCCGACGAGGCGCGCACGTTCGGCATGGCCGATCTGTTCCGCCAGATCGGGATCTATTCGCCGCTTGGCCAGTTGTACGAGCCGGAAGATCACGACCAGGTCAGTTACTACAAGGAAGCAAAGAACGGCCAGATCCTCGAGGAAGGCATCACCGAGGCCGGCGCGATCGCAAGCTGGGTCGCCGCTGCGACCAGCTACAGCGCGCATGGCTTCGCGATGCTGCCGTTCTTCATCTATTACTCGATGTTCGGCTTCCAGCGCGTGGGCGATGCGATCTGGGCCGCGGCCGATTCGCGCTCGCGCGGCTTTCTGCTCGGCGCCACGGCAGGTCGAACCACGCTGTCCGGCGAAGGACTGCAGCATCAGGATGGCACGAGTCACCTGATCGCCAGCACGATTCCGAATTGCCGTGCGTACGACCCGTGTTTTGCCTACGAGCTGGCGGTGATCGTCGAGGACGGCATGCGGCGCATGCTCGCCGAGCAGGAGGACGTGTTCTATTACGTCACAGTGATGAACGAGAACTACCCGCAACCGTCGCAGCCGGACAACGTGCGCGAAGGAATCCTGCGCGGCATGTATTGCGTGCGCCCCTCAAGCAAAGACATGGCGCAGGTGCGCCTGCTCGGCGCCGGCACGATCCTGCGCGAGGCGATCGTGGCCGCCGAATTGCTGGAGAACGAATTCAACATCAACGCCGACGTGTACTCGGTTACGAGTTTCACCGAACTGCGCCGCGATGCGATGGCAGTTGAGCGGCAGCGCCGGCTCGGTGATGCGCGCGGCAGCGCGTGGGTCGAACAGCAGTTGCCGGCGAACGGCCCACCGATCGTCGCCGCGAGCGACTACGTCAGTGCGGTGCCCGACCTGATCCGCCCGTGGGTGCGCGACCACATGATCTCGCTCGGCACCGATGGATTCGGAAGAAGCGATCTGCGCGCGAATCTACGGCGCTTCTTCGAGGTCGATCGGCACGCGATCGCGGTGGCGGCGCTGTCGGCAATCGATCCCGCGCTCGCGCGGCAGGCGGCCGCGCGATTCGGTATCGATGCAAGCGGCGCGCCACCTTGGGCGCGATGAAAGGCTGCGTTGCAGCGGCCGGCCGGGGCGAGAACACCCCGCCGGTCCCGCCGCCGATTCTCAGTTGAACGACACGAGGCTCAGGATCTGGCCGCAGTTGCGGTCGCGATACTGCAGCGTGAACTCCTCATAGTTCTTGCAGCCCAGGTCAGTCAGCTTGGCGGTTGCCTGCAGTCCGCTGATCGACGTCGACGTGCTGCCCGGGTAATTGGAAACCGGCAGCCGATATCCCGGATAGAGAACAACCGTCGCATTGCCGGTCTTCGGCCAGTTGAAGAACTCATAACCCTGGAACAGGCGGAACTGCCTGCCGTCCGACAGGGCCGGGATCGCCGTCCACGCCAGGTTCATCGCGGCGTGATCGATTGATGACCTGTGTCACCCCGATTGCGCGAGCGGCTCAGATCGTGCGCACGGCACTTCATCTAAGGGATGCCCGTACGGCCCAATCTGTCGACGGTGGGATGGATCTACACAGGCGATAGTGCATCGGCAAGGTCGGACGGCGAAGCGCAAGGTGGACCACGCACAACGCGTTGGCGCCAGATTTGCGCCGCGCGATCGCCGCGATCGATCCAGTTTTCTTTTGGGAGATCCCGTCGCCCGTCAGTCCTTCAGATATGCGATTCCGGCGTGCAAACCGCTCGCCGACGTGGCGCCATCCGCCGACCCTTCACCTCAATATCCGCACCAGGTTGTGATGCGCATCCGTGAACGTTGGCAGCTCGGGCCGCTCCTTGATCTCGCTGGCTGCCTCCATGATGCGCGGATGCGCAAGCAGTGTTCGGTCGCGCGAGACAAGGATCTGGTCGGTTGCGCTCAACCAATAGTCTGTCCCGCTCTGCGACTCCGGGCTGTCGGACACCAGCACAGCTTCCATGCCCAACTCAGTTGCAAGCCGCTTGACCACCGGCATCATGTCGATGTAACGGTTGGTGGCCTGGAACACGATCACGCCGTCGGTCGCCAGATGGCGCGCATACAGCGCCATCGCCTCGCGCGTGAGCAGGTGCATCGGGACCGAGTCGCCAGCAAAGGCGTCAATGCCAAGCACGTCGTATTTATTTGGCGCTTCACGCTCGAGTGACAGCCGGCCGTCACCAAGGATCACGGTGGTGCGTGCCGGCGTGTCGCGCAGGAAGGTGAACTCCCTGCGCTCGATGTCCACGACCGTCTGGCTGATCTCGTAGAACGTGATCTCATCGCCCTTGCGTCCGTAGGCGGCAACGACACCCGCACCCAGGCCAATGATGCCGACCTTGCGTCTGCCGGGCTTCGTCTCGTTCAGAGCAGCGAACAGTCGGCCATACCCGGAGCCGGGACCAAAGTAGTCGCTCGGCGTACTTCGGTACTGATCCGCACGCAATTGCCCGCCGTGAATGATGCCGCCGTGGTACATCGCGCGGTAGCGCACCCCGTCGACTTCCTTGTCGCGCGTGCGCACCACACCGTAGAAGTCGCGCGCCATCACGCGTATGTCACGCGAATAGTCGCGCGCCCCGCTGATGGCGTAGTAGGCGGTACCGACGGTTGCGATCACACCGAGCGCATAGGCGCCGCGCGGCAAGCGCAGCGTGACCAGCAACGCCAGCACCACCAGAACCAGGTTCAACTCGATGTATCCGTCGAGCACAAGCGGCGCGACGATCGCGATCAGCACCGCGCCGAGCGCGCCGCCGAGCGACAGCATCAGGTAGAAGCGCGTCAGGTATCGCGGGTCGGGTTTCATCCGCGCGAGTTCGCCATGGCAGAACATGCAGGCCACGAACATTCCGCCAAAGTACAGCGCAGCGGCGAGCTTCAGATCGAGCGACGGAATCTTCCATGCCATCACCGGCACCAGCACGAGCGCAGCGATGAGAAACACGGGCCGCGCATACCAGCGCGGATGATCGAAGCACAGGATGAACGTAATCAGGTACAGCGACAGCGGCACCACCCACATGAACGGCACGCTGGCGATGTTCTGCGTGACGTGGTTGGTAACTGCAAGCAGCATCACCGAGCCCATCGCGGCAAGTGCCAGCCAACTCGCTTGCATAAAGAGGCTTGGCGCCTGCGCGCGCGCGGTCGGCGAATCGGCGCGCAGCGAATGCGTGGTCCCTTGCATGACGAGCGAGGCTTTCATCGACATCCAGCCGGTCGCGGCGCAGATGATCACGAACAGCGCATAGACGACCGACCACGCCCAACCCAGTTGCGGCAGCGTGAACCAAGGCTCGAACAGCACCGGAAAACCCAGCAGCGCCAGCAGCGAAGCGAAGTTCGACAGCGCGAACAATCGATAGGGCACGACTGCCTGGAAACGCCGCCAGTACCACACCTGCAGCAAGGGCGTCGTGGTCGACAGCAGGAAGTACGGCAGCCCGATCGTCACCGCGAGCAGCAGCAGGATGCGTGTGACCGGCTCTTCAGCGCCGCCCGGTTTCCATGCATCGCTGGCGAGGATCGGCAGCGAGGCGAGAGAAATGACCAGCAATGTGATGTGCACCAGCGTCTGCCGCCGCACGCCGAGCCGGGAGGTTGCATCCGCATACGCGTAGCCCGCCAGCAGCACGCTCTGGAAGAACACCAGGCACGTGGTCCACACAGTCGCCGCGCCGCCGAACCACGGCAGGATCTGCTTGGCGATGATCGGCTGCACCAGGAACAACAGGAAAGCGGAAAGAAAGATGGTGCCGGCGTAAGGCAGGATCGCCGTGCCCGCGATGGCGGCCGGAGCGGCGGCGGAACTTGTGCTGGCGGACATGCGATGGCGGGGCGGACGCGCGAGGAACGCGGATTATCCGCGACCCAACCTGCCGCCAGACGTCAGGCGCCGGCTGAGCCGAAGATGTCCTTGTACGAAGTGTAGGTCGTCAGCATCAGCACTGGTATCAGCACGATCCACCCGAGTCCGAACGGAATGGACGCGATGATCGCGGCAACGATGTAGACGATTCCGAACAGCAAGAACGGCACGACGTTCTTCAGGCTGGCAGAGAAGCTTGCCTTCAACGCGTCGACGGGTGCGATGTTGTGAAAGACGACCAGTGCCGGCGCGAACCACACTGCCATCGCAATCAGCACGCTGAGCACGAGCGCGACCAGCACCGCCAGCATGCCTGCACCGAGCGCCGCCATCATGCCGCTCGCACTGCCGTGCACGCCACCGGCGAAACCGCCCATCATCGCTCCGAAGCCCAGCACACCCGCGACAAGCCCCACTGCAAATCCGGCCGCCAGCAGCAACGCACCAAGCACCAGCAGCGGCGTGAGCTTGTCCTTGAATCCGGCGAAAAGATCGCCCACCTCCAGCGCGCCGCCGCTTTCGACCTTGCGCGCCGCGAGCAACCAGCCGGCGCTGAATGGGGGCAGGATCAGCATGCCGGCGATGCTACCCAGCACCGGAATGAACGAAAGCACGATGAATATCACGATCATGATCAGCGCCAGCACGATCCACATGCCGGGGTTCTTCATGAACAGCGCCCAGGCTTCGGACCACCAGGTGATGCCGCGGCCGGCATCGACCGTGCGAGGCGCCCCTGCTCCAGTTTCCGTGATCTCGGTCATGGTCCCCCCTTGCGCTCGACGTCGCACGGTCGCAGGCAGCTTGCACGGATTCCGGCGTCGGGGCAAGCGTCTTCCGGCGCGCTTCGGCGAACCTCGCTCAGGACCCGATCCGCGCCGCCGCCTCCCCTGAGTGCGTCTCGAGGAGGCCCACGAATCCTCAGTCGTTCTTCTCCTTCCTCAGGAATTTTCCTGTGCCCGCGTCAACGTAGTAGAAGAAGGACTTGTCGAGCATTTGCCACTCCGCACGTTGATCCTTCTTCAGACCCATGATCATCCCGAAGTCGTGGGACTTGAAGCCATTCTTGACTGCCTCGGCCATTGCCTGTTCGCTGTCGACGAACTCGCCGACCGCGTTCCTGTAGACATTGAACGATGGCGATGGAAGCCGACTGACTTTGCCTTTGTCATCGACCATCACGATCGTCTGCTCCTTGATGCCGGCCGAGTTGAATAGATAAATCCAGCTGAACGCCCTGCCCACGGGCGTGGCGGTTCGCGTTTCCACGCCGACGAGCATCGCGTCCTTCTGCCACTTCTGCGCCTCGTTCGTCGCGACCGCGAGCTTTTCCTTCGCGGGAATTCCCTGCGCCGACCGCTTTGACCTGTCTTTGGCATCGACGACATCGAACGGACTCGCCGCAAGTGCAGCGGCCAGTGCAAGGGCGACGACACTCATTTCGCAGCGGGTCGTGAAATTTCTCTGCATGACGTTCTCCTAGAAGAACCAAGAATCCCTTCGCAGGCGCAACGCCGAGCCCGGTCGGTGGGCGACTGCCCCGTCAACCGTTGGACTCTGCGGGCGGCGTCGGCCTATCCGGAGCACCACCCCGCCGCATTTCAACCCGGTTCATTGCTCCGCCGGCCTTTTCACCGGAGCAAGCTGCGATGACGGTGCGACCAGCCGTCCGGACGTCGCGGCGGAGCCTTGCGCATTGCGCGACGCCGGCGGCGAACTGACCGCGCCGCCGAAGGGCCTGACGACCTGCGGGGCGTGCTTCTGGTCCTGCCACCTGACCACCGGTACGAGGATTTCAAATCCGACCCCGGTGGCCATGCCGTTGTCGCTTCCCTTCGGCATGATCTGGCTCAGATAGGCGCGCGCACCGTACTTTCCCGCTCCGTGCTTGCCGAACCAGTTACCGTCGAGCACCACGGAAAAGGTGCTGCCCGTGATCAATCCTTCGAACTTCTCCACCAGGACTTCCTTGCCATCCGGGCCCAGCTTCAGCAGATGGACGTGCCATTTCTCCGTGTATGGACTGGCCTTTGCGTAGGCGACGAAGTCGAATGGACTCGGGACCGTGTAGCCACCCGGGTTCAAGGCCGGAATGCTGGCGCTCAGGCTGACCTTCAGCGTCGGCGAGGGAGCGAACTTCTGATACTTCGTCGGTGACGTGAACGCAGGCGTCGGTATCCATCCATGCGCCGGCTCGTTGGGCTTGGGCTGCGCCATCGCGATTCCCGCCACTCCGAGCAAAGCGATACAAGCGCAGCCTTTCGTCCACTGCAGTGATGAGATCGCAATCATCGTCATCCTCCGAACCGGGTTCGACTACGGGATCAGTGCCTTCGCCTTCTGCTCGACCTGACCCGCATACAGGTCGAGCAACTGGCTCAGCGCGCGCGCATCGGCTGCTGCCCCCTGCGCCGATTGCTTGAACTCCTGGGTCGAGACCCCGATCGTCCCTCCGCCAAGCGTCCTGCCACCGACGCCCACCGCGGGCAGCTGCGTGACGTTGGAGAAATTCTGGATGCAGTGCTTGAGCAACTTGTCCGTGCACTGCGCCACCGTGTCGGTCGCAGTGCAGCCGGCGGCCATCTGGTCCTGCACGCTGTAGGACTTGGCCGCGCACTGCTGGCTGATGTCAGGGACCGCCTTGGCCAGCGATTCGTATTTCTTGGCCTTGCCGGAAAACTCGTTGAACTTCTGCGTCAGTGCGTCGATGTTGGTCTGTGCCAGACCCGCGCGCGATGCGCCGGGGTTGATCGCGCCCGGGTTGAGCCGAAGCTCGCCCTTCAGCGGCGCGGCCGGCATGGTTCGCGGCGAAAGCTGGCTTGCCGGCGCCGTGCCGCCCCTGCCGCCGGGATCAGCGGCGTTGGCGGCAACAGCCACGATGACGACCGCGGCCGCGGCCGCGACATGCGAAATACGTCTCTTGGTCACTCTTGCCTCGCTCGTTTGCGGCAGGCCTGACTCGCCCACCCTCAGGGTTCGAAACGTTTTGCCAGCTGCAGCACCGCCTCGTCGATCGCGGCGCGCAGCGCGGAGTCCGCGCCTTCGGCCCGACGCTGCTGCGCCTGCAAGTCCGGCGTGTATGGCGAAGACTTGCCGCGCTGGGCCATGACGGTGCCGAGCAGGCTGCCGACGCCACTGATGCTCGCCTCATCGGCCTTGATCGACTTGCGCACGGTGATCGCATCGACGATGTCACCGCTGGCCGCATCGACAACGCGCACGTCGATCGCGATGGAGTCTTTGTTGCTGCCGCCACCGATCTGCATGCCGGCCACACCGATACCGCCGGAGCGTTGCACCTCGCTCTGATTGGCTTCCGACAGCGTGCCTTCGAACACGTATTGCGCGCCGCGCAACTGGGTCTGCGCGGCATTGCCGCTGGCAAAGCCGCCCTGCTGCAACTGCTTCTCACGCACCACCCCTTCGTTCAGGCGCCCGCGCTCGACGACGCGGAACTGCCCGCTTTGCACCAGCGCCGTCTTGAACATGTCGGTCGCCGCGCGCGCGCTGACATTCGGCAACGCCGAGCGGAACTCGTAGATCGTCACCGCCACCCGCTCGCCTTGCTTGCGCGGCAACTTCTTCAGCTTTAGCGCGCCCGCAGTGGCATCCGCCTGCGCCGGCTGCACAAACGGGTCCATCGTTCCGCTGCACGCGGCCAGAGCGACGGACAACGCCGCCGCGATCAAGATCGATTTCGTTTTCATGACAGCTCCCGAGGAAGTCCTTGCCTGTTCAACGGCCAAGCGGCGCATCGCAGCGCACGACCAGACACACGGCACCCGGCGGGCAACCCGCTTCGATCGATGCCACCGCGAACATCCGCTGCAGCGACGAGGGCGGCGCCTGGACGTTCGGCGAAGACGAGTGCGGCGCCGTCCAGCGCACGTCGGTCGGACGGTTCGCGCGCAGTTGATTGATCTGCTGCGTCAGCTGTGCGATCTGCGCTTCGAGTTCGGCGACGCGCGCTGCTGTTGCCGGCGCCGCGGGCGATTGCTGCGCACCAGCGCTGGCGGCAAGCAGCAGCCCGGATCCCACGACCAACGACATGCAGCGCGTCATCTGCTCAGCGCTTTCGCAAAGCTTGCATTGCTCGACCTTCTGCTGCGATGCGCTTCTCGGCAAAAATTGTTCATGGCCGACTGCCCTGCAGTTTCAGGAACCCCGTCGCGTTTCGTTTCGAAGATCCGTTTGTCTTCAACGCTAAGGCCATGGGCGTTACAACGCCGTCACAAGCGCGCTTCATGGCACCGGCACCACAATGCTGCCGAGCAGGATGGGTGAGCGCGCGCTTTCCTTGCGCGTCGCTTCATAGATCAACACGCGCGCGATACGGCGATCGCCGGGAATCTCGATGTTGAAACGCGAAAAGCTGACGCGGATTCCTTCGGCGTGAAGGCGCCGGTCTTCTAAATCGACGCGTTCGTCACCGGTCGATGGAAAGAGTGCGGGTTGAACGCGGCGGATGTCGGGCATCTGCTTCCACCACAGCAACGCTCCTTCACGATCGGTCGCAATCGTCACGAGGCCACCGCCGCCGATCCGCGCCGAAGCGCGTACGTCATAGGGTTCGCGACAGCGCAACTCGGCGAGGAACTTGAGGTTGCCGTCGTTCACGTCGCCGGGGTCGGGTGCGGTCGGACCCCTCCATTCGACCGAGAGGCTGCGACAGGCGGTCCACGACGCCGGATTGAGCGCACGCTGAAGATCACTGTCGTCGACGCGGGCCGAAGGCAGCAGCGCTTCGAGTTGCTGCCGGACTTCACTCGTCGTCGCGGTCTTCGGCGCGGCGCCCTGCGCATGCACGACGCATGTCACGCACATGCCCAACGCCACGCTGCGCACAATTGCCCGAACCCGAATGCAAGATCGACGTATGGTCATGGCGCGCACCCGCCGCCGCCGGCACCATCCCAGTACACCTTGGTGCCCGTCGGGCATTGACACTGTCCGGTGGCGGCGTCGGCCTTGACGCCCGGCGGGCAGGACTTCGCGAGGACGCATTTCGCCCCGCCGCCGTTGCCGCTGCGATACGCGGCCTGCCCCGGTGGGCAGCGGCACTCGCCCGTCTCCGCGTCGCGGGCCTGACCGGCGCCGCAGGGCGGGGCCGCAACGCATTGCGCCTTGTCCGGTTCGGCTCCGTGGCGAACGACGACCTTGCCCGGTGGGCACACGCATTGGCCGGCCGCGTTGCGGGTCTGCTGCGCACCGCAGTCCGGGGCAGGGACGCACTTGACGGTCAGGCTGGTACCGGAGGTATAGGCGATCTGCCCCGGCGGACACTTGCCGAGCCCGGTCGCCCGCTCGGGCAGCCGCATCGAAGTGCTTGGTGGCGCTGTTCGCTCCGACGCGGCATCTGCCGCCGTTGCGATGAAGTGTGCCGCCAAAGCAGCGAAGCAGATCCAGACACCAACCCGCCCGGTCAGGAGCAAGCGGGAAGGACGCACGGGCCGACGACGCACTGGACGATCCGATCCTGATCAACGCCGTTCGTTCAGTGTGCATTGCTCGACCTTGTGCTGCGCGCGCAGCGCTTCACAGCGATCGAATCCAGTGCGCGTGGTGCACCGAAACCGCAGTCCGCCTCGATCAGCTGAACAGGACACCGCGTTCATCTGGCGCGTGATCTCCGCGGTCGCGGGAGCCACATTGGCAGCAAGAGTGGGCGGCGCGCCGCGCGTGGTCGTCTCCACAGGCGCAGGCGTGCCGCTGCCAAGCGAACTCCAGTTCGGCGCGCTGCTGCCAGTGGTTGGTGCGCGGACAGTTGCTGGCGGCGATTGAACCGCGGGTAACTGCGATCGCGCCGATGGAGACTGAACCGCAGGCAGCTGTGAGCGCTGCGGCTGTGGCATCGTGGACGCGGCCGTTCCCGTTGTCGGCGATTGCACCGCGGGCAAGGTCGACTGCACACGGGCGCGATCGCCCTTGGGTATGTCACGCTCGCCTTTGGGAAAATCGCGCTCGCTCTTGAACACGCCTTGCGGATTGGCGGTTGCCGGCTGGCCGCCTTGTGCGACGCTCGATTCAGGTTGTTGCGCGCTACGCGCCGTGTTCGCTGAACCGGGTGCAGGCCCGCTCATCACCTTTGACGGCTGGCCCGCAACTGCGGCGGCCTGTGCCGCGACGGCCGCGGCCGCCGCCGGCGCGACCTGCGCCGTTAATCCCGGCTGCGCGGCACCTGTCGCGGGTTTCGTGAAGGGATCCGGGTCACCGGGCTTGACGATGCTCCCTTTCAACGAGGGCGGCATGCCGGCGAACTCAGGCTTCTCGAGCAGGACGGTCGCCACGAACGTCGGCCGGCTGACTCCGTCGATGTTCTCGCTGACCTGCGGCAGGAATGTGAAGTCCACGTCGGCGGGATTGGGCGGAGCGCTTTGTCTTGCGCCGTCGGCTTTCTTCAACGCGTCATAGACATCCAGCTTGCCGGCGTGTACGAGCAGCGGGTCGTACTTGTCGATGCCCACCGACGGGTACTTTGCCTTCAGGGTCGCGACCGCCTGCTTGACCTTCTGCATCTGCGCTGCGTATGCCGCGGGAATGAGACTCGGTGGCGTCGCGCAGTTCAGAACCTTGGTCGAGGACTTCCACAGCACCTGATACTCCTTCTCGCAGAAATGCTGCTGCGTCGGGCGCGTGCACAAGAGATCGACCGGTTTGTTGCTGATCGGCGCGCCACCGTCAGGCGGCACGATCTGGCACGGGTATTTCGAAGGAGCTGAAGTGAACGACGCGCCTTTGCCGGTCTGGAAGGATGCCGCGATCTTCTTGGCGATTTCATTGCCAATTGATGCCAGGGCGGCACGACATTGATCGGCCTGATTCACGCTGCTCATCAGTCCAACACACTGCTCGTACTTGGCGATCGTGGTGCAGGTCAGTTGCTGGCCGAACAGTGCGCAGTAGTGAGACTGCGCGAAGTTGCGGAACTGCTGGGCGAACTTGTCGAGGTTCTTGCCGAAGAACTCGCCCTCGCACCAGTT
>DAITAC010000027.1:39424-42670 GCA_036824465.1 Burkholderiaceae bacterium
ACTGCTGGGCGAACTTGTCGAGGTTCTTGCCGAAGAACTCGCCCTCGCACCAGTTGCGATTCGACGTGACGTTTGTGAGCTTCTGCGCCTGTTGCTGGATTTCGGTCTTGCCCGCCATGCGCCATATCAGCCATCGATCCACATGCGCGTAGCCGAACTTGACGCTGAAGTCCGCCGCGCAGCGGTCGATCAGGAACGGCTTCGGCGCAGTCTTCTTGGCGTCGTACTGCGCCGCCGCTTCGGCCGCCATGGCATTGATCTGCTGCAGCGAGTTGTAGTCGATCCGTTGCTTGTCGCGCGCTGCGAGCACCACCTTGATGATGTTGGCGCTCCACGCGCCCTCGACCGCGTTCGTGAAGATCTGCCCCGCTTTCGACGCCGGACCGGCATCCGCCTTCCAGTACTGCGGAATCTGGCCGGCCGGACATGGCCCGCCCGCCTTGGCTTTCGTTACGAGGGCATCACGAAACGCGGCAAAAGCAAATGCATCGACCGCCTCCATTTTTTGCAGTCCATCCGGCTCGACCCGCGTCGCAAAGAAACAGTTGTAGGCGAGTTTCTCGGGTGGCGGTCCCGAGCCGCAGGAGTCGAAGATGCCGCACGCGATCGTCTCGTATACGCCGCTGCCCAGGTCAGCAAAGAACTTCCCAACGGCAGTGGCCGCGTCAAGCAGCGCTTCTCCGAGCGCGACCAGTTCCTTGACCAGCCCGCACAGATCGAGCCCGGCTGCCATCACCTGCGCAATGATGCACACCGCCGCTTCCCCGAGGTTGTTCACCACGCCCCAGAAATTCTCATTCCGGATCGCGATGTAGGCATCGATCAGGTTGTCGAGCCACGGCGGCAATGCGCCGACATACTTCTGGGCGAAGGCGCTGTTCTTGTGTGTGTCGGCGCAGTTCACGACCCCTACGTCATCTTTGACATTGGCAAGGCAGTCGAACAAGTCCTGCGCGCCCTCCAGTTCGGCGCCTTTGACCGGAAACGGATTGGCGTGCACCTTGTCCATCTCGTTCAGGATCGATATGAGATCGCCGAAGTCGAGTGCTTGCGCCTCGCCGTGCCATGCGCTCAACCCAAACAGCAAAACGACGCCGGCAACGAGGGAGCGGAGCATTTGGCTGGTCTTCATGACGTCCCCCTCGAAATCAACGCCGCACCGGGGTCCTGCCCTGCTGCGCGAAGTGCTGTTTGATCTCACCGACGGTCACGCGCGTGCCTTTCGGCGACTCGAGCACCGTCGCGTCCGGCTGATTCATCAAGGCCTTGAAATCCGACTGCGGCGTCACCTTGATCGCGGGCCCGGTGAGATTTGCGCGCGGCAGCACAGCCGACGACGGACGACCGCCCTGCTTGGCGGCGAACGACTGCGCCAGTCGCAACTGCGCGACAGTGGCGCGGCGTCCCGAAGGCAGCACCACAGTCTCCTGATCCCCGCGTTTCAGGGCCGCGTTCACATCGGCCGTGTTGTTGATTGGCGTACCGGTTGTGGCCGGTTGCGCGCGCAACGTTGTGATCGGCATTGGGCGGGCGGCCGCACGCGCCTTGCTGATCGATGCGGCGAGCCGGCGCGCATCACCGAGGCGAAGCCGGCGCCCGTCGGAAAGCTCGACCAGATCCGAGTCCGCTCGGCCCGCGAGCGCAGCCGCTGAAATGCCCGGTCCCGCCTTGATGACGTTGGCCGCGCCTGTCAAGGGTGCCCTGGGCGTCGCACCCTGCGCGGCGGCGAGTGCCGGAAGCGCCAGCAGCACTGCAATGGTCAGAAGTGGCAGAGCGGGGCGAGTTGAAAAGACGCGACAGTTCATCTGAGCTTCCTTTCACGAAGGAGCGGCGATTGCATTGCTCGCTACAGATTCCGAAATGGCCACGGATTGCCGAAGATCGACTGAAACCATTAGTTGAAAAGCGCCGGACAGAGCCATTCGACCGCGCCGATTGCCAGCATCCCGGCGGCCCAGGCGATCAGGATCAGACCGGCAAACCGCGCCGGCGCATCGATCAGCATTCCGAAGGCGCGCTGCCACGTTGACCCGCGGCGGTGAACGAAACCGATCAGGAACCCGAACCCGTGCAGCAGCAACAAGACGCCGAGCGGAAGCAACGCGAGACTGGGCCGCGCAAGAACAGCGGCGCGCATCTGCTCCAGGCTCGTGCCGTTGAAGCACAGTGCCGCCAACGTGATCAGCACGGCACCGCCCACCACGTAGGCCAGGCCATAGGGGACAGCGGTGGAGCCTTCGTAGATGAAGTAGCGATACTCCCGGAGCGTCATCGAGCCGCCGCGGATGAACATCAACCGCTGCTCGGTGATGGCGAGGTAGCCGATCCAAAGGGCGCAAAGGCCCAAGCCGATCACGCCGAGCGCGGTGAGCCGCGGCCACCCAACGTTGAAACCGGCGAGCAGCGCCGCGAGTGACACAACCGGCGCGATGATGAATAGCGTCACCACGCGGCGCTCGACGAGCTTGCGCTCGTCCTCCGACGCCGGAATCCGTCCGCCGGTGAACGGCAGTGGCGGGTCAGGAAATCCGCTCATCGCATCGGCGTTCACGGCATCGACCTAGCGGGCCAGCGCAAGCGCGCAATGTTCAACCTGACGCTGCCGGCGCATGGACTCACAGCGGTCGAATCCGGCGCGCGTGGTGCAGTTGAAGCGCAACCCGCCCGCATCGGATCGCGTGCATGACGCGGAGACCAATTCACGCTGAAGTATTTCGTTGGCCAGACCTGGACCAATCGGCGCCTTTGCCAAAGCAATGGTCGAAGCAACCGGCGTCGTTGAAACGGATTGCGGCGTCCGCACGGCGCTGCCGGCCGACGACCCCGGTGGTGACCCCTGCGGCGCCTGCGCTCCCATGGCACCCCAATTGGGCGTTGCGGACGCTGGCGCTGATCGCTCCATCTTGGGGAAGCCCTGTTGTCCGACAGCGGCGTGCGGACTCGGCTGGCCTGACCCTGCACCCGCGGCTGCGAGAGACCCCAGCGCGCCGACCTGCGAAGCGCCCGGCCCATCGGCGCCCGGCTTGCTGAGACTCTTGCTGGCCACCTTCGGCGCGGGTGGCGGCGGCGGTGGTGAATTCGCGCCAGCCTTCTTCGAGAGTTCGGCGGCGAGAATCGGATTCACCGCTTTGGCGCTCAGCGGCAGCTTCGCTTTCTGGACCATGCCAGGCCAGTCATAGATCGGCCCCTTATCAACGACCTGCTGCGCAGAAAGGACCACGCAGGACGAAGGTCCCAGCCACGGGT
>DAITAC010000107.1:0-10367 GCA_036824465.1 Burkholderiaceae bacterium
CTAGCAGGCTGTCACTTCGTGGCGGGGGATCATCGGTCTCAAACTTTCGGTCAGCTTCTTGGCAGTGCGCGCGGAAGGTCAATTGCCTGATGTCGGCCCATATTGCGGGAGGAGAGGGCAATGGCGATGAAGATTGAGGGAGTGCGCGCCTGTGTATTTGACGCCTACGGCACGCTTTTCGACTTTGCCTCCGCCGCCGCTGCCTGCGAGGACGCTCTGGGCGAAAAGGTGAAGCCTTTGACCGCGCTTTGGCGCGACAAGCAGTTGCAATACACATGGCTGCGCGCGCTGCAGCAGCGGCACGCGGACTTCTGGCAAGTCACGGGCGACGCGCTTGACTACGCGCTGGATACGCTTGGCCTGGCAGCGCCCGGCCTGCGTGAAAGGCTGATGAACCTGTACCTGCGGCTCGACGCTTTCCCGGAGGTGCCGGCCGTCCTGCAGCAGCTCAAGGCGCGCGGATTCGTCACGGCGATCCTGTCCAACGGCACCCCCACCATGCTGGCGGAGGCCGTGCGGTCGTCCGGACTGGAACACCTTCTCGATGCGGTGCTATCAGTCGAGGACGTCGGCGTCTACAAGCCCCACCCGAGCGTTTACGGATTGACCGTGGATCGTCTGGGCGTGCCCGCCAGCGCCATTGCATATCAATCGTCGAATGCGTGGGATGCCTATGCGGCATCCGCGTTCGGGATGCGCGTTGTCTGGTGCAATCGCTACGGACAGCGCGCCGAGCGACTTCCGGGCAATCCTGACGCGGTCGTTCGATCGCTCGCGGAGTTGCCGGCACTGCTCGGCTGACATATCCGCTCGAATCGGACGCGAGTCGGCTCTTGCCTTGCGCTTGCTGCAATTGCTATGGGAGGAATCGGACGCCACGGCGATTCGCCGGCGGACGCGCCCGCAGCAAGAGCAGCGGGTGTTGGTGGGTCGTGCAAGATTCGAACTTGCGACCAACGGATTAAAAGTCCGCTGCTCTACCGGCTGAGCTAACGACCCGCTTGGAGAACCACCGCGTAAGAATCAGGCGGCAGCGAGAGAGCCGCGAATTATCCGCACCGGCGCGATGCGCGTCAAACCGCCTCGGGCGCCGACGTTGTGATCATGCGCTGTGCTCCAGTCGCCGCGCCTGATATTTCACACCGGCGACAGCGCCGGCGATGATCGACAACCACGCGATGATCGAACCCAGCGCAAGCGTCGACATCCCGCTCAGGCCCTGGCCGACCGTGCAGCCGAGCGCGGTCACACCACCAAACCCCATCAGGATCGCGCCGATGATGTGATTGGCCGTGTCCTCGGTGTCGCGAAATCCTTCCCAGCGGAACGAGCGGCTCGCCAGCGCATAGGCAGTGGAACCGGCGATCATGCCAAGCACTGCGGCGATGCCGAGCGTGATTACCTTGCTCTTGTCGCTGAAGAACATCAGCCAGTCGAACGTGTAGGCGATCGGCGCCACGAACGACAGCGATTCCATGCGCCCCGAGTTAGTCGCAAGGAAGGTCTCTTCCAGCGTTTCCGGATGCTCGGCAAGGTGCCCGATGTGGCCGGAGACGTACCAGACGCCAACGATGACGCCGCCGATCGCGACGCCAGCCAGCAGGTTGTCGAAGCGCAGGAATTCTCGGTTCGCGAAGACAGTCACCAGCAGCGCGCCGGCCACGATCGCGGCGACCAACCATTGCAGCAGTGGCTTCGCGATTCCAGTCGCCGCGGCAAGCAGCGCGGGCAGGTCCTGTGTACTCGCAAACTGTCCGCCCACCGGGTCAAGTGCGCCGGCGCGCAATACCGCCAGCGCGCCGCGCAGCGTGATGAACGCGGTGACGCCGAGCACGACAAACACGATCATCGACTTCAGGCTGCCGCCACCCAAACGCACGAGTGTCCTGCTGCCGCAGCCGCCGGCCAGCACCATGCCGAAGCCAAACGTGAGTCCGCCCGCCACATAGCTCAACAGGTTGAAGCGCGGCGCCGTGTAAAGGGTCTTGGAAAGATCGATGACGCCAGCCGTTGCCAGCGCCGTGGTGCCGAGGATCGCCACCGCAATAGCCAGCAGCCATTGCCGCATGCGTGTCCAATCGCCGAAGTTGACGATGTCGGCCACCGCGCCCATGGTGCAGAAATTGGTTCGCTGCGCGACGGCGCCGAAGACGAAGGCGAGCGCGAAGGTGGACCACAGCACGGTGGCCTTCAGGCCGGGCAGGGCAGCGACCGTGATTTCGGCGGGCAATTGATGGCGATGAACTCGAGCGGTGGCGAAGATGCTACCGGCTTCGAATCGCGAAAGCCCGCGCTCTCGCGCGGGTCGAAAGGCTCAGCGCGACTTGGTTGCCGGCAGTCGCTCGCGCGCGGTCTTTGCCGCCTCGCTGTCCGGATACTCCTTCAGGATCCGCTGCAGCGTGGCCTGCGACTGCGGTTTCTGATTCAGTTCCAGCTGGCTTGATGCGATGTTGAGCAGCGCGTCCGGCGCGCGCGGCGAATCGCGATACCGCTCGAGCACGACCTGTTGCGCGGCGATCGCGCTCTTGTAGTCCTTGAGCTGATAAAGCGAATTGCCGAGCCAATACTGCGCGGAAGGCACGTATGCCGACTGCGGATAGCGCGCAACGAATGACTGCAGATTGGACGCGGCGCCGCGAAAATCGCTGGCGCGAAACTGCGCCAGTGCCGCGTCGTACGCGAGCTGCTCATTGCGATCGACGCTGGCGGGCTTGCCATCGACCGTGATCGCCACCGGCTCGAGCTTCTTCAGTCGCGCGTCGATGTCGCCATACAGGTCGCGGTTGCGCTGCTGCAGCGTGGCGACCTCCTTGGTCAGCCGTTCCACCTCGCCGCGCAGCGTGGCGATCTCGCGCCGCAGCGACTCGATCGTATTTGCAAACTCCAGCTGAGCACGATTGGCGGATTCGAGCTGCTCGAGTCGCTTGGCCAGTTCGGCATTCTTGTCCTGAATGCGTTTGTCCTGCTCGGCGACGCGGTCGCGCAGGTCAAGAATCGCCTTGCGGGCCTCGTCATCGCCGAATAATGCCGCGTGCACCGGCAGGCAGAGCGCGCTCCATGTCAATGCGGCGGCGGCCAGATGCAGGGCCGCGGCATGCGCCGTCTTCTTCGGATCACGAATCACGTATCACCGATCACTTGTAGTTCAGGTCGGCGCGACGGTTCTGCGCCCAGGACGCTTCGTCGTGGCCGGTCGCGCGCGGTTTCTCTTCACCAAAGCTGACCGTTTCCACCTGCGCGTCAGCGACACCGAGCAACTGCAGGCGGCTTTTCACCGCATCGGCGCGCTTCTGTCCAAGCGCGAGGTTGTACTCGCGGCTGCCGCGTTCGTCGGCATTGCCTTCGATCACGACCTTGCGGCTCTTTTCGGTGGTCAGGTACTTGGCGTGCGTCTCGACCAGCGACTGGAATTCGGGCTTGACCACGAAGCTGTCGAAATCAAAGAAGACGCTGCGCTTGGAGAGTGGACTGTTCGGGTCGTTCAGTGGATCAGCTCGCTGCTGCGCATCCACCCGTGCGACGGCGCGCGCGTCCGGCCCGGTCTGTGTCGACGCCGCAGGCTTGGCCCCACTGCTCTTGTCGGTCACTGGCGCGGGCTCGTCGAGCTTGGTCGTTGCGCATCCCGCGACCAGCAATGCGGCGGCAGCAAGGCTGATCAGGCGGATCAAGGTCGTGGCCATAATGTTTTCTCCCTATTTGATGAAAGGACCCCAAGTGGGTTCGCGCACATCGCCGCTGGGGCCCGACAGACGCGTTCTGACTCGCGCGTCGGTCGAAGCGGTGGCGAGTATGCCGCGGCCGCTGACTTCGGTCGCGTACAACAGCATGCGCCCATTGGGCGCGAAACTCGGCGACTCATCCATGACCGTATCGGTCAACACAAGTTCCTGGTTGGTGGCCAGGTCGAGTGAGTGAACCTGGAACTTGCCTGCCCGCCGGCCCACATACGCGAGCAGGCGACCGTCGCTGCTTAGTCGCGGGCTGACGTTGTAGTCGCCGTTGAAGGTCACGCGCTGCACGCCTGAACCGTCGGTACCCATCCGATAGATCTGCGGCCCGCCCCCGCGATCGGACGTGAAGTAGATGAATTTGCCGTCGGGCGAGAACACCGGCTCGGTGTCGATTGCACTCGAATTCGTCAGGCGCCGCATTCCGGAACCGTCGAGGTTGATCGAGTAGATCTGCGAGATGCCGTCGCGCGTCAACACCACCGCGAGCGACTTGCCGTCCGGCGCCCACCCCGGCGCGCTGTTGCTGCCGCGAAAGTTGGCCACCGCGCGTCGCTCTCCGCTCGCGATCGTATGCGAATAGACGACCGGCTTGCCGGTCTCGAACGACACATAGGCGAGCCGCGTGCCGTCGGCCGACCACGCCGGGGACATGATCGGCTCGCGCGAACGCAGCGCCGGCTGCGCGTTGGCACCGTCGGAATCGGCGATGTGCAACTCAAAACTGGTCTTGCCCAGCTGCACGACATAGGCGATGCGGGTTGCGAACACCCCGCGCTCACCCGTGATCTTTTCGTAGATGCGGTCGGCGATCCGGTGCGCATTCAGGCGCAGCTCGGCCGCGGTCGAAACGAACGACAGGCCGTCCAGTTGTATCTGCTTGACTACGTCGTACAGGCGAAAGCGCAGATCGAAGCGGCCGTCGGCCAGCCGATACGCGGAGCCGACCACGATCGCATCGGCGCCTCGCCCGCGCCAGTCAGAGAAGTTCACGCCGGCGGTTTCGGACAGTGCGGTGGAGCCCGTGTCGATCAAGCGAAACAGGCCCGAGCGCTGCAGGTCGGCGCGCACGATCGCGTCGATCGGCTGCGGCACGTCACCGTCGCGCTGGAAATTCGCGATCGCGATCGGGAACTGGTTGGAACCGACGCCGGTGATCTCGACCCGCAACTGCGCGGCGGCCACCGAGCACCAGGTGAGCGCGGCGATCATTGCCGCGCGATGGAGGAACTTCAGCATGTGAGTTGAATTATAAAAAGCCATGTGAACGAAACCGCCGTGCAGCCCTCACGTCATTGCGCGTCAACCGGACGAAAACGGATGATCACCGTGCGCTCCATGGTGCCGTCGCGCTTGCGCGGAAAGGGGTCGGTGCGCCGGATCGCGCGTTCCACCGCCGCGTCATAGCCCGGCAGACCGCTCGGCTTCAGCAGCCTGACCGCGAGAATCTCTCCGGTGGGCAGCAGATCGACCTGAAAGTCTGCGTAGATCTGCGGCGAGGTACCGTCGGGAACGGCAAACGTGATTCTCGGCCTGATCAGCGCGATCAACTGCGCCGCGTAACTCGGATCACCGCGCCCGGCACCGACTGTATTTGCATTCGCACTGGGCGCCCCACCCGCCTGGGCCAGCATACGCTGCTGCTCGGCCTTGCGAACGGCATCGCGTTCGGCGGCGGCGCGCTTTTCTTCCTCCACCTTGCGCTTCAGCTCTTCGGTCTTGCGTTTCTCCACTTCAGCTCGGCGCCTGGCTTCTTCGAGCTTGCGCTGGTCGGCGGCGCGCTTTTCCTCTTCCTTCTTCTTCAGCGCCTCCTGCTTGACCACGATGTCGGCATCACGCTGCTCAGGCTCCGGCGCGCGCTCGACGATCGGCGGCGGTGGCGGGGCGACCTCGACGGGCGGGGGCAGTGCACCCCACAATTCGGCCACGACGTCACCCTGCGGCTGCGTGCGCCACTGCACGTTGATCCACAGCGCGGCGAACAGCAAAGCGTGCATCACGACCGCGAGCACGAACGAACCGGGCGTGTTTTCCGTCGGCCGGGGCGCGCGTGGCGCCGTGAGCACGGCCGCGGTCATCTCGGTTCTGGCTGCACCGACAGCCCGACCCGCGCGATGTTTTCTTTCTGCAGCGCGCTCATCACCTTCATCACCTGTTCGTAGCGCACGTCCTTGTCAGCAGCTATAACGACCGGCGTTGGTGAATCGGGTTTGGTCTTCTGGCGCTGCTTGATGATGGCCACCGCGCCGGGCAGATCGTTGGCAAGTTCCTTGCCGGTGTCGCGCAACAGCAGCTTGCCGTCGACCTTGATCACGATCTCCAACGGGCGGTCCGGCGTTTTCGACGACTTGCCCACGCGCGGCAGATTCACCAGGCTCGGATTCACGAACGGCGCCGCCACCATCAGGATCACGACCAGCACCAGCATCACGTCGATATAGGGCACGACGTTGATGTCGGCCAGCAGTCTTCGCCGGCCACCTTCCTTGCGTCGAAGCAGAAGCGCCATTGTGCTTAACGCTGCCGCTGCAGGATGTTCGAGAACTCCTCGATGAAGCTCTCGAAACGATTGGCGAGACGATCGATGTCGTGCGCGAAGCGGTTGTACGCGACCACCGCCGGAATCGCGGCGAACAGGCCAATGGCGGTGGCGACCAGCGCCTCGGCGATGCCGGGGGCAACGGTTGCGAGCGTGGCCTGCTCCAGGCTCGCCAGCCCGGTGAACGCATGCATGATTCCCCACACGGTGCCGAACAGGCCGATGTACGGACTGACCGAGCCCACCGAGGCAAGAAACTGCAGCCGGCCTTCGAGCGCGTCCATTTCGCGCTGGTAGCTGGCGCGCATCGCGCGCCGCGCACCGTCCAGTGTGGCCTGCGCATCGTCGCGGCCGCGCAGCTTGACGAACTCGCTCATGCCGGCCTCGAAGATGCGTTCGAGCGCGCACGTACGGTGACGCCGATTGCCCGCCTTCTGATACAGCGCGGACAAATCCGCGCCGCTCCAGAACTCGCGCTCGAAGGCATCGGTCTCCTTGCGCGCGCGCCGGATCGAAAACCCCTTGCCGAAGATCACGGTCCATGACGCCAGCGACACGACCAGCAGCAGCGCCATCACCAGCTGCACGACCAGCGTGGCCTTGGTCATCAGCGACAGCATCGACAGATCGGCGGAAGCATTCATCTCGGCGGGCTTTCAGTCTTGATTCTTTTCACCAGCGTTGCCGGCAACCGCGCGGGCGCCATCGTCTGCGCATTCAGGCATGCCACCTTGACCGTTGCCGCGGCCAGGAGTTCATCGCCGCGCATCGCCTGCTGCGCAAACACGATATACGAGCGCGCCAGTTCGGCAATTCCGGCACGGATCGACAACTCGTCATCCAGCCGCGCCGGTTGGCGATAATCGACAGCCACGTTCACCACGACAAACTGCAGTCCGTCGGTCGCGCGCAACTGCTGCTGCTCGATGCCCAGCGTGCGCAGCCATTCGGTCCGGCAACGCTCGAAGAACCTGAGAAAGTTGGCGTAGTAGACGATGCCGCCGGCGTCGGTGTCCTCGTAGTACACACGGACCGGCCAATGAAAGGAAGACGTCGGAGTGGCGACCACAGAGGGCGAGTCTATCGCGGGTAGAGTCGTGTTCGTCGCAGCGCGGTCGATACGCAGGTTTCACGCCGTACAATCCGCGCCTTCTTGCAAGAGCCGGGACAGCTTTGCCTCACGAGGGCGGAGCGCGGGAGAATCGCAAGCATGTTCGATGCGGTCGGAAGGCGTGGTCGTGCGCTCGCGCTGGCGGTGATCGCCCTGTTTTTCGCCGGCTTGATTGGCTGCAGCGAAGTCATCAACAGCCCGCATCCGCACGGCGCCGAGAAGACCAATACGCTGTTCACCGCGTTCCAGGAGCGGCCGAAGTATCTGGATCCGGTCAGCTCCTACGCCAACAACGAGACGCCGTGGGTGTTCAATATCTATGAGCCGCCACTGCGCTATCAGTACCTGAAGCGGCCGTACACGCTCGAAGGCCATACGACAATCGGATTGCCCGACGTCCGCTATCTGGATCGGGACGGCAAGCAACTGCCGGACGATGCGCCCGCAGACGGCATCGCCACCTCGGTCTACACGCTGAAGTTGAAGCCGGGCATCCGGTTTCAGCCGCATCCGGCACTGGCAAGGCGTGCCGACGGCAGTTTCCTGTATCACGAACTCGCGCCGGAGGCGATCGACGGCAAGTTTTCGATTGCCGAGTTTCCTCTCGACGGCGCCGCGACCACGACGCGGGAACTGACCGCGGACGATTACGTCTATCAAATCAAGCGGCTCGCCAGCCCGTACGTGCCGACACCTTCGCCGCTGTACGGACTGCTCAATCAGTACATCGTCGACCTCAAGGGTCTTGGGGACCGGCTGCGGGCCGAGCACAAGCAAGCGCTCGCGGGCAAGGATCCGCGTGATTTGTATTTAGCATGGCGCGATTTGCGCGAAGTGCGTTTCGACGGCGCGCACGCGATCGACCGGCATACCCTCGAGATCCGCGTGATGGGCAAGTATCCCCAGTTCAAGTACTGGCTGGCGATGCCGTTTTTTGCGCCGGTGCCGTGGGAGGCCGACAAGTTCTACGCCCAGCGCGGCATGGCCGAACATGCGTTGACGATGAACCAATGGCCGATCGGTACCGGGCCGTTCATGCTGATCGAGCAGTCGCCGAACCGCTATGTAATGGAGCGCAACCCCAACTATCGCGGCGAGCCGTATCCCTGCGAGGGCATGCCCGGCGACAACGAAAAAGGGTGGCTCGCCGACTGCGGCAAACCGACGCCGTTCGTCGATCGCGTTGTGTCGGCAATCGAAAAAGAGCGCCAGCCGCTCGAAGCAAAAGTGATCCAAGGCTACTACGACGTGCCGCAGATCGAGCGGCTCGATGACGGATTCAAGCTGCAGCAGGAAATCGGTGACCAGACCGGGCGCTGGAAGGTCTTGACTGAGCGCGGCATCCAACTGCCGACCACGGTTGAGCCCAACAGCTGGTACATGGGATTCAACTGGCTCGATCCAGTGGTTGGCAAGGGCGCCACGCCCGAAGAAGAGGAGCGACACCGCAAGCTACGTCAGGCGATCTCGATCGCCACCGACTGGGAAGAGTATTCGTCGGTGTTCTTCGATTCCTACGGCGACGCCGAAACCGCGATGAGCCCGATTGCGCCGGGTCTGTTCGGTTATCGGTCCGGCTGTGACGGAATCAACCCCGTCACGCACCTCTGCAAGGACGGTCGCCGGCAGCGCCGCTCACTCGACGAGGCGAAGAAGCTGCTGGCCGAGTCCGGCTTTCCCGGCGGGCGAGATGCGAAGACCGGCACGCCACTGGTGCTGTACTACGACAGCAATGGCGTCGGCCCCGCGTATCAGGCGCGGCTCGACTGGCAGCAGAAGCAGATGCGCAAACTTGACGTCCAACTCGAGATCCGCGCCGCCGACTACAACCGCTTCCAGGACCGCATGCGCAAGGGGCAGGCGCAGCTTTTCTTTTGGGGTTGGAATGCCGACTATCCGGATCCGGAGAACTTCCTCTTCCTGCTCACGAGTTCGCAGTCGAAGGTGAAATTCGATGGCGAAAACGCCGCCAACTACGAGAACCCCGACTACGACAGACTGTACGACGAGATGAAGAACCTGCCTGATGGGCCGCAGCGGCAAGCCGTCATGGACAAGATGGTTCGCATCGTTCAGAACGATGCGGTGTGGATGTTCGGATTGTTTCCCGGTTCGACTGGCGTGTTCCAGCCGTGGGTGCACAACGCCAAACCGACGATCATCATCAAGGATCAGGCGAAGTTCCTGCGCGTGGACACGGCGTTGCGTGCGGCCAGGATCGCCGAGTGGAACAAGCCGCGGCCGTGGCCGGTGCTGGCTTTCTTCGCGTTGTTTGCGCTCGTAATCTGGCCCGCGTGGCGCCTGTGGCAGCGGCGTGAGCGCACCACCGCGCGTGGCCGGATGGTCGAGCCGAAAGCGGCCTGATGCTGGCGTACATCGCCCGCCGCCTGGTCTATGCCGTGCTGGTGATGGCAGGCGTGAACCTGGTCGTCTTCATCCTGTTCTTCTCGATCAACACGCCGGAGGACATGGCGCGGCTGCAACTTGGCGGCAAGCGCGTCACCGCCGAAGCCGTTGAGCGCTGGAAAGCCGAGCGCGGCTACGACAAGCCGCTTTACTTCAATGCGAAGGCGCCGGGTCTTTCCAAGCTGACCGAAACCGTCTTCGTCGACACCAGCATGCGGCTGCTGCGCTTTGACTTCGGCAGGACCAACGAGGGACGTGACATCGCCGAGGAGATTCGCGAGCGGCTGCCGATTTCGTTCGGCATCGGCGTGCCGGTGTTCATCCTCACCGTCGGCGTGTCGATCGTGTTTTCGCTCGGGCTGGCGATGTTTCGCGGCTCGCGGCTCGACACGGCCGGTGTGGTGCTGCTGGTCGCGCTGATGTCGATCTCGTCGCTGTTTTTCATCATCATGGGCCAGTTCGTGTTCAGCAAGATGCTGCGGCTGGCGCCGCTGTCGGGCTACGTGCCGGGGCCGGAGATGTTCAGCTTCGTGATGCTGCCGATCCTGGTGCTGGTTGTTGCGCGGCTGGGTCCGGATGCGCG
>DAITAC010000107.1:10467-13187 GCA_036824465.1 Burkholderiaceae bacterium
ATCTTGTGGACCGATTGGGCGGTCCTTGTCGTGCTGGCAGGCGCTGTGTTCTATGCGTGGCGCGTCAAGCGCACGCCGCATCTGGCGGCAACGTGGCGCAAGGCATTTGTGCGGCCGGTCGGCGCGGTGACGGCCACACTGCTGGCGATCGTGGTTGCGATCGGCGTGCTCGACTCCCTGCACTTTCGCGAGCGGCTTCCGGACGAGGCGGGGACGCTGGCGTATTCGCCCGTCACGCGCTCGGCGCTGGACGTTGTTCTGGCGCGGCTGGAGAGCGGCCGCGAGACCACGTACTCGCGGCCGCTCGCCTACCTCGGCTATCAGAAGGAAATGATCGAGGTCGATGGCAAACGCCTACGCGACTTCCCGCGCCTGCAGTTCGGCGGCGCCCACCTGAAGGATCCTGCGCACGAATGGCGCGACGACGTGATCAAGCGCACGGCGATCGGGTTGCTGAGTGGCGCGGTTGTAGGCGCGCTGCTGGTCGCGGTGGTGGCGGCGTTGCGCGCGCGTGGACCAAATGTGACTTTTCCCGCGTCGCTCGCCGACATCGCGCGCGGCCGCACCGAGCTTCCGATCCGCGCAGTGCTGATCACGCTCGGTGTTCTGCTGCTTCTGGTCGGGCCGATCGCAACGCTGTCGGCGGTCTATCACGTGTTCGGCACGGACCGTGTCGGCAACGACTTGCTGTATCTGGCGCTGAAGAGCATTCGCACCGCGCTGGTGATTGGCACGATGACGACGCTGGTCACGCTGCCCATTGCAGTCGGCCTCGGCATCGCGGCCGGCTATCTGCGCGGCTGGATCGACGAGGTGATCCAGTACGTCTACACGGTGCTCAACTCGATTCCCTACCTGCTGCTGCTGGCCGCGGCGGTGCTGATCCTGATCATCTTCATCGACAACAACCCGGAGCTGTTCCAGACCGCGGCGGAACGCACCGATGCGCGCCTGTTCTTCCTGTGCGTGATCCTGGGCGTGACGAGCTGGACCGAGCTGGCGCGGCTGATCCGCGGCGAGGTGCTGCGGCTGCGCGAACTCGAGTACGTGCAGGCGGCGCAGGCCTTTGGCGTGCGCACCTGGCAGATCATGACAGTGCATCTGGTGCCGAATCTGATGCACGTGATCCTGATCAACGTGGTGATCGCGTTTTCCGGCCTCGTGCTCGCCGAGGCGATCCTTT
This sequence comes from Burkholderiaceae bacterium, assembly GCA_036824465.1. Classification (GTDB taxonomy): domain Bacteria; phylum Pseudomonadota; class Gammaproteobacteria; order Burkholderiales; family Burkholderiaceae_F; genus JAKOQB01. Next base: position 11,651 of record DAITAC010000107.1, read on the forward strand.
CGTACGTGGGCGTGGGGGTCGATCCGTCGATGGCGAGCTTCGGGACGCTGATCAACACCGCGCGCTCGGAGCTGTCACGCGAACCGGCGATCTGGTGGACGCTCGCGACGGCCTTCGCGTTCATGTTCGTGATCGTGCTGTCGGCCAACCTGTTTGCCGACGCGGTGCGCGACGCGTTCGACCCGCGCTACCTGAATAAATAGCCGATGCTCAGTCTGCGTCACGTCCGCACCGAGATCGCCTCGTCCATGGGCATGGTCGTGCCGGCGGACGATGTGACCTTCGACATTCGCCCGGGCGAGACCTTCGCCGTGGTCGGCGAATCCGGCTGCGGCAAGTCGATCACGGCGATGTCGATCGCGCGCCTGCTGCCGGAAAACGCACGCATCGCCGCCGGCAATGTGCTGCTCGACGGCACCGACCTCGCTGACCTGCCGGAGCGACGCATGCGCGAATTCCGTGGCGCCAAGGTATCGATGATCTTCCAGGAGCCGGCCACGAGCCTCAATCCGGTGATGACGGTTGGCCGCCAGATCGTCGAGGCGATCGAGACGCACACGCCGTTACGTGGCGATGCCGCGCGCGCGAAGGCGGTCGACTGGCTCAAGCGCGTCGGGCTGCCCGAGCCGGAGCGGCGCGTCGATTCGTATCCGTTCCAGCTGTCGGGCGGACAGAAGCAGCGCGTGATGATCGCAATCGCGCTCGCGGTGGAGCCCGATCTGGTGATCGCCGATGAGCCGACCACGGCGCTCGATGTCACGATCCAGAAGCAGATCCTCGATTTGCTGAAGGAACTGCAGGCGGCGCAGCAGATGTCGATGCTGCTGATCACGCACGACCTGGGCATCGTGGCCGAGATGGCGCACCGGATCGCGCTGATGTACGCAGGGCAGGTGGTCGAGATCGCCGACACCGCCGAGTTCTTCGCGCGGCCGCTGCACCCGTACGCGCAACTGCTGTTCGCGGCGATTCCCGACACCGAAAAGAAGGGCCGCCAGCTGGCGGCGATTCCGGGAACGGTGCCGGCGCTGAATCGCGCGTTCACGGCGTGCCGCTTCGTCGATCGCTGTCCGTCCGCGATCGAGCGCTGCCACGTGACGACTCCGGTGCTGTTCGAGCCGATCGCCGCCCATCTGGTGCGTTGCGTGCTGCATGAGCGGGGGATGGGGGAGATCTCGATCCGGTCGGAGTCTGGTACCGCCACGGCCCCGAGTGCAGACGCAGCGAGACCTTCGCTATCGTCGCCGTTGCTGGAAGTCCGCGACTATCGGGTTTGGTTTCCCATCCGGCGCGGCCTGATGAAGCGCACCGTCGGCCATGTCAAGGCGGTGGATGGCGTTTCGTTTTCGCTCGCCGCGGGGCGCACGCTCGCGCTGGTCGGAGAATCGGGTTGCGGCAAGACGACGACCGGCAAGGCGCTGCTCCAGTTGCTGCGCGCGTCGGCACGCATCCAGGGGGACGCCCAGCTCGCCGGGCAGCCGCTGGATCGGCTGCAGGGTGAAGCGTTGCGCCGCGCGCGCCGGGACATCCAGATCAT
>DAITAC010000200.1:0-4015 GCA_036824465.1 Burkholderiaceae bacterium
GCCGACACCGGCGTCAAGGTGTCGTACTCGGGCTTCATCAACGCGCTCGACGGCGTGGCCGCGCACGAGGGTTCGGTCGTGTTCCTGACGACCAACCATCCGCAACTGATCGACGAGGCGGCAATCCGGTCCGGTCGCGTCGACTTCCGCATGGAACTCGGCCTGTGCGACCGCAGCCAGCTGGAGCGGATGTTTCGCAAGTTCTTCGATGATGAAGCCGCGGCGGCGCGCTTCGCCAGCACGGTCCCGGCGGGTCGCTGGTCGCCGGCTGAGGTGCAGGAGCGCCTGCTCAAGGCGACGTTGGCCGACGAGGCGATCGAATTGTTCACCGAGCGGCCAACCGCGGAGACGGTTGCGCTATTGCGCGCGGCGTAACGGCCACCTGTGCTCGGCGGGCGGCGCCTCGCGGATAGTGGCGCTTGCGGGTCCGCGGGCGCACTCGCGATACCTGTGCGAGTACGCAACCAAGCACCTGAGTTGTCACTCGCGGTATGCACCTGATTTTCCGAGTGCTGCTTTCGGCGAACATGGTGATCCGCAGCAGTCGGCTAGAAGCGGTCACCAACCTCCCTCGAGCGATCCTCCCAGAACCGGTCATCGGGGCAAGGCTGCGGTTGAATTGACTGAAAGGCAAGACGGCCTTGGCTGGCAACGTCATGCGTGTGAACAATTCTCCACAGTGAAGACCAAGAACCATTCCGATGCGATTTGAATGTTGTCTTTTCCCGGCGCCATGCCGCACGCGTGCCGTCCCTCATCATCATCGCGGCAGGGATAGACGCTATTCGTCAGGCGCCTTATGGCTGCACTCGCTTTCCTGCGAGAGTCCCTTCGAAGCCATTGCGCAGTCGTCGTTGCCGTTGCGTCCGTTCAAAGAGGAAGACCTGCCGTAGCATATCTGCGCTGGACAACTCACCGCGCGGCCTTCGCCATAGCCCAAGCTTGACGACAAAGCGGCAGTGGCGAATGTGAGTGGCGCCGCCCGACGGGATTGCGACCGCATCGCGGGCACGATATGAGCCGTGCCGTGTTAGCCCAAGAAAAGACCGAGGTTCTTCATGTCGACGCTTGCCTGCTTTCTGTGGTGGATCGTTCTCGGCGCGTTGCTGGGCTGGCTGGCCAGCTGGCTGTTCGGGCGCGGAGTGCGTCAGGCGCCGCCCGCATCGATCGAACGTGTGATTGAGAAGCAGGTTGACAACCCGGTCCACGTCAGCCGGATCGTTGCGCTCGAAGAGGAAGTGATCGAAGTCGGCGCCTTGCGTGAGCGCATCCGCGTGCTCGAATCGGCACCGCCCAAGGTGGTCGAGAAATTCGTCGAGAAGCCGGTGGAGAGAGTCGTCGAGAAGATCGTTGAGAAGGTGGTCGAAAAGCCGGTCGAAAGGGTCGTTGAAAGGATCGTCAAGAAGCCGGTTGAGAAGATCGTCGAGAAGATCGTTGAGATGCCCGTCGAAAAGGTCGTGGCCGACACCGCGGCGCTTGCCGAGCGCGATCAACAGATCGCCCACTGGCGTGAACGTCATGCTGAAGTCGAGCAGCAACTTGTCGCGCAGCGTCGGCACGCCAACGAACTCGAAGGCCTAGTACTGCGGTTGCAGCCACCCGCCATCAATCTGGATGCAGCGCGTGAGGCCGGCTTCACGCTAAATGGGCCGGACGATCTCGGCACTATAGAAGGCATCGACGCCACGATCGCCCAGCTGCTTAACCGCGCCGGCATCGTGACGTTTCACGAACTGGCGCAAAGCGCGCCGGTGCGGCTGCGCGCAATCCTGGCCGACGCCGGCCCCAGCTATCGCATAGCCAATCCCGACACCTGGCCCGAACAGGCCGAGCTGGCGGCACGCAATCACTGGCGTGCACTCAAATTGCTGCAGGAAGGGTTGGTCGCTGGCGTGCGCGCGGACGCGGCGCGCGAGCGCACCGAAATGGCATCCCAGGTGCGCGTGTTGAAAAGTCAGTTGGCCGAGCGTGAGGCCGAAGTGGCGCACCTGTCCGCGGCGCCGGCGCTCGACCATGATGGCGCCCGCGCGGCGGGCTTCGAACTGAAGCACGACGAAGATCTGGAAATCATCGAGGGCATCGGCCCCAAGATTGCCGAAGTGCTGCGCGACGCCGGCATCACCACCTTCCGCGCGCTGGCGCAGCTGACGCCGGCCCAGATCACATCAGCACTCGAGCGCGGCGGACCCAATTTCCGCCTCGTCAATCCGCAGACCTGGGGGGATCAGGCCCTGCTCGCCACCAATAATCGCTGGACTTCGCTGGCAATCATGCAAGCGGCAATCGTGGCCGGACGGCGCAAGTAGCCGCGGAGAACGATGATGAGCGCAACAACCGCAGAGAGCTTCGAGATGTATCCGCGCTTCAATGCGCGCCACCTGATCGGCGCGCTGGCGCTGCTGGGCTTGCTGATCCTGCTGCCGCTGCTCGGCCTCGGGCCGACGAACTGGCGGCACTGCCTCGGGGTGGCCGACACAGCGGTGGCAACGACGCCTGCGCCGAATTCGTTGCCCACGCCACCGCCGACCGAGCCACCGGCCCCCCCAGCGCAAACGACACCGGCAGCTCCGGCGCCCGCCGTGCCCGCCGCATCGGCACCGGCAATCGCAGCGCCCGCTTCTGCACCGGCGTCCGAGCCACCCGCCATCTCCGCCGCGCCCGCGACCCCGGCACCCGCAGCGTCGGCCAAGACGCCGCGCGCCGTCATCTACTTCGGTTTCAACGGCGACGCTCTGCCGGCCGATGCGCGCCGCCGGCTGGCACCGATCGTTGCCTTCCTGAAGGCTCAGGCAGGTGCCAAGGTACAGATCAGCGGTTATCACGACTCACGCGGCAATCGCATCTACAACGAGGACCTCGCCGAGCGGCGCGCGATCGCCGTGCGCGCAGCGCTCGAGCGCGCTGGCATCAAGCGCAGCCGGATCATTATTGCCAGGCCCGCCAAGACCACTGGTAACGGCAAGCCAGAAGAAGCGCGGCGCACCGAGGTGACGATCATCCGGTAGGCCGCTGGCGGGAGGGTCGATCTGCGCAGGGGTAGCGCCGCCGAACAAGCGAATGCGGGCGTGATCGAATGCCGACGGTCAATCGACGGGGAGAATTCGGAGGTCTGGTGTCAGTGTCGATCGTGCCGAAAGTGTCAAATCGCCGTCATTGTCGGCTACTCGGTGCGGGCAGATTGAGGTCGGCAAGAATCGCAACCCTGTCGTCGGGCATTTGCAGTTCCTGCGGAAAGTCCGTGGCGGTTTCTAGCGTCCCTGTGGAAAGTTTGCCGGACCGATGTCGATTCGGGTCCAGGCCAATCGTCGAGTGAATAGGATCCACGGTCGCGCGGGGATCGAAGCTTGTGGATCCGCGAAGCCGACTGGCAGCCGCGTTCCTGCATCACCGTTCACAGGAGAAGCCATGCAGAAGATCACCCCTTTTCTCTGGTATTCGAAAGAGGCCGAGGAGGCGGCGTCGTTCTACGCCTCCATCTTTCCCGACTCACGCGTCAGCCGTGTCACGGCGCTGCCGAGCGAATCGCCGAGCGGCCCGCCTGGATCGGTGAAGATCGTCGAGTTCGTTCTCTTCGGTCAGCCCTTCATTGCCATGAGCGCCGGGCCGCTCGACCCGTTCAACCACGCGGTGTCGTTCGTCGTGAACTGTGACGATCAGGCCGAACTTGATCGCTACTGGAATGCACTTCTCGAGGGTGGCTCGGTCGAGCAGTGCGGCTGGCTGAAAGATCGCTTCGGCCTCTCGTGGCAGATCGTCCCGACCGTTCTCGGCGAGATGATGGCCGAACCCGATCGAGCCAAGGCCAAGCGGGCGGCGGACGCGATGATGAAGATGGTAAAGATCGACATAGCGGTGTTGCAGGCGGCATTTGCGGGAACGACAGGGGAGCGAGAGCCGGCTCGCTGATGTCGGGAATCTGCGGGCTCGAATCCGCCGAAACCCGATCACTCCCTTTGGTCGCGCAGCACTTGTAAACGTCCGCTTCTCTCAAGCTCGACAGACAGCAACGGGTCGC
>DAITAC010000028.1:0-5369 GCA_036824465.1 Burkholderiaceae bacterium
GGCGCCAACCAGGTGGGTCAAAGAATTGAATCGTTCCCCGTAGTACATGGAGTTGGCCTCTTGCCAGTCGCTTGCCCCGCCTCGTCACGACAAGGCGTCGGCACCTCTCTTATCGCGACCCGGCGTCCGGCTCGCCGCAGTTCGCCAGGACCTGCGTTCGGCAGATGCTCAAGACCGAGCACCGCGGCTGCTATGCGGGCGAGTCTCACATAATGATCCGCGCCACCGACCGGTTCACGCGCCTGGCCGAGGGCGAGATCTGTCAGCAGCCATGTTGGCGGTGCAATGAGTAAAAAAAATCAGCCCCCCCCACGGCTCGGCGGACTCGCCGTCACGGGCGAGGAAGTGCCGCACTGCGCGTGCGTCGATGACGAACGCGATGATGCGCATCTCTGTGCCGCAGATGGGGCGTGCCAGTCGGAGGGTCTCGTCGATGCGGGCCAGCAACAACGCGCGGGCATGGGGGTCAACCCGGTGGCGACCGCAGCGCGCGGGGCTGAATGAGGCGCCCGCACGTCGCGGCACAAGCAGCGGTAGAGGCGCGGCGCTGGGACGAGCGCATCAATCAATTCGGTTGAGAAGTTCGAAGGGGAATGCCGGGAGGCGAAGATGAATTGCCTATTTGAAACGAGCTGCCACTTTCTCTATCGCCTTACTCATTTCATCCCAGGCTTTTTCCACTCCGTCCTTCATATCTTCCCAAGCGTTCTCGCCGCGCTTGCCAAGCTCCTCGAACGTCTTGTGCGCCGCTGCCCGCTTGCTTTGCAGGCTTTCCAGCTCATTTTCGTAGTTGATCCGAGCATCCGCCGTCGCCATTTGGGCCTTCGCGCTCAACTGATCAAGTTTTGCATCCCATTCCTTGAGTTGAGCCTCTAGCTTCTTCTGGTATGCCTCTTTCGACGCCATGACGACTCCTTTGCTGTGCGATTGAGAACGCGACATCATGTTCCCACTCCAGAGGCGCCGCTTTCTGACCTGCCGCAGCTTTCCGAGCTGATCATTCGCGGTAGATGGCTCGGGATCAAAACGCCGCGGCGACCCCGCTCTCCCGGCTTCTTGGCGCGGGCGCGGACGCTTCCAGGGGTGTGCGTTGCGCCGCTCGTCCTTGTTCGACTGCTCGGCGATAAGGTTTGCGTCACCTCGTGTCAGTTCTCTCCGCGTTGTTTCTTTCCGCTTCGTTTCGCTTGAGTGAAGCACACCAGGTTTCGTCAAATTGTGTCGTGCCGCCCCGGCGCAATGAGTGGCAGCAACACTCCGCGCAGCCCGAAACACGAACGGCGCGACCTCGCGATCGCGCCGTTCGTTGAATACTCACACTACTGAAGCAGGGTCAGTTGCTGACCAGCACCGTGACGCGACCGTCGCGCCTGACCTGCGCGTCACCGTACGAGCCACTCTCGATTTTGGAGGCTGGCACTCCGGCCACGATCAATGCATCGCGAACGACCCCGACGCGACGCGTGCTGGCGCCGTCGAGTCCGATTCGCAACGATGGATTGCGATCCATGTAGCCTGCGATGTCACTCGCCTTGCTGCGGTCGGAACGCTGAATCTCATTGCTGTTGTCGTCGAACGAGTAGTACCACTGCGAGTTCCAGGCGGCATTCCCAGCCATCGGGCCCTGGGCGCCCGTCGGACCGATCGCGCCTTGCGGACCAGCAGCGCCGATCTTGCCGGTTGAGCCGGCGATGCCAGCCAACTCCGCGCTGCCTTGGGCGCCTGCGTATCCAGTAGCGCCTTGCGCGCCGGCAGGACCAGCTCGGCCAGTTGGGCCGGCGGGGCCGACTGTGGTCGGGCCCACTTCACCTGTACTTCCGGCTACGCCTTGCACGCCGGCGGGACCAGCACGTCCCATCGGGCCGACAGGACCCGGAAGGCTCGAGCCTTGAGCGCCCGTCATCCCAGTAGCACCTTGCGCGCCCGCGGGACCCGCAGGGCCGGCTTTGCCGGCGGGACCGACCACCATCGTGCCTGTGGCACCCGTGGCTCCAATCGGACCTTGCATGCCGGCGGGGCCGACAGGACCGGACGGACCTGCAGGGCCCGCCATTGCCAGGCCCGGCGCACCGGTCGCTCCTGTCAGGCCGCGCTCGCCGACTTGGCCAACCGGGCCAGTAGCGCCCGCGGGACCGACATAGCTTTGCGCCGGCGACTGGGCAACGGGCTGCGTCGTGCTGCACCCTGCAAAGGCGAACGTCGCAATAACCGCCAACAAGAGCGGGCTTTTCATCATCGTGGTCAATTGCATCGGATTTCTCATGGCGATTCCTGTGACTGACATCGGAAGCAAATACAGCGCGGTTGAAGAGTTCTTGAGCAATGAAATCGTGTGTGCGCGGGACGATCCTCATCGACAAGCTATGCCACATTCCCCGTCGAGTCGGTACGCCAGCGCGCTTATTGAAGTCTTACTGCTAGTTCGACCAACTCCCCCAGACGAACTTCACGCAATCGGGAATACCCGACTCTGCGCATGAATCCACTGAAGGTTGCGGCGTCGACTTCTCGGCGAGCACGACAAGCTTCATACCGACACGTCTGCGCTTCCAATCGCGTCAAGGAAATGTCGCCACGCCTTACCCGGCACGGACCTGAGCTGATGTCTCAGATCCTGCCCCTATGTGCGAGACGGCACCGACCGCGCGCGGTGATCTGGATGTCCGGATTTCTTGTGTTCTGAAACCGTGCGCGGGTTGCGCGCGACCGGACACGGGAGATGCGGCAATCCTTGTTGGGCCGCGTTGCACGGCACTGGAGGCGTTCAGGCCCGACAACTGCAGATACGCAAGGTGATCATGTTGCTCATCGCACGGATCACTTTCGGACGCATCGCCGATACCTTCGCCAGAGAGAGCGTCAGCAAGACAGGCGAAGGTTTCGCACTGGACATCATCCACAGCATGCTATTCGCGATTGTCGGCGCAGCTCCGGTGCTGGTCGTGCACCGCGCCTTCTTCCGCGGCGCCCGCCAAGCAGACGCGAGATGTCTGGGCGGCGCGCGAAGCGTGCCGCCGGAAACCCAATTGATTTGCGAGCGCCTTGCCATTTGCATCGGCACGACACAGTTGCGGCAGTGTCCGCGGTGTTCCCATTTCGTGCGTCGAGAGGTCCCCGGCGAAACCGACGCATGAACCATCGCGCGCATGACCTGGTGCGATGGGCAAGACGTGCGCGCAATCGTTTGCAGCGCCAGACCTGCACGACCACGTCACGGATGCGCGCGCACAAATTGGACAGGAATGGTGCGCTACCGAACAGACGCTGATCGACGCGTTCCTTAACGTTGCGATTATCTTTGTTGCAGAACGTAAGCGATGAAATCGACCTGGCTCTCACATACGCTCCGGCACGGCATCCACCGTCATCACGCGTGCCGCATGCGCAGATTGCGTGATGGTGTTGTCATCGAAATGACGATGCGCTGCGTTATTGCTGCATACCTGAGAGATGCCGCGGGTCCGGTTGAATCCGACACGTCGGCGCCCTCCTTGCATGCGGGCCTCCCCCACGATGGGGACCAACGCCAAGCAGCATTTCCGTCTTCGAGCCGATGCGTTCTTGCGCGGCCCGAACCGAACTACCGTTCCAGACAGCGCGCTTTTTCGTAAGGAATCATCATGCTGATGCAACCTCTACGTCTTCGGGTTCTCGCCTTCGTGGCGGGCGTCGCATTCCTGGCCTTCAGCGGCCTGGCCAGCGCAGATCCACCGTCGCGCGTCGCGCGTCTCGGCTACATGACCGGCGCCGTCAGTTTTTCGCCCGCCGGGGAAAACGATTGGGTACAGGCCTCGATCAATCGGCCGCTCACCACCGGCGACCGCCTCTGGTCCGATGCCGGTGCGCGGGCCGAAATCCAGGTCGGCGGCGCATTGATTCGCATGAGCGCCGGCACGGCGGTATCCGTTCTGAATCTCGATGATCGAATCGCTCAACTGCAATTGACGCAGGGCGTAATGAACGTTCGCGTGCGCCGTCTCGAACCCAACCAGGTGTTCGAGGTCGATACGCCGAATCTCGCCTTCACCCTCAGGCGACCCGGCGAATACCGGATCGAAGTGGATCCCGATCGCGATGCGACGACGATCATCGTGCGCAATGGCCAGGGTGAGGTGTACGGCGAAGACGCGTCGTATGTCATCGATTCGAGACAACCGTATCGGTTCATGGGGACGGGCCTGCGCGAGTACGAGTATGTGGAAGCGCCGCGACTCGACGAATTCGATCGCTGGTCGAACGATCGCGATCGCCGCTACGACACCTCGATCTCCGCCCGCTACGTATCGCCCGACGTGGTCGGCTATCAGGACCTCGATGCGAACGGCACCTGGCGCGTTGACGCGAGCTACGGCAACGTATGGGTCCCGAATCGCGTGGCCGCCGGCTGGGCGCCTTATCGCGACGGACATTGGGCGTGGGTCGACCCGTGGGGTTGGACATGGGTGGATGACGCGCCGTGGGGCTTCGCCGTGTCCCACTACGGTCGCTGGGCGAATCTCAGTGGCACATGGGGATGGGTACCCGGCCCCGTGCGTACTCGCGCCTATTACGCGCCGGCATTGGTCGTGTTCGTGGGCGGCGCGAACTTCCAGATCTCGATCTCCAGCGGCAACGTCGGTGGCATCGCGTGGTTCCCGCTCGGGCCGCGCGAGGTCTATCAACCCTCGTATCCGGTGAGCCGCGGCTATTACGAAAACATCAACCGCAGCAACACCGTGATCAACAACACGGTTATCAACAACACCTACAACAACATCAACGTGACCAACATCGTGTACGCGAATCGGCAAGTGCCGGGCGCGGTCGTCGCCGTGCCGACGACCGCCTTCGTCCAGTCGCAGCCGGTATCCAGAGCCGCGGTGAATGTATCCCAGCAAGTGATTGTCAGCGCACCGGTGGCAGTCATTGCGCCGGTGGCGCCGACGGAGAGAAGCGTGCGTGGCGCCGCCGCCCAGCGAGACACGCCGCCGGCACGGGTATTCGAACGGGCTGTCGTCGCACGTACAGCGCCCCCTGCGGCGCATGTCGGTTTCGCCGCACAACAGCAGCAGCTGACAGCAAAACCGGGCATACCGCTCGACGAGACAGCACGCAAGGAACTGAAACCTGCAGCGACCGTGCCGGCACCCGTCGTCAGGGTGGTGGCCCCGGCGCAAACAGCGCAGCCGACCGCGCCTCCTCCGCCTGTAGCGCCCGCCGTCAGAGCCGGCGACAGACCCGGAAGATCCGATGAGCGAAAGGCCGCGACCAGAGCACCGGATTCGCCACCGCAAGTCGCAGCGCCGTCGCAAGCCGCGCCGCCCACATCGGCAGCACAGCCGCAAGACCAACGCGGAAAGGCCGAACAGCGTGGCAGAGGTGACCAGCGCGAA
>DAITAC010000028.1:5469-42366 GCA_036824465.1 Burkholderiaceae bacterium
AGCCCAGGGCGGCCCCACCACCGCAAGTCGCTCCGCCTGAAGCAGCCGCGCCGCCGCAAGACCAACGCGGAAAGGCCGAACAGCGTGGCAGAGGTGACCAGCGCGAACAGCCGGTCGCAGCCCCACCACCACCACAACGTGCGGCGCAGCCCAGGGCGGCCCCACCACCGCAAGTCGCTCCGCCTGAAGCAGCCGCGCCGCCCAAGGTGGCCGCTCCGGCCGCGCCAACTGGACAGGAGCCGCCTCAGCGGGTGAAGCGCGAGCCCGCCCCCGCCGCAAAGCAAGCCGAGCCAGCCGCGCCTGTTGCTGCGCCCAGGCCACCATCAGCGCGACCCCAGCCGGCGCCAAAGGCTGAACCGCCCGCTCAAGAGCCCACGCCCGCGGAGGGCAAGCCAAATGACAAGAAGAAGAGCCGTGAAGAATTGAAACGCGAAGAAGAAGAGCGCAAGCAAAAAGGTTAGTCCGTTCTCGCCCAGCATAGCGGGCAAGAAGCGAAGGGCCGGTGCACGCGCATCGGCCCTTGCGATTGGGTGGTGTCCATCGATTGATCCATTGAGCGCATCCGCTCGCGGCAGCAAGGTGTTGCCCAGAGCGGACTCATTTCGCTGCATCGATGAGATGTCCGAAGGATTGGATCAACTTCGAATCCTGCCCGTTTGAGATGCAAGCAGTTGAGTGCAGGTTAAACGCAAGGAGGCGGACTCCATCGCCCGGTTTGACAAGACCGCGCAGTTAGAGCGTCAAACGGTCTTGCTATGTGCGCTGGCGTACGGACAACTGTCAAATGGAGGCGGATCATGTTTTGTTAGGTGCGAAGGGGCGGGAGTGCTTTCCTGGCCAAGCGAGGTCGTCATCGATTTGTGCCAGCGTTGACGAGCGCAGAGGGCGCCTGTCCGCAACCGGGAGCAGTCGGCGATGCTCCCAAGTTCGGTACTGACTTGACTGGTTCTCCCGGTCTCAACTTGCCAACCTGGCTCTGAGACCCGCCGCTTGTTCATCATTTGCATCACGCCAAGGCCATCAATGCTCGAAGACAATTCCGTGACGCTCGCCGATGCTGGCAGGGCCGATCGCACCACCGATTCGCGGCGCCGGGAGGCGTTGCTCAAGACCGGAGCCTTGCAGAAGGCAATTCTCACCAGTGCCAATTTTTCGATCATCGCGACCGACGAAAAAGGCATCATTCAGTTATTCAATGTCGGCGCCGAGCGCATGCTGGGCTATTCCGCCGCCGACGTCGTGGGCAAGATCAGCCCCAGCGACATGCATGATCCGCAGGAAGTGGTGGCGCGCGCGCAGGCACTGAGCCTCGAACTTGCGACCCCGATTGCGCCGGGCTTCGAGGCTCTGGCGTTCAAAGCTTCGCGCGGGATCGAAGACAGCTACGAACTGACCTATATCTGCAAGGATGGCAGCCGCTTTCCTGCCATCGTGTCGATCACGGCGCTGCGCGACGATTATGGCGAAATCATCGGCTACCTGTTGATCGGCGCCGACAATTCGGTGCGCAAGCAGATCGAATTGGAACTTCACCACGCCATGGCCGTTGCAGAAAGGGCCAGCCTCGCGAAATCGGATTTCCTCTCCAGCATGAGCCATGAACTGCGCACGCCGCTCAGCGCGATCCTCGGATTTGCCCAACTCATGGAATCCGGTTCGCCGCCGCCGACGGTCTCCCAGAAGCGAAGCATTGATCAGATTCTCAAGGCGGGTTGGTATCTGTTGGACCTGATCAACGAAATCCTTGATCTCGCGCTGATCGAGTCCGGGAAGCTGTCGTTTTCTCTGGAGCCGAGTTCGCTGGCCGAAGTCTTGCGCGAATGCCAGGCCATGATCGAGCCGCAGGCGCAAAAACGCGGCATCAGCGTGACCTTCCCCCAGTTCAAGATCCCGTGCTTTGTCAAAGCCGACCGGACACGGGTGAAGCAGGTTCTCATCAATCTTCTTTCCAACGCGATCAAATACAACAGGGCCAGCGGAACGGTTGTTGTCGAATGCGTCGCGAACAGCCCGGAACGCATTCGCATCTGCGTCAAGGACACCGGCGAAGGATTGAGTCCGGAAAACCTGACGCAGCTCTTCCAGCCGTTCAATCGTCTCGGACAAGAGGCGAATGTCGAGGAAGGCACTGGCATCGGCTTGATGGTGTGCAAGCGGCTGATCGAATTGATGGGAGGCGTCATCGGCGTGGAAAGCACCGTCGGAAAGGGCAGTGAGTTCTGGTTCGAACTGAACCTGACGCCTGATCCACACCTTGCGGCCGGCGCAGCCAGACCCGCGGCGGTTGCCCCGACGCAGGTTCAAGCCAACGCGCCGTTGCGCACCCTGCTTTATGTCGAGGACAACCCTGCCATTCTGATGCTGGTCGAGGATCTGATCGCGCGCCGACCCGATGTTCACTTGCTTACGGCGCGGGACGGTGTCAGCGGCATCGAGATTGCGCGCGCCTCCCAGCCGGATGTCATCCTGATGGACATCAACCTGCCCGGCATCAGCGGTATCACCGCGCTGAAGATCCTGGCTGAAGACCCGGCAACAGCGCACATCCCGGTGGTTGCGCTCAGTGCCAATGCGGTACCCCGCGACATCGAGAAAGGTCTGGAGGCAGGATTCTTCCGTTATCTCACCAAACCCATCAAGATCCACGAATTCATGAGCACGCTCGACGCGGCGCTGAAATTCGCCGACACGAAATCGCCCCGCGCACATAAAGAGGCAAAGGCATGATGGTCAGTGCCCTCGAAATCTTCGGCGCCAGCATCCTGATCGTTGACGATCAGGAATCCAACGTGCAGTTGCTGGAACAGTTGCTGACTGAGGCTGGTTACACCTGCATTGCCTCGACGATGAATCCAAAGGAGGTCTTTGCGCTTCATCGCAGAAACCGTTATGACCTGATCCTGCTCGACCTGCAGATGCCGGGCATGGATGGATTCCAGGTGATGGAAGGCCTCAAGACCAGCGATGCCGACAGCTATCTCCCGGTCATCGTGCTCACTGCCCAACCAGGTCACAAGCTGCGTGCGTTGAAGGCGGGTGCGAAGGATTTCATCAGCAAGCCGTTTGATCTGGTCGAAGTCAAGACACGCATTCACAACATGCTGGAAGTGAGGCTGCTGTACAGGAAACTCGAAGACTTCAACAAGGTGCTGGAGCAGACCGTGCGGGAACGGACGGCCGAGCTGCGCGAAAGCGAAGCGCGCTATCGGAGCCTGACGGAACTGGCATCGGACTGGTACTGGGAGCAGGATGAGTCTGGAAACTTCACCAAGGTTTCCGGTCCGGTTCTGGAAATGCTCGGAATCCGAGTCCCTGCCTTTGCGGGCGAAGCAAATGATGGCGAGATGACGGGCTGGAATGAGGCGGAACGCGCCGAGCTGCAGGCGAAGATTGCAGCGCGGCAACCTTTCCTGGATTTCGTCTTCAGCCGAGTCAATGCCGATGGCTCGGACCAGAAATTTCAGGTCAGCGGGGAGCCGATGTTCAACCAGTCCTGCCGCTTCATTGGTTACCGCGGAATCGGTGTGGAACTTACCGCAAGGAAATGAAGAACCCGACTTCGATCATCCTTCATGTCGCCATCGCATAGCCCCAATCAAAACCATCTTCTCGCCGCCCTGCCCACCGTAGATTTCGAGCGCCTTGCCCCGCATCTGGAGCTAGTCCCGATGCTTCTCGGTGAAAGCATCTACGAGCCCGGCGGGAAGTTACAGCATGTCTATTTCCCGACGACCGCCATCGTGTCACTGCTCTACGTCTTGGAGTCCGGCGCATCGGCCGAAATCGCAGGAGTGGGCAACGAAGGCATTCTCGGTATTTCCCTGTTCATGGGGGGCGACACCACGCCCAGTTCGGCGGTCGTGCAGACCGCGGGCCATGGTTACCGGCTGCCGGGCAGGTTGCTGAAGGAGGAGTTCAATCGCGCCGGGTTGATGCAGCGTTTGTTGCTGCGCTATACGCAGGCGCTGCTCACGCAGATGTGCCAGACCACCGCCTGCAATCGGCACCATTCGATCGACCAGCAACTGTGCCGGTGGCTGTTGTTGACCCTCGATCGATTGCCTACGAATGATCTCGTCATGACCCAGGAACTGGTCGCCAGCGCGCTCGGCGTGCGCCGGGAAAGCATCACGGAGGCCGCCGGGAAATTGCAGCACGCTGGCGTTCTCCGCTATCGCCGCGGCCAGATTGCGGTGCTCGAGCGGTCCGGATTGGAAGCCGGCGCCTGCGAATGCTATGCCGTCGTCAAGAAGGAAATCGGCCGCCTGCTGTCAGACGTGCGATATCGCCAGAGCACCTCTGCGATCGCCAGCTGACCGGCTCTGACGCGCTAAACTGTGTGCCCACCACACGGTGCGATCGCGATCTCAGCCAGTAGCCTCGACTGCCTCTGGTCGTAGCAGAGATCGCCCTCGAAGAGCCCGACCTCGGTCGCTCTCGCACCGAGTCTCCTCTCGGAGTTTTCTGATGGCTGTCGTTCCGGACCCGAGGAAGAACCACCTGCTCGCCGCGCTTCCGGATGCTGAGTGGCAGCGCTGGCAATCGCAACTTGAATTGGTTGAGCTGCCGCTGGGCAAGGTGTTGTACGAGTCGGGCGACACCCTGAGCCACGTGTACTTTCCGACCGCCGCTATCGTCTCGCTGCTGTACGTGATGGAGAACGGCGCCTCGGCCGAGATCGCTGTCGTCGGCCGCGAGGGCATCGTCGGCATCTCACTGTTCATGGGCGGCGGCTCCACGCCCAGCCGCGCGGTGGTGCAAAGCGCCGGCCAGGGTTATCGGCTGAGGGCGCAGATGTTGAAAGACGAGTTCAGCCGGTCCGGTCCGGTTCTGCACCTGCTGCTGCGCTACACCCAGGCGCTGATCACGCAGATGGCGCAAACAGCGGTGTGCAACCGCCACCATTCGCTGGACCAGCAATTGTGCCGCTGGCTGCTGCTCAGCCTGGACCGCCTGCAGGGCAGCGAACTCGTGATGACGCAGGAGTTGATCGCCAATATGCTGGGCGTGCGCCGCGAAGGCGTGACGGAAAGCGCGCTCAAGCTGCAGAAGGCCGGGCTGATCCGCTACGCGCGCGGCCACATCAAGGTGCTCGACCGGCCGGGGCTGGAGCAACGCACGTGCGAGTGCTATGCGGTGGTCAGGAAGGAGTACGAGCGACTGCTGCCGGAGAAGCCGGCGACGTAGCGTGTGCTGCACTCCGCCGACGATTGAGCAGGTGGCGCAAAGCGGCACGGTGCAATTGCTGCCCCCCGATCGACCAGCAGTCCTGTCGCCGCAATTTGCTGGTCCTGGGCCAATCGCCGGTGTTCCGAAGCTGCCGTTCGGGAACCCCTGCGGCTCCATCTTGAACGTTAAGTGCGCTACCGCACCGACGCTTCGACACCTTGCGGGCAAGATTTGCGGTAACTGCCCCGTCGTCAGGAGGCCGGGGCATGCAGGCGATTGCCGACATCGTGGGTATGCCGACGGCCATGTCACCTGTCTCTTAACCGCTTCGGAGATCCTCGCATGCGAATCAGTCGAAGGCAGCTTGCCATATCAGCCATCGGGGTCGCTACGTTGTTCGCCTGGTACCTAACCGGCGACAAATCGCTGCGCGAAGGCTCCGGAAGTGACACCGTCAATACCGCGCTGGCGCTCGACTGCACGAGCCGGGTGGCGAAGAGCGGTGCGATGTTTGCGGTTGGGGACGCTGTCGATACCGTAGGCGATATCTTCGGTGGCCCGGTCGGCCTGCCGACGCCCGGCGCGCTGAATAGCTCCAGCACATCAGATCTTCCAATCTTCATCAATGTCACCGACCCTTACGATGACTCGATCACCGTCACGAGCCTGGGCCATGTCTTCCACGACGATTGCAGCGAGGGCGCGACCGCGTTCAAGCAAAGCACCCCGGTAACGCTGACATCGAGTACGCCCGAAGTCGGCGCGGCCGGCTTCATGGTCGCCCTTGATGCAACTCACGCAGACGCGGGAGCAGCCTCAATCGACAATTCGCCCGGAAGCTCCGCCGAAGTCAGTGTCAGCTTGTCGGCCGCGCCGAGCGACGCGACGGAAAGACCCGGAGCAATCTTCAGTGCCAATCGCGCGCCAGAGTTGGCTCGCACGCGCACCAGCTTCGACTACCTGCCTGGCGAAAACTCGCTGCTGCCCAAGGGATCCGGACCTGGCGCGGTCAGCGCTGCGCTGCCTCTTGACAGCACGGGCAGCACCAAAAAGAGCGGTGCGGTTTTCCCGGTCGGGCCCAGTTTCAATTCCGTCGGTCCGATTTCCAGTGGCATATCTCAGGTCCGCCTGACGACGCCCGGCGTGTCTAACCGCTCGCGAATCGCGGGCCCGCGGACCGTCCGCAATGCCACCAAGCCTGCCGGTGACTCGATCACCTCCAAGACCGTCGGCCGCACCATCCACGATGCGCGCGGAGTGGACTCGACTTCCAATCCAACCACCCCGGCAACGCTGGCATCGACCTTGCCCGGAATCACTGAGGCCGCCTTCGTCGGTGAATCGATCATCGTTAAGGGCCTCGGCCGCACCTTTCACGACGAGCGCGGTGACGGCTCGACCACCTTCAATCTGAGCGCGCCGGTAACGCAAGTGCTGAACGTGTCCGAGATGGGTGAGGCTGGCCTTGTGTTGGACCTTGAGCCGGCGCAAACGGACGCGGCAGCAGCATTCATAAACAATTCGCGCACAAGCTTGACCAATGTCGATGGCGGCTCGGCGGCTGAATTGAACGACGCGACTGGCGGACCAGGGACGTTCATGAGCGCAGATCGCGCACCATCGTTGGCGCTGTCGACCGTGCCCGCGCCTGCGAACTACTTCTTCGCCAACGCGGCGCCGACAGCGGAAGTCTCGCTGGTGCCAGAGCCCGCGACGCATGTGCTGATACTCGCCGGCCTGGGTGCAGTCGGCTTCATCGCGCGTCGCCGAATCCGCTGAGTCCGACCTGCGCGGTCACGCACGGTGCAGCGAGACAGGGTCCGTGTCAGACCCGGACCCCGCGGTATGGCAACCGGCCATCAACGCATTGTCCGTGTATGCGCGGAAGCGAACGGACTTTGCCGCGCCCTGCACGTAGGATCGGCTGGCAAATCGTTCTTCGCCGTTGCAGTGGCTACGAGCAGGCTCCGCAAGATCATCGGGGTATTGCGCGGGCGCCATGAAACAACGACCGCTGGCTTCGTCGCGCTTTCGACGGGCACCGGGAAACGCTGACGTTTGGACGGCTGCGCGCAATACCGCGCTCAGTTCTTGCTCGACAAACAGGAAGAATCATCATGAACTATTCAATCGTAGTTGCAGCAGCACTATCCGCGCTTGCGTTGAGCGCATGTGAACGACCGACGGTGGTCGTGCCTTCGGCTCCGGTAGCCGTCGTGGCTGTGCCGGGGCCTGCCGGACCACAAGGCACGTCCGGCGCACCTGCAGAAAAAGGCGAAACGGGTGCAACCGGTGCAACGGGCGCAACCGGTTCAACGGGAACGGCGGGCTCGACCGGAATGACGGGCGCGGAAGGTGAAAAAGGCGAAAAAGGCAAGACGGGGGGCGACACGATTGTGGTTGTTCCTGCACCCACTCCGCAGAAGTAAGCAAGTTGTATCGAAGGCTCACCGAGCAATTCGCTCGGTGGCCACCGCTGCCAGCGGTACTGAGCATCGGCGGTCGACACTTTCTTGCTGCATCCGGTCCGCGAGCGCAGGCACTGTTCGCTGGCGGCATTGCAGAAGGTCTGTGCGCGACGTATCCAAGTTCGGTTTGACACCGCATCTGCACACTGCATAACGCCGTCTGTGCTTGCGATGACTTCCGGAAGTTTCAAATGGGATCTTTGGGACCTTGCCTGGTTCGATAGCGCACAGACCTGCGCTCTGAACCGCGCGCACTGAGCGAGCTCGAGTACCACGATGGCAGAGACCGTCTTCGTCACCCGTTCTGACAAACACGTGCATGAGCCTGTTCCTGACGGCGTCGAAGCCGATGCCACTTCGTGGTGCTGCCCCTGACACCGAGTCGGATAGCTCAATTGAACGATTCACACCGGAGCTTGACAAAGCAATCGGAGACCTTCGAGGCAATCGCGATTTCGTCGCGATACGCGCGGCGCATCAGGCAGCAGGTGGCACCGAGGGCGGGCGGACGAACTCACCGGCCCGCTGGAGGATGGCCAACGGAGAAATGCAATGCAACTCGGCATGATCGGATTGGGTCGGATGGGCGCCAGCATGGTTCGCCGCCTCTTACGAAAGGGTCACGAGTGCGTCGTCTATGACTTGCAACCGCCGGCGGTCGCCCGTCTGCAAGAAGACGGTGCCACGGGGGCCGCGTCGCTGCAGGAAATGCTCGCGCGGCTGGCCAAGCCTCGCGCGATCTGGCTGATGGTGCCGGCCGCTGTCGTCGACCAGTCGCTCGGCGATCTCGTGCCGCTGCTCGAAGCCGGCGACATCGTCATCGATGGGGGCAATTCGTATTACCGCGACGACATTCGGCGTGGCAACGAGCTGCAGGCCCGCGATATTCACTACCTCGACGTCGGAACCAGCGGCGGCGTCGCCGGGCTCGACCGCGGCTACTGCCTGATGGTCGGGGGCGAATCCGACATCTTCGAGCATTTGCGGCCGATCTTTTCCGCCCTCGCCCCGGGCGTCGCGGCCGCATCGCGGACCCCTGGCCGAAAGGCCGGCGCCGGTAGCGCCGAAGACGGCTTCCTGCTCTGCGGTCCGCACGGCGCCGGCCACTTCGTCAAGATGGTCCACAACGGTATTGAATACGGCGTGATGGCGGCCTACGCCGAGGGCTTGAACATCCTGCGCAATGCCAACGTCGGCAAGCGGACGCGTGAGCACGATGCCGAGACCACGCCGTTGCGCAACCCCGAGTTCTATCAGTACGAAATGAACCTGCCCGAGATCACCGAAGTCTGGCGCCGCGGCAGCGTGATCGGCTCGTGGCTGCTCGACCTGACCGCCTCGGCCTTGCAGAAGGATCCCGAACTGCAGACCTACGGCGGCCGCGTCTCCGATTCGGGCGAAGGCCGTTGGACGATCCAGGCGGCCATCGACGAAGCGGTTCCGATGCACGTTCTCAGCGCTGCGCTGTACGAGCGCTTCGCCTCGCGCGGCCAAGCCGACTTCTCCAACCGGATCCTGTCGGCAATGCGGCATGAGTTCGGCGGCCACGTCGAGAAGACCGGCGCAGAACTGAAATGAACCCCAGGGTGCACGATGGAGGCGCCGACGCGCCGCATTCCGACGCGCTCGTGCTCTTCGGCGTCAGCGGTGACCTCGCGCACAAGAAAGTCTTCCCGGCGCTATACGCGATGGTCAGGAAAGGTGCACTGACCGTTCCGGTGATCGGTGTCGCGTCGTCGAAATGGACCGTCGAGCAACTGCATGCGCGCGTCACCGACAGTCTGCAGAATGCCGGCGCGGTCGAAGATCCGGGTGCGCTCGACCGACTGCTGTCGCTGCTGACTTACGTCAGCGGGAACTACAACGATCCGGCAACGTTCACCGCGATCAAGACCGCGCTGGCGCTGGCGGAGCGACCGGCGCACTACCTGGCGATTCCGCAGTCGATGTTCGCGACCGTGATCAGCAGCCTCGGCGCCGCCGGCCTGGCGCAGAACGCCCGGGTCATCGTCGAAAAACCCTTCGGTCGCGACCTGGCCTCGGCGCGCGAACTCAACCGCGTCGCGCAGTCGGTATTTCCGGAACGCTCGATCTTTCGCATCGACCACTATCTCGGAAAGGAGGCGATCATGAACATCCTCTATTTCCGTTTTGCGAATGCGTTTCTCGAGCCGATCTGGAATCGCAACTTCGTCGCCAGCGTGCAGATCACGCTGGCCGAGAATTTCGGCGTTGCCGGCCGCGGCGGCTTTTACGAGACTGCGGGCTGCCTGCGCGACGTGGTTCAAAACCACATGTTCCAGCTCGTTGCGCTGCTCGCGATGGAGCCTCCGCCTTACCGCAGCTTCGCCGCCGTGCAAAGCGAGAAGGCCGGCGTCTTCCATGCGATGCGGCCCTTGAAGCCAGACGAGGTGGTGCGCGGCCAGTACGTCGGGTACCGCACCGAGCGCGACGTCGCAGTCGATTCGGATGTCGAAACCTTCTGCGCATTGCGGCTGTTCATCGACTCGTGGCGCTGGGCCGGCGTGCCCTGGTATCTGCGCTCGGGCAAGATGCTGCCGGAAACCGTAGCCGAGGTGCTGGTCGAGCTGAGACCGCCGCCGCAGCAGCTGTTCGCCGACTCGGCTCCGGCCAACGGCCGCGCCAACTACGTTCGGTTCAGGCTCTCGCCCACCTCTGCGATCGCTCTCGCGGCCCGGATCAAGCAGGTCGGCAAGGAGTTCGTCGGCGAGCAGCGCGAGCTCTACCTGTGCGAGGACTGGCCAGGCGAGGACTTGCCGTACGAACGCCTGCTGGGCGATGCGATGGCAGGCGACGGTTCGCTCTTCAGCGACCAGGACGCAGTCGAAGCCGCATGGGCTGCCGTCGATCCGGTACTGGTGAATCATCATTCAGTGCTGCCGTATCCGCCCGGGACATGGGGACCAGCGCAAGCCGACGCGCTGATTGCCGGCGATGGCGGCTGGCTCAACCCGACACCTGAGAGGGCCTGTGCATGACCGCGCCGCAGGACGTCGCGTTCCTGCTCGACGTGGACAACACGTTGCTCGATAACGATCAGGTCATCGCCGACCTGCGACGCCACCTCGAGCACGAATTCGGCGCTGCAAGTGCCAGCCGCTATTGGGCGATTTTCGAGGCCTTGCGCGGCGAACTCGGCTATGCCGATTACCTCGGCGCGCTGCAGCGCTATCGGTACGACGCCGAGTTCGGGCGAAGCGACGACCCGCGCCTGCTGCAGATGTCGACCTTCCTCGTCGACTATCCGTTCGCCGATCGCCTCTATCCGCGTGCCCTCGACGTCATCGAACGTCTGAACGGCTTCGGGCACACGGTGATCCTTTCCGATGGCGACGTCGTCTTTCAGCCGCGCAAGGTTCAGCGCTCAGGCCTCTGGGATGCCGTCGACGGCCGGGTTCTCATCTACATCCACAAGGAACAGATGCTCGACTCGGTGCAGCGCCGCTACCCGGCGCGACACTACGTGATGGTCGACGACAAGCTGCGCGTTCTCGCAGCCATGAAGCAGGACATGCGGGATCGGTTGACAACCGTCTTCCCGCGACAGGGCCACTACGCACTGGACCCCGCCAACATCGCGGCGTATCCAGCCGCCGATCTGAGCGTCGAACGCATCGGCGAACTGGTCGATATTGAAATCGGCGCGTTGCTTGGGCCTGCAGGTACGGCCCTCGCTTCACGGGAGAAATGATGAACCCCAACACCCGAAAGCTGCACGACCTGGGGCAGCGTCTGTGGCTCGACAACATCACCCGTGAGCTGCTGATGAGCGGAACACTGGCGCGCTACATCGCCGAGCTGTCGGTGACCGGGTTGACCTCGAACCCGACGATCTTTGAGCACGCGATCGGCAGCGGCGCCGTCTACGACGACGCGATCCGGGAGCTGACCGCTCGAGGCGTGTCGGGCGAGAACCTCGTCTTCGAACTCGTGCTGCAAGACCTCACGCAGGCCGCCGACCTGTTCCGGCCGATCTTTGATGCGAGCTTTGGTGCCGACGGCTGGGTCTCGCTCGAAGTCTCGCCGCTGCTCGCGACGGACACCGCCAACACCATCAAGAGTGCTGCGCAACTGCATGCGCGAGCCGCACGTGCGAACCTCTTCATCAAGATCCCCGGCACGCCTGAAGGCATTCCGGCAATCGAGCAGTCGATCTTCGACGGCGTCCCGATCAACGTGACGTTGCTGTTCTCGCGCGAGCACTATGTAGCCGCGGCGCAGGCGTATCTGCGCGGGATCGAGCGCCGCCTCGCAGCGGGACTCGACCCGAGGATCGAATCGGTCGCGTCGCTCTTCGTCAGCCGGTGGGACGTCGCGGTGAATGAGGAAACTTCTCCGCAATTCCACAACCGACTCGGCATCGCGATTGCGATGCGAACCTACAAGGCCTATCGCGATCTGCTCGCCTCCGATCGCTGGCACAAGCTCGCGGTGGCCGGAGCGCGGCCGCAGCGCCTGCTCTGGGCAAGCACCGGCACCAAAGATCCTGCGGCACCCGACACGCTCTATGTCGAAGCCCTCGCGGCTCCCGACACGATCGACACGATTCCGGACAAGACCCTGCTCGCCTTCGCTGATCACGGCAAGGTCGGCGCGACCTTGCCCGCCGATGGTGGCGCTGCCGAAGCGGTGCTCGAGGAGTTCAGACGCGAAGGTGTCGACGACGAAGCGCTCGCCGCGCGACTGCAGCGCGAAGGCGTCGAGGCGTTCGCCAAGTCTTGGAGTGCTCTGGTGTCGCGGATCAGGGAAAAGAGTTTGCAGCCAGCAACGCAGCGGTCGGCATGAACGAGCCCGGCAACGCCACTTTGGTTCGGCCGGGAAGCGCCCTATCTGCTGAAGTTGCCGCCCGGAGCAGCATGATGAACGACCTCGAACAGATCGATGCGCTTTGCATCACGACGATCCGTACGCTGTCGATCGACGCGGTGCAGAAGGCGCGGTCCGGTCACCCCGGAACGCCGATGGGCATTGCGCCGGCCGCGTATTGCCTGTGGCAACGCTTTCTGCGCTTCGATCCCGAGCGGCCCGACTGGCTCAACCGCGACCGCTTCGTGCTGTCGGCCGGCCACGCCTCGGCGCTGCTCTACAGTCTGCTGTACCTGTGTGGCGTGAGGGCGATGGGGGAACGCTTTGAGACGACCGATCGCCTGGCGGTAACGCTCGATGATCTGAAGACGTTTCGACAAGCCGGCAGCCGTTGCACCGGTCACCCCGAATACGGCTGGACTGCCGGCGTCGAAACCACCACCGGGCCGCTCGGCCAGGGCGCGGCCACCAGCGTCGGAATGGCGATTGCCGAACGCTGGCTGGCCAAGACCTACAACCGCCCCGGTCTCGATCTGTTCGATCACAAGGTCTATGCGCTATGCAGCGACGGCGACATGATGGAAGGCATCAGCAGCGAGGCGGCGTCGCTCGCCGGCCATCTGAAGCTGGCGAACCTATGCTGGATCTACGACGACAACCACATCAGCATCGAAGGGTCGACCGGGATCACGTTCACCGAAGACGTCGCGGCCCGATTCGCAGCCTACGGCTGGAACGTGAGCCGGGTCGCCGACGGCAACGATCTGGCCGCGCTGACCCGCAGCTATCAGGCGTTTCAAGCGAGCCATGACCGGCCGACGCTGATCATCGTCCGTAGCCACATTGGCTACGGCGCACCTCACAAGCAGGACACTCGCGAAGCGCATGGTGAACCGCTGGGCGCCGAAGAGGTTCGCCTCGCCAAGCAGTTCTACGCTGTCGATCCGGACGCACAGTTCGACGTGCCAGACGGCGTTCACGCGCACTTTCGGGCGCAGATGGGCCGCCGCGGCGGCGCGGCACGCAGCGCATGGGACACCCTCGTCCGTGTCTATCGCGCCCAGTACCCTGACCCGGCCGACCAGATCGACAGGATGACGTTGCGTGACCTGCCCACGGCGTGGGACAGCGCGATGCCCGCGTTCCCGGCTGACCCGAAGGGCCTGGCCACGCGTGATTCGTCGGGCAAGGTGCTGAGTGCCATCGCCGCAAAGATGCCATGGTTGCTCGGCGGGGCCGCCGACCTCGCACCGTCGACCAAGACGGAACTGAACTTCGAGTTTGCCGGCGATTTCCAGCCACCCGCAAGCACCGACCGGGAGCGTGGCGACAACGTCGACAATGACCGTTTCAACTACCGCGGACGTAACTTCCACTTCGGCATTCGCGAGCATGCGATGTGCGCGATCGCCAGTGGCATGGCGTTGTCAAAACTGCGTCCGTACGCAGCGAGCTTTCTGATCTTCACAGACTACTGTCGCGGCGCGATCCGGCTGAGCGCGATGATGGGCATTCCGGTCATCTACATCTGGACCCACGATTCGATCAGCATGGGCGAAGACGGGCCGACCCACCAGCCGATCGAACAACTCGCCTCATTCCGCGCGATGCCCGGCATGGTGCTGCTGCGCCCGGCCGACGCCAACGAGGTCGTCGAAGCCTGGCGCGTCGTGATGCAACTCAAAGATCGCCCGGCAAGCCTGGTGCTGTCGCGTCAGGCGCTGCCGACGCTGAACCGGAGCAAGTACGCGAGCGCCAGCGGCGTCGCGCGCGGTGCCTACGTGCTCGCCGATGCGGCCGATGGCAAGCCCGATGTGCTGTTGCTGGCGACCGGCAGCGAAGTCGCGTTGTGCATCGCCGCCTACGAGCAATTGATGAGCGAAGGCATCGCGGCCCGCGTGGTCAGCATGCCGTCGTGGGACCTGTTCGAGATCCAGAGCGCCGACTACCGCGACAGCGTTCTACCGCCCGCAGTGGCGGCGCGAGTTTCGGTCGAGGCGGCGTCGACCTTGGGTTGGGAGCGCTATGTCGGCCGCCGCGGCGCGATCATCGGGATGCGCTCGTTCGGGCTGTCGGCGCCGGGCAAGGTCGTCGAAGCGCATTTCGGTTTCGATGCTGCGCACGTCGTCGCTGCTGCCAGGGAACAGTTGGCGCGGCATGCGCCGAACGTGTAGCCAGCACCATGGCCACCCGGATCAGCCCACTGGCCGGCAAGCCGGCGCCACGGTCGTCGCTCGTCAACGTAGCCAAGCTCGTCACTGCGTACTACTCGGATGTGCCCGACCCCTCGGTACCGGCGCAGCGCGTCGCATTCGGCACGTCGGGGCACCGCGGCTCAGCATTCGACCGCTCGTTCAACGAATGGCACGTGCTGGCGATCACGCAGGCCATCTGCGAATACCGCAGAGGACAATGCATCGACGGGCCGCTCTTTCTCGGCATCGACACGCATGCGCTCTCCGAGCCGGCGTGCGCGAGCGCACTCGAAGTGCTGGCAGCCAATGGTGTCGACGTGATGCTGGCGACGAACGACGAATACACGCCGACGCCGGCGATCTCGCACGCGATCCTGACCCATAACCGCAGGCGCAGCACCCGGCTGGCCGACGGCATCGTCGTAACGCCGTCGCACAACCCGCCGCGCGATGGCGGCTTCAAGTACAACCCGCCGAACGGTGGCCCGGCCGGCCAGGACATCACCGACTGGATCGAAGCCGCGGCCAACCGCTTGCTCGAAACGCGCCTCGACGGCGCCAAGCGCACGTCGCACGCAAAGGCCCTGCAAGCCGCGACCACGCACCGCCACGATTTTCTCGATGCCTACGTCAGCGACCTCGGCAACGCGATCGACATGGACGTGATCCGCGACGCGAAGATCCGCATGGGCGTCGACCCACTGGGCGGCGCCGGAGTCCACTACTGGGCCGTGATCGCCGAACGCTACCGCCTCGATCTGACGATCGTCAGCGACGTCGTCGACCCGACGTTCAGCTTCATGACACTCGACTGGGACGGGCAGATCCGGATGGACCCGTCGTCGCCGTATGCGATGCAGCGGCTGCTCGACACCAGGGATCGCTTCGATATCGCCTTCACCTGCGATACTGATCACGACCGCCACGGCATCGTCACTGCCAGTGCCGGCTTGCTGGCGCCAAACCACTACTTGTCGGTCGTTATCGACTACCTGTTTCAGAACCGCCCGCAGTGGGGCGCGCGGGCTGCGGTCGGCAAGACCGTCGTCAGCACGCACCTGATTGACCGGCTGACGACGCGACTCGGCCGCAAACTCTACGAGGTGCCGGTCGGCTTCAAATGGTTCGTAACGGGTTTGCAGGACGGCTCGCTCGGCTTCGGTGGCGAGGAAAGCGCCGGCGCGACGTTCCTGCGCCGCGACGGTTCGGTCTGGACTACCGACAAGGACGGCATCATCGCGGCGCTTCTGTCGGCCGAAATCACCGCGCGCAGGGGCCGCGACCCCGGCACGCTGTATGCCGATCTGGCGAACGAATTCGGCAGCCCGCTGGCCGACCGCATCGAGGCGCCTGCGACCGCAGAGCAGAAGAAGCAGTTAGCCGCGCTGTCGCCGCAACAGATCGTGGCGACCGAACTGGCCGGGGAGAGAATCGAGAGCGTCCTCAGCAAGGCACCCGGCAATGGCGCGCCGATCGGCGGCATCAAGATCATCGCCGGTAGCGGCTGGTTCGCCGCGCGACCTTCGGGCACCGAAGACATCTACAAGATCTATGCGGAGAGTTTCACCGGCCCCGAGCACCTGCAGCGCATCCTGAAAGAAGCGCAAACCATCGTCGACGCGGCGATTGCGCCAGTGCTTTCATCTGCGGCCGCGACTCCCGAGCCGGCTGCTTCTGCCCCAAGGAGGGGGCCGGCGTGAGCGACGATGAGATGCTGGATCGTCTGCAGCATGCCGCCTTCAATTATTTCCTGAAGACGTTCAACCCGCTCAACGGATTGGTCGCCGACACGACGCGCGACGGCTCGCCCTCGAGCATCGCGGTGGTCGGGTTCGCGCTTTCAGCGTACCCGGTCGGGGTCGAACGCGGCTGGATCGAGCGCTCCGATGCCGTGCAGCGCAGCCTCCGCGCCTTGCGTTTCTTCTGGAACAGCGACCAGTCCGGCCGCCCATACGCGACCGGCTACCGCGGCTACTACTTTCATTTTCTCGACATGGGAAGCGGTGCTCGGGTGTGGCAGTCGGAACTGTCGCTGATCGACACCGCATTGCTACTCGCCGGGATGCTGACCGTGGCCGCCTATTTCACCGCCGCCACGCCGGCCGAGGTCGAACTCCGCGAACTGGCCGATGCCTTGTACCGACGGGTCGACTGGCGCTGGGCACAGCGCGACGGCTCGGCCGTGATGCACGGGTGGAAGCCCGAGTGCGGATTTCTGCACTATGGCTGGGAGGGCTACAGCGAGGCGATTCTTCTCTACGTTCTCGGCCTGGGGTCACCGACCCATCCGCTGACCGAAGAAAGCTTTCAGGCCTGGACCGTGACTTACCAATGGGAGAACCTGTATGGGCACGACTTTCTCTATGCTGGCCCGCTCTTCGTTCACCAGTTCTCTCACGCGTGGATCGACTTTCGCGGCATCCAGGACCGCTTCATGCGCGAGAAAGGTTGCGACTATTTCGAAAACAGCCGTCGCGCGACCTACGTGCAGCGCGAATACGCGATACGTAACCCGCGCAGCTTCATCGGCTATGGCGACGACTGCTGGGGCCTCTCGGCAGGCGATGGCCCGAGCGCCGAACCGCGACTCGTCGCCGGCCGGCGGCAGGCGTTCTACGGCTATGCCGCGCGTGGCGTTCCGTACGGACCGGACGACGGCACCATTGCCGGCCCGTCGACGCTGGCCTCGCTGGTGTTTGCGCCGGAGATCACGCTGCCGGCGGTGCGAAGACTTTATGCACGCGGAACGCTTGTCGAGGGTGAGTCGGTGCGTGCCAGCGGCTTCAACGCAACCGTCAGCGAGCCAGGACCCGACGGCTGGATTTCGAAAGGCGAGTTCGGGCTCGATCAGGGGATGATCGTGTTGATGATTGAGAACTTTCGTTCCGGACTGATGTGGCGCCTTGGCCGAAGCCGCACTTACATCCAGGCCGGCCTGCGCCGCGCCGGGTTCCGAGGCGGCTGGCTGTAGTGGCCACGCGTCGTCAGATCGATGCAGCCCGGCCAGCCCCCAGACATACGCTCCATCGAGAACCCGCATGAGCGGGAACTCCTCGCCAACGTCCGCCCGATCGGCTGGCAGAACCCGACGCCACGCGTTCCCTACCACTTGCTGGTCATCGGCGCGGGTCCAGGCGGCTTGGTGGCGGCACGCGCCGCGGCGGCCCTTGGCGCGAAAGTAGCGCTGATCGAACGCCACTTGCTCGGTGGCGACTGCCTGAACTACGGCTGCGTTCCATCGAAAGCGATGATCCGGACCTCGCGGCTGTACGCGGAAATGCGAACCGCTGCAAACTTCGGCGCCGAGCCACCGGCGGACATCCGGGTCGATTTTCCCGCGGCGATGGAACGGGTGCGGCGAATTCGCGCCCGCATCAGCCGAGTCGATTCCGCCGCAAGGCTTATCGCCGAAGGGATCGACCTGTATTTCGGCACCGCGCGCTTCGTCGGACCCGATGCGGTCGACGTCGGCGGTGCCCGCTTGCGCTTCAAGAAAGCACTGATCGCGACCGGATCGCGATCAATTCTGCCGACGATTCCGGGTCTGGCCGTTGCCGGCTTCCTGACCAACGAAACGGTGTTCGACCTGACTGCGCTTCCGCGTAGCCTGCTCGTCATCGGCGGCGGGCCGCTCGGCTGCGAACTGGCACAGGCTTTTTGCCGCCTCGGCACGCGAACCGTCATCGCCCACGACGAACCGCTGTTCCTGCCGAAGGAAGAACGCGACGCCGCGCAGATGGTCTCCGATGCATTGGCCCGCGACGGCGTCGAGATCCACCTGAATAGCAAGGCCGTCAACGTTCGCGTGGAAGGCGGCCGCAAGCTCGTCGAGCTGATCAATGACGGCAACGTCACAACGGTCGCCGTCGATGAGATATTGACCGGGATCGGCCGCATGCCCGCGTTGCAAGACCTCGACCTGGAAGCCGCCGGCGTCGCGTACGACGCCGAGCGTGGGGTCCACGTCGACGACTTCCTGCGCACCAGCAATCCCCGAATCTACGCCGCTGGAGACGTCTGCCTCGAACACAAGTTCACCGACACGGCAGATGCCTCGGCACGCATCGTGGTCCAGAACGCCCTTTTCCTCGGGCGCAAGAGAATGAGCGCGCTGACCATTCCATGGTGCACCTACACCGACCCGGAGATCGCCCACGTTGGCATCTACGTGAAACAGGCGCGCGAACGCAACATCCCGGTGAAGACCTTCACGGTCCCGATGCACGATGTCGACCGCGCGATCGCCGATGGCGAGGAAGACGGCTTCGTGAAGATCCACGTTCGGGAAGGCACCGACACGATTCTGGGGGCCACGATCGTGGCCCGGCACGCCGGCGAAATGATCAACGGCATATCGCTCGCGATGGTTGCCGGAATCGGCTTGCGGACGCTGGCCCGAGTGATCCATGCCTACCCGACCCAGGCCGAGGCGATCAAGAAGGCGGCGGACGCCTACACACGCACGCGCCTGTCTCCGCTTCTCGGCTGGTTGTTGCGGAAATGGTTGAATCGATGAATGGCCACCGAAGAACCACAACGCGGGCCGGCTCCCCAAGCCCGCCAACGTAGAAGCGACGATTTCGAGACAAAGCTCGCGTGGAGCCGACCAACAGCAGGAAGTCCGCCAACACAACCATCCCGGTTCCACTCGGCGCGAAGTCGGCGCGGTGCGCCGCCTTGGAATGTTCCGGCGTGAAAGGATCCATGCATTTCCGCTGTGCGGCCATATGATTGCCCGGTCTGGAAAGTCAATCGCTCGTGGACAGCAGCGCCGCGCGCACTGTGCGCTACAGCACAGACCGCCGCCAGAGCAGTCGCGCATCATGCAAGCGTCCCTCGTGCAGGTTGGTCGACAGCAAAGCCCCGCGCCTTACGCCGCTTGACCGCTCGCAAACACCACGCCGCAAGGCGCCGTCACACTCGCACTCATGTTGCCTGATGCTCGCTTGAGCCATGTCGACCTTTCACACTGACGGCTGCGAGACCGGTACGTGCAGGATGCGCAGCTTGACCGTCGTTGGCTGTGTGATGCTGACCCTGAACGGTTGCGCGTCGGTGGCGCCGCCGAGTGCCCCACTCGTCGCGGTCGATATTCCGGCCGCATGGTCTGCTGCTGATCCTTCCGCAACGACCGACACATCCTCGCTTACGCAGTGGTGGTTGCGCTTCGACGATCCACTGCTCGGCAACCTCGTGAACCAGGCATTGCAGGCCAATACGACTGTCAAGAGCGCGCAGGCCGCGCTGCGGCAGGCGCGAGCGCTGCGTGATGTGTCGGCAGCCGGTCTGTTGCCAGCGGTCGGCAGTTCGGCATCTGCGCAGCGCAACACCTCAGGCAGCAACAATGCAACCAACAATTTCAGGGTCGGTCTGGACGCGAGCTGGGAGCTCGACATCTTCGGCGCTAACCGGAGTGCGCTGGACGCCAGCGATGCCGCGGTACAGGCCAGCGCCGCAAGCTTAGGTGACGTGCAGATTTCGATTGCCGCCGAAGTGGCGCTCAGCTACATCACGCTGCGCGGCGCGCAAGCACGGCTGGCGATTGCCGACGACAATCTGGCCAGCCAGCTTGAAACACTGCAGATCACGCAGTGGCGACTGCAGGCGGGCCTGGTCACATCACTCGAAGCCGAGCAGGCGCGTGCGGCGGCCGAACAGACACGCGCACAGTTGCCGGCGTTGCAGACCAGCATCGCCCAGACCCGTCATGCGCTCGCGGTGCTGACCGGCCAGCCACCGGTGGCATTGGCGACCGTGCTGGCCGCAATTGTTCCGGTGCCGCAGGCGGCCGACGGCCTGGTGCTGAGCATCCCCGCCGAGACACTGCGCCAGCGGCCCGATGTGCGTGCCGCCGAACAGCAGGTGGCGGCAGCAATCGCTCGCGTTGCGCAAGCCGACGCAGCGCGCTTGCCGAACTTCAAGCTCGGCGGTTCGCTGGGCCTGAACGCACTGACGCTCGGCTCGCTGACCAACGGCGCGTCGGTCGTCAGTGCGCTGCTGGCCAGCGTATCGATGCCGGTGTTCGACGGCGGTGCCTTGCGCGCCCAAGTGCGCGCGCAGCAGGCCGCGTTGGATCAGGCGGGCGCGGCCTACCAGGCCGCCGTGCTGACGGCGTTGAAGGATGTGGAAGATGCATTGATCGCGCTGCGCGGCGACCGCGAACGCCTGCTGCGGTTGCAGCACGCCGCCGAAGCGGCGGGCAACGCGGCGCTGATGGCGCGCCAGCGTTTCAGCAGTGGCTTGGTGGACTTTCAGACTGTGCTCGAAACCCAACGCACGCAGCTCAATACGCAGGACAGCGTGGCCAGTGCCGGCGCGGACCTCAGCGCCGACCATGTGCGCCTGTACAAGGCGCTCGGCGGCGGCTGGCGCCCCGACGACAGCGACGCGACGCCCTTCTCCACCGAAGACGCACCCCGGATTCCCCGTTCATGAGCACACCAAACCCTTCCGCCACGGTCGCGCCTACACCCGAGGTTTGCACGGAAACCGACCTTGCCACGTTGCTCGACGAGCCCTCATCGCACGCCTGGTACCGCCGCCCCGCACTGTGGGCTGGCGTGCTGCTGTTGGCGGTGGCGGCGGCGGGCCTGTGGTACTGGCAAGCGCGCCAGGCCGCCAGCGCAGCGCCGAGTTACACCACGCAGACCGTGGCGCGCGGCAATCTCACGCTGAGCGTCACCGCAAACGGCACGCTGCAACCGACACGCTCGATCAGCATCGGCAGTGAACTCTCGGGCACGGTGCTGAAGGTCAACGTCGACGTCAATGACCGGATCAAGAAGGGCCAGGTGCTGGTCGAACTCGATACTTCCAAGTTGCGCGACCAGATCCTGCGCTCGCGCGCATCGCTGGCATCCGCGAACGCGAAGGTCGCCCAGACCGTAGCAACGGTGAAGGAGGCGAAGGCCAGTCTGGCACGGTTCGAAGAAGTGGCACGGCTGTCGGGCGGCAAGGTGCCTTCCAAGGCCGAGCTCGACAGCGCGCGAGCGGCACTCGACCGTGCGATCGCCGACGAGGCCAGCGCCCGCGCCAGCGTGGCCGACGCACAGGCGGCGCTGTCCACCGACGAGATCAACCTGTCGAAGGCGTCGATCCCAGCGCCGTCCGACGGCGTGGTGCTGACGCGCAGCGTCGACCCCGGCAACGCGGTGGCGGCATCGCTGCAGGCGGTCACGCTGTTCACGGTAGCCGAGGACCTGCAGAAACTGCGTCTATGGGTCTACGTCGACGAAGCCGACGTGGGCTCGGTGGTGGCGGGCCAGGACGCCACCTTCACCGTCAGCGCCTATCCGAGCCGCAAATTTCCGGCACGCGTCACCCGCGTGGGCTTTGGGTCGACCATCACAGACAACGTCGTCACCTACCTGACCTACCTGGACGTGGACAACAGCGACCTGAGCCTGCGCCCCGGCATGACGGCCACCGCGACGATCATCGCGACGCAGCGCACCGACGTGCTGCTGGTGCCCAACACCGCGCTGCGCTTCGCGCCGACGGTAGCGGGCGCCGGAGCGCCTGCGGCCAAGGGCGGAATCGTCTCCACCCTGATGCCGCGCATGCCCAGAAGCAGCACGCGAACGTCGGCCGCGGCCGGCGCCAGCACCGCTGCGGCGCGCGAGGTCTGGGTGCTGCGCGACGGTGCTGCCGTGCCAGTCGCGGTGATCCCAGGCATCAGCGACGGCCGCATGACCGAGATCACCGGCGGAGATTTGCAAGCCGGCATGCAGGTGATCACCGACCAGAAAACGGTGGCCGCGAAGTGAACTTGGTGATGCCTCGCGGAACGCTTGCGCCGAAGCCGATGGGCGCTGCCGGCGCCCCGCATGACATGCCGCCTCTCATCAACGCACCAGCCGCCGCACCTCCGGTGACGACCGCCGCACCGCTGATCCGCCTGCGTGGCGTCACCAAGAAATACGGTACCGGCCAGGCCGAGCTGATGGCGTTGAAAGGCATCGACCTCGACATCACCGCCGGCGAGTTCGTTGCGATCATGGGGCCCAGCGGTTCGGGCAAGTCGACCGCGATGAACATTCTGGGCTGCCTCGACACGCCCAGCGCCGGGCAGTACCTGTTCCATGGCGCGCATGTCGAAGCGCTATCGCGCGACCAGCGCGCGCGGCTGCGCCGCCGCTACCTGGGCTTCGTGTTCCAGGGCTTCAACCTTCTGGCCCGCACCTCGGCGCAGGAGAACGTCGAACTGCCGCTGCTGTACCGTGGAGAAAGCTCGCAGGTGCGGCACGCGGCTGCGGCCAAGGCGCTGCAGTCGGTCGGGTTGGGCGGCTGGGAACACCACACACCGGCCGAGTTGTCGGGTGGGCAGCAGCAGCGGGTGGCCATCGCCAGGGCCATCGTCACCGAGCCGGCCGTCGTGCTGGCTGACGAGCCCACCGGGAATCTCGACACCCAGCGCAGCAGGGAGATCATGGAGCTGCTGCGGGCCCTGAACGTGGATCACGGCATCACCGTGCTGATGGTTACGCACGAAGCCGACATGGCGGCCTATGCACGGCGCGTGGTGCACTTCGTCGACGGCCTTATCGATAGCGATACACCCAACCAGCGCCTCGCTTCTGCGGACCATCCGGCGGCCCCGGCAGGCAATCCCTGATGCTGCTCAACGCGCTGTTTCTCGCACTGCGTTCGATCCGCCGCAACCTGTTGCGCTCGTTCCTGACGATCCTGGGCATCGTGATCGGCGTCAGCGCAGTGATCACGATGGTTACGCTGGGGCACGGTGCCACGCAGGCCGTGCAGATGCAGATCTCCAGCCTTGGCACCAACTTGCTGATGGTGCGCCCAGGCCAGCGCCAGGGGCCCGGCGGCCCCGGCGGCGGGGGAGGTGCACCGTCGTTCAAGGAGGCCGATGCCGATGCGATCCGGGCGCAGATCGGCGGCGTCGCCGCGGTGGCGCCCGAGGGCCGCACCGGTGTCACCGTGATCGGCAACGGCCGCAACTGGGCCACCAGCGTGACCGGCAGCAGCAATAACTGGTTCGACACCGGCAACTGGAAGCTCGCGTCGGGCCGCAAGTTCACGGACGAGGAGACGCAAGCCGGCGCCGCCGTCTGCATCCTCGGCGAGACGGTGCGGCGCGAGATCTACGGCGGCACGCGCGGCGTGGGCGAGCAGCTGCGCATCAAGCAGTTCTCGTGCGATGTGATCGGCGTGCTCGCGTCCAAAGGCCAAGGCGCGATGGGCAACGACCAGGACGACACGGTGCTGCTGCCATTGCACACCTTGCAGCGCCGCGTCACCGGCAACCAGAGGATCAACACGCTGCTGGTTTCGATGGAGGACGGCAGCGACAGCACGCGGCTGAAGGCCAGCCTGCGGCAACTGCTGCGCGAGCGCCGCAAGCTCGCCGCAGGCGACGACGACAACTTCAACGTGCTCGACACGCAGCAGCTCGCCGATACGCTGTCGGGCACGACGCAGGTGATGACCACACTGCTCGGCGCCGTGGCCGCGGTGAGCCTGCTGGTGGGCGGCATCGGCATCATGAACATCATGCTCGTCAGCGTGACCGAACGCACCCGCGAGATCGGCCTGCGCCTGGCCATCGGCGCGCTCGAGCGCGAGGTGCTGCTGCAGTTTCTGATCGAGGCGGTGGTATTGGCGGCGCTGGGGGGCATCGTCGGCATCGTCATCGCCACGGCCGCGTCCATTGTGCTGGCCGGCGTGATGAGTGTTCCCTACCTGTTCGATCTGACGATCAACCTGCTGTCCTTCGTATTCTCGGCCGGCATCGGTGTGCTGTTCGGTTACTTCCCAGCCAGGCGCGCCGCGCAGATGGACCCGATCGAAGCGCTGCGGCACGAGTAACAACCGCGGGCCGCATTGATCCGGCGCAGGGCCGCGCGCAACCGGCTCTATGCATTGGAAGTCCTGCTTCTGTGTTCGCCAGCGCACTGAACCGTGCCCTGCATTCGCATACGCTGCTTAGATGCTCAGTGCGCCAGCGGCGCGCGCTTGTGTTCCCGGACGCGCTGATGCGACCAGCACCACTCACCACGTCGAGCCTGTCTGGTCGCCTGTGACAAACCGACCGTGATCAACGTTCATTCCACGATTGTGGCTAAGCCAGGATTCAATCATCCTCAGGCCGCGTCTTGCGTCCAAGGCAACGACGGCAGCGAAGGCGGAGCCGGGAAGTCCGATGAAGGCGCAACGTGGTCGCAATTCCAGCGGGCCTGCGCCCCGTCGGACTGAATCCACGACGTCGTAACTTCGAGGAGAAACCCTTGAGTTTGGGAACCATTCTGCTGATCGTTCTGATCCTGATGCTGATCGGCGCCATTCCCAGTTGGCCACACAGCAAGCGCTGGGGCTACGGTCCCAGTAGTGCATTGGGTCTATTGGTAATTGTCATCATCGTGCCGCTGTTGATGGGGCGGCTGTGATGGCGTATTCCCGCGTCGCGGCCAGGCGGGTGCGTCCGCGTTCGAACGCGCTCCTGATCGGCGTGGTGGTCTGGGCACTCGCCGCCTGCGTTGAGTTTGCAGGGTTGCCAATCTCGGCCGGCACGGGGCCCCAGCCGACGCTGCCCCCTCCACGACAAACGCTGATTCCGACCGTGAACATCGCGCCCGCCCAGGGCTGGCCGTCCGACGCGACCCCGCAGGCCGCAACGGGCATGCGCG
The DNA here is from genome assembly GCA_036824465.1 of Burkholderiaceae bacterium. Lineage (GTDB taxonomy): Bacteria > Pseudomonadota > Gammaproteobacteria > Burkholderiales > Burkholderiaceae_F > JAKOQB01. The sequence goes on from DAITAC010000028.1 coordinate 30,775, forward strand.
TGGCCGCGTTCGCCCGCGGACTGGATCACCCGCGCTGGCTGCATGTGCTGCCCAACGGGGATGTGCTGGTGGCAGAGACCAATGCCCCGCCCAGGCCCGAAGACGCCAAGGGCATCAAGGGTTGGCTGATGGGACTTGTGATGACGAGAGCTGGAGCGGGTGTGCCGAGCGCCAACCGCATCACGCTGCTGCGCGACACCGATGGTGATGGGGTCGCAGACCAACGCTCGGTGCTGCTGCAAGGACTGAACTCGCCTTTCGGCATGGCGCTGGTGGGTAGCGATCTTTACGTGGCCAACTCCGACGCGGTGCTGCGATTCCCATATACGGCCGGCGACACGCGCATCACTGCCCCCGGCATCAAACTGGTGGACCTGCCTGCTGGCGCGATCAACCACCACTGGACCAAGAACCTTATCGCGAGCCCGGACGGAACCAAGCTGTACGTGACCGTGGGATCGAACAGCAACGCGGCCGAACGGGGCATGGCGGTGGAGGCAGAGCGAGCCGCCATCTGGGAAGTTGACACCAAGAGCGGCGCGCACCGCATCTTTGCATCCGGCCTGCGCAATCCCAACGGCCCGGCGTGGGAGCCGCAGAGTGGCGCGTTGTGGACCGTGGTGAACGAGCGCGACGAACTCGGCAGCGACCTGGTCCCGGATTTCATGACCTCGGTGCGCGACGGCGGCTTCTATGGCTGGCCGTACAGTTATTTCGGCCAGCAGGTCGATGAGCGGGTGAAACCGCAGCGGCCCGAGTTGGTGGCCAACGCCATTGCACCGGACTTCGCCTTGGGGCCGCACACTGCCTCGCTCGGCTTGGCGTCGTCGTTCGGCACCACGCTGCCCGCAGTCTTCGCCAACGGCATGTTCATCGGGCAGCATGGCTCGTGGAATCGCCGGCCACACAGCGGCTACAAAGTGATCTTCGTCCCCTTCGCCAACGGCAAGCCATCCGGCGATGCGCCGGTCGATGTGCTCACAGGCTTCCTCAGCGAGGAAGGCAGTGCATTCGGCCGGCCGGTCGGTGTGGTGCTCGACAGGCGCGGTGCATTGCTCGTCGCCGACGATGTGGGCAATGTGATCTGGCGCGTGACCTCTTTGCGATGAACTCAACGCCGGCAAGCATGGCAGTGACGACCCGGCGCGACTCACCCGCATGACGCAGGGTGCGATGAAGCAGCAAGGTCTCGATGCGCCGCGCGTCTGCGGCGCTTGTCTGCCACGCACACAATGCTGCGCACAATTCTTGGCGGCCAGACCGCACTTCTCACTGAATGACGGGCGGCGCTGAGCAAACGTGCGTTGCTCTTGCAGGTGCGCTGGCGTACAGACGAAGGGGCTTCGATTTGGCTATAAGAAGCCAAGGCCGAGACCGCGAGCCGTCTCTCTCTTCTCGAATCGCCTTATCCGCAACTGAAGCGCCATTCAGCGACGCGCTAACTACTACGAAGGTTCCGACATGATCCGACCCACCCCCACAACCACCTCCGAGGACAAGAGCCTGGCGCAGCAGAAGGCCGATTTCACCTCTGAGGGTTCACCGCCGCCGGGCAAGGTGGACACGTCCACTCCCGTCACGGCGGATAAGACCACCAAGGCGCGCCCGCGTGCACCTGCCACTGTGCGCAGCGTTCACAGGGGCCCACGATTCGGCGGAAACCGTTGACGAGATTGCCGTTCTGCAGCATCGGCCGCACCACACAATTCTTCGCGAACACACGCTTCGAATCTACTGCCCGGCGGACGGTGACTCCCATCTGGCTGCGTCGCTTCGAGCGCAGCGCGATCGCTTCGTCGCAGCCATCACCGTACTCTGGGACGAGCTTTGAGTCCCACCTTCGACCAAGGACAGCATGGAGCCTGCCTTGATCATTCGTGCGTGAACGGTCTTGCTGGCCGTCGCGGCAGTCGGTTGACCCCGGAATGGCAGATATTCGATTCGCGGCTGATCGACAGCCTCCCACTGCGCTTGTCGCGCGGCACGGCTTTCTGGCGGCAGCCGCCATCGCCAAGCTGGCGTTTGCCTAGGCGGCGGTCGGACCGCAGGCGATGGCGCGCGACGCGCGCGATCGACCGAGCAAAAAAAGGCGCGCCGAAGCGCGCCTGAATGACCCCACGGAGGAGGGAGACCGCCCGGAGGGTTGCAGCGGAGAGCTGCCCGGGAACGGGGTCACGAGAGTGCTGTTGCTGGCGTGTGCTTTCGACTTGTTGGGCTGGTTCCTCAGGCCTGGAAGTTGGCCCGCCCTGTATTTGCGCAACCGATATCGACACCACCAACCCTGACCGGGCCGATAGCCGTCGGTGACCTGAAGAGACTGAAGATCTGGTTCAAGTGGTCACCTGGTGGACTGTGCGCATCGCCAGTCATGCTTCGAAAAGGTGCTTGTAGAGGGACCCATCGCGCACGTCTGTGCGCTAGCGAACATACGAGCCGGGTCTGGTTGCGTCTGCTCGATGAGTTGCGCAAACATTCTTCGCGGTCCGGTCACTCTGCTGTCAGAGTACTCACGATGAATCCCCGGCTTGTCTCGCATGGAACGTCGGATGGGATGCATGACGCGTATGCGCCGCGAAGCGGTGAATGCAAGCTGCCGCCGACGCACTCAAGAAGGCGTCACAACGCGGAAACAACCGGCGCGTTCAACCAGATGGATCATCTGGGCCGCCGCGCGGATTGTCAGACGATGGTGGGTGAAGCCGGGCCTTGGAGAGATGTAGGTTGCCATCTCGCGGGCGAGGTCAAGCCGACGATCTGAGGTTTCTGCGAGCAATGTGATCACCAGGTTCTCCAGCGCGATCACGCGAATGCGAAGCTGGACCAATTCGGCGTTTGCCAGCTGCGGGGTTACGGACAGCGTTTCGCTGGAAACGGGGCTCCGGTGCAGGCGACCGGATCCCGCGCCGCCCTCGTTCTCCCATCGTGAGAGTGCCCTTTGGCGCTGCTGCGAAGTGTCTGCGAGATCCGGTGACCCGGCTCGCATGACCCGGCGTCCTGAACTACCGCGCCGAGACACAAGTGGCTCCCATCTCAGTCTGTTCGGCGAGCAACTCGGCACCACGCAAGTGAGGTCCGCTTGGACGTCTTTGCACGGCGTCAACCATGTTCCGCGACAACAGCACTCTTCTTCCAGGGCTGGTCTGCGGACTTGAGCGGGCCCGGTGAGGGCGCCATCTCATGGTGTTGCAGCAGCCATTCGAGCGTCGATGGGGCGGCATGCGCTTTCACCCAGGCAACGTATCGATCCATCCAGCTCTGCAAGAACTTCTTGCTGCCTTCGCCGATATTGCCGTCCGCGTCGAACAAGCCCTCTTTCGCATGAATGAATGCTTCCGGCTGGCCAAGCGTCGGCACGTCCAGGTAGGCAAGGATGTTTCGCAAATGCTGTTGCGCCATCGACGTACCGATGGCGCCGACCGATGCGCCCAGCACGCCCGCGGGCTTGTCCGTCCAGGCACTTTGGCCGTACGGGCGCGACACGTGATCGATCGCGTTCTTGAGCACACCCGGAACCGATCGGTTGTATTCAGCCGTGACGAACAGAAGGCCTTGAGCAGCTTTTATTTCGGCCTTCAACCGCTTGACGGATTCGGCTGGATTCGCATCGTCATCCTGGTTGTAGAGCGGCAAGTCACCGATTTGCACTTGCTTGAACGAGAAGTCCAACGGCCCCAGTCTTGCCATCGCGCTGGCCAACTTGCGGTTGAATGAATCGCGACGCAGGCTGCCGACGACGACAGCAATCTTGTATTGGTCCATGCGATATCCCTTGCACGAGAAAGAGACTTCCGAGGGCCACCATACAAGTGGCTTCCGCCTCCGTCTGTGCGGTGGGCAACTGAACAACCCATCGTCATGCCTTGTGCGACAGAGCACAGACCGGCGATCCAGATCAGGTGCATGCTCTCTTCACGAATACGGCATTGACCCGATCAAGGCTTGGCGGCCATTGCGCCGACCAGATCCGGTCTTCCACGTCGTAATGTTTAAGGAAACCGCTTAATGCACAATCGCGCGCCTGACAGAACGTCCGACCGGTTCGCTCGCATTGAGGAGCGGGATGCGGAACCGGCGGTCCATCACGCCCCAACTGGGCTTTCCGACCGCTTCGCGCTCGGCATCACCAGGCTGCTTCGTTTCTGCGCCGACGCGTTCTTTGCCAAGCGCTATGGCCACCGGGCGATCGTCCTCGAAACAGTGGCTGCCGTTCCCGGCATGGTTGGCGCGACGGTCACGCATCTCAAATGCCTGCGCCGCATGGTCGACGACGGAGGCTGGATCCGCACGCTGATGGAAGAGGCCGAGAACGAGCGGATGCATCTGATGACGTTCGTCGAGATCGCAAAGCCGACTGCATTCGAGCGCTTGGTCATTCTCCTGGCGCAGTGGATCTTCTATGTCGGCTTCTTCCTGCTGTACCTCGTCTCGTCGCGCACTGCCCACCGGGTCGTCGGCTATTTTGAGGAAGAGGCGGTGCTCAGCTATTCGCTGTACCTGAAGGAAATCGACGAAGGTCGCTCGCCGAACGTTCCGGCGCCTGCAATCGCGAAGCATTATTGGCAACTGCCTGCCGACGCGACGCTACGCGATGTGGTCATCGTCGTGCGTGCCGACGAAGCGCATCACCGTGACGTCAATCATGGATTTGCGAGCAAGCTCGCCGGTGAGCTTGGTGGTGATGAGCATGTCGCGCCCTATCCGCAGCATGCCGACGAAGCTCGGTCGGATGCGTAGCGGAACCGGCTGTAAAAGAGCCTCGTTGCGGCAGATCCATCTTTCCAGAAATCATTGCGCCAGGATTTCCCGTGGCCCTTGCAGGTTCGTCGGACGGATGGACCAGCGATTCCGGTTGCGAAGCGATTCGACTCGATAAGAAACGTGTCGTGTGTCCCTTCGAGTGGTGTAAATCCACAGGCCTCGGAGCCTGAGGCTTTCAGTGTTTTCGATCCGATTGTGCTTGCAGCAGTGATTGCCGCGCACCCAATGACAGCCACGGCGCAAGAATGAACGACGTGCGATGAATGAAGAGTCATCGCGGGTGCAAGTGCAGGCGTCCGCGCGCGGTCGAACACACTTGCCGCCCGATCAACGCGATGATATCTGGAGCGGTTGAACGCGGAGGTTTTGCGAAGACCCGGGGTTAGCCTGGTTGCAGCAATCGCCACCGGTGTTGCGATTGCCGCGGTAGTTGACCCGCTCGAGCTGGCAGCGGCGGCCCTTGGTCGAAAAGATCGTCGAATATCTGCCTTCAATGCTGCGAGTGCAGTAGTGAAAGAAAGGCTGCGGCGCCTCCCTGATCAGCAAAGCGACCGGTCATGCGTGGGAACCTGGCGTCGCGGTCCCGCGTCGGCGCCATTCCGGGCGGGAACTAAACGTCAAGTTGCGCTACGTCCGTAGCGGCTGCGGCGCCGCGTCCTGACTGGTCGTTCCGATGCGCTCGTACTCGGCGATGACCTGGGCACCGAGCAGCAGCAAGGTCGCCGCGAGCTCCAGGCTTAACAGCACGACGATCGACGTTGTCAGCGATCCGTAGACGACAGTGACCTGTGACAACGTGCCGAAGTACCAGACCAGGACGTGGCGGGTGATCTCCCAAAGCACGGTTGCCGCGATGCCGCCGATCAGCGCGTGTCGCCATGACCGCCGACCCACCGGCATGACGAGGTAGATCGACGTAAGCACGAGAATCTCTCCCATGACTCCCACGAGGTAAAGCAGCGCGCCTGAAAGCCCTCGAAGCGACCAGTTGCGACCGAGAAAATTGATGCTCTCCGCGCCAATCGCCTGCAGCGAACCCGACACCAGCGTCACCAGCAGCAGGCCCAATCCCAGGAACAAGATGTAGCAATAAGGAATCACGGCCGATATCAGAAGGCGGCGCCGTCGAATGGCCACCCGGTGCAGGAAGATGACCGACATCGCGCTTTCCAGCACCCTGAAGGCGAGTGAGCTAAAAAAGATCATCGTCGCCAGCAGCACCCAACCGATCACGCCGCGATGATCCAGGAAGCGGGCCAGTTCCGCGATTACGGCCGTCGATTGTCCGGGGATCAGCCATTCCAGATAACGACCCAACGTGGCGAGCAGTTCGCCCTGGTCGATGATCTGGGATAGCGCGATCAGCACAAGGATCAGCAACGGCACGATGGACAGCAGCGTGTAGTAGGCAACGGCGCCTGCCAGAAGCAATCCCTGGTTGGCGCGAAAGGCGCGCAGGACACTCAAGGTGAAAGCGCCCGGGTGCGCCATCACATACGTTGCCTGTCTCCCGAAAGGTCGCATCAGTCGGCACCACACGCGGGGAACGGCAGGCGGCCGCCGCAAGAAAAAACGGCCGGGGGAAAAGTAACCCCGGCCGCAAACCTCGGTCTCTCACGCCACTCGCGAGCGGTCACGGAGACAGGCATCCATTTCAGGATTTGCCGAACTGCACCTTCGCGTTGCCGACACATGCATCCTTCGTGGTACCCGCGAGTGCGTCGCACTTCTCGATCGCAACCTTGTATTCCGCATCGCGCTTGTCGGCGTTCGCATCCTTGCGCGCTTCGGCCTGCTTCGCCGCCGCGTCCTGGCTCGTATCGGCCGCGACGCGGTCGACCTTGGCGTTGGCCTTGCCCTTGATGAGCCCGGCTTTCGCCTCCTTCACGCACACGTCCTTGCGGTTGCCCGCCAGGTCGTCGCATTTTTCAATGGCGACGTTGTAGCTGGCTTGGGCGTGCGCAATACGCGCGCTTTCACGTGCCTTTGGCGTATTCTCGTAGGCGGCTTTCGCGTCCGCCTTGGCGACACTGTCATTGCCCTTGGCTTGCGCAACACAGATGTCCTTGGCGTTTCCGCTCAGCGACGCGCATGCCTCCTTGTCGATCCTGTACTGCGCGTCGGCGTTCTTGTTCGCCATTGCGTAATTGTCCTTCGACATCGGCATCGAGGTGGATTTCGGCGCATACATCTGTGCCGCGCTGTGCCCGGCAAAACCCAGCCCGGCAGTTGCAAGTATTGCAATCATCAATTTGGACATGTAGTTCCCATGAGGTTCTAGTACGGAATCGGAAGGCCTATCGAAGGCCCGAAGCGCCAGGACTGCAGTTTTCACGGCTTGAAGAGCCACGACGTCGACGATTCGACGCGCGGGACCCTTATTCCGAATGGCGTGTTCTCCCTTTCATGTCGAACATAGGCGCGTTACCCCGTTGCGTCTGTTCGTTGGCGAACCAACTCCCGCAGGCGATTCAGTCGCCACCGTCCATTCCTTCGATTTCGCATGGGTTATCCGAGATTCTCAGAAGCAAAGCCCCAATTGATCAATTTATCGAGCACGGCACTCACATAGTCTGCGCGGCGGTTCTGATAGTCGAGGTAGTACGCGTGTTCCCACACGTCGATGGCCAAGAGCGGTTTCACGCCCTTGGTCAGGGGCGTCTCCGCGTTGCCCGTCTTGACCACTCTCAGTTTTTCGGCTTCCAGCACGAGCCAGGCCCAGCCGCTGCCAAACTGGGTCGTCGCCGCCGTCGCCAGCTCCTTCTTGCATGCGTCCAGACTGCCGAATGAAGCCTCGATCCTTTGCTTCAACGCGACGGGGGGCTCACCGCCACCCTTCGATCGCAAACTGTGCCAGTAGAAGGTGTGGTTCCACGTTTGCGCAGCATTGTTGAAGAGCGCGATCCTGTCGGCTTTGCCGGCGGTTTCGGCGATGAGTTTCGCCAGGGAAAGATCGGCGAACTCCGTACCGGCTATCAGCTTGTTCAAGGCATCGACGTACCCCCTGTGGTGCTTGCCATAGTGGAACCCGATCGTCCTGGCGGAAATGATGGGCTCCAGCGCATCTTCCGCGTACGGCAGCGGCGAGAGAACATGCAGAGCTGATCTTTCAATCACGTGACTGTCAGTCATTTTCTTTTCCTTTCCGGCTCAACGAGGTCGGCCCGCGCCGATTCGCGACGCCGGCCGGTCATGCTCGACCTCAACCCGTTGTCAGGGCTTCAGTTGTCCGCGTATCTCGCCTCCCGGATTGGCCGCCGTGTGGACGTTGACGTATAGATTTCCCGCCTTGAAGCTCGCCAGCTGCGCGTCGGTAAGCTTCGCGCCCGCGGGGACCGCATAGGCGTCTCCGCTCTTTGTCAGCGGGATGATCACGGGTCCGTTCTTGCCGGCTGCCGCTTCGTGGATGTGCGCCGCCGTGCCGGCAATGCCGGTGGTCGTTACGCTTCCGCCAACCGATCCGTCAGCACCGACCGTGATCATTCCGGTACCGGTCCCGGCACTCGTGACTGGCGGGACTTCCTGATCGCCCGCCAGTGTCACCTTGATGTCCGCTGCCGCAGCGATGCTCGAATACGAGCCGAATGCGGATATTGCAACGATCAACGCCGCGCTCAGCGGCAATAGCGCCCGTCTGGAAATCCTGTCGAGATTCATTGAAAACTCCTCATCTGCAATTGTGGGGATGAACAAGAAAAATCGACGATCTGCGCGCCAGTCAACCGGAACATTGGAGACATACGGGCACACCCGCCGACAGAAATCGGGAACTCAAGAGGACGATCGCATTTACCCTTTCTTCCGATCGGCATCCTTCCCGGGAACTTTCGGCTGCGCGGAATCAGGCCGCGCCTTCGTCGGCGCCGGCGCTTCTTTCTTCGCTCGCCGCCGGCCCTCCTGTTCGGCCGCGATCATCTGTTGCCGCTCCTGTTCGGACTTTGGTGCCGCCGCAAGCGCGGCTGCGTCCACCTTGCCCGCCGCGACGAATTTGCGTTCCGCTTCATTGAACTCGCGTGCGGCCTCGTAGTTGCCCTCGCCTTGCATGCGGCCCTTGTTCGTTTCCGAAGATCCTGCATCGCTGTCGCGCCGATCCACGCTTTTCGCGCTGCCGGTCGAAGGAGTTTTGTTCAGATGCTCGTTGTTTGTCGGATCCATATTTGTCTCCATACGCGTTGGGGAGGGATTGGGAGTGATTCGAACCGTGTGCGGTCGCAGCTCCGGGGGTTGCGCAGATTGCAGTTGATCGTCGGGACTCGCATTCCCTCGAATCGCAAGTGCATTCGTGAGAAGGCCGTCATGACTCACGCCAATCGTTTCCCACGGCATGAGCCAAGGTGATAATGCAAGTGTGTTCGATCAATCTCCTGTCGATCTGTGCGGTGGCGCGCATAGCACGCACGGCATTGCGTGAGTCCAAGGTCGGAACGGCGCGGGTCGACAGGGCGCCCAGAGCAACTCTGGTGCGTGATATCAGAGCGCATGTGCGCCATTGCACAGAGAGCTTTCAGTTTATGAATCAAGCTCGGCAACTTGCCGTGGCATCTCAACCAAGGATAGGAATGAAACGTAATCCGCTCGGACATTCGTGCTACGCCCCGTTCATGCTATGGAACGACCTTGCCATGAAGACTGCGGAACTGATGCTGTCGTCGGCGCAGGTCATCGGCCACCGGACGGGACGGATGGCGCTGGCCGGCCCTGCCCCGAACGCGCGCGACCGGCGCGAATTCGCATTGATGGGGCAGGAAAAGATCGAAGCAAGCGCGCAATCCGCTCAGGCGATGGCCAGGCAAATGATGACCATGAACCAACCATTGGGCGTTCAGGCTTTCAAGAACATACGGCGGAGCACTGCGGCGTTCATGTCGTTGGCCAACAGCCGAACGCCAGGACAGTTGGTCGCGCGGCAAGCGGCGCTCGCACGGGCGCTGGGACAATCCGCCGTCAGCATTGCAGACGTTTCGAAGCGTGTCACCAGGCTAGCGCATCGCGGACTGAAGCCCATTCACGCCAAGGCCACCGCAAACGCGAAACGGCTTGCAAAGCGTTGACAGGCAATCCCTCGGACTCCGTGCTGCTGCCGAATCGAAGCGGGCCCTGAGAAACAGACTAATTCTGTGGCTGCCCGGTTCACCTACTCCGGGGGCAAGCTCACTATGGTTGCACGAGGCGCACTGTCTGTTCGTCAGGATCCAAATAAGACCCGGTGACGGCGTGGATGCCCGGCATGGATTCAATCCCGATCCATCCCAGGTAGCTCGCTGGGGACGGCCCACATTCTCGCTATGTACGACATCGCACCGACAACCGCTCAATGGTGCGTCATATTGATTGTGTTGTTGCCTGGCCCTAATGGACGCCGGTACGGGCGATGTGAGAACTTGCAGCCCCAAGGATGTGGTTCAGCGTCCTACGGATTTTTGAGAAGGCCTCGGGCGACTCCGGACTGTGTTGAGCGTTTGGGCTGAATCCCGCGGTTCGACATTGGCTTCGGAATACGCAAATTTCTACAGGAGACATCCATGAATGCAATGTTTAGAAACGCGCTGGCGGTGGCCGGAGTGGCTTTCGCCGCGCAAGCGACCGCACAGGTCACCTTCTACGAACGCGAAGGCTTCGAGGGTCGGTCTTTCACCACCGAGAAACAGATCGGCAACTTCGAGCGCTTTGGCTTCAATGACCGCGCCTCGTCGGTCGTGGTTCTGCGCGACCGATGGGAGGTTTGCGAAGACGCCCGCTTCAGCGGTCGCTGCGTCGTCCTGCGTCCGGGCCGGTATCCGTCGCTGGCGGCGATGGGCTTGAACGACCGCGTTTCATCGGTTCGGGCCGTGAGCAGAAGCGCGCGCATCGATGACGATCGTTATGCGCCGGCGCCGGCTCCGGTGGCCGCACAGATTGCCTTCTACGAACGTGAAGGGTTTGAAGGCCGGTCTTTCACCACGGAGAAACAGGTCGGCAACTTCGAGCGCTTTGGCTTTAATGACCGCGCCTCGTCGGCCGTAGTTCTCGGCGACCTGTGGGAGGTTTGCGAAGACGCCCGATTCAGAGGTCGGTGCGTCATCCTGCGTCCGGGACGGTATCCGTCGTTGGCCGCGATGGGCTTGAACGACCGCGTTTCATCGGTGCGGACCGTGAGCAGAAACGCGCGCATCGATGACGATCGTTATGCGCCCGCTCCAGTTCCGGTCTACGACAGCCGTCGGCGCAGCAACGAGCGGCTGTACGAGGCGAACGTCACATCAGTGCGCGCGGTGCTCGGAACACCCGAGCAGCGATGCTGGGTCGAGCGCGAACAAGTTGTTCAGGACCGAAGCAGCGCCAATGTTCCCGGGGCGATTGTCGGCGCCGTCATCGGCGGAATTCTCGGTCACCAGGTCGGCGGCGGAAGCGGCAGGGACATCGCCACCGCCGGTGGCGCTGTCGCAGGGGCCGCGGTGGGTGCCAACGTCGGTCGCGACCGAGGCGGGCAGCAGGTGTCTACGCAAGACGTCCAGCGCTGCGAAAGCACGCCCAGCCAGGCCCGGCCCGATTATTGGGATGTCACCTACAACTTCCGAGGCCAGGAGCATCGCGTCCAGATGACCGCTCCCCCCGGACCCACGGTCACCGTCAACGAGCGGGGTGAGCCCCGGTCGTAGTGCGTGAAACAGACCTGACGCATCTGACCGATCAAAGCGGCCCTTCGGGGCCGTTTTGCTTGGAAACTCGGGGCTGAGTCGGAGCGGTCATCACGCAATGCGAGGCCCGGTCAACGCCCGAACACCAGCGTCGTACTTGGAAGCTAGCCCAACTTGCGCAGTTCGAGCCCCGTTTGCAGAGAATTCGCGAGGCACG
>DAITAC010000201.1:0-2752 GCA_036824465.1 Burkholderiaceae bacterium
AACGCTTGCGTTGCGGCGAGGCTAACTTGCGCGTAGCGCAAGTTAAGCGAAGCGGCCGGAGCCACAAGGCGAGCCTGCGGAGCCGCCGCCTGCGGCGGTTCCTTCCGCTGCTCGAGGCGGACGGCAAGCGTCGTGAACTCGGGCGATCTCGGAGCGAAGCTCCGAGCCACGCCCTCAGACAACGACACCCGACATCCCCGTTCGCCCCTGCGCGGCTCAGCGGCTTCGAAGGCGGAATGTCAACTGATGCCCTCACCCTGACCCTCTCCCCGATGGGAGAGGGAAGGAGTTGAAAGAGAGCCGGCGCGATCAATGCATTCCAGGATCTCGGCCAAGTGTCGTAAGCGGGTGGGTATCAGGGCCAACGTCAGAGTCAACCGCCGCGCGCGGCCTTTGCGCGCGTCCGCGTTGCACGCCGAGTTACACCCCAGGCCGACTTGCTTGCGCTCAACACGACACGCAAGGCTTCATTGACTGCGGCAGAGTTGGGAAACGCCCGAGCGACGTCGGTGTCCAGCACGACGATGTTTGAGCCTTCTTTCAGAAGGCGCTTGTAGTACTTTCCGCGAACGGCCTTTGAGTAGTCGAAGTTGTACTCGGCACGCATCTCACCAGATGAAGGCGACGGGACTTTAGGTTTCATGGCGTTTGCGCTCACCGGCGCTGGCAAGTCTTGCACTGATGATCCGAAGCGACGCTCCTCGTTCCGTGTGCGAAACGACGAGCAGACGACCGTGAGAAGAATAGCCGATGGTGAGGGACCGCAACTCCCCTACGGAATGATCCGGGTCGTCAAACGTAGCCGCAAGTGGATCGTAGAAGATCGTGGCGGCTTCGTCGAAAGAAACCCGGTGTTTCTTGACGTTCTCTGCGGCTTTGTCCGCGTCCCATTCAAAGTGCATCGTCGTTCGCGATGAGATTCTTGGGGTCTACCGTGATGCAGGGAGCAACACGTCTGCCATATGGCATCCCGTCCTGCTCCCTGACCTGGCTTATCAGTGCGCTGCAGGATAGCCGGATCGGCCGGTCTGCGTCATCGGATCGTTTGCATCGCTCCAACGCGCCGCCGGCTTGTCTTTCCGCCTTCGAAGCCGCTGAGCAGCGCGGGGGCGGATGGGGATACGGGTGTCGTTGTCTGAGGGCGTGGCTCGGCGCGCCGCGCAGAGATCGCCCGAGTTCACGACACCCGCCGTCCGTCCCGAGCAGCGCAAGGAACCCGCGCAGCGGGCGGCTTCTTAGGCTCGCGTTCTCTTGCTCACTTGTCTTGGCGAGACAAGAGAAGTGAGAGCCACGCGGCTTGAGCGTTGGCGCAACGAAGAAGCGCAGACACAAATCTCGAAGCGCTATTTGTTGAGCGAGACCTTCGGCACCGCGCCGCTCTGCGGCTCGATGCGTTTGCGACCCGGCTCCACCGCTGCCAGCGGCGCCACTTCCCGCATCGTCTTCAGGCTCCTGACCGCCAGCCGCTGATAGGCCTGTGTTCCCTCGACCTTCCACGCGATTTCATCCGCGGTCAGTTCGCGCAGGACCTTGGCGGGGATGCCGGCTGCCAGCATGCGCGGTCCGATGACGACGCCGGCCTTGACGAAAGCGCAGGCGGCGATCATCGCGGATTCACCGACCACCGCTTCGTCCATCACGACGGCGTTCATGCCGACCATCGCGTTGCGTTTGATCACGCAGCCGTGCAGCACGGCGCCATGACCGATATGGCCATCGATCTCGACGACGGTATCCGAATGCGGAAACCCGTGAATCACGCAGGTGTCCTGCAGATTCGCACCTTCTTCGAGAACGATGCGGCCAAAGTCGCCGCGGATGCTCGCCGCCGGTCCCACGTAGCAGCGCGGCCCGATGATCACGTCGCCGATCAGGATCGCGGTCGGGTGCACGAACGCGGTCGGATCGATCACCGGCCGGATGCCGTCGATTTCGTAGCAGGGCATCGCGCGCTCAGACGTGGACCCGTCGCTGCACGACGCGGAAGCGGTTGGCGACGAATGCACTGTCGGCGTAGCTCGCGTTCGCGGCCGGGTTCGCACCCGTGGCGTGATAGTCGGAGAACGCCGCCGACTGGTTGACGAACACCGCACCGGTCAGGTTGATGGACAACGCCACGCCCGCGCGCTGTGTCGCTTCGGTCATCGCGTCGATGAACGCGGCATGCTTCGAGTACACGCCGACCGTCAGCGCGCCATGCTCGCGCACGATCCGCTCGGACAGCGCCGCCAGCGCAGCGGCATCGCCCGGGACCGCGACCACGGTTGAGATCGGGCCGAAACGTTCCTGCATGTACACGCCTTCGTGCGTGGCGTCGGTCTTCAGCACGATCGGCGTGTGCACCTCGGCGTGCGGGAAATCGGGATGGACCAGTTTCTTCGACGCCAGTACCACGGTCGCCAGCTTCGACGCCTCGGCCATGCGCTGCAGCGTTTCCGGCGCCTGGATCGCACCCAGCACCGCGCACGCGGTCGCCTGATCGGCGAGGAACTTCTCGATCGCGGTTCCAAGATCGTGCGCGACTTCATCGAACGATTTCGGCCCAAGGTCGGTTTCGATTCCGGCCGCCGGCACCAGGATCGCCTTGGTCGTCGTGCACATCTGTCCGGAATACAGTGACAGGGTGAACGCCAGGTTGCGCAGCATGCCCTTGTAGTTGTCGGTGGACTCGATCACGACGTTGTTCACGCCGGACAGTTCCGCGTACACCTGCCTGTCGGGCGCGTGGGCGCGCGCCTGCGTCAACAACCAG
>DAITAC010000201.1:2852-3989 GCA_036824465.1 Burkholderiaceae bacterium
CCGATCACGAGTGCGACGCCGCGGCCGATGACCTCGAACCGTTTTTCCATCACCAGCGGTGGATTCCTTCCCTGCGGTTTTTCCCAGCGCGCGACGCCGGGGACAAAGCGCATCTCGCGATATGCATACGCCAGCGCTTCAAGACCGCGGTCCTGCGCGTGCGGGCCACCAGCCTGGAACGCCATCATCCAGCCTTGACCCGTGGTCAGCATCACCGCATGCGCGATCTCGAAGCTCGCCTTGTTCAGGCGCTCCAGCATCTCCAGGCACATCCCCGTGCGCCCGTCGACGCCGAGCTTCTGCCAGGCCGGCAGCGCATGTTCAGCGGCCGACAGCAGGGCTTCGGCGTCGCACACCGGGTACTGCACGTCGAGCCTGATGCCGTAAGGCGACCGGTCGGACGCCACCCAGTCCGACTGCCCCGGCTGATCGAGCGCAAAGCGGCCGCCAAACAACGCCTGCACGGCGGCCTTTCCCAGGTCGTGCGCGGTTTCGCCGTACACCTTCGGGCTTGGCATTTCCGGATACGGACTCCAGTAACCGCGGGTGGCGATTGCATTGAGCGCGCCGTCCAGCGTGGCGCGGTGCTTGTCGAACAGAGGGTGGGTCACGGTGTCTCCAATTGCTTATCGGCGGGTGCAAGGCGCTTGCGCGCGGGCGGAACAAAAACTACTATTGATTGACCGGTCGGTCAATTTTGCGGTCAACTTTGGTCGGCGCGTATTCCAGTCGGCTGGCCATCAAGCATAGAAGCCGCGGTGCAGCGGCCGCTCCGAGGAGTTGCATGACAAGTTATGAAAGCATCCGGCTTGACGTCGCCGCCGGCGTGGCAACGCTGACGCTGAATCGGCCCGATCGGCTGAACAGCTTCACTGTAGCAATGCATCGCGAAGTGCGCGCCGCGCTTGACGCGGTGCGCAGTGACCACGCGGTTCGCTGCCTCGTGCTGACCGGGGCCGGGCGCGGTTTCTGCGCCGGGCAGGATCTGAATGATCGCGCTGTCGCCCCCGGCGATGCCCCGCTCGACCTTGGTGCGTCGATCAACAACTACTACAAGCCGCTGGTGCTCGCGTTGAACAGTCTGCCGCTGCCGGTGATCGCCGCGGTCAATGGGGTGGCGGCAGGTGCCGGCGCCAA
>DAITAC010000202.1:0-3973 GCA_036824465.1 Burkholderiaceae bacterium
TCTGCGCCGCACGGCCAGGGCGCCATGCCGTCGGTGCCCGGTTAGCTCAAACGTTCGGCAGACAAACGAGCCAGTTGTGGATAGCAGCAGCCGCTGAGGAACAAGTCGGCAAAAGGGAGAACCCATGGAAGAGTACTTCGAGGTCATCGCAACGAAGAGCGCACCGGTCTCTGTCGGCCCCTTCTCGCAGGGGACGCGAGCCCGAGGGTTCATCTTCTGCTCTGGCCAAGGAGCCTTCGATCCGGCGACGGGTCAACTTGTTCCTGGCGGAATCAAAGAACAGACCCGCAGAGTGCTACGAAACATCGAGGCGGTGCTCGTGGCCGGAGGAAGCGACCTGCGCCGCGTCGTCAAGGTCACGGTCTTTCTGTCCGACTGGAAGTACTTCAAAGAGATGAACGAAGCCTACGCGGAGTCCTTCAGTTCGGACCGATCGCCGGCGCGGTCAACGGTTCAAGGTGACCGGTGGCCGGAAGGGCATCTCGTCGCCATGGATGCGATTGCACTGGAACCATGACTTCATGAGCGCAGGGGCTGCCGAACAAAAGCATGCAGCGGATGGCGTTACGCGCCGCCGCTGATGTTGGGCGTTAGAGCGCCGTTTTGAAGCCCATATCATCATATGGGCGTTTGCCCATATGAGGAGTAGACTTGGCAAATGAGGAAGTCGAGCTTCGAATGGGATGGCCGCAAAGATGCGGAAAACCAGACCAAGCACGGCGTTCCGTTTGCGCTGGCGCAGTACGCCTTTGCCGATCCGAAACGGGTCATCGCGGAAGACGCTGCGCACAGCGGCCAGGAGCGGCGGTACTTTTGTTTCGGGCGTGTCGGAGACGGCATATTGACCGTCCGATTCACGTACCGCCCGGGTGTAATCCGCATTTTCGGCGCCGGATACTGGCGCAAGGGCAAGGTCATTTATGAGCGCGAAAATCAGATACACGAATGAACAGATCGGTGAGCCGAAAGTCATCCGTGATTTCCTTCCGTCCCCGGAGGAACTTGCGTTCCGTGATGAGGAGGTGAAGATTACTATCAGCCTAAGCAAGAAAAGCGTGGAGTTTTTCAAGTCCGAGGCTGCCAAGAGTGACACGCAGTACCAGCGGATGATTCGTCGCCTGCTTGACGCTTATGTCGACGCGCACGCCGGCGCTCTAACTCGGCGTCCAACGCGGACGCGCGCAAAGACCGCGCGCGCCGGTTGACTCTGACGTTAGGTCTCACAGAACACGCATCGCGCCATGTCGGGCTTCACAGTCAAGGCACTCTCGGCGTCCACATGGCAAGACTTTGCCGCTTTGGTCGAGCGGCACAACGGTGTATGGGGAGGTTGTTGGTGCCTTGAGTTCCACCCGGAGGGCAAGGTGCGCGACGCGCATCGCCGGGAGAAGAAGGAATGCCGTGTCCGCGAAGGTACTGCCCACGCGGCGCTCGTGTTCGACGGCGCCTTATGTGTCGGTTGGTGCCAATTGGGTTCGCCAAGCGAGTTGCCCCGCATCAAGCATTTGCGCGCCTACAGCGAAGGTCTTGAGGCGCTGCCGGACTGGCGGATCACGTGCTTCTTCGTGGACAAAGCCTACCGAGGCAAGGGGGTTGCAAGCGCCGCACTGTCCGGGGCACTTCGCGAGATCGCTCGCCTTGGTGGAGGCACTGTCGAGAGCTACCCTGAGGATGTTGAAGGTCGTTCAGTGTCGTCTTCGTTCCTCCACAACAGCCGCTTGTCCACGTTCGAGAGGCAAGGGTTCAAGCGCGTGCGCCGCTTGGGCAAGAATCACTGGGTTGTTGCCAAGGTTTTGCGGGCAAGCTCACAGTGAGGCCTAACCCCTCCATCGAGCGGACGTCCCAAAGGCTGCTTCGCAGCCTTTGGGACGCCACCCATGTCGAACGTTAGGCGTCATGAATCACTCGGACGCTGAGGCCCAGGTCGAGTCCTTCCTCGCGAAGTACTCGCCGGCAATCGCTGCAGAGCTCCGCACCGCGAGAGGTCGGCTTCAGGCGCTCTTCCCGCGCGGCCATGAACTCGTGTACGACAACTACAACGCACTGGTCTTCGGGTTTGCAGCCGCCGAGCGCACTTCGGACGCGTTCCTCTCCGTCGCGGGGTATCCCAATTGGGTCACGCTCTTCTTCTTGCACGGCGCGAACTTGGATGACCCGAGCCGTCTTCTGCAAGGCGCCGGCAGCCAAGTCCGCAGCATCCGGCTCAGGTCTGCTGAGCAATTGGACGAGCAGCCTGTCCAGGCGCTCATCGAGCAGGCTGCGCGCCCATATCGCGAGGCGCTTCTCCGGGCTGCGCCTCTGCAGACCACCATCAAATCGGTGTCCGCCAAGCAACGCCCGCGTCGGTCATCGGCGTCAACTGCTAGGGTAGCGAAGCATGCCGCCTAACCCTTCGTTGCACCCGAACCGCTGCAGCGGCCTTCGGCAGCTTCCGCGTTCGTGTGAACTCAAACGTTAGCCTTCACGGACCAATGTGATGCTTAAGCAACGCGGTGAAAAGACAGCCAACGGGAAATGGTCTACTCCTTCGGCAGAACGCAACAAGGGCCCGATACTTGATGTGCTTGCGCACGTTCTACCCCGCCGCGGCCTGGTGTTAGAGATCGCCAGCGGCACGGGACAGCACGTTTTGCATTTCGCCAAAGCGCTCTCAGACCTCACTTGGCAGCCGTCCGATCCAGATGCGGAGCTTCGCGAGTCTATTGCCCTGCGGATCCGCGAGGAACAGCGGGCTAACGTCAATAGCCCCATTGACCTTGATGTGACCAAGCTTCCTTGGCCTTTGCAAACGGCGGATGCGGTGGTGGCCATTAACCTGATTCACGTCGCCCCGTGGTCCGTGACGCCGGCATTGTTCGAAGGCGCGAAGGCTTTGCTTTCTGCAGAGCATGTTCTGTTCTTATACGGGCCCTACCGTCGATTCGGTCACCATACTTCGGAGAGTAACGCGCAGTTCGATCTTGATCTTCGTGCGCACAATTCCGAGTGGGGCCTTCGCGACCTGGAGGCTGTGTCAGACGTTGCTACTGGCGTCGGATTCGTACTGGCCGAGACTGTCGAGATGCCGGCCAACAACTTCAGTTTGGTTTTCAAACGACGTGAAGGCTAACCCCGCGTCAGAGCGGCCGCGCCGGCAAGCGGCTTCGTTCTCGTCAACGTCGCGCGGCGCGCCGCTCAACTCGGACGTTAGCTTCCTTTGCATGGAGCGATGACATGAAGAACCAAGCAAAGAACACGATTTGCCTTTGGTACAACGACAGTGCTGAAGAGGCTGCGCACTTTTACGCGAAAACCTTTCCTGATTCATCTGTTGATGCGCTGCACCGCGCACCAGGAGACTTTCCATCCGGAAAGGAAGGCGATGTCTTGATGGTTGAGTTTACTGTCATGGGTATTCCCTGCCTCGGGCTTAATGGCGGTCCCGCCTTCAAGCACAATGAGGCATTCTCATTTCTAGTTGCAACGTCTGACCAAGCGGAAACTGATCGTTACTGGCACGCAATCGTTGGCAATGGCGGTGAAGAAAGTGAGTGCGGCTGGTGCAGGGACAAATGGGGAATCTCTTGGCAAATTACGCCGGTGGCTTTGACGGAGGCGGTGACTGATCCCGACCGCGCTGCAGCCAAGCGCGCGTTCAATGCAATGATGGAGATGAGGAAAATCGACATCGCGGCAATCGAGGCTGCACGCCGAGGTGGTAGCAAGTAAGGTGGGCAATGGCGCCTGCGGCAAAGGGCATGCTCGAATAACCCAGGCGGCTAACCATTCGTTCAAGCGGACAGGCCCGACGGGTTTGCCGCTTAACGCAAACGTTAGGCCGCACGAGTCCACTCTTAACGGGCTCTCTCCACAAAAGGAGGCCAAGGTCATGCCACCGCTTCGTACTCTCCTCCTGGTTCAAGCTATTTTGATCGCCGTGACTAGCTCAGCAATCGCAGCCGAAGCGACCCTCACGCCGGCGGACAGGGCTGCC
>DAITAC010000203.1:0-3971 GCA_036824465.1 Burkholderiaceae bacterium
CGCCACACGAAAACCGAGGCTCCGAGGCCCGCTTTTCCAATGCGGCGCGCCGGCGAGCCGTTTTGCATGCGAAATGGGAACCTATCGGAAGCCACTCCGAAGGGAGGAGCGTCGAACTTCGCGCTCCGGCTCCATGACGGACTTTCGCGGCCCTGAATCAGTCTAGATATTTGAGATGAGCACCACAGCCGGCGCGACAATCGGAAGCGCCAAATCCAACGCACACAATGCGGCCGCGCACGGCGCGATTCAAGTTGCATTCGCTGCGCCGCGAGCGGACTACATCGACCACGCGCACTCCTGGCGACGCGAGCAAGTAGTCGATATGCCAGTGCAGAGCCTTATCGGGACGGAGATGGCGTGCAATGCGCGCCTCAAAATTGCGCTTTGCCGAACCCGTGTAAGCATAGTGGCCAGGCGGAAAATCGAATTTGCCCAGCCGGCCGATCGCGCAGTGCAGCGACTTCGTCACTTCGATCAGCAACTGATAGCTCATCTTATTGCGCATTGGACATCCGTTTCTGAGCGCGTCTCGCAGACTGAGGTTCGTCTCCAAAGCAGTCGCATGCCTTCGCAGTTCGCGGTGTCGCGGTCCATGAGCAAGGGTTGTGAAATTGATACCAGCTTACGATTGTCGCCCGTCAACTTTGGCTGTCCGGACGCGCGCGCGTACCGACAAAGAGCAGCGGTGATCGAACAGTCGACAGCATTGGGAAATCCTGCCGAAAGGATCACGCGTTGGCCAGATCCTCGCGCGCTTTGGCGGGTTGCATGGGCGCGCCGAGTAGTCCTGCCTCGCGCGCGGCGACGACGAGCTCAGCCCGGTTGTGCATCCCGGTCTTCTTGAGGACTCTGTACAGATGTGATTTCACGGTGGCAGGATGCATGCGAAGGACCTTCGCCAGCGCTTTCGTCGAGCGTTGAGTCCGGGACAGCGCAATCAGAACGACCCGTTCGGTTGCCGTGAGGCTGGTGAGCCAGCCAGGGACAGACGGCTCGTCATCAGGAACGCGAGGCCATACCGATTCGCCGTTCAGGACCTTGCGAAACGCCTCTTCAAGCACAGGCTCGTCTGTGCCTTTGAAGATGTATGCACACGCGCCGAGGCTAAGGCTTTGTTGAACGATGAGCGGGGTCAGCCGGCCCGACACCACGATCACGCGGCTTCGAGGCGCAAGACGTCGCACAGAGGCCAGAGCCTGAATGCCGTCGCATCCTGGCAAGCCGAGATCAAGGAATACCGCGTCGTATGGATGCGCGGCAAGCAGCTGCTCTGCCTGCTCAATCGTGAAGGCGGTTTCGAATACGCACGGTCGCGCAACAAGATCTCTCAGGAAGCTGACTGTCGCGCGTGCCGTCAGCGGGTGATCCTCGACGATTAGGTAGCGCGGCATGTGGCTGGCCTTGAACGACATGACTTCGCGACCGGCAAAGGCGCAATGTCGTGACGCTACTTTACCGAAACGGGCGCGGTTAACGGCTGTGCCAAATGGGTGAGGCAAAGGGCGTAAGAGCCATTGCAGACGGGTCCAGTTGGGTCGATACTCGTCACGTCTTGACCGCTTTTTCAGCGGCGTTCGCCGTACGTCAATCGGCTCCATTCAAGGCGGTTCACCCGCCGGCACTGACTGGGTAGCACCAGCAGCGCTCAAGTCGGCTGCGAAGCAGCCATCACACAACCCTGCCGGGGATGCATGCGATTCCCCGATGGGAATTTCGTGCGTCCCCACTTTTGTTTGGAGGACGCATGAAGACGAAGCGTTTTCTTGAAGTTGCCGGGAGGTCCTCATGAAGTTTGAAGACCTCTATGCGCCTCACAACCGTGAGGAGAATGCGACCCTCACGGCCGAGGCGGTGATGTCCGGATCGGCGTTGCTGTATCCGTTCAAGGACATCGACAAGGCCGCGGTCAGTCTGGCCAGCGTGAGAGTCTGGCGTGTCGACAACGCAGCCAACGGCCACCACCACAACGTGGTGCTGGCATGCAGAAAGCTTGACGGGAACAACGACTACGCCGTGTGGTGTGGCGACGGGTTTCTCGAGGGGTCGATGAAGAAGGAGACGCCCGAGGAGCGCATTGCGGCGGCTCTCGCGTCGCATAAGAGCCTGGCCCCGGGAACCGTCAGCGCCCTGAAGGCCGCGGCCGGCGTGCTGAGCACGATGAAAAGCGACGGCTGCAATTTCTGGTCGCTGCATAAGACGGGCAAGTTGTGCAAGCACTGCATGCATGTTCTCGCCACCTCGGTGAACCAGGTGGTCGCGGATGGGCTGGCAGAGTTTCTCGATGCCGCCATCGATGACGGCCCGGCGTCGGGTGTTCCGGAAACAGCACCGTCGGTGGATTGGCACGATCGGCTGCCCTTTGCCGTGCCGGTGCTTCTGCAGGGCGATCGCGGCTCGGGCAAGACCCACGAGGTCTTTGCCTTCGCGCGGGAGCGCAGCGTGCCACTCGTGTTGATGGGCGGGCATGAAGGCATTCAGGCGATCGACATGCTGGGCCACCTGGTCCCTTACGGGACGGGCACCCTGGTGTGGAAGGACGGCCCGTTGGCGGAAGCCTTCCGGCGCGCTTCCTCGGAAAAGGTCGTGCTGCTGATCGACGAGATCCTGCGCGTTCCGCAGCGCGAGTTGAGTGTCTTGCTCACGGCGTTGAGTCCCATCGAGGGTCACTACCAGTTGCCCACCGGCCGCATGGTCGAGGTCACTGACGGGGTCGGCTCGCAGGAAGTGCTCAGGTGTCCTGTGTCCAACCTCGCCGTCTTCGCGACGACCAACGTCGGCGGGCAGTACGCCGTCGACGAGATCGACCCGGCGATCGCAGAGCGTTTCGTGGTGTTCCAGAAGGACACCGAAGAAGCGGTGCTGCGCGCAATACTGCAAGGCGTGGTGGATGCGCGTGGGTGGAAGAAGAAGGCGGTGGATGGCTTGATCAAGTTCTACCGCGAACTCAACGCGCTGGTGGCCGCCGGTTCCCTGAATCGTGGGCCCACCACAAGAACGCTCGTACGCGCCGTCGAACTCGCCACCAGCGAGGCCGAACTGGCGCTGACGATTCAATGGCAGAGCCTGCTTTGGGTCGACCTCGACAGCCGGGGCAAGCCCGACGCGGAACAGGTTCGCGTGGTCAACGCGGCAATCGAAGAATGTTTCAAGAAGAAAGGAGGGAAACGTGGCAGCGGTACTTGATGCACGTCGCGACGTGATCCCCACGGTGTTTCGTCGTGGCGTGAGTGATGCGACGGTCGCGTTCGCCCGGGCCGGAGTCCGCTTTGCGGAGAGGTTCACGGTGGCGTTGCGGCGGAAGTTCAAGACCGCCGCATGGGCCTATCTGCCGCCGCACCGCATCTGGCTGGGCGATGGCATGCTCGAGCGGGCACGCAAGCGCCTCCCGATGAGCGAGAAGGAAGCGTATGCCAGCGCGTACGTCCGGCACGAATACAGCCACATGCGCTGGACGACGACGAGGATGAAGGAGTTGGCGGAGCAGATGGCGCGCGAGGAGATTCCGCATTCGCTGTGGAATCTCTTCGAAGACGCCCGGATCGAGCATTTGTGCCGGGAGGCGCTGGAGGTTCGGTTCGATTGGCTGCGGTTTGAAGAAGCCGAAACGCCGACGACGCCGTCAGGGTTGATGTTTGCCTTGATTCAGCACGAGGGCGAGTTGGTCGAACCGCAGCTGCCCCCACGCAGTGAAGCGCAGCCGCACGAACGAGTGTGGGCCGCATTCGAGGAGGTGGTCGAGTTCTATCGAGAGATCACCTCGTGCGCCACCACCGAGGAGTTGCTGCCGATCATGAGGCGGTGGCTCGAGAGGTTCCCGTTCGAGAAACGCGACCAGGCGGACAACGGCGAAGGCGCAGGCGGTCGTGGTCGCGGCACGCCCGGTAAGGGCGAAGGCGACGCTGACGCGGATGCAACGATGGGCATGCTCGATCCGGAGGCATTGGTGCAGTGGGTGGCCACGCTGGACG
>DAITAC010000204.1:0-3971 GCA_036824465.1 Burkholderiaceae bacterium
GCTTAGGCATTGATCGACATCACCCATTTCGACGGGCAGGCTGATTGGCGATCACCGTGATTGCCGTCAAATGAGACTTGTTCGTAAATGAGCAAGGTCGCAGCAACGCCGGGGGCGCAACAAAACAGCGCCTGATGCCATACTTTTCCAAGCATGGAACTCGGTACGTCAGCCGCTGGCACCTCAAGGCAGCGCCGCTAACCGCTGCGGTTGAGTCTGCTCTTGCTGATTATCGCCTGCGTCCTTCCGGCGGCGATCGTCTCTGCAAGCCTCGTCTATGCAAACTACCGGCTCCAGCGGGAGCAGATCTACCGCAGCACGGTGCTGCTGGCTCGCCAAATAGCCTCGGACATGGACCGCGAACTCGCGGGGGTGGAGTCCGGGTTAAGGGTTCTGGCGACGTCCCCGGACCTGGCAGCTGGCGACCTGAACAGCTTTCATCAGCGGGCCCGAGAGGCGATCAAATCGCAGATCGTCCGCAACTACCTGCTGACCGACAGAGAGGGACGCCAAATACTCAATACTTTGTTGCCGTTTGGCACACGGTTGCCCACCACGGGAACGCCGGTCGCGTTGCGGCGCGTCTTCGAATCGGGCATACCCGTCCTCACCGACTTGTTCGTCGGCCCGGTAAGCCACAAGCTGGTCATCGCGATGGGCGTGCCCGTTGTTCGAGGCGACACAATCGTCTACAGCTTGAATATCGGGCTGGAACCTGATCGCATCGCGCAAATTCTGAGCCGTCAGAGCTTGCCGGACGAATGGGTCGCAGCGGTACTGGACGGTTCTGGCACGTTCGTCGCGCGTAGCCGTGAGGCGCAACGCTTCCTCGGCCAGAAGGCCGTGCCATCAGTGCTGCAGTATCTCGCCACGAACAGGGATGGATCGTTGGAAACCTTCACAATAGACGGCATTCCAGTGGTCTCGTCATTCAGTCGGTCGTCTATCTCCAACTGGAGTGTGGGGGTCGCCGCGCCCAAGGCGGCGCTTGAGGCGGAACTGTATCGTTGGATCAGGTGGGTGCTTGCCGGCACGGTGTTCGCCTTCGGTCTGGGGCTTTGGCTCGCGACCCGCCTGGCGGGTCGCGTCACTTCTTCCGTTCGCGGTCTTAATGACGCAGCGCTCGCGCTTGGCCGCGGCATGCGGATCGAGTTGCCCGCCATCCAGTTGAAAGAGGCCGATGCGGTCGGGGAGGCTATCGTGGAGGCCTCCCGAGTAATGGCGCAGGTAGACCACCTTGCCCACCACGATGCATTAACTGGTCTGTGCAACCGTGTGCTTTTTGATCAGCTTCTGAGCCACCAGATGGCCGCAGCTGAGCGCAGCAAAGGATCGCTGGCGATCCTCGTGGTCGATCTCGATGACTTCAAGTCGGTGAACGATCAAGAAGGACATGCGGCTGGCGATAGGGTGCTGAAAGTGGCTGCCGAGAGGATCATGAAAGTGATCCGCACGTCCGACGCGGCGGCGCGGATGGGCGGTGACGAGTTTTCAATCTTTCTCAGCGACGCCGACCTGGACGGCGCCCTGCACACGGCGGAGCGACTTTTGGCCGCACTTTCGGAGGCCTATCCGGGTGTGCTGTCCGTGGTGTCTGCGAGCGTGGGGATTGCGCTCTTCCCGCAGTCCGGCACCACGGCAGCAGCGCTGCTCGCGAGCGCGGACCGCGCGCTCTACCGAGCGAAAAAGTCGGGCAAGCAGTGCGCGACCATCAACCTTGAAAACGATTGCCTGCGCTAACCGACCGCTTTAGGTTCATGCCGCGAACACACTCGGCCGCGAGTCGACTGTCGTGTACGGCGTCGCTTTCTTGAACGAGTTGTGAAGCTCTTTGATTGCATTTAATGAATTTCACAAATCCCACACCGTTCCCGACTGGCGCAACTATAACTATGCAAAGTGCCCACCGGCTCAACCCGCGCTGGGCGCGCTTCCAGGGCATGAACTATGCATAGGGGTCGGCTGTGCAACTTCAGTCGCGCAACAAACAGTCACTCTCACAGCACTTCGTGCCGGCCGATGTTGGAAAACTTCGATCGTTAGCTATGAAGATTTCGCGCTTTCCTGCACGCCGTCGAGCGATGTCTGCTCCGCTTCATGACCCGTCATTTCGAATGTCGCGTCACGAGCGGGTGAATGCCCGTTCATGGCCTATTCCGTTGAAGAACTCAGCGTTGAAACGACGGTTGGGATCAACAGCGCGTTGCAGTGCCTTGCTGCGAAGTTGTTCGGCGCGCTTTCGATGTTCCAACTGCGTCGGCGCGCTCTACGCGGTCGACATTGCCCCGGCTTTTGCCGCCGGTACGAACCATTTCGCCAATCGTCGCAGGTTCTGCGTCCTTTGACAGGGCATTAGACAGCTGAACTTCGAGACGCGACTACGCAAACCGGCCACGTGCTGCCAGCCACAACCCTGTGCCAATCATGTCGTCACCGACTGCAGCGCAGTGCACACCGGTCGTTCGCGGCGGCCACGGCAAGGCGCAACGACGGCATCCAACAAGCTCGCGCCAGGGCACTCTGCCGCATGGGTCCGGCCTGTCACACAGGGAATCAATTGGCCAGCGGCTGATACTGCTTCAGCATCTCGAGGGTCCTACGCCACGCGTCGCGATCGTCGTCGCGACGATAGGCGCGCATCGGTTCGCCGCGCGCACCGGATTCCAGGTTGAATCCGTGGTCGGCCTCCGAGTAGACGACGAGTTCGAACTTCACGCCGGCTTCCTTGGCGGCCGCTTCCATCGCCTGCGCTGTCTCGACCAGACAGCAGTTCTGGTAGCGGTCGCGCTGCGCCGCCATCACCAGAACCGGAACCCGGAAGCGCTTGACGAAGAAGCCGACCTTGTCGACCCAGGTGCGCGTGTAGGGGTAATACGCGACCACCATCGAGACGAGGTCCTGCATCGGTGCCGCGTTGTAGAGCGCCCCGCCTCCGCCCAGCGAAAAGCCGATCACCGCCGCCTTGCCCGGCACGGCGGCCGGCGAGCGCTGCGCCCGCTCGATCGCGCTCTTCAGGGCGACGGGGCCGGTCAGCGCGGGATTCAGGATGTCCTTGCCGTCGAGCAGGACCGTGTAGTAGCCGAGCTTCGCCAGCTCGGCGGCATAGGTCTGATACGAGTTCTGTCCGGTCTGTCCCGAGATGACGACGACGATCGGACCTTTCCCGCTCGCCGGGGCGTACACGGTCTGGGCGGGTCCGTCCGGCCCGGCTTCGGTCGACACGCCCTCGGCGTTGGCCATCGCCGCCAAGGCGCCAAACAGCACACTGAACAAGCCCAGCAACGCGCCACGGACTAACCAGGATCCTCGAAGTGATGTAACCATCGTCTCTTGCGTCATGCCTCTTCCGGAGATGGAGGATCCGGCGCCGGGGATTTTCCCGCCGGAGCCGGTTCTATCGTAGCGCCGATACGAGTGCTTCGCCCTCCGGTCGCAGCGGCGCTAGCGCGCCGGGTATTCAACGCTTTCGGCCACGATGCGCACGGCGATGGCCGCCGCTGCGCTGGTGTAGGCCGCACCGCGCGCCGCCAGATGCTCGCTGCGGAAGTACGCCTGTGTCGGCCGCCGACCGCTGCGGCTGATCCCGGCTGGGCGTGATTCTTGCCCCTCTTGTAGGCACAATTTGAGAAGGTTGAGGTGCCTCGCTGCCGCAATTTGCACGGCGGCTTCAGTCGATTTCTATGACCGGATCGGAGCACCCTGCACGACGGCTTGGGTCGGTTGCGCTACTTCGATCCATTGAGCAGCGGCCGCTCAAGCAGTTCTTCGTGCCGGCGGCTATCGCCAGTCTTCGAACGTCGACTTCGGAGACTTCGGCGCCGCGCGCACGACATTGCGGTACGTCTGCTGCACTTCGTGACCGGTCATTCTCAACGTCGCCTTACGAGCACTTGGATGACCGTTCCTGGCCGAACTCGGAATCTCACACGGGCCGGCGGCGGCGCCGTGGAGAACCCTGCATCGATTACGCT
>DAITAC010000108.1:0-12952 GCA_036824465.1 Burkholderiaceae bacterium
CCAGATGGGGGCCGAGATCGATTTCGGCAGCGATTACATCGAGGCGCGTGCCGGCGGGATCGTGAGCGCGATCGATTATGACTGCACGGCGATCCCCGACGCCGCAATGACTGCCGCCATCGTCGCGCTGTTCGCGCGCGGGCGGACTGTGTTGCGTGGCATCGGTTCGTGGCGCGTGAAGGAGACCGATCGTATCGCCGCGATGGCGACCGAACTGCGCAAACTCGGGGCACGGGTGCAAGAGGGCACCGACTGGATCGCGATCGATCCGCCGGCAACCGTGCGTGAAGCCACGATCGACACCTACGACGATCACCGCATCGCGATGTGTTTTTCGCTCGCCGCCGCCGCCGGCGTGCCAATCCACATCCGCGATCCGCGTTGCGTGGCGAAGACCTTTCCCGATTTCTTCGACCGGCTTGATCAGTTGGTCCAGCGGCCGGCGCAATGACGACCCCTGTCATCGCGATCGACGGACCGACGGCATCCGGAAAAGGGACGGTGGCTGCGCGCGTGGCTGCCGCCCTCGGATTTCACTACCTCGACAGCGGCGCGCTGTACCGACTGGTGGCGCTGCGGGCATTGGAGTCCAACGTAGCGGCCGACGACGGTGATGCGCTCGCCCGACTTGCGTCCATGCTGAGGCCCGCGTTTGACGAAGGGCGCGTATCGCTGGACGGTCGCGATGTGACGGATGCCATCCGCACGGAAGAGGTGAGCCAGTTGACTTCGCGCATTGCGGTCCATGCGCCGGTGCGAACGGCACTGCTTACTCTGCAGCGATCATTCCAGCGACCGCCGGGGCTGGTCGCCGATGGCCGTGACATGGGGACGGTCGTGTTCCCGGACGCTGGGCTGAAGGTGTATCTGACCGCGAGCGTCGAGGCGCGTGCCGATCGCCGGCATAAGCAGTTGATTGAAAAGGGCTTTCCAACTACACTTGCTGCCCTTTTGCAGGATTTGCGGGAACGTGACGAACGCGACACCAAGCGCTCCGCGTCCCCGCTGAAACCCGCAGAGGACGCGTATCAGCTGGATTCTTCGCGGCTATCGATCGATGAGGTCGTTGCGCAGATTCTGAACTGGTACGCGCAGGGTTAGGCCGCGCGGTGGCGCGGCCATGGGTGCGCGTCGAATCCGGTTCTTCTCGGCGCGTGGTGTTCAACACCGCCTGGGCGCAAAGCCTGAGCGTGCTTGAAAGTCATTATGTCTTCCGTTGCAACTCAACCTCCAATGGCAAAGGAAAGCTTTGCCGCGCTGTTCGAAGAAAGCCTGTCGCGCAAGGAAATGCGCCAGGGCGAAGTCATTACTGCAGAAGTGATCCGCGTTGACTACAACTTCGTGGTCGTCAATGCCGGCCTCAAGTCCGAGGCCTATATCCCGATTGAGGAATTCAAGAACGATATCGGGCAGCTCGACGTCAAGCCCGGTGACTTTGTCCCGGTCGCGATCGAGTCGCTCGAAAACGGCTATGGTGACACGATCCTGTCGCGCGACAAGGCCAAGCGGCTCGCCGCGTGGATGAATCTCGAGCGCGCACTGGACAACAGCGAACTCGTTACCGGCACGGTCACCGGCAAGGTCAAGGGCGGATTGACCGTGATGACCAACGGCATCCGCGCGTTCCTGCCGGGCTCGCTGGTCGATGTGCGACCGATGAAGGACACCTCGGGCCTCGAGGGCAAGACGCTCGACTTCAAGGTGATCAAGCTTGACCGCAAGCGCAACAACGTCGTGCTGTCACGCCGCGCGGTGGTCGAAGCCAGCATGGGCGAAGAGCGCCAGAAGCTGCTCGAGACACTGAAAGAGGGCGCCACCGTCAAGGGCGTGGTGAAGAACATCACCGACTACGGCGCGTTCGTCGATCTGGGTGGAATCGACGGCCTGTTGCACATCACCGATCTGGCGTGGCGCCGCGTGCGTCACCCGAGCGAAGTGGTAAGTGTCGGTCAGGAAATCACCGCCAAGGTGCTGAAGTTCGACCAGGAGAAGAACCGCGTCTCGCTCGGCGTCAAGCAACTGGGCGAGGATCCGTGGGTGGGGCTCGGCCGCCGCTATCCACAGGGCACGCGGCTGTTTGGCAAGATCACGAACATCACCGACTACGGTGGCTTCGTTGAGATCGAGCCGGGCATCGAAGGCCTGGTGCACGTGTCCGAAATGGACTGGACGAACAAGAATGTCGACCCGAAGAAGGTCGCGCAGCTGGGTGACGAGGTCGAGGTCATGGTGCTCGAGATCGACGAAGAGCGCCGCCGCATCTCGCTTGGCATGAAGCAGTGCAAGCCCAACCCGTGGGAAGACTTCTCCCTGTCGCACAAGAAGGGCGACAAGGTCAAGGGACAGATCAAGTCGATCACCGACTTCGGCGTGTTTATCGGTCTGCCGGGAAACATCGACGGCCTGGTGCATCTGTCGGACCTGTCGTGGAACGAGCCCGGCGAAGAAGCCGTGCGCAAGTACAAGAAGGGTGACGACGTCGAGGCAGTGGTGCTGGCGATCGATGTCGAGCGTGAGCGCATTTCGCTCGGCGTCAAGCAGATGGGCGGTGATCCGTTCACCAACTACGCTGGCACGCACGAAAAGGGATCGGTCATCACCGGTACGGTCAAGAGCGTGGATCCGAAAGGTGCGGTGATTGCACTCGATGGCGACATCGAGGGTTATCTGCGCGCGTCGGAGATCTCGAGCGATCGAGTCGAGGACGCCCGCAATCACCTGAAGGAGGGCGACAAGGTCACGGCGCTGATCCTCAATGTCGACCGCAAGAACCGCAGCATCAATCTGTCGATCAAGGCAAGGGACAATGTCGAGGCGGCGGAGGCGATGGCGCGGATGCAGGCCGAGACGGCCAGTGGCACGACCAATCTGGGCGCGCTGCTGAAGGCGAAACTCGACAAGACGACCTAAGCACAGGCCGGTGCGCGGCGCGCACCGATGACGGCTCATGAAGATGATGACGAAATCGGAGTTGATCGCGCACCTGGCGGAGCGCAATCCGCGCCTGGTCGCGCGTGATGCCGATGAAGCCGTCAAGACAATGCTTGATGCCATGAGCGATGCGCTGGCGCAGGGCAGCCGGATCGAGATTCGCGGGTTCGGCAGCTTTGCGCTTAACTACCGCCCGCCTCGTGTCGGCCGCAATCCGAAGTCGGGCGAGCGGGTGCACGTGCCTGCAAAGCACGTTCCGCACTTCAAGGCTGGCAAGGAACTGCGCGAGCGGGTTGACCAGGCGCCGCGCAGCGACGGTGATGGCGTTGAAGAAGACACGAGTGACTGATCGTCAATGTATCTGGCATGAGCCCCGCGCCGCGGGGCTTTTTTTCGCCCGCAACGTGACTGCGCCGACAGCCCGCGTCGGCACTTTACAATCGATCCCTCCTTCTTCACCTTTGCTCCGATGAACGCATTCGCGTGGCTGGTCAGGCTGGCCTTCTTTGCCATCGTGCTGTGGTTCGCGCTGAAGAATCTCACGCCGGTGCGGGTGCAACTGACCGAGACGCTGCAATGGGAAGGCGTGCCGCTGATCATCGTGATGCTCGTGTGCCTGCTGATCGGCGTGCTTGCCGGCGCGATGGCGATGGCGCCGAAGGTGTTTCGGCTGCGCCGCCAGATCGCTGCGGCCGAGGCCAAGTCTGCGCAGGCGCCGCCGACGATTCGGCGTGGACCGGAGACGATCTCAGGTGTAGTCAACATGGCACGCAACGCCGGCGCGGTCGGCGAACTGGACAGCGATACGCGGATCCGCGAATGACGTGCCCATGGGCGACTTCGAGCTCTGGTATCTGATCCTGCTGCCGGTCCTGTTTGCGGCCGGCTGGTGGCTGCGCGGCGTTGATACGCGCGCGCGCGGCGCCGACCCGCAGGAGACGCCACGCTCGATGTTTCGCGGCCTGAATTTCTTCCTTAACGAGCAGCCGGATAAGGCGATCGATGCCTTCATCGAGGTGGTCAAGCTCGACACCGAAACCATCGAGCTGCACCATGCGCTGGGCAATCTGTTTCGCCGCCGCGGCGAGATCGATCGCGCAGTGCGCATCCATACTCATCTGTTCAATCGCGCTGATCTGCCTGCAGCCGAGCGCGGCAACGCGCTGGCTGAGCTGGGCCAGGACTTTCTGAAGGGGGGGCTCCTCGATCGCGCGGAAGATGCATTCATCCGGCTGCGCGATGATCCGCACCACCGGCTTGACGCATTGCGTTCGCTGGCGCGGATCTACGAAATGGAACGCGAGTGGATCAAGGCGATTGACTGCGCGCGGCGACTCGAACGCGAGGCTGGCGAATCGCATCACGCGGCGATCGCGCACTTTCACTGTGAACTGGCGGATCAGGCGCTCGCCAAATCCGATCTCGATGCCGCGCAGCGCTTTCTGTCAGACGCGCAGGTGTCGAATCGCAAGTCGGTGCGCGCGGCAATCATCGCCGGTGAGCTCGCATCGCGCCGCGGTGATCTGGAGCTGGCGATCAAGCTGTGGACACAGATTGAGTCGACATCACCCGAACACCTGGCATTGATCGCGCCCCGCCTGACCGATGCATTTGACAGGATCGGGCGACGTGCCGAAGCGTTGAACCTGTTGCGCCGAAACCTGATGGACACGCCGTCTATCGATCTGCTTGACATCACAGTTCAGCGCGTTGCTGAATGGGAGAGCCACGCGGCCGCGGAGCAGTTGCTGCGCAATGAGTTGAAGCGCCATCCTTCACTGCTTGGCTACGAACGCTTGCTTTCGATGCGCGCTCCGTCCGACGACGTGCTGGCCGGGTTGCATCCGCTGATTCAGGCGCAGGCGCGCAAGCTGGCGCGTTATCGCTGTACCAAGTGCGGTTTTCGCGCGCGCGAGTTTCATTGGCAATGTCCTGGATGTACGAGTTGGGACAGCTACCCGCCGCGCCGGATCGAAGAACTCGACCTCGCTGCCTGACGTGCGCCTTCGGCGCGGACGATGCTTGCACGTGTCAACGCGTTCAAGATCGATGGCGTTGAGGGTGGGCGCGCGGCGGCAAGCGCTGCGCGCAAACTCAAGGGAGAAATCGCATGTATCGAGTTTTGCGCGCGTTGATCATTGCGCTGGTGTTGGGTCTTGTTGGGACGGCCGCGTTTGCCGCCTTCGACGTCAACACGGCGAACCAGGCTCAGTTCGAGCAGGTCAAGGGCATCGGACCGGCCAAGGCGAAAGCCATCATCGAGGAGCGGACGAAGAACGGTCCCTTCAGGAGCGTCGAGGATCTGGAGAAGCGAACCACTGGCATCGGTGCGAAGACGCTTGAAAGTCTGAAAGAGGCTGGAGCGACGGTCGGCGGAGTCGGTCTCGCGGCACCCGCGAAGGCGGTGCCGGCGAAAGCCGCAGGGCCCGCCGCGGCGCCGGCCAAGGCAGCCGCGCCAGCAGCGCCTTCGTCAACTGCAGCCGGTCCGTCCGCTCAGCCCAAGATGACAGCGCCGGCATCAGCACCGGCAGCCGCGCCGGGCAAGGACGCGGGCAAGCCGTCAGCGGACGCCAAGAAGGACGCCGACACGGCGAAAGCGAGCGCCAAAGCTGAGAAGTCCGCGAAGAACAAGGCGGACACCAAGCCCGAAGCGAAGAAGACAGCAGAGAAGGACACGAAGAAGTCCGACAAGGACAAACCGGAAGCGACCAAGAGCGAGAAGAAATCCTGATCAGCGCGTTGCCACCGATGAATGAGCCCCGCCGCGTGCGGGGCTTTTCATTTCGGCAGGTGCTGCAGCGAATGGGGCATACACGCGCCGTTTAATGAGGCAGGGGCGATCGGCGAGTCCGATCTCGCTGCACTAGACTCGGCGCAACGACTCGCTCAAGACGATGCCCGCCTATCCAACCATCGAATACACGATCGGCAACACACCGCTCGTGAGACTGCAACGCTTGCCAGGTCCGGACGGCGCGACGCGCGGCAATGTGATTCTCGGCAAACTCGAAGGCGACAATCCGGGCGGATCGGTCAAGGACCGACCGGCGTATTCGATGATTCGCCGCGCCGAAGAGCGCGGCGACATCAGACCCGGCGATCGGCTGATTGAAGCAACCAGCGGCAACACCGGCATCGCGCTCGCGATGATCGCGGCGATGAAGGGATACCGGATGACGCTGATCATGCCGGACGATCTCTCGGCCGAGCGGCGTGCATCGATGCGGGCGTTCGGGGCCGAACTGATCCTCACGCCCGCGTCAAAAGGGGGCATGGAATACGCGCGCGATCTGGCGCTGCAGATGCAGGCCAATGGCGAAGGCAAAGTGCTCGACCAGTTCGCCAACGCCGACAATCCACGCGCGCACTACGAGACCACGGGCCCCGAGATCTGGCGTGATACGCAGGGTCATATCACCCACTTCGTCAGCAGCATGGGCACGACCGGCACCATCATGGGAGTGAGCCGCTTTCTGAAGGAACAGAATCCGGCGATCCAGATCATCGGCGCGCAGCCGGCGGAAGGCTCGCGAATTCCCGGCATCCGCAAGTGGCCCGAGGCGTATCTACCGAAGATCTACGATGCGACCCGCGTTGATCGGCTCGAATACGTTTCGCAAGCCGAGGCCGAAGCAATGGCGCGCCGCATGGCCGCGGAAGAAGGTGTTTTCGGCGGCATCTCCTCGGGTGGCGCCTGCGCGATCGCGCTGCGCATTGCAGAGGAAGTTCAGAACGCGACGATCGTCTTCATCATCTGCGATCGTGGCGATCGCTATTTGTCGACCGGCGTCTTCTCTGCCTGATGCAGGTCACCGGCGTGGTCTTGGGGGCGTCCAGGTGCCGTGCACCCAGAAGCGCTCGAGCCGTTCCAGGCAGGGACGTATGTCGAAGCCGTTGCGTGTCAGCCAGGCGTCGTCGTAGTAGGTGCCGAGATAGCGTTCGCCGCGATCACATAGCAGCGTGACGACCGCGCCGCGCTGGCGAGCGCGCTTCATCTCACTCGCCAGCATGATGGCAGCGATGAACTGCGTGCCGGTGGAGCCACCGACTTTGCGACCAAGTTTTCTCTCCAGAAAGCGCAACGCCGCCATCGATTGTTCGTCGGGCACCCGGATCGAGCGGTCCACGACCTCGCGGCTGAAGCTGGGCTCGACCCGTGGCCGACCGATGCCCTCGATGCGCGATGCGTGTGGTGAGGTAAGCGACCTGTCGCCAGTGCGCCAGTAGCCATGGAACACGGAGTGCTCCGGATCGGCCACGCAGATCCGCGTCGGATGGCGGCGGTAGCGCACGAAGCGCCCCAGTGTGCTGCTGGTGCCGCCGGTGCCCGCGCCAACGATGATCCACGCGGGGATTGGATAAGGTTCGGCTGCCATCTGCGCGAAGATTGACTCGGCGATATTGTTGTTGCCACGCCAGTCGGTCGCGCGCTCGGCGTAGGTGAACTGATCCATGTAGTGGCCGTCACTCGCCGCGGCGAGACGGGCGGCTTCCGCATACACGGTGGCCGGATCGGCGACCAGATGGCAGCGGCCGCCGTGAAACTCGATCTGCGCAATTTTCTCCGGCGAAGTCGTGCGCGGCATTACCGCAACGAACGGCAGCCCGATCAGGTGCGCGAAGTACGCCTCGGACACGGCGGTCGAACCCGAGGACGCTTCCACGATTGTTGTCTTCGGTCCGATGTGCCCGTTGCACAATCCGTAGAGGAAGAGCGAGCGCGCCAGGCGGTGCTTGAGGCTGCCCGTCGGATGCACCGACTCATCCTTGAAGTAGATCGGAACGTCAGGTGCGCCCGGCACCTCGACGCGCAGCAGATGCGTGTCGGCCGAGCGAGTGAAGTCCGCTTCGATACGACGCACGGCTTCGTCGCACCAGTCGCGCTGGTTTCGGGATTTCGCGTTCATGGCGAGTCGGGGCGCAGCATAACCGCGTACCGCCATCACCGCGTGGACGACGGAGGTGCCGGCGGACTCAATGCCTTCCGGTGGATAGCCAGCGCCGCATCATTTCGGCAAGCGTCGCGCGGTTGAATGGTTTGGCCAGGTAATCGTTCATGCCGGCCTGCAGGCAGCGTTCGCGATCTTCGACCATCGCATTCGCCGTGAGCGCGATGATCGGGACTTTGTCTTTGCCTTCCAGCGCGCGAATCTCGCGCGTCGCCTCGAACCCGTCCATCTCGGGCATCTGGCAGTCCATCAGAATCACGTCCGGCCGGCGCTGTCGATAGGCAGCGACCGCCTTGACGCCGTTGTCGGCGGTGTCGACATCGAGACCCAGAGCGCGCAAGGTGTGCGAGGCGACCTCCATGTTGACGAGGTTGTCCTCGACCAGCAGCACGCGTCCCTGCAACTTCGATGTCTTTGCAGGAGCAGATTCCGGCTCCGGAGGTGGCAGCGCCTTGGCCGCCGGCGCGTCGACCTCGAACCAGAAGACGGACCCGTTGCCGTCCATGCTCGTCGCTCCGAGGGAGCCGCCATGCAGTTCGGCCAGTTTGCGTGCGATGGCCAAGCCCAACCCGGTGCCGCCAAAACGCCGCGACGTCGAGGCATCGGCCTGGACAAAGGGTTCGAACAGACGTGCCATCTGGGCTTGGCTCAGTCCGATACCCGTGTCGCGGACTTCGCACCGCAGAGTCGGGTTGTCGCCTGAGCCGGTGGCGTTCCAAGTCACGCGGACACCAACCCGGCCGGCCTCGGTGAACTTGACCGCATTGCTGACTAGATTGCCGAGGATCTGGATCAGGCGGAGGCGGTCAGCCTGGATCCACGCCGGGACGTCGGGTGCAACCTCGAACTCAAATCGCAGTCCCTTCCTGCGGGCGGTCGAGACATGTGCGGCGATGGCGTCTTCCAGTGTCGAGCGGACTTCGACGGCGGTCCGGTCGAGTTGCAGGTTGCCTGATTCGACCTTGGAAAAGTCGAGTACGTCGTTGACGATGCCGAGCAGCGTGTGGCCTGAATGCAGGATGGTGCGAGCATAGTGATCGTGCGGCGCTTGAAGCTTGGCGTCCGCGAGCAGTTCGGCCATACCGAGCACACCGTTGATGGGCGTGCGAATCTCGTGGCTCATGTTGGCGAGGAACTGTGACTTGGCCGTGTTGGCCGCTTTGGCCGCGGCGGTCAGCTCTGCAGCTTCGAGGCGGGCACGTGTGACTTCCCCGAAAAACAGACCGAGCCGACGGACGGCAAGCAGGATTGCAACGAGGTACAAGCCCGCGAGCAGCATCACCAGGTTCGGCTGCGATGTTGTGCCCGTCCATGCGGACAGCGCGATGCTGACGAGAATCGGAACCGCCAGCGCTGCATACGCCGGCAGATACGGCATGTTGGGAAACACGGCGAACGCGGTGATAGCGACGAGCACCGTCAGAATCAGCAGTCGCGGTTCGGCCGGCAGAACGATGATCGGCAACGCGAGTAGACCCCAAAGGATGGCTGCGCAAGCCGTCCCCGCGACGAACAGGTGACGCCAGGCTGGCATCGTGCGTCGCTCTGGCGCGGCTTTCGCGTAGCTGCGCCCGAGTGCCAGTCGCGCCAGCGAGACAAGCAGCATCAAAGACGTCCAGGCAAGCGCAGCCCGGCTTCCAGCCCAAGGCGCGATCGACCATGCAATGACGGGTGCAACGCCGATCGTCAGCGCGACCGAGAAGTTGTTGAACCGGAAGAGCGCATCGATGCGCTCACGGCGGATCTCGTCGTCGAGGTTTCGAACAGCAGCGGGCGCGTTGGCGGTCGACATACGAAAGAAGGACGAGATCAGGCGCTGGTCGCCGCCCGAACGGTCTGGAAGGACGTGCGCAGTCCCGGCCGACCCGATTCAATAGACCGAGGTTAGCGCGTGGTCCCCGCCCCAGAAAGCTCAAAAACGCCAAGAAAGCCGGGTCGTCCTTCCGCACTGGCTACGGGACAGGACCCGGCTTCGCGTCCCTTTGTCGCCTCCGAACGGCCGTCGGTTCAATGCCGCCACGCCGGACCGCCGCTCGCCGGTGCGTGCGCGGGGAAATGCGCCTCACGCTGCCGCGACTGGAATCTTGCCGATCTTCTGCTGCCACTCGCGCGGACCGGTCTGGTGAACCGAGGTGCCGCTCGAGTCGACCGCAACCGTGACCGGCATGTCCTTGACCTCGAACTCGTAAATCGCCTCCATTCCGAGATCGCCGAAGCCGACCACCTTGGCGCTGTTGATGGCCTTGGCGACCAGATACGCAGCACCGCCGACGGCCATCAGGTATGCGCTCCTGTGTTTGCGGATTGCCTCGATCGCCACCGGGCCGCGTTCGGCCTTGCCGATCATCGAAATCAGTCCCGTCTGCGCCAGCATCATCTCGGTGAACTTGTCCATCCGCGTGGCGGTGGTTGGGCCGGCCGGCCCGACCACTTCGTCGCGCACCGGGTCGACCGGGCCGACGTAGTAGATGACCCGGTTCGCGAAGTCGACCGGCAGCTTCTCACCCTTGGCGAGCATGTCCTGGATGCGCTTGTGCGCGGCGTCGCGGCCGGTCAGCATCTTGCCGTTCAGCAGCAGCGTCTGGCCCGGCTTCCACGCCGCGACCTCCTCGCGCGTCAGGGTGTCGAGGTTCACGCGCTTGCTCTTGTTGTAATCGGGCGCCCAGTTCACGTTGGGCCACAGGTCGAGCGAAGGCGGATCGAGATATGCAGGGCCACTGCCATCCAGCACGAAATGCGCGTGGCGCGTCGCCGCACAATTGGGAATCATCGCCACCGGCTTGCTCGCCGCGTGCGTCGGATACATCTTGATCTTCACGTCGAGCACCGTCGTCAGCCCGCCGAGCCCCTGCGCGCCGATGCCCAGCGCATTGACCTTTTCATGCAGCTCGACGCGCAGCTTTTCTTCATCCGTCTTTGGTCCACGGGCGAGCAGCTCATACATGTCGATGTCGTCCATCAGTGCCTCTTTCGCCATCAACATCGCCTTCTCGGCGGTGCCACCGATGCCGATGCCGAGCATGCCGGGTGGGCACCAGCCCGCACCCATCGTCGGGACCGTCTTCAGCACCCAGTCGACGATCGAATCGGACGGATTGAGCATCACGAACTTGCTCTTGTTTTCGGAGCCGCCGCCTTTGGCGGCAACGGAGACTTCGACCTTGTCGCCAGGCACCAGTTGCATGTGCACCACCGCGGGCGTGTTGTCCTTCGTGTTCTTGCGTCCGAACTCGGGCGGCGACACGACCGAGGCGCGCAGCACGTTGTCGGGGCTCAGATAACCGCGTCGAACGCCCTCGTTGATCGCGTCTTCGATCGGCCCGGTGAAACCGGCCCAGCGCACGTCCATGCCAACCTTGAGGAACACATTGACGATGCCCGTGTCCTGGCACAGCGGCCGCTTGCCCTCGGCGCACATGCGCGAGTTGGTCAGGATCTGCGCAATTGCGTCCTTTGCCGCCGGACTCTGCTCGGCTTCGTAAGCGCGCGCCAGGTGCTGGATGTAGTCGACCGGATGGTAGTAACTGATGTACTGCAGTGCGCCCGCGATGCTTTCGATCAGATCGGATTGCTGGATGGTCGTTGGCATTTGCACCCTCATTGATCGTGGTCGGGTTGGATCTCGTGCGCCCGCGCGGCGGAAATCAGAAGGCGGTCGGTCAACGCGATTGCCATCGCCGACAGCAGGAAGGCCAGATGAATTCCGGTCTGCGCAACGAGTGTCTTGACGTCGTAGTTTGCAGCGTTGATGAAGGTCTTCAGCAGATGGATCGAACTTATACCGATAATCGCGGTGGCGAGCTTCACCTTCAACACGCTCGCGTTGACATGCGACAACCACTCCGGCTGATCCGGGTGGCCCTCGAGGCGCATGCGCGACACGAAGGTTTCGTAGCCGCCGACGATCACCATGATCAGCAGGTTGGAGATCATCACGACATCGATCAAACCAAGAACAACGAGCATGATGACGGTCTCGTTCAGCTTCGCCGGCGTGCCGGATTCGCCCCGGTAGCCGACGGCCGTGAACAGGTCCTCGATCGACCTCGCATCACCGAGGGCGGCGCCGATCAGGTGCGTCAGTTCGACCCAGAAGTGGTACACGTACACCATCTGTGCCAAGATCAGCCCCAGATACAGGGGCAGTTGCAGCCAGCGGCTGGCAAAGATCAGGCGCGGGATCGGTTGCAGCTTATAGGCGTGGGTGCGGTCGGCGGCAGGTGAACTCATCTCGTATGGTCAGTCAGGGGAAACTTGGAATTCTACTGACCGGCTCATCAGCCCCGGCGCCGGCACCTTCGACCGGGGGCTTGAGGTGGCAGACCTTGCCCCCATATTGAACCGCGGGCGGGCAGATTGGTCTAAGGTCCTGTTTTCTCGACGCAGTTCGCTAAAGCGTGTCATGTAAACCCGGATAGATTTCATTGGTTTGTCGGCCTGGTCTTGGATAGACTCGGCGGCGCTGTCGATTCCCTCAACTTATCTTGGAGACTGTATGAAACGCATCGCGCTGTTCGTTCTGACGAACCTTGCGATCATGGTGGTTCTGATGCTGTTCCTCAACGTCATCAGCGCAGTGTTCGGCATCAACTTTGCCGCGGTCGGCGGGCGCCAGCTCAACGTCGGCGCGCTGGCGGTGTTTGCATTGGTGGTGGGTTTCACCGGCTCGTTCATCTCGTTGCTGATCTCAAAGCCCATGGCCAAGTGGTCCACCGGCGCACAGGTGATCGAACAGCCGCGAAATGCGATGGAGGCCTGGCTGATCGATACGATCCGCAAACACGCGGAGAAAGCAGGCATCGGCATGCCGGAGGTCGCCGTCTACGAAGGCGAACCCAATGCATTTGCCACCGGCGCCAGCAAGAATTCGTCGCTGGTCGCGGTTTCGACCGGCCTGCTGCAGTCGATGAGCAAGGAAGAAGTCGAGGCCGTGCTCGGGCACGAGATCGGTCACATTGCCAATGGCGACATGGTGACGTTGACCCTTATCCAGGGGGTGATGAACACGTTCGTGGTGTTCCTGTCGCGCGTGATCGGCTGGGTCGTCGACCGCATGATCCTGAAGAACGACA
>DAITAC010000109.1:0-12811 GCA_036824465.1 Burkholderiaceae bacterium
TTTACTCGTCGACCGGGCTGCACACGGCACCGTATCTCAGCGACTATCCGTGCGTGGCGGCTCACCCTTCGCACGCACTGGCCAAGCGCAAGAAGCTCCCCTTCGAAGACACGCTGGAAGAGGCGTGGATCGGTGTCGCGCCTGGACGTTGCCTGCAGGATTGTCGCGCCGGGACTGGGAATCGCCGTTCTGCCGCGCGAGGCGGCGACGCTCTATGCACGGTCGTCGGCGCTGGCGCTGGTCCCGCTCACTGACCCGTGGGCGAAACGGCGCTTCGTTGCCCGCTCACGCCCGGAACAGATGCGGTCGGCAACGACCCGGCTCCTCGTCGAGCATCTGCACCGAAACGCGTAGCTCCAGCCCGACGAATCGGGATCTGGATTGCGCGATCAGTAGTACGGAACGTCTGATCGACGCTCAAGGCGCCGGATGCGTTGTTCCAAGTCGCACAAGTCCTGCGCTTTGGACAGGTAGTCCTCGATCTCACGCCGCCGCGCCGCCTCCCCGCTGCTCTCAAACCAACTGGCGAGCTTGGGAAAGAACCCGCGCAAGACTTCGCCGCGACGCTTGACCAGTTCGGGCGGGGAGGTCTTCGGTTCCTTGGCGGCCCATGGCTGACTTGCCGGCAGGTAGCGCGCCCGCGGGGATGGCGCGTCGAACTCCGCCCTTCCCACAATTGTCGAA
The DNA here is from genome assembly GCA_036824465.1 of Burkholderiaceae bacterium. Lineage (GTDB taxonomy): Bacteria > Pseudomonadota > Gammaproteobacteria > Burkholderiales > Burkholderiaceae_F > JAKOQB01. Next base: position 685 of record DAITAC010000109.1, read on the forward strand.
ATCCAGCTTTGCATCTTGAACTCCTCTAGCCGCGCACTGGTGGCATGATTGCTGCAATGCACACTAGCAATGATGAGGGCGTAAGATCGATAAATAAAATCGTCTTTTCAGATGCTTATCATCATTTTCGACAATCAGGCAGCCCACTTTTTTCCGCATTGCAAAAACTGGAATAACCCCTCCAGTTCAGGGAGTCAACCGATGGAGCTCTATCGATTACGGACGTTCGCGGTGGTAGCTGACGAAGGCCATATGACACGCGCCGCCGAGCGGCTGCATATCAGCCAGCCGGCGGTGAGCGCCCAGATCAAGGCGCTCGAAGAGCGGTTCGACCTGCGATTGTTCGATCGTTCTGCCAGTGGAATGGTGCTGACCGTCGCCGGGCGTGAGTTGCTCGCGCAAACGCGACGGTTGCTCGACGTGGCCGACGAACTGGAGCGCACCGCCAAGCGCCTCAAGGGTGAGGTTGCAGGGCTGCTGCGCGTGGGTACGGTCAGCGACCCGGCGGCGATTCGCCTGGGGCATCTGTTGGCACGCGCGGTCGAACGCTACCCGAGCCTTGAACTCGAGTTGCATCACGAGATCTCCGGCGCCGCATTGGAGAGCGTGCGTGACGGACGGCTCGACGCGAGTTTCTATTTTGGTGATGCGCCGGGGCCTGACATCACGTCTCTGCGGTTAGGCCAGCTCGTCTACCGCGTCGCTGCGCCCGGCGCGTGGGGCGATCAGCTGCGCAGCGCCGATTGGGCCGAGATGGCTGCGCTGCCCTGGATCCTGACCCCGGCCATCAGCACGCACAACCGGCTGGTGACCGAACTGTTCGCTGCGCAGGGAATCGATCCGCCTCAGCGCCACGTGGAAGCGGATCAGGAATCGGTGATCGAGAATCTCGTGGCCTCAGGTGTTGGCGTGTCACTGATGCGCGAGGAAAAAGCGATGGAGCGCGCGCGCTCCGGCGACGTCCTCATCTGGGACAAGGCGCGGCTGCGCACGACGTTGTGGTTCGTGTGTGCCGCGGCGCGGGCCGAAGATCCGCTGATTCGCGCGGTGTTTGATCTGGTGCGCGAAACTTGGCAACAGGAACGCGCGGCCCTGCTGCGCGGCGAAATCGAGCGTGTGGAAGCAGCTCCGCTCGCAGCGACGGACTGACGGCGACGGTCCGCGGCCAAGCTGCCACTTCAACGGCTATCGATTCGCAGGCGGCTTCGACGTCGAATCGGCACTTGCCTGTGACTGCGCGGGATCCCAGCCGCCACCGAGCGCTTTGTACAGGTCAACGATCGCAGTCTGTCGATCACGCAGCGCGGCCAGCCGCGCGCGCTCCGCATCAAGCAGATTGCGCTGCGCGTCCAGCACATCGATGTAGCTTGAATATCCATTGCGCTGGCGCAGTTCGGCAAGCTTCAGTGCATCGATCACGCGCGCACGCCGTTCATCCTGTGCAGTGAATGCTTCGCGCGCACTGCGATGCGCAACCAGCGCATCGTGCACGTCGCGGAACGCCGACTGCACGGCCTGCTGATATGCAATCGAGGCCTGCTCGCGCCGCGCGGTGGCGGCATCCACTTGCGCACCGATACGCTGCGCGGCGATGATCGGCTGCAGCAGCTTCGCGCCGATTGACCAGACACGCGCCGGAGCGGTCAACAAATCTGACAGCTCCGCGCTTTCTCCGCCGAATTGCGCGGTAAGCGTCAGCGACGGGTAGTACTGCGCGCGTGCCTCGCTGATGCGCGCATCGGCGGCGCCGAGTTGCGCTTCGGCCTGACGAATGTCGGGACGGCGCGCGAGCAGGTCGGACGGCAGTCCCGCCGGTACGTCAGGCGCCGCGGCAGCGGTGATCTCCGCGCCGCGCGCAACCGACGGCGTGTAGACCTTCTTCGGGCTGCGGCCGGTGAGCACCGCCAGCGCGGATTCGCTCAGCGCGACCGCGCGCTCCATCGCCGGAATCACCGCGGCGACCGCGGCGCGCTCCGCCTGCGCCAGCTTGAACTCGTAGTCGCTCGCCACGCCCGCATCGAGGCGCTGCTTCTGCAGCCGCACATTGTCGTCGCGCGTCTTCAGCGTTTCCCTGGCGAGCGTCAACTCGGCGTCGTTGGCGCGCAGTGCGAAGTACGCCGTTGCGACCTGTCCGATGAGCGCGATGCGCACCGTCTCGGCGGCGTAGCGAGTTGCCAGCAGGCTCGACTGCGCGGCGTTTCGGCCGTTTGCATACTTGCCCCATAGATCGACCTCGTACGACGCGCGCAAGCCGGTGCTGTAGGTGGTCGTTGCATGTGGCCCCTGAAACTGCTGAGCGGTCGCGTCGCTGGTGCGGTTGCGATTGGCACCGAACTCGGCATCGAGCGACGGGTATAGCGGCGCGCGTGCCAGTCGCAGGTTGGCGCGTGCCTCATCGATGCGCGCGATCGCCGCGCGCAGATCGAGATTATTGTTCAGCGCCTCTTCGATCAGCGCGTTCAGCTGAGCGTCGTTGAACTGGGTCCAGAATCGGTCGATCCCCTGTGGCGCGGCGGCCGTCGTCTCGGGCAGTTCGATCATCAGACGTTTGGGCTCGGGCGTGTTGCACGCAGCCAGCATCGCGACGCACACGGCGCCGAGGGCGAAGACAGCAGCCGCTCGCTTAGACATGGCCACCTCCCCGTGCCAACGACTTGGCTGCCGCTTCGCGGATTGCCTTTGCATGCATTGCCGCGGCGCGGCCTTCGCCGATCGCGACCTCGTCGCGCAGTTCTTCCTTCGAGCGCGGCTCTCCGAGCTTGCGCTCGGTGATGAACTTGAAGAAGAACGGCACGAAGAAGATCGCAAGGAACGTCGCGGCCAGCATCCCGCCCATCACGCCGGTGCCGGCTGAGGTGCGCGCCCCGGCACCCGCGCCGCTGGCGAATGCGAGCGGCAGTACCCCGAGAATGAACGCGAGTGAGGTCATGATGATGGGACGGAACCGCAGCCGCGCCGCTTCGATCGCCGCCGCCGACACCGAGAAGCCCTCGGCCATCTTTTGCGACGCAAACTCGACGATCAGGATCGCGTTCTTCGCCGCCAGTCCCAGCAGCGTGACCAGCCCGATCTGGAAGTACACGTCATTGGTCAGACCTCTGAGCCACACTGCGGCCAGCGCACCGAAGGTGCCGAACGGCAATGCCATCAGGACTGAAAGCGGCAGCGACCAGCGTTCGTACTGCGCGGCGAGGATCAGGAACACCATGATCACGGCGAGCCCGAGTGCGAGTGCGGAGGTTCCGCTCGACTTCTTTTCCTGAAATGACACGCCGCCCCAGTCGAAGCTGAAGTCCGGCGGCAGCACTTCGCGCGCCACGCGCTCGACCTCGGCGATCGCCTGCCCGGAACTGACGCCGGGCGCTCCCTGGCCGATGATCTTCACCGCCGGCAGGTTGTTGAAACGTTCCAGCGCATCCGGCCCCGATGAGTACCTGACGTTCGCCAGCGCGCGCAGCGGCACCATCTCGCCGCGTTCGGAACGCACCCACACTGCGCCGATGTCATCGGGCCGATGCCGGTACTGCGGCTCGGCGCTCATCAGCACCTGCCAGGTGCGGCCGTACTTGTTGAAGTCGTTGATGTACGCGCTCCCGAGCGTGGCCGCGAGTGTATTGAACACATCGTCGATCGGTACGCCAAGTGACTTGGCCTTCTCGCGATCGACGTCGACATGCAGCTGCGGCACGTTGGCGCGCCACAGCGTCTGCGCGCCGCCCAGCACCGGGTCGCTGTTCAGGCGCCCGAGCAGTTGCTGCATCACTTCGGCCGTTTTCTGCGGACCCTCGGTCCCGCGGTTCTGCAGATAGAACTCATAACCGCCGGCGGTGCCGAGTCCGAAGATCGCCGGCGGCGCGAACGCCAGCACCAGGCCTTCCTTGATGTGCCCGGTCTTCATGAAGAACTCGCCGACGAGCTGCGGCGTCTTTTCCTTGCGCTCATCCCAGTGCTTCTGCGTGACGAAGATGGTGGCGGCATTGTTGCGGAACCCGCCGCCGATGAAATCGAAGCCGGTGAAAGCGACGACATCCTCGTTGACCGGATTGGACTTCAGTATCTGCACCACCTCGTTCACGACCTTGTCGGTGCGCTGAAGCGAGGACGCATCGGGCAGGATCACCGCTGCGATGTAGAAGCCCTGGTCCTCGTCCGGCACCAGCGACCCCGGCGTGATGCGCCACAGACCGCCGGCGATGAAGACCATGCCGATGAACAGGATGAGCGCGATCGCCCCGCGCTGGATCATCCAGATCACGCCGTCGGTGTAGCGCGTGCGGATGCGCGCGAACCATTTGTTGAAGGTTGAGAAGAAACGTCCCGGCTGCTTGTGCTCGCGCTTCAGGATCAGCACGCACAAGCTCGGGGTCAGCGTCAACGCGACGATGCCCGAAATGCCGACCGCGATCGAGATCGTGATCGCGAACTGGCGATACAGTTCGCCGGTCAAGCCACCGAGGAAAGCGATCGGCACGAACACCGCGATCAGCACCAGCACGATCGCGATCACCGGGCCGGTGACCTCGCGCATTGCCTCGATCGCTGCTTCGCGCGCGTTCATGTGCTCCTCGCGCATGATGCGCTCGACGTTCTCCAGCACCACGATCGCATCGTCGACCACGATGCCGATCGCCAGCACCATGCCGAACAGCGTCAGTGTGTTGATCGAGTAGCCGAGCAGGTGCAACCCGGCAAAGGTGCCGATCAGCGACACGGGCACCGCGATGATCGGGATCAGCGTGGCGCGCCAGTTCTGCAGGAAGAGATACACCACCAGCAGCACCAGCAGCATCGCTTCGCCCAGCGTCTTGACCACTTCGCGGATCGACACCTCGACAAAGCGCGTGGTGTCATACGGCACCGCGTAGGCCAGACCCTGTGGAAAGCGCAGCGCCAGTTCCGCCACGGTGCGTTTGACGTCGCCTGCCACCGCAAGCGCGTTGGCGCCGGGTTGCAGGAAGATGCCCATCAGCGTGGCATTCTTGCCGTTGTAGCGACCGATGAATTCGTAATCCTTGCTGCCGAGTTCAACGCGCGCCACATCGCGCAGCCGGATCGTCGAGCCGTCCGGATGGGCGCGCACGATGATGTTCTCGAACTCCTTCGGATCGACCAGGCGTCCCTGCGTGGTGATCGTGTACACGAGTTCCTGCGACCCGCTGTATGGCGCCGCGCCGACCTTGCCGGCGGCGAACTGGGCGTTCTGTTCGTTGATCGCGCGCGCGAGGTCGGCGGTGGTCAGGCGCAACTGCGCCAGCCGGTCGGGCCGCAGCCAGATGCGCATCGCGTAGTCCTTGGCGCCGAAGATCTGCACGTTGGTCGTTCCCGGAATCCGCTTCAGCTGGTCGAGCACGTTCAGCGTGACGTAGTTGGACGTGAACAGATCGTCGAATCGGTCGTCGGGCGAGTAAAACGCCAGCACCAGCAGGAACGCGGATGAGCCTTTTTCCACAGATACGCCCTGACGGCGCACTTCGAGCGGCAGTCGCGTTTCGGCCTGCTTGACGCGGTTATTGACGTTCAGTGCCGCTTGGTCGACGTTGGTGCCGATCTCGAATGTGACCTGAATCTGCACCAGGCCGTTGGACGTCGAGTTCGAGCTCATGTACAGCATGCCCTCGACGCCGTTGATTGCGTTCTCCAACGGCGCCGCGACGGTCGACTCCAGCACCTGCGCCGACGCGCCCGGGTACACGGCCGAGACGCTCACGACCGGGGGCGATATCTCCGGATACTGCGCGATGGGAAGAATCCGCATCGCCGCGAGACCCGCGAGCACGATGAAGATCGACAGCACCACCGCGAAGATCGGGCGGTCGATGAAGAAGCGGGAAAACATGCGCGGTCCTTTATCTGTTCTCCCTCGCCCGCATCAGCGGGAGAGGGCTCGGGTATAGGAGTTCTTTCGCAGCGCCTATTTCTTCTCCGCGCCCTTCTTCGTCTCTCCCTTGCCGGCGTCCACTCCAGGCGGCGGTCCGAGCATGATCGGCGCGCCACCCGGGATCGGGAAGATCTTGCCCATGCCTTCGATCACCACGCGGTCGCCCGGCTTCAATCCAGACTCGACGATCCATTGATTGCTGCCGTCGATCTCGACCCAGTCGCCGACGGCGACCGGGCGCGGCGTGGCAATGTCCTGCCCCTTGTCCGACTTGCCGGTGACGTAAACGAACTTGCCCTGCGGGCCTTCCATCACAGCGCGCTGCGGCACCAGAATCGCATTCGGGCGCGTTGCACCCTCGACGTACACGCGCACGAACTGGCCCGGGTGCAGTCGGGCGTCGGCGTTGGGAATCAACGCGCGCGCATCGAATGAGCCGGTGGCCGGGTTGATGCGCGTATCGATGAACGCGAGCCGGCCTTTGCGCGGAAACACGCTGCCATCGGCGAGCCGCACGCTCACTTCATAGCCATTCTTCGCGTCCGGTGCGATCAGTTTTCCGTCGGCGATGAGCCTCGACATGCGCAACTGCTCGTTCTCCGACATGCTGAAGTTCACATACATCGGGTCGATCTGCGACACCGTCGTGAGCAGGCTGTCCTGGCCCGGCGTCACCAGACTGCCCTCTGATTTCAATGCCCGGCTGGCAAACCCGGACACTGGCGCCGTGACCGTCGTGTACGACAGGTTCAGCCGCGCCTCGGTCAATCGCGCCTGCGCCTGTTTGACTGCGGCCGCGCTGGTTTCCTCATTCGACAAGGCGTCGTCGTATTCGCGCCGGCTGATCGCGCTGTCGGCCAGCAATGGCTTCAGGCGTTCCAGGTTGCGCTTTGCCTGCGCGTACTGCGCCTGTGCCTGCGTCAGCGCCGCGGCCGCCTGCTCGGCCTGAGCCGCATACGGCCTGGGGTCGATCATGAACAGCGTCTGGCCGGTCTTGACCGCGCCGCCCTCCTGATAAGTGCGCTTCTCCAGGATGCCCTGCACGCGCGCGCGCACTTCGGCTTCCTTCGAGCCGGCAGTCTGGCCGACGTACTCGAAGCGGATTGGCACCGTGGCGGTCTTCACTTCCATCAATGTCACCGGCGCCGGCGGAAACCCGCCGAACCCACCACCGTGCTGCTGGCCACCGCCGCAGGCGACGACAAGAAGCGCGACGCACATTACCGACAGCGCCCGCATCAGCCAGCGCCAGGCGTGGCCAAAGGCGTTGACCTCGCCGGCTGTCCCGCCCCGATGGGCAGCGCGGGCAAACGAAGGGAGCATTCGTGATTTGACTTGCATCACAGGTCTCTGCGACGAGCGCAGCCTTTCATCGAAAGCGGTTGACTTTTGCGACGCAGCATATTACATACAATCGTGTACGTTTGTTAAAAATCTATTAACCGAAACAGGGTACGCATCCGGACATGGCGCGACGGACCAGGGCAGAGGCGCTTGCCACGCGCGAGGACTTGCTGAATGCGGCGGAAGTGGTTTTCCGCAAGCGTGGCGTGGGTCATACGTCGCTCGCCGAGGTGGCTGATGCCGCCGGGGTGACGCGGGGCGCGGTCTACTGGCACTTCAAGGACAAGGCTGATCTGTTCCAGGCGATGGTCGCGCGCGCCCAGTTGCCGCACCAGCAGAGCCTGCAGAAAATGGAAACCGCTGCAGCGAGTGATCCGCTCGGCGCCGTGCGCACCGCTGCGATCGAAGCGCTCGCGCAGTTTGCGGATGACGAGCGCGCCCGTAACGTGTTCGAAGTGGTGTTCCTGCGCTGCGAGTACACCGAGGAACTGGCGTCGGTCCGAAACCGCGAGCACGACTCGCGGCTCGACTGCTATCGCATGATTTCTCTGGCACTGCGCAAGGCAGTGGCGCGGGGACAACTGCCGGACGGAGTCGACGTGCGCCTTGCAGCACGCGGGCTTTACGCCTATGTCGGCGGCCTGATGCGCGATTTTCTGGATGCGCCGGGCGAATTCGACATCGCGCGCGACGCGCCCGCACTGGTCGATTTCTACATTGACGGACTGAAGCACGCGGCGAAGCGACGCCCAGCGGCTCGTGCAGCGAAGCGTCGCCCGACGCAGGTGCTGGTGGCGCGCCGCAGCGCGAGTTGAACGCGGCCGCTAATCGCGGATCAGCATCACCGGGGTCACACCAAACACGCGTCGAAAGGTTCGACTCAGGTGAGCCGAGTCGGCAAAGCCGGCCTGATGCGCGGCGTTGGTCCGGTTGTGCCCTTGGTTGAATACCTGCACCGCTGCGAGTAACCGCAGCCAAAGCACATGGGCCCGAAACGAGGCGCCGGTCTGTTCGACGAACAGATGCCGAAACCGGCTGGGAGACAGGTGCACCAGTGCGGCGCTTTGCGCCAGCGACGGAGCCACCTGGAGCCGCGCGCGCAGCGCCTCGAGTACGCGCAGGACGCGGTGGTCGATCGCTGCACGCGAGGTCGCACTCACGGCGAGCTGTGCGATGACGGTCTGCGCGGCAGCGATCATCGGCGCCTCCTCCTTGCTGGCGTGGAAGCACGCAAACAGCGGCGCGGCCAGAGCAGCGATCCGCGCCGGCGTCAGGCCGCGGATTGGTTCTTCACCTTGACGCGCAATCAATGCATGGCCGGCCTCGGTTTCGGGCTCGACGAAGATCTGCGCCACACTCGCGCCACGGCTGTCGAACTGGTGCGGCCGGTGGTGCCGCACGGCCGTGCCGTGATACTCGGCCCACTCGCCATCGGCTGCCGAGCGCAGCAGGACCGGCCGATCTTGCGCAAGCGTGATCTGGATCGCATGGTGCTGATGGACCCCGGTTCGCCCGGCGTTGTGGCCGATTCACAGGCTGCCGCCGTTCCACAGGTAAATGCGGCCGATCCCGGCAATGACGAGGCCGCCGCCGCGCGCGGCACGCTGCGGCGCGCGGCGGGATCGATGCCGAGCTACTTTCATCGTGGGTACGCGCACCATGGACGACCTCCATCTGCCGTGTCTTGACCGTGCACTGACCCGGCGTCAGGCTTCTGGTGTCCGCGGGCGCGATCGTTCGCAAGTCAGCCGTTTTGTTCAAGTCGATCGCGGCGTCCGCGCCCAGAATGCACTCCACGATACGTGCGATCGCGCGCGTGGCGGAACCCAGGTAGAAGGAGCGAGTGATGAACATGCAAACCAAGGTGTCCTGTATTTGCGCTAAGTGCCCCGATACGGGCTGCCAATGCGGCCGCCAGACCCAGGCCGCGGCCGCGTACTGCGCGTGTGGCCCCAAATGCGGTTGCGAAAGCGCCGAGCAGGGCTGCGTGTGCAGCTGACCATCGCGCGCAAAGCGGACAGGGTCGCCGTCGAGCGGGCGCACCGCTCGACGCGCCGGGGCCATTGGCTGGCCGGCTTCGGTTATGTGGTGGCGGCGGCGTGCGCGCTGCTGGCGTTTTTCGGCTGCACGCTGCCATTCGCGCTCGAACCCGGCCAGCTGGCGATCAATTACGTCGAAATCTCGCCGCGCATCGGCACGTCGGGGATGCCGACGCGCGCGCAGTTCGAGCCGATCGCGCGGGCGGGCTATCAGGTTGTGATCAACCTCGCGCCGCCCGATGCAATGGGCAGTCACGCAGACGAGGCCGCAATCGTGACTGGTTACGGCATGGGCTATCACAATGTCGCGGTGAACTTCGCGCGGCCCGCCGCCAGCGACTACGCACATTTCGCCGACCTCATGCACCAGCATCGCGCGGAGCGCGTACTCGTGCACTGCCAGGTCAACATGCGCGCCTCGTCGTTCGTGTTTCTCTACCGCGTGCTGGAACTCGGGGAGGACGCGGATCGCGCATACGACGCTGTGCTGCGCGTCTGGCAGCCCGCCACGCAGTGGCGGGCATTTCTAAAGGAGACGCTGGCGGACCGCGGTGCGCATCTGCCCATGGCGCTGGAGTCCTGACCAGGGAAGACCATCCTTTGCCATAGTTGACGTTTACGTCAACGGCAGGTACCTTCAGGGGTGCCCGGCGGCGATTGCCGCCTGCGCGCGCGAGGGCCATGATTGCGCTCCGCCCGGCACCCCCGGAGACTGCGATGACCGACCTGTCCGAGATCAAGAAGCTCGCCGCCTATCGCCCCGCGCACAAGGTGCGGTTTGTCACCGCCGCGTCACTGTTCGACGGTCACGACGCCAGCATCAACATCATGCGGCGCATCCTGCAGAGCATGGGCGCGGAGGTGGTCCATCTTGGGCACAACCGCTCCGTGGAAGAGATCGTGACCGCGGCACTGAACGAGGATGTGCAGGGCATCGCGGTCAGTTCCTACCAGGGCGGGCATGTCGAGTTCTTCAAGTACATGATCGACCTGCTCAGGCAGCGCGGCGGCGCGCATATCAAGGTCTTCGGCGGCGGCGGCGGCGTGATCGTGCCGGCCGAGATCAAGGAACTGCACGCCTACGGCGTGACGCGCATCTTCTCGCCTGAAGACGGCCAGAAGATGGGCCTGATGGGAATGATCGGATCGATGGTCGCGGCATGCGATGAAGATCTGTCTTCGCACGCGCCGAAGAAGCTCGACGCATTGCGCGACAAGGACATCACCAGGCGCTGGCGCGCGCTGGCGCAACTGATCACCGCGCTGGAAAACGACAAGGCGCCGGACAACATCCTCCACGAACTGCACAAGGGCGCGGATACGGCAAAGGTGCCGGTGCTCGGCATCACCGGCACGGGCGGTGCCGGCAAATCGAGCCTGACCGACGAACTGATCCGCCGCTTTCGCCTCGACCAGGACGACCAGCTGTCGATCGCGGTGATTTCGATCGACCCATCGCGTCGCAAGACGGGCGGCGCGCTGCTCGGCGATCGCATCCGCATGAATGCGATCAATCCGTGGCACAAGCCGGCTGGTCAGACGGCTTCGTCGCCCGTGCCCCGGGTCTACATGCGCTCGCTGGCCACGAGAGAAGCGGGGTCGGAGATTTCGCAGGCGCTGCCGGACGTGATTGCCGCGTGCAAGGTCGCCGGATTCGATCTGGTCCTGGTGGAAACTTCAGGCATCGGCCAGGGCGACGCCGCGATTGTGCAGCATGTCGACGCGAGTCTCTATGTAATGACGCCGGAATACGGTGCAGCGAGCCAGCTAGAGAAGATCGACATGCTCGACTTCGCGGACTTTGTCGCCATCAACAAGTTCGACCGCAAGGGTGCGCTCGACGCGTTGCGCGACGTCAGCAAGCAGGTGCAGCGGAACAAGGGCGCATTCACCAAGAGCACGGATGACATGCCGGTGTTCGGCACGATGGCGGCGCGCTTCAACGACGACGGCGTCACCTCGCTGTATCACGCGCTGCTGCCGAAGTTGAAGGAATTGGGGCTCAAGCTCGGCAACTCCCGGTTGCCGCATGTCTTCACGCGCCATTCCACCAACCAGGCGCCGATCGTGCCGTCGGCACGAGTCCGATACCTGGCCGAGATCGCAGAGTCGGTGCGCGCGTACAAGAAGCGCGCGGTCGAGCAGGCGCGCATCGCGCGCCAGCGCCAGCAGTTGCTGGAATCGCGCCGGATGCTCGCGGCCGAATGCAAGGAAGAGAACTCGAACCTCGAGGTGCTGGCAAAGGACCGCGACGCCAGGCTGGATGCGCGCAGCAAGAAGCTGCTCGACATGTGGCCGAAGATGCAGCAGGCCTATAGCGGCGACGAGTACGTGGTGAAGATCCGCGACAAGGAGATCCGCACCAAGCTCACGTACACGTCGCTGTCCGGCAGCAAGATCCGCAAGGTCGCGCTGCCGCGCTTCGAAGATCACGGCGAGCTGCTCAAGTGGTTGCTGCTGGAGAACGTGCCTGGATCGTTCCCCTACACCGCCGGCGTGTTCGCGTTCAAGCGCGAGAATGAAGACCCGACGCGCATGTTCGCCGGTGAGGGCGATCCGTTCCGAACGAACAAACGCTTCAAGCTGCTGTCCGAAGGCATGCCGGCCAAGCGGCTGTCGACCGCATTCGACAGCGTGACGCTGTACGGCAACGAACCGGATCTGCGCCCGGACATCTTCGGCAAAGTCGGCAACAGCGGCGTGTCGATCGCCACCCTCGACGACCTGAAGGTTCTGTATGGCGGCTTCGATCTGACCGCGCCGAACACCAGTGTCAGCATGACGATCAACGGGCCGGCGCCGACGATCCTCGCGATGTTCATGAACACCGCGATCGACCAGAACCTCGACAAGTTCCGCGCCGACA
>DAITAC010000029.1:0-41288 GCA_036824465.1 Burkholderiaceae bacterium
GACTGCGATCGCGAACTGGAAGCGCGCACCGGCGTGACCGTCGCGACCATGTTCGAGGTCGAAGGTGAGGAATCGTTTCGCCGTCGCGAGGCAGCGCTCCTCGACGAACTGACCCAGCGACCGGGGATCGTCCTGGCGACGGGTGGTGGAGCGGTGCTGCTGCCTGAAAATCGCGACAGGCTGCGCACGCGAGGTCTCGTGATCTACCTGGAGTCGACGGTTGACGAGATTCTTCGCCGCACGCAGAACGATCGTTCGCGCCCCTTGCTGCAGTCCGCTGATCGACGCGCTCGAATTGAGGAGTTGTTGCGTCAGCGGCGTGAGTTGTATGAATCGACTGCGCACCTGAGCTTTCACTCCGGCGCTGTCAACCCGAAGAAACTGGTCGCCCGCATTCTGGAGAACGAAGCAGTGCGGCAGCTAATCGGCGCTGCGTAATCTCTGGCCGCATTTCGGCGCCGCTTAGAATCGCCGCATGCGTCGGATCACAGTTGATCTTTCGGGGCGTCCCTACGATATCCATATTGGCAGCGGTTTGCTGGCGCGCCTTTCGGAGTGGGTGGCACCGCTCGCGCCGACGCGCTTGTTCGTCATTACAAACCGGGTCGTGAATGACTTACACGGGGCCGTAGCCGCAAGAGCGCTGTCGGAGGTGGCGCCGTTGCACGCAGTTGTCTTGCCGGACGGCGAAGCGGCCAAGACTCCGGCGACGGTTCTGCATATCCTGGACGAACTTGTCTTGGCCGGGGCCGATCGAAAAAGCGTGATCGTCGCGCTCGGAGGCGGTGTGATCGGTGATATTGCAGGCTTTGCTGCCGCGATCTACATGCGCGGCATTCGATTCGTTCAGGTGCCGACCACATTGCTGGCGCAGGTGGACTCGTCCGTCGGCGGCAAGACGGGAGTCAATCACCCGCGCGGCAAGAATCTGATTGGCGCCTTTCATCAACCCTCTGTGGTGGTGGCCGATACCGATGCGCTGAAGACATTGCCTGCACGTGAACTTTCGGCGGGGATCGCAGAAATCATCAAGCACGGACTCCTCGCGGATGAGCGCTACTTCGCCGCGGTTGGGCGCGACCTGCCGCGATTGCTCGCGTGCGATTCCGCAGCGTTGACCGATGCCATTGCCGGCTCATGTCAGATCAAGGCGAGTGTGGTGGCGCGCGACGAAAAGGAAAGCGGCGAACGAGCGCAGCTCAATCTCGGTCACACGTTTGGCCATGCGATCGAGTCGCTTACCGGCTACGGCACGTGGCTGCACGGCGAAGCCGTCGGTTGCGGTCTGTGCCTGGCGGCAGATATGTCGGCGCGCTGTGGCTTGATCGACGCCGATGCGGTCAAGCGAATTGAGGGGATCGTGCAGACCGCGAAATTGCCGACGCGTATAGACGGGCTCCCGAAATCCGCCGCGATCGCGTCGATGCGCGGCGACAAGAAGTCCGAGGCCGGCCGGATCAGGTTCGTTCTTCTGGAGCGCATTGGGCGCGCGATTCAGCGCGAAGTGCCTGACGAAATTCTGGGCGCGACACTGGACGCGGGCGGATTCGTATGAGCGCATCGGTCGAGATCGATCTTGCCCCGTACGCGGCGCGGGCCGCGCAGTCGCGCGGCCGGTGTCACAAGGAGGTGCCGGCGCAGGCGCGCACGGACTTCCAGCGTGATCGAGATCGAATTGTTCATTCGACCGCGTTCCGGCGGCTCGAGTACAAGACACAGGTGTTCGTCAACCATGAAGGAGATCTGTTTCGCACGCGCCTGACCCATTCGCTCGAGGTCGCGCAGATTGCGCGCGCTATCGCGCGCAATCTGCGTGTCAACGAGGATCTGGTCGAAGCGATCTCGCTTGCCCATGATCTTGGGCACACGCCGTTCGGCCACGCAGGTCAGGACGCGCTGCACGAGTCGATGCAGGCTTATGGTGGCTTCGAACACAATCTGCAATCACTGCGCGTCGTCGACGAACTCGAAGAGCGGTATGGCGCATTCAACGGCCTTAACCTGACCTTTGAAACGCGGGAAGGCATCCTGAAACACTGTTCGCTTGAGAATGCGCGCAAGCTGGGCGATCTGGGCCGACGCTTCATCGAGCGCAGGCAGCCGTCAGTCGAAGCGCAGATCGCGAATCTGGCAGACGAGATCGCATACAACAATCACGATATCGACGATGGCCTTCGTTCCGGACTGATCACCTTGAAGCAGATTGGGGCCATCCCCCTTTTCGCGCGCCACACGGATGTAGTACGTAGCGAATTTCCGGACATTCCCGACCGGCGCCTGATCTACGAAACCACGCGCCGCATGATCAATACGCTCATCGTCGACCTGATCACCGAGACGCAGCGTCGCCTCGTCGGCGCAGCGCCGAAATCGATCGAAGACGTCCGATCCGGCGCTGCGTTGGTTGCCTTCTCGACCACCATGCGGACCGAGGCGGACGAGCTCAAGCGGTTTCTGAGCGAGCATCTGTATCGCCACTTCCAGGTGATGCGAATGACGGAAAAGGCCAGGCGGATCGTGCGCGAGCTGTTCGCGGCGTTCCGCGACGAGCCGCGCCTGCTGCCGATCGATCACCGCCAGCGGGTGGAAGCAGAAGGTCCGCGCGCAATTGCCGACTACGTTGCCGGCATGACGGATCGCTACGCGATTCGAGAGCATCGGCGCTTGTTCTCGGTCGGTGACGGTTGAAACGGCTCAACCGCTGCGACCCGAGCAGAACAATTCATCAGGATCACAATGGCCCGGCTCGCCCGCCTGAGCATTGCTGGCCATCCTCATCACATCATGCTGCGTGGCGTCGGCGGTGCGAGCGTTTTTCGCGCGCCGGACGACTATCGGTATTTCCTACTGTGTCTGCACGACGCTGCCGCCAGGCGGCGCATTGCGATCCACGCTTACGTACTGATGCCCGATCATGTGCATCTGCTTGCAACGCCGACGACGGCCGCGTCACTCGGACAGGCGATGCAGTCACTCGGTCGCCGCTACGTGCGGTGGTTCAACAATCGCTACACACGGTCGGGCACGCTATGGGACGGGCGCTACCGATCCAGCGTCATTGAGGCGGAACGGCATCTGCTCGGATGTTGCCGCTACATTGAATCGAACCCGGTGCGAGCCGGGATCGTCGCCGATGCGGCGAGCTATCCCTGGTCGAGCCTGCGCCATCACCTTGGTCTGGTTATCGATCCAATCGTGACTGACCACCCGATCGTCTGGGCGCTCGGGAACACGCCCTTCGAACGGCAATCCGCCTACCGTGAACTCGTTGAGCGCCCGCTCGAAATCGATCAGCTTGAGATGCTGCGCTGGGGCGCCCGTCGCGGCTGGGCCGTTGGAAGCCCCGCTTTCTTGCGCCAGCTGGGAACCGAAAGTAAGCGGCCCCTCTCGCCAAGACCAAGAGGGCGCCAGAGAAGGATTGACCAATCGCGGATTGAGCGGAAGGTAATCTAGCGTTTTTTACTCCGTCCCTCATTTTTTCTC
Organism: Burkholderiaceae bacterium; assembly: GCA_036824465.1. Taxonomy (GTDB): domain Bacteria; phylum Pseudomonadota; class Gammaproteobacteria; order Burkholderiales; family Burkholderiaceae_F; genus JAKOQB01. Next base: position 3,484 of record DAITAC010000029.1, read on the forward strand.
TGCGTCCATTAGCTCATGGCGAAATAGGGTCAGAGTAAGTTGATTTTCATTGTCCATCTTGATGCGACGCAGTAGAGTTCATAGGGGTTCTCGGCGGTGCCGGGAACTCGATTCCAACGGAGCGTCGCGTGAAGTCTGCCGAACACGATCAGATCCTCGAACATGCCTCAGCGCATGGTCTTTACAGCCAATCGCATGAACACGACGCCTGCGGCGTCGGCTTTGTCGCCAACATCAAAGGCAAGGCGAGCCATGCTCTGATTCAGCAGGCGCTGCTGATTCTTGAGAACCTCGACCATCGCGGCGCGGTTGGCGCAGATCCGCTGTGCGGCGATGGCGCGGGCATCCTGATCCAGATCCCCGACGTGTTCTACCGCCGCGAACTGGCGCAGCTTGGTGTCAATTTGCCGCCATCGGGCGAGTACGGTGTCGGAATGGTGTTCCTGCCGCGGGAAAACGCATCAAGGCTTGCGTGCGAACAGGAACTCGAGCGCACCGTGCGTGCCGAGGGCCAGGTCGTACTCGGCTGGCGCGACGTGCCGGTCGACCGCGAGATGCCGATGTCACCGTTCGTGCGCGACAAGGAGCCGGTGATCCGGCAGATCTTCATCGGGCGCGGGCCTGACGTGATGGTTCCCGCAGCGCTGGAACGCAAGCTGTACGTCATCCGCAAGACCGCAAGCCACAAGATTCAGGCGCTGAAACTGCAACACGGCAAAGAATACTTTGTGCCGTCGATGTCGATGCGTACCGTCGTGTACAAGGGCCTGCTGCTCGCGGATCAGGTCGGCCGCTACTACCACGACCTGCGCGAGCCGGAAGTGGTCTCCGCGATTGCGCTGGTGCACCAGCGCTTCTCGACCAACACATTCCCTTCGTGGGAACTGGCGCACCCGTACCGGATGATTGCGCACAACGGCGAGATCAACACCGTCAAGGGCAACTTCAACTGGATTCGCGCGCGTGAGGGCGTGATGGCCTCGCCGGTGCTCAAGGATGACCTGAAGAAACTCTGGCCGCTGATCTACGCCGGACAGTCCGATACGGCGTGCTTTGACAACTGCCTCGAGCTGCTGACGATGTCGGGTTACCCGCTGGCGCACGCAGTGATGATGATGATTCCCGAGGCATGGGAACAGCACACACTGATGGACGAGAATCGCCGCGCCTTCTACGAGTATCACGCGGCGATGATGGAGCCATGGGATGGCCCGGCGGCGATCGCGTTCACTGATGGCGTGCGCATCGGTGCCACGCTTGATCGCAACGGCCTGCGGCCGGCGCGCTACATCGTGACTGACGATGATGTCGTCGTGATGGCGTCCGAAGTTGGCGTGCTGCCGATCCCCGAAAGCAAGATCGTCAAGAAATGGCGGCTGCAGCCAGGCAAGATGTTCCTGATCGACACGGAGCAGGGTCGCATCATCGACGACGTGGAGCTCAAGGAGCAACTCGCAAAGAGCCAGCCGTACAAGGAATGGATTCGTCGCATTCAGATCAAGCTTGACGCCCTGCCACCGCTGGACAGCGAGGCCAGGTCGGCGGCGCGACTTGACGTGCCGCTGCTGGATCGCCAGCAGGCGTTCGGCTATACGCAGGAGGACGTGCGCCTGTTGATGGCGCCGATGGCCGAAAGCGGTGAAGAGGCGATCGGTTCGATGGGCAACGACAGTGCGCTGCCGGTGCTTTCGGACCGGAGCAAGCCGCTTTACAGCTATTTCAAACAGCTCTTCGCGCAGGTCACCAATCCGCCGATCGATCCGATCCGCGAGCAGATGGTGATGTCGCTGGTGAGCTTTGTCGGGCCCAAGCCGAACCTGCTCGACATCAACAACATCAACCCGCCGATGCGTCTCGAAGTCAGCCAGCCCGTGCTCGATTTCAAGGACATGGCCAAGATTCGCGACATCGAGAAGTATGCGTCCGGCAAGTTCCGCAGCTACGAAATCGACATCTGTTATCCGATCGCCTGGGGCAAGGAAGGAGTCGAAGCACGTCTGGCCTCTCTGCGCGCCGACGCGGTCGATGCCGTGCGTGCCGGATACAACATCCTGATCGTCTCCGATCGCAGGGCCGATGCCGAGCACGTCGCGATTCCCGCGCTGCTTGCGACCAGCAGCCTGCATCAGCATCTGATCGAGGCTGGCGTGCGCACGGCGACCGGTCTGGTCGTGGAGACCGGCTCCGCGCGCGAGGTGCATCACTTCGCGCTGCTGGCCGGCTACGGCGCGGAAGCCATTCATCCGTACCTGGCAATGGAAACGCTGGCTGCGACGTATGCGGGCAAACCCAACGCCATCGACGCAGACAAGGCGATCAAGAACTACATCAAGGCAATCGGCAAGGGCCTGCACAAGGTGATGTCCAAGATGGGCATTTCCACCTACATGTCGTACTGCGGCGCCCAGATCTTCGAGGCGGTGGGACTGAACCGTGATCTCGTCGACAAGTACTTCCGCGGCACTCCAAGCAACGTCGGCGGCATCGGTCTGTTCGAAGTGATGGAAGAAGCGGTGCGCATGCACCAGGCTGCATTCAGCGGCGACCCGGTGCTCGCCAACATGCTGGACGCCGGAGGTGAATACCAGTGGCGCGTGCGCGGCGAAGAGCACATGTGGACGCCGGACGCGATCGCCAAGCTGCAGCACTCGACGCGCACCAACAGTTATCAGACCTACAAGGAATACGCGCAGATCATCAACGATCAGAGCAAACGTCGATTGACGCTGCGTGGGTTGTTCGAGTTCAAAGTGGAGCCAAAGAAGGCGATCCCGCTGGACGAGGTCGAACCGGCGAAGGACATCGTCAAACGCTTCGCAACGGGAGCGATGTCACTCGGCTCCATTTCCACCGAGGCGCACTCAACCCTGGCGATCGCGATGAACCGCATCGGCGGGAAGAGCAATACAGGCGAGGGCGGCGAGGACCCGCGTCGCTATCAGCAGGAGCTGCGCGGCATTCAGATCAGGACTGGCGATACGCTCGCGAGCGTGCTCGGCCACGACCGCGTCGAAGCCGATGTCCCGTTGAAGGAGGGCGACTCGCTGCGTTCTCGCATCAAGCAGGTCGCATCGGGCCGTTTTGGCGTCACGACCGAATACCTCGTCAGCGCCGACCAGATCCAGATCAAGATGGCGCAAGGTGCAAAACCCGGCGAGGGCGGGCAACTTCCGGGTCACAAGGTCAGCGAGTACATTGCCCAGCTGCGCTTTTCGGTACCGGGTGTGGGGCTGATCTCACCGCCGCCGCATCACGATATCTATTCGATCGAGGATCTGGCGCAACTGATCCACGACCTGAAGAACGGCAATCCGCGCGCCACGATCAGCGTCAAGCTGGTCAGTGAAGTCGGCGTTGGCACCGTTGCCGCCGGGGTGTCGAAGGCCAAGGCAGACCATGTGACGATCGCCGGCCACGACGGCGGTACCGGCGCCTCGCCAATTTCGTCGATCAAGCATGCCGGCACGCCGTGGGAACTCGGCCTGGCCGAAACGCAGCAGACCCTGGTCCTCAATCGCCTGCGCGGCCGCATCGCGGTGCAGGTCGATGGCCAGATGAAGACCGGTCGCGACGTGGTGATCGGTGCGATGCTCGGAGCCGACGAATTCGGTTTTGCCACTGCGCCGCTCGTGGTTGAAGGCTGCATCATGATGCGCAAGTGCCATCTGAACACCTGCCCGGTCGGTGTCGCCACGCAGGACCCGGTGCTGCGGCGGCGCTTCAAGGGACAGCCCGAGCACGTCGTCAACTACTTCTTCTTCGTCGCCGAGGAGGTGCGCGAGATCATGGCGCAACTCGGCATCCGCAAGTTCAATGACCTGGTCGGCCGCGCGGACCTGCTCGACACGAAGAAGGGCGTCGATCACTGGAAGGCGAAGGGGCTCGATTTCTCGCGCATTTTCTACATGCCCTCGATGCCGGCGGCGCATTTGGGTGGACCCGCGCGCTTCAAGTGCGAAGAACAGGATCACGGCCTGTCGCGTGCGCTCGACGTCAAGCTGATCGAGCAGTGCAAGCCGGCGCTTGAAAGGCGGGATCGCGTGAGCTTCATTTCGCCGATTCGCAACGTGAACCGCACGGTCGGCACGATGCTGTCATCCGAAGTCGCGCGTCGTTTCGGCCATGAAGGCCTTTCGGACGACACGATTCACATCCAGTTCAACGGAACCGCGGGCCAGAGCTTCGGCGCGTTCCTCGCGCACGGCATCACGCTTGACCTGGTCGGTGATGCCAATGACTACACGGGCAAGGGCTTGTCGGGCGGGCGCATCATCGTGCGCTCGCCGAACGACTTCCGCGGATTCGGCCCCGAGCACATCATCGTTGGCAATACGGTGCTGTATGGCGCAATCGCCGGCGAGGCGTACTTCAACGGCGTGGCGGGCGAACGATTTGCGGTCCGCAACTCGGGCGCGTCTGCCGTCGTTGAAGGAACGGGCGATCACGGCTGCGAGTACATGACGAAGGGCACCGTGGTCGTGCTCGGCGCGACCGGGCGCAACTTCGCGGCCGGCATGTCCGGCGGCATCGCCTACGTTTATGACGAGCACGGAGACTTTGCGAAGAAGTGCAACACATCGATGGTCGCACTTGAACCGGTGCTGACGACGCAGGAGCAGGCTGACAAGATCGAAGTCGCGATCTGGCATCTGGGCGAAACCGACGAATTCATCCTGCGCGACCTGCTTGAGAAGCACTTCCGCAACACCGGGAGCTTCCGCGCCAGGGAAATCCTGCACGGCTGGACCGCGATGCGCGGCAAGTTCGTCAAGGTGTTCCCGGCCGAGTACCGGCGCGCGCTCAAGCAGCTCTACGCTGCCGAGCAGCGCGAGGCGCCGCAGAAGCTGGCGGCCTGACGCGGTGTTGATCCGCCATGTTGCGGCCGCCGCTGGTGTGTGCGGGTTGGAAAGCCAACCTGCTGGCACTGCTGGTGACGATTCCGCTCGCGTTGATCGTGCTCGCGACACGCAGCGATGTGGCAGCGGCGCGCTGGGTCGCGCTCGCGAGCGTGCTGTGCGCGGTGCCATGGATCATGGCGGCATTCACGGCCGTCGCGGTCGTCTCCGCGCTCCTTTACATGGCGTTGCATCGGTTTGGCGCCCCGCCCGACCTGACTGCCTGGCTGGCGGGCGATATCCTCGTTGCCGCGGTGATCGGCTGTCACATCAACACCGCGCTGTTGATTGCGGCCGTGCTGCGCGTGCGGCATCGACCGCGCGCAGACGGACTCGGCGAGTTTCTGCGTCGGTCGCGCGGGGGCAATGGCGCCTCGTCGGCGTGAGCGAACAAACGACATTGATGGATTGACGAATGGGCAAGATCACCGGATTCCTCGAATACCAGCGTCTCGAAGAAGCGGCCGAGGCGCCGCTGTCGCGCAAGAAACATTGGAAGGAGTTTGTCGCGCACCTGACCGACGAACAGGCGGCGATCCAGGGCGCGCGATGCATGGATTGTGGTATCCCCTTCTGCAACAACGGGTGCCCGGTCAACAACATCATTCCGGACTTCAACGATCTCGTGTACCGGCACGACTGGAAGACCGCGCTCGACGTTCTTCACAGCACCAACAATTTTCCCGAGTTCACCGGCCGCGTCTGCCCCGCGCCGTGCGAGGCGGCCTGCACGCTGAATATCAACAACGATCCAGTCGGGATCAAGTCGATCGAGCACGCAATCATTGACAAGGGCTGGTCCGAAGGCTGGGTCGAGCCGCAGCCGGCAAAGATCAGGACCGGCAGGAAAGTCGCGGTCGTCGGCAGTGGTCCTGCCGGACTCGCCGCCGCGCAGCAGCTCGCGCGGGCGGGGCACGAAATCACCGTGTTGGAGAAGAACGATCGCATCGGCGGCCTGCTGCGCTATGGCATCCCGGACTTCAAGATGGAGAAATCGCACATCGACCGGCGCATCGCGCAGATGGAAGCTGAGGGCGTGACCTTTCGCACAGGCGTGCTTATAGGCAAAGCCAGACTCAACGGCGGCGTGACTGACTGGTCGAAACAGAAAATCGACCCCGCCCAGCTGATGCAGGAGTTCGATGCGATCGTCCTCTCCGGTGGCGCCGAGCAACCGCGCGATCTGCCGGTTCCTGGACGCGAACTGAAAGGCATCCACTTCGCGATGGAGTTTCTTCCGCCGCAGAACAAGATAGTTGCTGGCGACAAGTTCAAGGACCAGATCCTGGCGACCGGCAAACGTGTGCTGGTCATCGGCGGCGGCGACACGGGTTCGGACTGCGTGGGCACCAGTAATCGCCACGGCGCAAAGAGCGTCACGCAGTGGGAACTGCTGCCCCAGCCACCGAAGAGCGAGAACAAGGAACTGACCTGGCCCTATTGGCCGCTGAAGCTGCGCACGTCGAGTTCGCACGAAGAAGGCGTCGACCGCGACTGGTCCGTCACGACAAAGCGCTTTAACGACGATGGCAAGGGCCACGTCAAGTCGTTGACGGCGGCGCGGGTCGAGTGGAAGAAGGATGCGACGACAGGGCAGACGCAAATGGTCGAGGTGCCCGGCTCGGAATTCGAAATCCCGGCCGATCTCGTGCTGTTCGCGATGGGATTCGTTTCGCCCGTGGGATCGGTGCTCGAGTCGTTCGGCGTTGACAAGGATGCGCGCGGAAATGCGCGTGCGACGACCGAGGGCGCCGGCTGCTACAAGACCAGTGTCGAGAGGGTATTCGCCGCCGGCGATATGCGGCGCGGACAGTCGCTTGTCGTCTGGGCGATCCGTGAGGGACGCCAGTGCGCGCGCGCGGTCGACGAATACCTGATGGGGACTTCGACGCTTCCGCGGTGAGCCCCTCGGCGCGCCCTGCGTTCGCATTGGCAGCGCCCTGGCGATGAGCGCTGCGGTCGACGAATGCCGGATGGTGAGTGCGACGTCAGCGCGTTGACTTGCCCATCGTCGCAAGGTCGTTGGCAGTCGGCAGTTGCGGTTTGTCCCGCTCCTTGCTGACAAGGCACAGGAAACCCAGGGCGCTGTCGGCATTCGCCTGGAACTGGTGCCAGGTCAGCGGTTCGATCGTGACCAGATCGCGCTCGGTGATTGGATATTTCTCTTTGCCGATCTGCACCGTGCCGCAGCCACGCAGGATCAGCACTGCATGCGTGTGCTGATGCCGTTCAAGCGTTGAATAGCCGCCGGGTGCAACCTCGAAGTAGCGCAGTTCGCACGTCTGATCGGGCTGCGTGAACAGCACCTGGCGTGTGACGGCCTTGAACGGCGCCGAGCCTTCGTCCTTGTAGCGCAGCAGTTCTACGTCCTGCCAGCGGAAATTGCCCGCCGCATCAGTCGAGAACCGGCGCACCGAGTTCATGCCGACACCGGCCTGCCTGCCGCGCGGACCGCTGCGACGAAATCGCGGGCACGTTGAGCCAGCTTTTCACGGGCGATCAGCAGCGATCCTCCGATCAGCAGCATCGCCTCGTGTCCGTATTCATCGACGATTTCCGCACAGCGCTCGACGCTCATTCCACCCGCAGGCGTGGGCAATGTCGGGCGGAGCGCATGCCAGGCGGCGCGGTTATTCGCGGCGATGGCGTGACATACCGCGCGCGGATAGGTGAAGCGCCCGCCGTGATTCGGAAAGATCACCGCATCCGCACCGAACAGCCGAAACAACTTGCCGAGCAACGTTGGCGGCGCGATGCGCGTGTTCCCGCCCAGCGCCGGGTGCGCCAGGAAGGCAAGGTCCGCATGCTCGCGACGCAGTGCGTTCAGTGTCGCCATTCCGCACACCATTGGCGCGATCAGCAACATTTGAACGCCCTGGGCACGCGCCAGTTCGATCTGTCGCTGCATCTGCGAATGAGTGCCGTACAGGCTGGGTGCGTAGAGCGTGCGGCCGCTGAAACGTGTTTCGTTCGCTTTGCCGACCGCGCGCTGGCAGGCGGCCACGCGCTGCGCGAATGGTGCGCACCTCTGGTCGGCCCAGCCATGATCATCCTTGATCACATCAACTCCGGCCTGCGCAAACGTGCTCGCCAACGCCGCAAGGTGCGCGACGCTCGAGCCGATCGGCTTCAATGCAGTGCAGGTCAGCGGTCGACCCTGGACATCCGCCAGTCGACGCAGTCCGTCGATACCTAGACTTGGTCCGCCGAATGTCATTGCAAGCGTCGATGGGACATCGAAATCGACCAACTCGACGTCCGGCTGCAACGAACTGTTGCCGAACAGCATGTTCATCAGCTGACCTGCATCATCGCCGACGCTCTCGGCGCTCAGCGAAACCTGAGCAAGCGAAGTTCCGTCGGGATGGGAGTCAATCCGTTCAACGCGGGCCATCACTTCGTCCAGGACGCGCTGGTCGATCACCGCTTCCGGCGGTGTCTCGATGCTCTGCTCGATCGCGAGCAGTTGCGCCCGTTGCACGACTTGAGCCGCGGGGATGCTCAGGCGATAAGTGACGTGAATGCGCTCTGCGCTCATGCGGCGATTCTACGTGGCCGACCACTTGAGGCTGCAGAAACCAACAGCACGAGAACCGGCATCCGGACTGCCACGGGTCAATGCGGGCGCGCACCCGCGGCCTAAACATCAACTAAGGAGCGAAACGACAAGAGGGCCTCGTCAAAGGCAACGCCTTGATCGGAAATGCGGGTGTTGGGGCAATGACCGCAGGGCATTTCTTCTCGTCGTTTGCAGGCGAGCGAGATGGCAGTCGGTGATTGCTGTGCAGGCGGAATCGCGTTGCGGCGTTGATTTGCTGCGAGTTCGACGAATGCCTACTGACTTGAATGTGGTGAACGGTGTGGGGAGATGAAGATGAAACGCTCGGCGATTGCAGTGGGAGCGGCGCTGCTGCTTGTCTTCAGCAACGGGCAGGCGCAACCCCGTCCCGATCTGGGCAAGTATGAGTACCAATCAAATTGCGCTTCCTGCCATGGGCAATCGGGGAAGGGCGACGGCCCCTTTGCCCAGTGGCTGGGATTACGCATCCCGGATCTGACCCAGATCAGCCAGAGAAACGGGGGCGTGTTTCCGGTGCAAAAGTTGCACGAAATCATCGATGGGCGGGCGATCGTCAAAGCGCATGGCAGTCGCGAGATGCCGATCTGGGGCCTCGACTACACGCTCACGGCACGACCGGCGTATGACGACTATCGCCACGACGCGGAAGTTTTCGTGTCCTCGCGGATCACGGCCCTGGTCAATTACTTGTACTCGCTGCAGGCCGGGTGACGCCTGCGCGGCGCGCAAATTGCGAGGGGTCAATTTGTTCAGGGCTATCTGCCTACACTTCAAATTGTGACGTGCTGCAGATTGCGGAAGATCCGTGATCGACATGTCATGACCGGAGGCAATATGAAACTCAACAGAGTGGCAACAGTCCTCATCGCGATCCTGATGGTGGCATTTGCCGGCACGGCTCAGAGCCAGCTCAGGGGCGAACTGGGTAAGCGGGAGTACCTGTCGAACTGCGCGGTTTGTCACGGCGTGACGGGCAAGGGCGATGGTTCCTACTTCGAGCTGCTGAAGACCCGGATTCCCGATATCACGACAATCAGCGCGCGCAACAAGGGCGTCTTCCCTGCTGAGCGCATGTTCGGGATCATCGATGGCCGGGAGGCGCTGAAATCGCACGGCACGCGCGAAATGCCGATCTGGGGACAGGACTACAGCGCGAAGGCAGCGGAGTATTACCACGAGGTGCCGTATGACCCCGAGGTCTACATTCGCGTCCGTATTCTTTCGCTGATTGATTACATCTACTCGCTTCAGACAGCGAGATAGATGACCGGCCCGCTGCGTTCACGACCGGGGAAGCGTTATTTGCAGAACGGATGAGTTCTGCCGGCAAGCGTGCGCGGCTGTGGTCCGCTTCCTGACCCGACTTGCCGGGTCGAATTGGTGGCAGGATTTCCGGCAAGTCGCGCTATTCGCGGTCGGCATGGGCGTCGCTATCATGTGATATCTGCTTCGTCGTGACCGGGTCTGGCGGAGCAGTCTTTCTTAGCTGCGGCGTAACGATGGCCGACGACCCCGCAATGGATTTGGTTTGAACCGCAGAGACTCCGAACCCTCTGACCCAATTACCGTAGGCCCGCCCGCGCGGGGCGGGTCCGAGTTGTCCTTCTACCGCGACATTGTCGAGTCACTGGACGATGCCGTGTGCCGGTGGCTACCGGACACCACGCTGACATATTGCAACGCCCGTTACCGGGAGTTGTTCGGCATTGACTGCCAGGACGGAGACGGGCGGAAGCGGATTGACTTCGTTCCGAAGTCGGAACGACCGGCGCTGGTCAATTTCTACTTCGAACTCGCGCGTACTCCTCGCGCCGCGAGCTACGAGCATCTGGTGTCGACGGCCGATGGCTCGACACGCTGGATTTCGTGGAACGACGTGCCCCTGCACGATGCAGCGGGCGGCCTGATCGGATTTCAATCGGTCGGCCGCGATATCAGCGCCAGAAAGCATGCCGAGCAGGCATTGCGCGAGAGCGCTGCGCGTCTGAACGAGGCCCAGCGTGTGGCCGGCATTGGCAGCTGGGAGCTTGATCTCGTCAGCGATCGCGTGGCATGGTCGGACGAGGTTTTCCGCATCTTCGAGATCGACCCGTCGAAGTTCGGCGCCTCCTATGAGGCCTTCCTGCTTACTGTTCACCCCGATGACCGGGAGGCGATCAATCAGGCGTACACGGAGTCGGTAGCCAATCGCACTGCCTACGAACACGTGCATCGGTTGCGGATGGCAGACGGACGCATCAAGTGGGTTCAAGAGCGCTGCGAGACGTTCTACGACGATCATGGACGCGCACTGCGCTCGGTGGGCACGGTGCAGGATGTGACGCGGCAGTGGCTGGCCGAGCGCGAGACGCAGCGCGCGCACGAGTTGCTCCAGTTCATCATCGATGCGTCGCCCGACTGGATCTTCGCCAAGGACCTGCAGCACCGATTTGTGATCGTGAACCGGGCATTTGCGGAAGCGCAGGGACTGACGCCGGCGCAGATGATCGGTCACTCCGACACCGAGTTCTGGTCCCACGAACTCTGCGAAGGCGCCGCCGCCGGGGGTACGCGCGGATTCCACCACGATGACCGGCGCGCGTTTGCGGGTGAGAGCGTGCACAACCCGCGCGACGTTGCCACGCTTGGCGATGGCAGCAGGCACACTTTCGACACCTTCAAGGGTCCGCTGAGGGATCCACAGGGCAATGTCGTCGGTGTCTTTTCCTATTCGCGCGACGTGACCGAACGCATCAATATCGAGGAGGCGCTCGAGCAAAGCCAGACGTATTTGCGAGCGATTGTCGAAAGCGAGCCCGAGTGCGTGAAGCTGCTCGATCGCGACGGCAACCTGCTCGATATGAACCCGGCCGGGCTGGCGATGATCGAGGCCGATTCGCTCGATCAGGTACGCGGCCAATGCGTGTGTCCGCTGGTATCGCCGCTCGACCGCAAGGAATTCGAAACGATGCTCGCCGCCGTGTTTCGCGGCGAAGCAACCAAACTGTCGTTCGAGATCACGGGGCTGAAGGGCGGACGGCGCCATCTGGAGACGCATTCGGTGCCGCTGTGGGACGAACAGCGCAAGGTGATCAAGGCGCTGCTCGGTGTCACGCGCGACATCACCGAGCGCAAGCGGGTCGAAGAATCCCTGCGTGCGTCCGAAGCCCGCTACCGCGACCTGTTTGAATCGAACCCGAACCCAATGTGGGTTTACGACCTGGATACGCTGGCATTCCTGGAGGTCAACGACGCTGCGATCTCGCACTACGGTTACAGCCACGATGAATTCCAGTCGATGACGATCAAGGAGATTCGCCCGATCGAGGACGTCCCGCGTCTGCTGGAACGATTGGCGCGTGCGGCCGATGGCGTGGACGATGCCGGCATCTGGCGCCACCGCAAGAAGGGCGGCGAACTGATCCTGGTCGAGATCAGATCGCACCGGCTCGACTTCCGCGGCAGGCGTGCCGAGCTGGTGCTGGCCAGCGACGTCACCGAACGCGTGCGTGCGCAGGAGGCGCTGCGGTCAAGCGAAGCGCGCCTGGGCTTTCTGCTTGGCGCCAGCCCCGTTGTGATCTACACCTGCGAAGCGCACGGTGAATTCGCGGCAACCTATATCAGCCCGAACATAAAGGAGCTGTTCGGATACACGCCGCAGCAGTGGCTGTCGACCCCGGGGTTCTGGGCGGAGAACATTCACCCGCAGGATGCGCCCAAGGTGTTTGCCGAGCTGAAGAAACTGTTCCTGCATGACCGGCATCAGCACGAGTACCGGTTCAGGTTTCCTGACGGCAGCTACCGCTGGATGCACGATTCACTGCGCCTGGTCCGCGATTCGGGGGGCAATCCGGTAGAGATCATCGGCTATTGGGCCGACGTCGATGATCGCCGGCGCGCCGAGGACGAGTTGAAGAAGCACCGCGAACATCTGGAAGAACTGGTGCAGGAGCGCACGCACCATCTGCAGACCGCAAAGGCTGAGGCCGAGCGGGCAAACATGGCCAAGAGTGCATTCCTGTCGCGGATGAGTCACGAGTTACGCACACCGATGAACGCGATCCTCGGCTTTTCGCAGGTGCTGGAAATGGATCGGCTTGACCCGCGGCAGCGCCGGTTCGTTGAGGAGATTCATCGTGCCGGCGATCATCTGCTTGAACTGATCGATGATCTGCTCGACATCTCGCGCATCGAAGTGGGCAAGGTCACCGTGGCGGTGAAGCCCACCTCGGTTCACGAAGTGGTCGTCGAGGCAGTGCAGATCGTGCGACCCCTGGTGGTCAAGAAGGGCCTGGAACTGAAGGAACTGTGCAAGGCGAGCAATGCGCACGTGATGGCGGATGCCGTGCGGCTGCGCCAGATCCTGGTGAATCTCCTGTCCAATGCCGCCAAGTACAACCGCGAGGGCGGCAGCATCGCGATCGAGTGCCGCCCCGCCGGCGCGGAGCGCGTTCGCCTGCTGGTGACTGACACGGGACCGGGGATCGACGCCCAGCATCTGGAACGGCTGTTTGAGCCGTTTGAGCGACTCGGCGCCGAGTCGACGACAATCGAGGGCACCGGCATCGGACTGGCGTTGTCAAAGCAACTGGCGCAATTGATGGGAGCAAGCCTCGGCGTGGACTCCGTGCCTGGCAAAGGCTCGACCTTCTGGATTGACCTGCCTCTGACGGACACGCCGACCCACCCGACCGTCACCAGAGAGCGCAGTCAGTACAGCGCAGTGCGGAAGGGCACCGTGCTGTACGTGGAGGACAACCTGGCCAATCTCAAAGTGGTCGAGGCGATGCTCGGTCTGCAAGCCGGGCTGCGCTTGATTTCCGCGATGAACGGGGAGGACGGGCTTCAGATTGCGCATCGCGAGCGACCGGACGTGATCCTGCTCGACATTCATCTGCCGGGAATGGACGGCTACGCGGTCCTGTCCGCCCTGCGGGGCAACCCTGCAACCTGCGCGATCCCGGTGATCGCACTGTCGGCAGACGCTATGCCAGCCGATATCGATCAGGGATTGCAGGCCGGATTCGCGTATTACCTCACCAAGCCGGTGCATCGGGACCAGTTGATCGCCACGATCGAGACCGCACTGCGCAACTGACAGGGCATGCCGCAATCCTCGGACGCGTAATCTCGACTGGGCACGATCAGGGCGGTCGACCAGCGCGCGGCTGACGCTGTGCGACAATCCGCCCGCCGTCCGGAGCACAGGCGGTGACAAATCGGGTCGAAGCGACCCGTGGCGTCGGCGGCCATTCCGGCGCTCGACCAATCATCTGAACAATTCGACTGCACCTTTGGCGGGAGCCCGCCGTGAGTTCCGACGCCTTCATCCAGATCGATCAAGTCACGTTTGGCTATGACCAGCGCGTGATCCTGTCGGAGGTGTCGGTCACCTTTCCGCGCGGCAAGGTGGTCGCGATCATGGGCGGCTCGGGCTGTGGCAAGACCACGCTGCTGCGATTGATCGGCGGCATGATCTCACCGCAGAAGGGTTCGATCACCTTCGACGGCGAAGTGGTGAATGCACGCAACAAGGAACGCCTGTACGCGCTGCGCCGCCGGCTCGGCATGCTGTTCCAGTTCGGCGCGCTGTTCACGGATCTCACCGTGTTCGAAAACGTTGCGTTTCCGCTGCGCGAACACACCGACCTGCCGGAGTCGATGATCCGTGACATCGTGCTGTTGAAACTGCACGCCGTCGGATTGCGTGGCGCCGCGCAGTTGCGCATTGCCGAGGTTTCCGGTGGAATGGCGCGGCGCATCGCCCTGGCGCGGGCAATCGCGCTCGATCCCGAACTGATCATGTACGACGAGCCGTTCGCAGGGCTCGACCCGATCTCAATGGGGGTCACCGCGAACCTGATCCGGCGTCTGAACGATGCCACCGGTGCGACTTCGTTGATCGTCTCGCACGACGTGCGTGAGTGCTTCCTGATCTGCGACCACGCCTATCTGATCAGTGCCGGCCGCATCGTCGCGCATGGCACGCCGAAGGAACTGCAGTCCTCCGACGATCCGGACGTGCGCCAGTTCATTCGCGGCGAGCCGGACGGTCCGGTGCCGTTTCACTATCCGGCGCGGCCGATCGCCGAAGACTTCGGGCTGCGCGCATGAAGCCGGCCGATGCCCTGTCTATTCTCGGCGTACGTGCGCTGCGCACGCTGCGCGGGCTTGGCCACAGCGCTTACTTCTTCGGCGAATTGCTGCGCAGCGTGCCGGCCGCGCTGCGACGCTTCCATCTGGTTGTGGCGCAGATCCACGCCATCGGCAACTATTCGCTGATCATCATCGTCGCCTCGGGACTCGCAGTCGGGTTCGTGCTCGGCCTGCAGGGCTATTACACGCTCAGTCGCTACGGCGCGGCGGAGTCGCTCGGACTGCTGGTTGCACTTTCGCTGGTTCGGGAACTGGGTCCGGTCGTGACGGGGCTGCTGTTTGCGGGCCGCGCGGGCACGTCGCTGACCGCCGAGATCGGCCTGATGAAGGCGGGCGAACAACTGGCGGCGATGGAGATGATGGCGATCGACCCCAAGCAGCGCGTGCTCGCGCCAAGGTTCATCGGCGGCCTGGTCGCCATGCCGCTGCTGGCGGCGATGTTTTCCGCCGTCGGCATCTTTGGCGGCTACATCGTCGGAGTGCAGATGATCGGCATCGATCCAGGCCAGTTCTGGTCGCAGATGCAAAATGGCGTCGACGTGTTCGATGATGTCGGCAACGGCATGGTCAAGAGCGCCGTCTTCGGGGTGGCATGCACCTTTGTCGCGCTGTATCAAGGCTTCGAGGCTGAGGCCACGCCTGAGGGTGTCGCACAGGCGACCACGCGCACGGTGGTGATCTCGTCGCTGGCGGTGCTGCTGCTCGATTTCGTGCTGACGGCGGTCATGTTCTCAACGCCGCGGTAGTTCTGTTCCCCCATGAAGGGGCGGGGAGTTTCGTAAGTCATGCGCGGCAGTCTCGGCGCGTATGGCTGAAAAGGAGCACGCATGACAAGAAGAGGCATTGAAACGCTGGTCGGTCTGTTTGTCTTGCTGGGGTTTGTCGCGATCGGTTACCTTGCGCTGAAGGCGGCCAACCTCGCCAGCTTCACGATCGGCGAGACGTACACGGTGGGCGCCAAGTTCGACAACATCGGCGGCCTGAAGGTTCGGGCACCGGTCCGCAGCGCCGGCGTAACGGTTGGGCGTGTGTCCGCGATTACGTTCGACAACCAATCGTTCCAGGGTATGGTGACGTTGGAGATTGAGAAGAAGTTCCAGTTTCCGAAGGACACGTCGGCCAAGATCCTCACCGCCGGCCTGCTCGGCGATCAGTACATCGGACTTGAGCCGGGAGGTGACGACAAGAACCTCGCGCAGGGTGATTCGATCAAGATGACGCAATCGGCCGTTGTGCTGGAGAATCTGATCGGGCAGATGCTGTACAACAGGGCGGCCGAAGGTGCCGGCGACGCCAAGAAATAGGTTGGAGATGCGGCTCGGGCATGCCTCAATGATGCGATTTCTACGCGTGACTGCGCTTGCTGCGGTCGTCGCGCTGACCGGCGCGTGCGCAACGATTCCGCCCACGGCGGGCAGCAACCCCGTCGATCCGCTCGAACGCTACAACCGGCATGTGTCGGAATTCAACGACCGTGTTGATCGTGCACTCCTCAAGCCGGTGGCGCAGGCGTACGCGGATTATGTGCCATCGCCCGTACGCGAATGCGTCGGCAACATCTTCAGCAACATCGCCGACGTGCCGAACGCGCTGAACAACCTGCTGCAGGGTAAGCCGGCGGCGGCGGTTTCCGACATCTGCCGCGTGGTGATCAACACCACGGTCGGCGTTCTTGGTTGTTTCGACGTCGCGAGCAAGGCAGGGCTGGAGAAGAGCGAAGAGGACTTCGGCCAGACACTCGGCCGCTGGGGCAGCGGGCCGGGGCCGTATTTCGTGTGGCCGTTCCTCGGGCCGAGCACGATTCGCGATTCGGTCGGACGCGTGGTGGGTTTCTACACTGATCCGCTCGACTACGTCGATCCGGTGCGAACTCGCAATTCGCTGTGGGCGACGCGCCTGATCGACACGCGGGCGAGCCTGTTCCCGGCCGAGAAAGTCATCGAGGGCGCCGCGCTCGACAAGTACCAGTTCATTCGCGACGCCTATCTACAGCGTCGCCGCAGCCTGATTTATGACGGCAATCCGCCGCGGGAGCGCGACCCGGAGGACGAACCGGAGCAGAAACCCGCGAGTGCGCCCGATCAACCGAACGCGGTGCCAGGACGTTAACCGGTCGTTCCGGAAATGCCGGCCTTCGAAGAGAAACGATCATGAAGAGTGTGTCGATTCGTAACATGGGGAAGATGAAGCATCTGGCCGCGGTCTTGGCGGTTGCGCTGTTTGCGATTGCAGGTGCACAAGCGCAGGGAACGGCAGCCGCCAATGCCCCCGCAAGCGTCACGGCGCAATCGCCGGACGCGCTGGTGCTCACGCTGTCGAATGATGTTCTCGACGCGATCAAGAAAGACAAGACGCTGCAGTCGGGCGATCTGACCAGACTGAACGCGCTGGTCGACGAGAAGATCCTGCCGTACGTGAACTTCGAGAAAATGACGCAGCTCGCGGTCGGTCGCGGCTGGCGCCAGGCCTCGCCGGAGCAGCGCCAGCGTCTGACGAAGGAGTTCCGCGCGCTGCTCGTGCGCACCTACAGCGGCGCGGTGTCGACAGTGAAAGACCATCAGGTGCAGATGCGGCCGTTTCGCGCCCAGCCCACCGACACCGACGTGCTGGTTCGTACACAGGTGGTGCCGTCGCGCGGCGACGCGATTCAGCTCGACTATCGGCTCGAAAAGAGCGACGCCGGCTGGAAGATCTACGATGTCAGCGTCCTTGGCGTGTGGCTGGTCGAAAACTACAAGAGCCAGTTCGCGAGCGAGGTCACGCAAAACGGCGTCGATGGGTTGATCAAGGCGCTGACAGACCGCAACCGTCAGCTTGAGACTGCAACCAAGAAATCGTGATCGGGATGCTTTCGGACGCATGAAGCTCGACGTCGCGCGCATCTCCAATGACAATGCTGCCGCGTTGCTCGAACAGGGGCTCGCGGCAATTCGCGGTGGCGACGTCGCCTTCGATCTGAGCGAAGTCAAGGACTGCAACACGGCCGCGGTCGCGATGCTGCTTTTGTGGCAGCGCGAGGCGGGTGCGCGCGGCACCGTCTTGCGTCTGACGGGACTGCCCGCCAATCTGAAGAGCCTCGCGCAGTTGTATGGCGTCGCGGCACTGGTCAACGACGGATGAGTGAACTTCGCTCTTGCGTTCGCGCCTGCAAGCGCGAGCGGCGTCGACCCGGCGACAGGCCCGCAGGGCCTGCCACCTGATCGGCCTCTGGCCCCGTAGAATTGCATTGTTCGCCGCCCCGAAAACCGGGGCGGCGGCGTTTCATGCCACTGACGCCCGCCATCGAAGCCATTGACGTCGCCAAGCGCTATGCGACCAAGGGCGCAGGCGTCACCGCGCTCGACGGCGTCAGCCTGCGCATCGAGCAGGGTGAATTCTTCGGTCTGCTTGGTCCCAACGGCGCCGGCAAGACCACGCTGATCTCGATCATCGCCGGGCTGGCGCGCGCTACGCGCGGAACGGTGACAGTGATGGGAAACGATGTCGTTCGCGACTACCGTGCGGCGCGTCGCAGTCTGGGCGTGGTGCCGCAGGAACTGGTGTTCGATCCCTTTTTCAGCGTGCGCGAGACGCTGCGCTTCCAGTCCGGGTACTTCGGCCTGCGCAGCAACGATGCGTGGATCGAGGAGGTGATGGCGAATCTTGACCTGACCGGCAAGGCTGACGCCAACATGCGCTCGCTATCGGGCGGCATGAAGCGGCGCGTTCTCGTCGCACAGGCGCTCGTGCATCGGCCGCCGGTGATCGTGCTCGACGAGCCCACTGCGGGTGTGGACGTTGAACTGCGCCAGGGTCTGTGGGCGTTCGTGCGCCGCCTGAATCGCGAAGGCCACACCATCGTGCTGACCACGCACTACCTCGAGGAGGCGCAGGAGCTGTGCAACCGAATCGCGATGCTGAAGGCAGGGCGCGTCATCGCGCTGGATGAGACGCGCGAACTGCTCAATCGCCTGGCCGACGTGCGCATCAGCATGCGGCTGAACGGCGCGTTGCCCGAGGCGTTGCGCGCGCGTGTGATCGAAGAAAGCGACACGCACGTCACACTGCGTCTCGGTGGCGCGTCCGAGGTGGAAAGCGTACTCGCCACCTGTCGCGCTGCCGGTTGCACCATCGATGAACTCGATGTTGGCCACGCCGATCTGGAAGACGTGTTCATGCAGCTGATGGCCGCGGCATCGCCTCGGCCGTTGGAAAGAAAGGCGGCGTGATGGCGGCACTCGTTCTCGACAGCTCCGGGTTCCGCACGCTGCTGTACAAGGAGGTGCTGCGTTTCTGGAAGGTCAGTTTCCAGACGGTCGCTGCACCCGTGCTTACCGGAGTGTTGTACCTGCTGGTATTCGGCCACGTGCTGGAAGCGCATGTCGAGGCGTTTCGGGGCGTCAGTTACACCGCATTCCTGATTCCCGGACTGGTGATGATGAGTGTGCTGCAAAACGCATTTGCCAACAGTTCGTCGTCGCTGATCCAGTCAAAGATCACCGGCAACCTGGTGTTCGTGCTGCTGCCGCCGCTGTCGAACCTGGAATTCTTCGGCGCCTATGTGTTCGCGTCGATCGCGCGCGGGCTGGTGGTGGGCGTCGGTGTGTTTGCAGTGACGCTTTGGTTCGCGCCGCTTTCAATCGAGGCCCCGCTTTGGATAGCCGTGTTTGCGCTGGCCGGCAGCGCGTTGCTGGGGGTACTGGGGCTGATTGCCGGCATCGTTTCAGACAAGTTCGATCAGCTGGCTGCGTTCCAGAATTTCATCATCATGCCGGCGACCTTCCTGTCCGGCGTCTTCTATTCCGTGCACGGGCTGCCGCCGTTCTGGCAGGCGGTGTCGCACTTCAATCCGTTCTTCTACATGGTGGACGGTTTTCGCTACGGTTTCTTTGCGCAGGCCGACGTGTCGCCATGGATCAGCCTGGTCGTCGTGATGGTCGCGCTGCTGATTGCATCGGCGATTTCGCTCACCATGCTCGAGCGCGGCTATAAGATCCGGAACTGATGCTTCCCTCCCCGGACGACGTCAAACGCTATATCGCTGCCGGCCTCGATTGCGACGTGCTGCAGGTCGACGGCGACGGTCAGCACTTCGATGCGCTGATCGTCAGCGCTGCATTTGAAGGCAAGAACCGAATCCAGCGGCATCAGCTTGTCTACGCTGCACTTGGCGAACGGATGCGCGCCGAAGTGCATGCGCTGTCGATGCACACGCTGACACCATCCGAATACGTACAGGCAGCGCGATGACACGCGTTTCACCGCGACTTCACAATCACTTGGCATGTGCCTCACGCTGGGCGGCGATCGTTCGCCTCGGCGGACCGCGTCTCGCGGGCCGCATCGAACCGAGGAGACTGTCATGCCCGATTCGCCGCGCTTCACCTCTGCCGTACGTCTGCGTTATCCGCAGCCGCAAGCAGCGCCACCTGTTCGACTCGCCGCGCCGGCCATGGACAAGCTGAAGATCCATGGCGGCGCGCCGCTGCGCGGCGAGATCGCCGCAGCCGGCGCCAAGAACGCCGCGTTGCCGATCATGGCGGCGGCGCTGCTGACGAAAGGTGCGCTGCGACTTTCCAACTTGCCAACACTGGCCGACATCGCGACCATGTCAAAGCTGTTGCGCGGGATGGGAGGTCGTATCGAACGTGACGCCGACGCCGTGACCGTCCAGGCCGCCGAGATCACCTCGACCGAAGCGCCGTACGAACTGGTCAAGACGATGCGCGCGTCGGTGCTGGTGCTGGGTCCGCTGGTGGCGCGCTTCGGCCGTGCGCGTGTGTCGTTGCCGGGTGGCTGCGCGATCGGCGCGCGCCCGGTCGATCAGCACATCAAGGGGCTGCAGGCTCTGGGCGCGGAGATCCGCATCGAGCAGGGCTACATCGTTGCCGAAGCCGCGCGCCTGAAAGGCACGCGCATTGTCACTGACATGGTGACGGTGACCGGCACCGAGAACCTGATGATGGCTGCCGCATTAGCCGACGGCGAAACGGTGATCGAGAACGCCGCGCGCGAGCCGGAGGTGATCGATCTCGCGCATTGCCTGAACGCCATGGGCGCGCGCGTGCGCGGCGCCGGCACTGACCGCATCGTGATCGACGGTGTGTCCGAACTGCACGGTGCAGACCATCGCGTGATGCCGGATCGGATCGAGACCGGCACGTTTCTGGTCGCGGCGACGGCCTGTGGCCAGTTCGGCGGCAGTGACATGCGACTGACACGCGCTGCACCGGATACGCTGGACGCGGTGCTGAACAAGCTGCGTGAGGCGGGCGCGCAGGTCGACATCGACGCCGAATCAATTCGCTTGAAGATGAACGATCGACCGCGCGCGGTCAGCCTGCGCACCGCGCCATTCCCGGCGTTTCCGACCGACATGCAGGCGCAGTTCATGGCGCTGGATTGCATGGCCGACGGCGTCGGTCGCATCACCGAGACGATCTTTGAAAACCGCTTCATGCACGTGCTGGAACTGCAGCGGCTTGGCGCGCACATCGACATTGAAGGCAACACCGCCATCGTGCACGGCGTGCCGAAGCTTTCGTCCGCACGCGTGATGGCGACCGATCTACGCGCGTCTGCCAGCCTGGTGATCGCAGGGTTGATGGCGGAAGGAGAGACCCTCGTCGACCGCATCTACCATCTGGATCGCGGGTACGATCGGATGGAACAGCGCCTGGCGCAGCTTGGCGCGAGAATCGAGCGGGTAAATTGAATTTCTTGGCACAGAGACACAGAGAACACCGGGAAATGCGAGCTTTCTCTGTTCCCTCCGTGCCGTTGTGGTGATCATAGGTTTTCGAAGTGATTACTCTTGCGTTATCGAAAGGACGGATCTTCGACGAGACCGCGCCGCTGCTCGCACGCGCCGGCATCACGCCGCAGGAGGATCCGGAGGTCTCGCGCAAGCTGATCATCGGCACGTCGAATTCCGGCGTCCGCATCGTGGTCGTGCGCGCCTCCGATGTCCCCACTTATGTGCAGTACGGTGCTGCGGAGCTCGGCGTCGCCGGCAGGGACGTGCTGATGGAGCATGGCGGCGGCGGCCTGTATCAGCCACTCGACCTGGGCATCGCGAAATGCCGGCTGTGCGTCGCAGTGCCGGCCGGGTTCGACTACGCAAGCGCGGTGCGACGCGGCGCACGGCTACGCGTTGCCACCAAGTACGTGGCGAGCGCGCGCGAGCACTTTGCGTCCAAGGGCGTGCACGTCGACGTGATCAGACTGTACGGCTCGATGGAACTCGCACCGCTGGCGGGACTGGCCGATGCGATCGTCGATCTCGTCTCCAGCGGTGGAACATTGCGTGCCAACAACCTGATCGAGGTCGAGCAGATCGCCGCCATCAGTTCACGGCTGATCGTGAACCAGGCTGCGCTGAAGCTGAAGCGCGACGAATTGATGCCGGTCATCGAGCAGCTGGAAGCCGCGGTGCGAGCATGAAGATGCGCCGACTCGACACGCGCGCAGCGGATTTCGACGCTGCATTTGCACAACTCGTCGCGCATGATTCTGCGATCGACCGCGAAATCGAGCGCGCGGCCGAGGCGATTGTCGAGGACGTGCGAGTGCGTGGTGATGCAGCCGTGCTTGAAACCACGAATCGCCTCGACCGCATGTCCGCTCCCTCTGTGGCGGCGCTCGAAATATCGACGCGCGAAATGCAGACCGCACTCGATGCGCTGGCGGTCGAAGACCGGTCTGCGCTCGAGGCGGCAGCACGCCGCATCCAGACGTTTCACGAGAGGCAGCGGGCGGAGTCGTGGACGATCAGAGAAGCCGACGGCACCGAACTCGGCCAGCGCGTGACCCCGCTCGACAGCGTGGGCGTGTACGTGCCGGGCGGACTGGCGGCGTATCCGTCATCGGTGCTGATGAACGTCATTCCGGCGCAAGTCGCGGGCGTGAAGGACATCGTGATGGTGTCGCCCACGCCGGACGGCGAGCGCAACCGGCTGGTGCTCGCCGCGGCAAGCCTGGCCGGCGTGACACGCGCGTTCGCGATCGGCGGTGCGCAGGCGGTGGCTGCATTGGCGTACGGCACGGCGACCGTGCCGCGCGTCGACAAGGTCGTAGGTCCCGGCAACGCGTATGTCGCGGCAGCCAAACGACGCGTGTTCGGCGTGGTCGGCATCGACATGATCGCCGGCCCGAGCGAGATCCTGGTGATCTGCGACGGCAAGACCGATCCCGACTGGATCGCGATGGATCTGTTTTCTCAGGCCGAGCACGACGAACTCGCGCAGGCGATCCTGTTGACGCCCGACGCCAGCTTCATCGAGGCCGTGGCCGCGTCGATTGCCAAGCTTTTGCCGACAATGCCGCGGCGCGCGATCATCGAAAAGAGCCTAGCGGGTCGCGGTGCGCTCATCCTGACCGCGAGTCTTGAAGAAGCCTGCGCCGTTGCCGACCGCATTGCGCCGGAACATCTGGAGATCTCCACGGACGCGCCCGAACAGTGGGCAGAAAAGATTCGCCATGCCGGCGCAATATTTCTCGGCCGCTATTCGTCCGAGTCGCTTGGCGACTACTGCGCCGGTCCCAACCACGTGCTGCCGACTGCGCGCACCGCGCGCTTCTCCTCGCCGCTCGGCGTGTACGACTTCCAGAAGCGCACCAGCCTGATCCGCGTATCGCCGCAGGGCGCGCAGACGCTCGGCCGCATCGCATCGCGGCTGGCCCAGGGCGAGCGCTTGCCCGCGCATGCGCAAAGCGCGGAACTGCGCTTCGGCAAATGAACGCGACGACGGGCGTGCGCCCGGACCTCTCGATCATCCGCGATGACATCCGTGCGATCAGCGGTTACCACGTGCTGCCGGCAGCGGGGTTCATCAAGCTCGACGCGATGGAAAACCCGTTCGGCTTGCCGGCTGCGGTCGCGCATGAACTCGGCGCGCGGCTGGCGCAAGTGGCATTGAACCGCTACCCACCTGCGAATCCGGACGCGTTCAAGGCGAAACTGGCGCACGCAGTGGGTCTGCCGGCGGGCATGCGGTTAATGCTCGGCAACGGCTCCGATGAACTGATCCATCTCGTGATCCAGACCTGTGCCAGGCCCGGGACAACCATTATTTCGCCGTGGCCGAGCTTCGCTATGTACGAGATGAGCGCGCTGTTCGATGGCTGCCACTTTGTTGGTGTTCCGCTGCGGAGGGACTTTTCGCTCGACCGTGACGCGATGTTGACGGCAATCGCGGCGCATCGACCGGCGGCGATCTTCATTTCGTGGCCCAACAATCCGACCGGCAATCTCTTCGATCGCGCCGCAGTCGAAGAGATCCTCGACGCCGCGCCGGGTCTGGTTGTGCTCGACGAGGCGTATCTGCCCTTCGCGCAAGACACCTGGATGCCGCAACTGCTGTCGCGGCCGAACCTGCTGGTACTGCGGACACTCTCCAAGCTCGGACTGGCCGGCATCCGGCTCGGCTATCTGTGCGGAGACCCCGCCTGGATTGAACAGTTCGATAAAGTGCGCCCGCCATACAACGTCAATGTGCTGACGCTCGCGACGGCGGAGTTCATGCTCGACCAGATGCCGTTGCTCGATGGACAGGCGGCCGCGCTTCGTGCTGAACGCGCGCGGCTGTTGACGGCCCTTCGTGCTTTCGCCGCGGCGACGGCATTCGACTCGGCCGCCAACTTTGTCCTGTTTCGCGTCGCCGATGCCGACGGCGTCTTTGCACGCCTCAAGGAGCGCGGCATACTGATCAGGAATGTCTCGCGCATGCATCCGCTGCTCGCCGGCTGCCTGCGCACCACCGTCGGAACGCCGGCTGAAAATGATGCGTTCATCGATGCCTTGAAAGCGAGCCTGAGTTGAACCCATGACCGCGCGCATCGCCGAAGTCGTCCGCAACACCAGGGAAACGCAGATCCGTGTTGTCGTCAATCTCGACGGCAGCGGGCAGAGCCAGCTTGCGACTGGCATCGGGTTCTTTGACCACATGCTCGACCAGGTGGCGCGCCACGGTGCACTCGACCTGACGGTGGAGGCCAAGGGTGACCTGCACATCGATGGCCATCACACAGTGGAAGATGTCGGCATCACATTCGGGCAGGCACTGGCGCAGGCAGCGGGCGACAAGAGGGGCATCCGCCGCTACGGTCATGCCTATGTGCCGCTCGACGAAGCACTGTCGCGCGTGGTGATCGACCTGTCCGGCCGGCCGGGGCTCGAATGGCACGTGCCGTTTACGCGCGCAATGATCGGCGGGTTCGATGTCGACCTGGCGCACGAATTCTTCCAGGGTTTCGTCAATCACGCGTTGGTCACGCTGCACGTCGACAATCTGCGTGGCGACAACGCGCACCATCAGTGTGAGACGGTGTTCAAGGCGTTCGCGCGCGCATTGCGGGCGGCGCTCGAAGTCGATCCGCGCGTGGCCGGTGTGGTTCCTTCCACCAAAGGAACTTTGTGATCCGCGATCTGTGACCCGCGAGGAGCGGCACCCGGACGGACACGGCAGGGACAAAGGATCACGAATCACGATGATCGCTGTCGTCGATTACGGCATGGGCAACCTGCGCTCGGTGGCGAAAGCGCTCGAGCACGTCGCACCGAAGGAGTCGATCGTGGTGTCCTCGGACGCGGCAGTGATCAACTCCGCCACACGGGTCGTCTTCCCGGGCCAGGGCGCCATGCCCGATTGCATGCATTACCTGCGCCAGGCCGGGCTGGAAGACGCGGTGCGCAAGGCGATTCAGGTCAAGCCGGTTCTGGCGGTCTGTATCGGCGAGCAGATGCTGTTCGACTACTCGGAGGAGTCGCGTACGCTGGGCGCAACCACGCCTGGCCTGGGCCTGTTTCCCGGCGCGGTGGTCCGTTTTCGCGACGCGGACATGCGACACGGTGGGGTCCGGCTGAAAGTGCCGCACATGGGCTGGAACCGCGTGCGACAGGCGCACCCGCACCCGCTCTGGGCCGGCATCGACGACGGCGATTACTTCTACTTCGTCCATAGCTATTACGTCGCGCCCGCCGATCAGCGACTGACGGTCGGCGATTCGGACTATGGTGTGACCTTTACCTGTGCGGTCGCGCGGGATAATATTTTCGCCACGCAGTTCCATCCCGAAAAAAGCGCCGCCTCCGGACTCAGGCTTTACGAGAACTTCACCCGCTGGAATCCCTGATTCTGGCCCCTCCGGCGCCTTCCACTGTCCCCGCTCGCAGCGACGATTCGACCCCGCGCTGTACCCCCAAGATCTCAATGCTGCTGATTCCCGCCATCGACCTGAAAGACGGCAAGTGCGTTCGCCTGCGCCAGGGCGATATGAAGGACGTCACCGTGTTCTCGGAAGACCCGGTCGCGATGGCCCGGCACTGGCTCGAACAAGGGGCGCGGCGCCTGCACATCGTCGATCTGAACGGCGCGCGCACGGGACGCCCGGTCAACGAAGGCGTGATCAAGCGAATCGTCAAGGCGGTCGGCGAAGACGTGCCGGTGCAACTGGGCGGCGGTATCCGCGACATGGACACGATCGAACGCTATATCGATGATGGCGTGCGCTACGTCGTGATCGGCACCGCCGCGGTCAAGAATCCCGGCTACCTCCACGACGCCTGCAGCGCATTCGGCGGCCATGTGATCGTGGCCCTGGACGCCAAAGGAGGCAAGGTGATGACCGATGGCTGGAGCAAGCTGACCGGCCACGACGTGATCGACCTGGCAAAGAAGTTCGAGGATTACGGGGTCGATGCGATCCTGTACACCGACATCGGTCGCGACGGGATGCTCTCCGGCGTCAACATCGAGGCGACGGTCGAGCTCGCGCGCGCGGTCAAGATTCCGGTGATCGCCAGCGGTGGCGTCGCCGGCATGGCAGACATCGAGCAGTTGTGCACCGTCGAAGACGAAGGTATCGAGGCCGCGATACTGGGCCGCGCGCTTTACGAAGGCACGCTCGATTTCAAGACCGCGCAGACGCGCGCGGATGCGCTCAGAGAGGACGGCTGACCCCGCCCGGGCCCGTTGTCGCGCATACGCCGCGGACCAGTACGTGCGCCGGCGGACGAACGCACCCGGAATCTCGTCAGCGCCTCACTTCACCTGCAACCGGGCGACGTAGTCGAGCAGGGCGGCGACGCGGTTGCGCACATAGACTTCCGGATCGTACGGAACGTCCATGTAATCACCAGCCGCTTTCGCGAGATAGTCCGCGCCCCAGATCGGCATATCGCGTGGCCCATGCAGTGCGACTGCCTGCCGCCCGTCGATTACTTCATACAGCCGCTGGTACGGAAACACGCCGCCGTTCTTCTTCGCGACGGCCGACAGGTCCGACGAACTCTTGGTCAGGTACGAGTTGTAAGGCCCGTCACCGTGACCCTTGGTCCCGTGGCACCCGGCGCAGTTCGAATCGTATTCCCGCTTGCCGAAGTCGGATTTCCCCTGCGCCAGTGCAGCGCTGGTCGCGCAAAGCAGTGACAGTCCAACAAGCGCGGCGGTGATAAGAGGAGAACGTTTCATTTGCAGCCTCCTGACGCCATTGCCGAGAGCGCTGGCGGGCTCCTCCCGCCGGCGGGAAGGCCATCTCATCACTCCTTCCACTTGCAGATTGGCCCGCTCGGTTTCTGACAACTTGACCGCGGTCAGCCGGGGTGACGAAGTCGCCCGGACGCCTCGGGTGCCATGTCCGTTCGGCGAGACGCGTCGCGCGTGGCGACCTGCTCGCTTTGGCGGGCTCCGAATAAATGCGTCGGCTAACCAAATCA
This sequence comes from Burkholderiaceae bacterium, assembly GCA_036824465.1. Taxonomy (GTDB): domain Bacteria; phylum Pseudomonadota; class Gammaproteobacteria; order Burkholderiales; family Burkholderiaceae_F; genus JAKOQB01. The sequence continues at coordinate 30,788 of DAITAC010000029.1, forward strand.
GCAGTGTGGCTTCGGGCTCGGTATCCTTGAGCCCGAATTGCGGCCAAGCGCCATGCTCGCCAAACGCATCATTCCCTGCCTCGACGTGACCGCCGGCCGTGTGGTCAAGGGGGTCAATTTCGTCCAGTTGCGCGATGCCGGCGATCCGGTCGAAATCGCGCGGCGCTATGACGAGCAGGGCGCCGACGAGCTGACGTTCCTCGACATCACGGCGAGCTCGGATCAGCGCGACATCATCCTGCATGTCATCGAGTCGGTCGCCGAGCAGGTATTCATTCCACTCACGGTCGGCGGCGGCGTGCGCAAGGTTGAGGACGTGCGCCGCCTTCTCAATGCCGGTGCCGACAAGATTTCGATCAACACCGCCGCAGTGCAGGATCCGCAGCTTGTCGCCGAGGCGACCGCGCGCTTCGGATCGCAGTGCATTGTCGTGGCGATCGACGCGCGGCGTCGCCAGGCGCATGACGCCTCGAAAGGCTGGGAGGTGTTCACCCACGGCGGCCGGACGCCCACCGGGCTGGACGCAGTCGGCTGGGCGCGCAGGGTGAGCGACCTGGGCGCCGGTGAAGTCCTGCTGACCAGCATGGACCGCGACGGCACCAAACTCGGTTTCGACCTCGAGCTCACACGCGCGGTCTGTGACGCGGTGCCGATTCCGGTGATTGCCTCCGGCGGCGTGGGCACCTTGCAGCATATGGCCGATGGGATCACCCGCGGCGGCGCCGATGCAGTCCTGGCGGCATCGATCTTCCACTACGGTGAATTCACGGTGCGGCAGGCCAAGCAGTTCATGGCGGCGCAGGGCATTGCGATGAGGCTTTCATGAGCATGCCGGCTCGCCCCACGGCAGTCCCGAGCGCCACCGAACGGCGCGAATCCCTGGCGTGCATCGACGAGGTCGCCCAATGAACTGGCTGGACGACGTCGTCTTTGACGAGCGCGACCTGGTGACCGTGATCGCGCAGGACGCCGCCAGCGGGCGCGTGCTGATGGTCGCGTGGGCGAACCGCGAGGCGCTCGCCGAAACGGCTTCGACCGGCCAAGCGGTGTATTACTCACGTTCCCGGGCGAAGCTATGGCGCAAGGGCGAGGAATCGGGCCATCGGCAGCAAGTGAAGGAGATGCGCCTCGACTGCGACGGCGATGTCATCCTCTACCGGGTCGAGCAGGGCGGCGGCATCGCCTGCCATACTGGCCGCGAGAGCTGCTTCTTCCGCAGGCTTGACGGGGACTCCTGGCGCACGGTCGATCCGGTACTGAAGGACCCCGACCTCATCTACCGCAAATGAACGACGAAACACTGCGCAAACTCGCCGACATCATCGAATCGCGCAAGGGCGGCGATCCGGACAAGTCGTATGTCGCGCGCCTGTTTGCGGGCGCGCCGGACTCGATCCTGAAGAAGATTGGCGAGGAGGCGACCGAGACCGTGATGGCGGTGAAGGACGGCCTGCCGGACCGCATCGTTGCCGAAACCGCCGACCTCTGGTTTCATTGCCTGGTCATGCTGGCGCACCATGGCCTGCGCCCCGAACAGGTCCTGGCCGAACTCGATCGCCGTGCCGGAACGTCCGGGCTGGAAGAGAAAGCGGCGCGCAAAGCCCGCGCCCGCGACGCCTGACGCCGACGCCTGTCAGCCGACTGCCAACTCCCAACTGCCCTTATGACGCACGATCCGAACTGCATCTTCTGCCGAATTGCCAAAGGCGAACTGCCCGCCAAGAAGGTTTACGAGGACGACGACTTCGTCGTCTTCCCCGACATCCATCCTGCCGCACCGGTACATCTGCTGATGGTGCCGAGGGAACACTTCGCGACGCTCGCGGACGCAGACGAGAAACATGAAAAGCTGTTGGGTAGAATGTTGCTCCTCGCACCGCGGCTGGCACGAGAACAGGGCGCCACGAATGGATACCGTGTCGTCATCAATAATGGCCCGGACGGCGGGCAAGAGGTCTATCACTTGCACGTGCACGTGCTGGGCGGCGCCCGGCCGTGGAAACGTCTGTAGGAGCTGACAATGGGTTCGTTCTCGATTTGGCACTGGTTGATCGTCTTGCTGGTCATCGTGCTGGTGTTTGGTACCAGCAAGCTGAAGAACATCGGCAAGGATCTCGGCGGCGCGATCAAGGGCTTCAAGGAAGGCATGGCCGAGGGCAATGCCGAAGCTTCCAAGCCCGCGGCGAAGGTCGAAGAGAGCAAGCAGGTCGGTGGTCAGACCATCGACGTGCAGGCCAAGGAAAAGTCGTCTTCCTGATCGACTCCGATCGATTGCGCGGGCGAGCGTGACGGGCAGCGGGCCACGTCACTCGTTATCTGCTGACCCGCGCGGTATCCATCCATGTTCGATTTCAGCTTCGGTGAACTGGCGGTCATCGGCTCCGTGGCGCTCATCGTCCTCGGCCCTGAGCGATTGCCCAAGGTTGCGCGCACTGTGGGCGACTGGCTCGGCAAGGCGCAGCGTTACGTCAGCCAGGTCAAGTCGGACATCAATCGCGAGATCGAACTTTCGGAACTCAAGAAACTGCAGGAGGAAGCGCGCACTGCCGCGCAATCGGTGCAGTCCGCGGTGCAGGGCGCCGAAGCGGACTTGAACAAGGCCGCGAGCGACATCAGCGCGTCCACTGAAGCGGCATCGTCCACCGACTATTCGTGGGAAGGTGCGGGCGAGAGCTGGCAGCGCCAGACCTTTCCCAAGCGCTACAAGCCCGGTCCGTCGGTTGATGAACTCGCGGAAGAAATCGCGCGACTCAAACGCGAACTCGCGCGGCCGGACGCATACGCGGGGACCCGGCGCAAGTACGCGCCGCGGGGTCGCGTCAATCGCCCGCGCATTCGCCGATGAGCACACCCCCTCCGGCGCCGGAAGCGCCCGATCAGGAACAAAGCTTCCTGTCGCACCTGATCGAATTGCGCCAGCGCCTGGTGCGGGCAGCGTTTGCGGTGGTGATTGTCTTCCTCGCGCTGACGCCGTTCATGAAGCAGATCTTCGAACTGCTGTCGGAACCGATGATGATGGCCTTGCCGGCCGGCACCAAGCTGCTCGCCACCGGCGTGATCACGCCCTTCCTGGTGCCGCTGAAAGTCACGCTGTTTTCGGCCTTTCTGATCGCGTTGCCGTACGTGCTTTATCAGGCGTGGGCATTTGTTGCGCCAGGCCTGTACCAGCACGAGAAGAAGCTCGCAGCGCCGGTCATCATCACCAGCGTTCTGATGTTCGCGCTCGGCGTGGCGTACTGCTATTTCATCGTGTTCGGCGTCGTGTTCCGCTTCATCGCTGGATTTGCGCCTTCGACGGTCAATGTGGCGCCGGATATCGAGGCGTATTTCAGTTTCGTGATGACGATGTTCCTCGCTTTTGGGGTGGCATTTGAAATGCCGATCGCGGTCGTGCTGCTGATACGTTTCGGCATCGCCTCGGTCGAAAAGCTCAGGCAGGCACGGCCGTATGTGATCGTCGGCGCATTCATCGTTGCCGCGATCTTCACGCCGCCCGACGTGCTGTCGCAGTTGCTGCTGGCTGTGCCGCTGTGCTTGCTGTACGAACTCGGCCTTCAATGCGGCCGGTTTGTCACGCCGCGCGGTGAGGCAGAACAAGCGGCGACCGAAAGCAGTTCTTCCTGAACTGTCAGATCGCAGCCGCCCGCGCGACCAAGCACGCATGAGGACAGCTCAAATTGTGTTCGCACTCCTCGTGCTGATCGGGGCGAGTGCGTTCGCGCAAAGGCTTCAGATCGTGCCGGACGACGATGTCGATCTGGCTCGCGGCTGGGCCGCATATCAGGCGGCCGATCGGATCAAGGCGCTCACCCACTTCCGGAAGGCGGCTGAACGCAACCAGCGCGTCGCGCAGTTCAACCTCGCCGTAATGCTCGTCAATGGCGACGGCACGCGCGCTGACCCGCGGGAGGGCGTGGTCTGGCTGCGCAAGGCGGCAGAAAACGGTCTGGCGCGGGCTCAGTATTCGCTCGCCGTGATGTATGACCGCGGCGAGAACGTCGGCAAGTCGCCCGCTGACGCGACAACCTGGTACCTCAAGGCTGCCGAGCAGGGCTGGCGTGATGCGCAGGTCAGCGCGGCCACGCAGTTCTTTCTTGGCCGCGGCGCGCCCAGGGATTACCGACAGGCCGCCAAATGGTACGAGCGCGCAGCGGAGCAGGGGGACGAAGGCGCCTGCTACATCATTGCCAGCATGTACGAGAACGGCGACGGCGTCGTTAAGAGTCTCGAACGCGCCGTCTACTGGTATGTGCAGGCGGCGGCGCACGGCGACGAGGTTGCAAAGGTCAAGGCGCGCGAACTGGCGGCGCGCATCAGGGCGAACTAAGCCTACTTCCGCTCCTGTGGAATCGGTCGTTCGCCGACGGTCACATCGAGATCGACCTCGCGGCCGGCCCGCAGGACCTTGACCTTGGCAACGCTGCCGGGCGCAAGCTGCGCAATCTGATTCAGCATCCCGGGCGTGTCGCGCACGCTGACGTTGTTGATCGACAGCATCACGTCACCCGGTTCCATGCCGGCGCGGCCCGCGGGGGCGCTGCGCTGGACGCCGCGCACCACCACGCCCTCGTTGCGCGCGAGTTTCAGTGCTTCCACCAGTTCGGGCGTGATGTCGACCGGCTCGATGCCGAAATATCCGCGCACGACCTTCCCCGATTTGATCAACTGTTCCATCACCTGGGTGACGATCGTCGACGGTATCGCAAACCCAATGCCGATTGAGCCGCCGCTGCGCGAGTAGATTGCCGAGTTGATACCTACCAGGTTGCCGTTGCTGTCCACCAGCGCGCCGCCGGAATTGCCCTGGTTGATCGCCGCATCGGTCTGGATAAAATTTTCAAAGCGATTGATGCCGAGATTGTTGCGTCCGAGTGCGGAGACAATGCCCATCGTCACCGTCTGGCCCACATCAAAGGGATTGCCGATTGCGAGCACGACATCGCCGACCGACAGCACCTCCGCGCGGCCGAAAGTGATGACGGGCAGCTTCGGCGCATCGATCCGCAGCACCGCCAGATCGGTCTCGGGGTCGGCACCGATCAGTTTTGCGTCGAAGCGGCGACCATCAGCGAGCGCAATCGCAATCTCGTCGGCTGCCTGCACCACGTGGTGGTTGGTCAGGATGTAGCCGTCGGCCGACGCGATGACGCCCGAACCCAGGCTCGAAATCCGCTCTGACTGGCCGCGCCCCCGATCGCCAAAGAAACGTTCGAACAGCGGATCGTCGATGGCCGGCGTGTGGCGGATCTCTTTCGTCGTGTAGACGCTGACGACGGCCGGCATTGCCCGCTTGGCGGCATCCGAATACGAACTGGCCAGCCCGGCGCGGCCCGGCGGGCTGGCGACCTGCTGGATCGACACCTCGCGCACCATCGGCGTGGAAACCTGCAATGGCGTGCGTCGCAGCCATTCGGGTTTCAGCGTGGTGACGATGAAAAGCACAGCGAGGCCGACGGTGGTCGCCTGCGCGAACACCAGCCAGAGGCGGCGGAGCATGCGAAAAGGCAGTCCTCAGATCGAAGAGAAAGGATTGTATCGGCGCGGTGCGGCCGAGCCGGGCGGTGCGCCAGAACAAGACCGGGCGCATAGCGCCCCGTCGGCGGCGAATTGACTGCTATTTCTTCCTTACCGCGTCGCGGATTTCACGCAGGAGGACGACGTCTTCCGATGGCGCGGCGGGCGGCGCCGGCGGTGCCTCGCGCTTCATCTTGTTCATCGCCTTGACCATCCAGAAGATGATGAACGCCAGAATGATGAAGTTGATCGAAACCGTCACGAAGCTTCCCCACGCAAACACCGTCCCCACTTTCTGCGCGTCGGCCAGCGTGGCTCCGGCCGGCACATTGCCGGACAGAACCCAGTACTTGTTGGAGAAGTCGATCTGCCCACCAGCGATGAAGTTGACGATCGGCATGATCACGTCCTTCACCAGCGAGTCGACGATCTTGCCGAACGCGGCGCCGATGATCACGCCGACCGCCAGATCCATCACGTTGCCCTTGAGGGCAAACTCACGAAACTCACTTCCAATGCTCATTCTTTGAACTCCTCCCGAAAGCCGCCGGTCTGGACGGGCCAGCGGCAGAGTGATTATCGCCCGCAGGTTTTCCGCCGAAGCGTCCGCGATCGCCTGAGGTGGCGATGCGCCGATTCGGTCTTGTGTGGTTGACATACCGGTCTGCCAGGACAACGCGACCGTATACGGTAAAATCCCGCGCCGCGCGCGGTTTGCGCCCGCTTTTCCCGTCCTCCTTCGCAAAGAATCCCATGTCCATGACTGAATCGAACGATGCCGTCGATGACAGCCGGCGCGCCGCGCTGCTGATGACCGGTGTCGTGGGTGGTGCGGGCTGTGTTGCAGCCGCGGTTCCGTTCGTAGCCTCGCTTACGCCCTCGGAGCGCGCCAAGGCGGCGGGCGCGCCGGTGGTCGCAGATCTCTCGCAACTTGCGCTAGGCGAGAAAATGACCGTCGAGTGGCGCGGCAAGCCGGTCTGGGTCTTGCGGCGGACGCCGGAAATGCTCGCGTCGCTGAAGAAGACGGAAGGCGAAGTCGCCGACCCGGCGTCAAAACGCACGGCGTTTCCAACGCCCGCCTATGCGATGAACGAGTATCGGTCGATCAAGCCCGAATACTTCATTGCGATCGGCATCTGCTCGCACCTCGGCTGCAATCCGCTCGGACCGCTGGCCGCGGGAGCGGCCGCGCCGCTCGGCAACGACCCCGGCTTTCTCTGTCCTTGCCACGGCTCGACCTTTGACGTGGCGGGTCGCGTGTTCAAGAACAAGCCGGCGCCTGACAATCTTGAGGTGCCGCCGCACAAATACCTGTCCGACACCGTCGTGCTGATCGGCGACGACTCCAAGGCCTGAACGGGGACCGCACGATGGGACTGCACAAGACCGAATACAAGGGCCTGCTCGGGTGGTTCGATGCGCGTATGCCGACGCTGATGTCGGAATACAAGAAACACCTTGCTGAGTATTACGCGCCGAAGAATCTCAACTTCTGGTACATCTTTGGCGGGCTGGCGATCACCGCGCTGGTGATGCAGATCGCGACCGGCATCTTTCTCACCATGAACTACAAGCCGGACGCGGCCAGTGCATTTGCGTCGGTCGAGTACATCATGCGCGAAGTGCAAGGCGGGTGGTTCATCCGCTACATGCATTCCACGGGGGCGTCGTTCTTCTTCATCGTCGTCTACCTGCACATGTTCCGCGGTTTGCTGTATGGCAGTTACCGCAAGCCGCGTGAACTGGTGTGGATCTTCGGTTGCCTGATCTTCCTGAGCCTGATGGGCGAAGCGTTCTTCGGCTACCTGCTGCCGTGGGGCCAGATGAGCTACTGGGGTGCGCAGGTGATCGTCAACCTGTTCGGTGCCATTCCGGTGATCGGTCCGGACCTGGCGGTTTTGATCCGTGGCGACTACGTGATTGGCGACGCGACGCTCAACCGCTTCTTCGCGTTCCATGTGATCGCGATTCCGCTTGTGCTGCTGGGCCTGGTCGTTGCCCATATTCTGGCGCTGCATGACGTCGGATCGAACAATCCGGACGGCATGGAGATCAAGGACACGCTGGATCCGAAGACCGGAAGGCCGCTCGACGGGATCCCGTTTCACCCGTACTACACGGTGCACGATATCTACTGGCTGTCGCTGTTCCTCATTGCGTTCTTCGCCGTGCTGTTCCTGGCGCCTGAAATGGGCGGTTACTTCCTCGAGTGGAACAACTTCATCCCAGCCGATCCGTTCCAGGGCCCGCTCCACATTGCGCCGGTGTGGTATTTCACGCCGTACTACTCGATCCTGCGCGCCACCACCGAGTACTTCATGTGGGTGCTTGCGGCCTTCACGGTCGCGTACGCGCTGCTGGTGTTCCTTTCCCTGAAGAACTCGGCCGCTCGGATCGCCACGCTCGGCATCGCTCTGATTCTGGTCGTGTTCATGGTCGTTCCGGGGCTCAAGCTCGATCCGAAGTTCTGGGGCGTGGTGCTGATGGGCGTGTCGGTATTGATCTTCTTCGGCCTGCCGTGGCTGGATCAGTCGCCAGCACGGTCGATTCGCTACCGGCCCGGCTGGCACTTCTGGTGTCTGATCGCGTTCGTGGTCATATTTCTGGTGCTCGGCTACTTCGGCACGCAGCCGCCGGAAGACACCCGCAACCTGATGTCGCAGGTGCTCACCTTCCTGTATCTCGCATTCTTCCTGCTGATGCCCTGGTGGAGCCGGATGGGCGAGTTCAAACCCGTGCCCGCCCGCGTCACGTTCGCGGCGCACTGACGGGAAGAGGAACAACAACATGAAGAAGTTGATTGCATCGGTCGCGGCGTCGGTTGCGTTGGTGATCTTCGCCAGCATCGGATCGAACGCCCGCGCTTCGGGCGCCGAGATCCACCTGGATCACTGGCCCGAGGCCCGCGCGCACGACCTGGCCGCACTGCAGAACGGTGCACGCCTTTTCGCGAACTACTGCCTGAACTGCCACAGCGCGAATCTGATGCGCTGGAACCGTCTGCAGGACATTGGCCTGGATGAGCGCCAGATCAAGGATTTCCTGATTTTCGGCAACCAGAAAGTCGGCGACCTGATGACAGTGTCCTTGCGGCCGAGGGACGCCAAGGCATGGTTCGGCAAGGCGCCCCCCGATCTGTCCGTGATCACACGCGCGCGCACGTCATTCGAATACAAGGGCACCGACTACCTCTACACATTGCTGCGCGGGTACTACCGTGACGCATCAAGCCCGACCGGCTGGAACAATGTCGCTTATCCGAGCATCGCGATGCCGCACATTCTGTGGGAGCGACAGGGGCCGCGCGAACTGACGATTGAGCGCGTGCTGCATGTCGAGGACGAAAAGACGAAGACCTCGTCGTCGGTGCGTCAACTATCCGTCTTCGACGATGCCGGCAACGCAACCGTCACCCGGACGCCGCTCAAGGGTCACTTCGATGAGTCGACTGAGGTCAGCTTCAAGCCGGCCGATACCGCAGCGGCGCGCCAGTTCGACGCTGACGTGGCCGACCTGGTCGCCTATCTGAATTTCATGACCGATCCAAGCGGAGCGACCCGCGTGCGGATCGGCGTATGGGTGCTGGTGTTTCTATCCTTCTTCACGGTCCTTGCCTGGTGGCTGAACCGAACGTACTGGAAGGACATCAAGTAGCCGCTCGGCACAGCCGCGCCGAGCGGCTGCGCCGTTGATTGCGGGGTGAGGCGACTGCCTCACCCTGAATTGTTTTCAAGGGATGACTAATGATGGTGCTCTATTCCGGAACCACCTGCCCGTTCTCGCAGCGCTGCCGCTTTGTCCTTTTCGAAAAGGGCATGGACTTCGAAATCAAGGACGTCGATCTGTTCAACAAGCCCGAGGACATCAATGTGATGAATCCTTACGGGCAGGTGCCGATCCTGGTCGAGCGTGACCTGATCCTGTACGAGTCGAACATCATCAACGAATACATCGACGAGCGCTTCCCGCACCCGCAGCTGATGCCGGCCGACCCGGTGATGCGCGCGCGCGCGCGGCTGTTCCTGTTCAATTTTGAGCGCGAGCTGTTCGTTCATGTGCAAACGCTGGAGAACAGCAACAACCAGAAGGCGGTCGACAAGGGCAAGCTCCTGATCCGCGACCGTTTGACGCAACTCGCGCCGATCCTGCTGAAGAACAAGTACATGCTCGGCGACGACTTCTCGATGCTCGATGTCGCGATCGCACCGTTGCTGTGGCGGCTGGATCACTACGGGATCGACCTGCCCAAGAGCGCCGCGCCACTGATGAAGTATGCCGAACGAATCTTCAGCCGGCCGGCCTATATCGAGGCGCTGACGCCGAGCGAAAAGGTCATGCGGCGCTAAGGGCGTCCGCAGTTGGCAGTCTTCAGTCGGCAGCTGTTGCGCTCCCGGCGTATCGTCGTGCCTGATAACTGCCGACCGCCGACTGACCTATGTCTGAAGTCTCCACCAAGCCTTACCTGATCCGCGCCATCTACGACTGGTGCACCGACGCTGGATTCACGCCCTACGTCGCGGTCGCCGTCGATGAATCGGTGCGAGTGCCGATGGAGTTCGTCAAGAACGGCGAAATCGTTCTGAACCTGTCCGCGCTTGCGACCAACCGGCTGAAGATCGGCAATGACACGATCGAGTTCCAGGCGCGCTTCAGCGGCGTGCCGCGCGAGGTGTACGTGCCGATCGGTCGCGTGATTGCCGTGTACGCACGCGAGAACGGGCAGGGAATGGCATTTGAGGTGCCGCGTGGTGAGACGGCGGGAGGAGCCATGGCGACTGCGCCGGCGATGTTGCCGTCTGCGGCGGAAAGTGCGCGCGAACGCGGATCGCTGGTGCCGGTCGAAACGGCGACCAACGCGCGCACCGAACCTAATCCGGAACCGACGCCGCCAGCGCCGAAGCCCGGCGATCGGCCGAAGCTCACGCGCGTCAAATAAGGCGATTCCGGACGCTGCGCGCCGGAATCGCGGCGCTCGTCTGAGCAGACT
>DAITAC010000205.1:0-3891 GCA_036824465.1 Burkholderiaceae bacterium
ACATCAGTTCCCACTCGGCGATGCGGTTGCGCATCTGGATCGGTGACAGGCCGAAGGTGAATTCCGGATAGCGATTCGCGAACACGGAGTCCTTGTTCTTCTCGGCGGCGCGGATGCGCGCATCCTCGGCTTTCAGTTGCGGGTTGCGCGCCAGCACGCGTTCGCGCAGCGATGCCAGATCGACCTTCGCCAGCGACGGCAGCACGCCTTCGCCGAGCGGCTCCGCGAGCGGCGCATCGGAGGTGCGCGCGAGCAGTCCGTTCAGCCGCGCCCGGGTCGATGAAATATCGGCCTCGAGCATGGCGATGTCGGTGCGCATCGTCGTACGTTCGACCTGCGCGCGAATGGCGTCCTGCTGCGGAGCGAGTCCGCCCGCGTAGCGCACCTGCGCGACCGATTCGATCCGGTCGATCAGCGCGAGCACTTCGCGGTTCTGGCCCAGGCTGGCCGTCGCCTGCTGGTAGCGCGCGAACGTGGATTTGATGCGCATCGAGAGCTCAGTCCAGGTGGCGTCGGTACGATGCGCCGCCTCATCGGCGCTGGCCTGCGCCGCGTCGCGCTTCGCATCGCGCTTGCCCCACGACGGAAACGTCTGCCGGAGCTGATAGCGCGTGGCACCGACGCGCCCGGGCAGCAGGTTCGGGCTCGACGCGCCGCCGTTGTCGATGTCTCGCAATTCAATCTGGAACATCGGGTCGGGCAGGGCGCCTGCCGGCAGCACGCGCTGCGCGGCGGCGTCGGCTTCAAGCCGCATCGAGCGCAGTTCAGGATGGCGCGCGGCCGCGTACGTGAGGAGTCCGTCGAGCGTGGCGCCCAGATCGGGTGGCGCCGTCGGCATGGAGGCCGGCAATTGCGCCAGCGCCACGCTGCACGCCAGCGGCGCACAGGCCGCGAGGAATCTGACCAGCGGTTTCACAGTGATGACCTCACTTGTAGCTCGCCCAGACGCGCGCTGTGCCATCTTCTGCGACCAGCAACACGTTGAACATGTCCTTCTGCCCCTTGTACTCCGGGCCGTCCATGCCGGGCGAGCCGATCGGCATGCCCGGCACGGCGATGCCGAGCGCGGCCGGCTTGTCGCGCAGCAGCCGCTTGACTTCGGCGGCCGGCACGTGGCCTTCGACCACGTAGCCGCCCACCACCGCAGTGTGGCAAGAGCCGAACTTGTCCGGCATGCCGAAGCGTGCGCGCCAGGTTCGCGAGTCCTCGACGTCATTGACCTTCACCTTGAAGCCGCTGGCTTCGAGATGTCTGATCCAGTCCTTGCAGCAGCCACAGCTCGGACTCTTGTAGACCTCGAGCAGCGGCAATGCGGTCTGCGCGCCGGCCGACAGCGGTGCGACGGTCAAGACTGCGAGCGCCTGCAATACAGCGCGACGGGATATACCGGTGTTCATGCGTTTCTCCTTCAAGCGGTCGACGTTCGACCGGGAACCTGGATCAAGAGGCGAAGCGCGGGCGCGTGGCCGCGCATGCCGACCTCAGGTCAGGGAGACGCAGTAGAGAATGATGAGTGGTGGTGCGGTCGCATGCGCCAGGCCGAGATGTGGCGCAGGCGACGCAATCTGAGGCAGATCCGGAGCGCGTTCAATCCGGAGCGCTGGCGGCGGGGCGGCAAAAACGACCGAGATGCCACCGGAAACCTGCTCGTCGGAATTGCAGTGCTTGTAGCAGAGAGTCGACTCGGGTTGGCCTTGATGCGCGCATCCGGTCGCTGCGGCGTCAGCGTTCGCCAGGCTGAGAGCAGCCTGCGACTCGCTCGGCCCCGAACTCGCCAGCTTGAATGCCGGACAGGCGTGCGCGGCCAGCGCCCATTGCGTCAGCAACAGTGCGCAGAGCACGGCGACGATCGTGCGCAGGCGGAGGAGGCGGTTGAGTTTCATCTGGATTACCGGCCGCTATCGTAACGCTAAACGTTACACACGGCCTCAGCGCGCAGGCTAGCGGCGAGTGCGAGCGGTGCGTTTGCGTTAGCGCAAGAGAACCATCGGCCGCTCGCGCTGCTGGAGTGTCGTTTGCAGCCGTGCATCTTCCGAGCCTTTCAAGCCGTGCCGGACATTGCGCACGCACGCCCCTTTCGCCGGCGCTGATCAGCGCGGCTTCGTGATCCGGACGCTGCAACAGCGCATGGACGTCGAGCCGGATCGTAGGACCGGCGCGGCGCACCTGCTCTCTGATCAATTGATGCACCATGACGTGGCCGCTGATCACACACGCGAATTGGAAACTGCGAGGTCGGTCGAACTGCCAGACGATCTCACCCTGTTTGCCTAGGGCGACTTCGTGCGCAAGGCGCAGCGCACGGGATCAGTTGCTGTGACCCGTTTACAGCGTGCCGTGTTCCGTGATCTGCTTTCAGATGGCGTGCTTGCAGCCGGGTAGCCGGCACTTTTCCGCGCTGTCCAGTTGATGCGAAAGCGGACATCATTCGAAACCGCGGTCGACGAACTGGTGAACGGAGCGCGCCATGAAAAGGATCCTCTGGGTACTCGCGCTGGGTGTCATTGCGCTGGTCGCCTACTTGTCCCTATGGCCGGTACCGATTCGGGCCGTCGCGTGGAAGGTGCCTGCTGCACCCGGTTACACAGGCGCGCACGCGGCCAATGAAAAACTGGCCCGCCTGAACCTGATCTCGCTTGGCGCAGAAGCGGGGCCGGAGCACATCGTGCTGGCCCGCGACGGCAAGCTCTACGCGGCAGTCGCCGGTGGTCGCGTACTCAGGATGAATCCGGACGGGACGACGCGGGAAGTGTTCGCGGAAACCGGCGGGCGAGTGCTTGGATTCGACTTCGATGCCACAGGCAACCTCATCGCCGCTGACGCCATCAAAGGACTGCTCGCCATCAGTCCGGACCGCAGGGTCACGGTCCTGACCGATCAGGTGGATGGCGACCCCATCCGGTATGCGGACGCGGTTGTGGTCGCGAGCACGGGCAAGGTTTTTTTCACGGATGCCTCGGGACGCTTTTCACCGGCGCAGTGGGGCGGAACCTTCGAAGCCGGAGTACTGGACATCCTGGAACAGGCGGCGACCGGCCGTGTCCTTGAGTACGACCCCGCCAGCAGGACCACCCGCATCATCGCCAGAGGCTTGAGCTTTGCCAACGGAGTGGCGCTAAGTCGTGATGAGCGCACCTTGTTCGTCGCCGAGACGGGTCGATTTCGCGTCTGGAAGATCGACGTGGCGGCCGCCAATCTCGATGTGAGTCGAGCCTCGCCACAAGCTACGGTGTTGTTCGACAACCTGCCCGGCTACCCCGATAACCTGATGCGAGGGTTGGACGGCAGGATCTGGCTGGGCTTCACCGGGCCGCGCAGTCCCAAGGTCGATGCGATGGCCGACAAGCCCTTCTTGCGCGAAGTGACGCTGCGCCTGCCCCGGATGCTTTGGCCTCTGCCGAAGAAATACGGGCATGTCTTTGCGTTTACAGAAGACGGCAAGGTGGTTGCCGATCTGCAGGACCCGTCGGGCAGTTATCCGGAGACAACCGGCGTCACGGAAACGGCGGATCGCCTGTACGTGCAGAACCTGCATCTTCATTCCATTGGCTCGCTGGCCCGCTAGCGGCCGAGGCCGTGTACAAGTTGCTGTAGTCGATCGAGCCTGATCACATCGACGTCATCGCGGTGGCTCATCAGCATCGGGAGCCCAATTGCTGGATTGGTCGCACCGACCCGACCTGACGCCGCTGAACATCCATGGTGACCGGATTCATCGCGAGAAGCTACGGTCAAAGACGGCCATCAAGGAACCTTCGAGCGCCGCTCGGCGACGGTCAGCAAACTGCAAACCGCGTCGATCGCCAGTGCGAGCGTGCCGCCGCCAATCGCACAAGCCCTAAAGTAATTTCTGGACCAGAAAATCGAAGCGTCCCCACCGACCTCAGCCCG
>DAITAC010000243.1:0-1191 GCA_036824465.1 Burkholderiaceae bacterium
CGCCCGAGCCGGGGTGCGCGCACAGACGTGTCACCGCCATCGTCGAGCTACCGGTGATCGAGCGCATCCTCACCCATCTGGGCCTGGCCGCTCGGCCACCGCCGCGGGCACCGGCGCGCTCGCATCGGCGGCTGCAGGCGGCCTGACCTGGACCACCGCTGTGTCATCGAACCGCTCGCTGCCCCGGGCGCAGGCGGGGCAGTACGTGCCCACGACCGACCCGCGCAGCGACCGGTCCTTCTCGGCTGCCCGACGACTCTGCCAATGGGTCAGTGCGATCGTTCAACGGCGATCCGCTTGCCTTCGGCCCCCTACCATGCGCCAACGCTTGCCACGATCACCGGTCCTCCGTCCCTCGGTGCGGAAAACGAGCGTTTGATTTCCCTATCCCCGACGCCTCGTTTGTCCCGGTGGCGGTGCGCGATGCGAGAAGTGGCGCCGAGCGCAGCATTCGGATCGAACTGCAAGGCGGTCACGTGCCCGCCAGTTGCTGGCTCAGGATGAAAACGAGCACGAGTCATGAATTCAAGGTGGGCGACCCTGTGCGCTGGAACTTCGAGGCGTGCGCTGGTGCGCTGGAACTCCGAGCCGAGCGCCGGTATGCGGCAAGGGGCGCAGGCGCGTCAAATCTACGAGGACGCCTTCTTTGTTTCGCCGTCCCGTTTCGCGGTTTCCGCCGTAATGCCGACTTCAACGATTTCGGCAAGGACCCGATGCGGGTCGGTCGGCTGCTGCATTGCTTCCGACTCCGGATCATGACGATTCTTGACCATCGGCAAATCCCGTCGCAACTCTTCGAATAGATGGATGAGCTTGGTGGTCTTCTGCTCGGTCAAGAGGTTGACTTGCAGATCGAGATGTTCCCGCCGCTCCTCAAGCCTGGCGAGCCGCTCTTGTCTTATCAGAACGACTGTCGTTGTCAGCAAAGACGCCAGACCAACAATCCCTCCGAGCCAGTAAAACGGTGGCGGGTCAAACTCCACCGTGCCCATCTGTCGTGCAAAGACATTGGCGAGGATCCACAGCGTGACGAACAAAACAATGCAGCCGAGGAAGATTGGCCGCCCCACAACATTGCTGACGGCTTCCACGATTCGTTGCGACCCGGTGACTTTCTCGTCTTCGCGTTTGTAAAACGCCGCGATGGATTCAATGTTTTGAGTGATCGGGTCTGGCGTCTCAGCAGGCGTG
>DAITAC010000110.1:0-12703 GCA_036824465.1 Burkholderiaceae bacterium
ACCACCGACCTACTGATTACGAATCAGTTGCTCTACCAGCTGAGCTACAGCAGCAACGCGAGGCGCGGATTATAGGCGTGCGGCAGAGGCGCGCCAAACGCGGCGAATCGAGGAAACTCGCGGCTTTACAGCCGCAATTCGCATGCACGTGTACTGGTTTGCGGCAATGCTCAACGAAGAAGAACATCGCGCCTGATGGTCGCCAACGCATTGCTGATCCTGCCGGATTTCGCGCTGATCCTGCTCGGTTGGCTGCTGGTCCGCGCATTCGCGCAGAGCTACGACCGCAGCTTCTGGACCGGCGCGGAAAAGCTCGTCTACTACCTTCTCTTCCCGGCGCTGCTGTTCAACTCGATCAACGGTGCGCAGTTCTCGCTCGCCGCCGATGTGATGCTGGTGGTCGCCGCGGTGGGTGCGTTTCTGAGTGCGGTCGCGCTTGGCTTCGCCGCCAAGCCGTTGCTGCATCCGCCGTCCGATGTGTTCGCCGGTTGCGTGCAGACCGCGTTTCGCTTCAACTCCTACATTGCCTTCGCGCTGGCGCAATCGTTGATCGGCCCGCGCGGTATCGCGTTGCTGGCGCTGGTGATGTCGGTGTGCGTGCCGCTCGCGAATCTGTTCGCGGTGTACGCGCTCGCGCGGCACCGGCGGACCGGAGTGCTGCGTGAACTGGCAGCCAATCCCTTGCTGATCGCCACGGTCGCCGGGCTGCTCACCAATGTGCTCGGCTGGAAGATGCCGGCGCTCACGGCCACTTTCCTGGGACGGCTGGGCAACGCGAGCATCGCCCTGGGGCTGCTGTGCATCGGCGCCGGGCTGACGCTGACCGCCGTGCATGCGCAGCGGGCAACGCTTGGCTATTTCATCACCGTGAAGCTGGTCGCCTACCCGGCGATTGCATTTCTGCTAGCGCGTGCGCTGCAGTTGCCGGACCTGCAGACGCAATTGCTAATCCTGTTCGCCGCGCTTCCGACCGCATCGACCGCCTATGTGCTCGCCGCGCGCATGGGCGGCAATGCCGCGCCGGTGGCATTCATCATCACCGCGCAGACGCTGCTTTCGATGGTCACCCTGCCGTTGTGGATGTCGTTGGCGCCGCACTGAATCACGTGCGCATTTGCACCAACTTGCGCGTCTCAGGCGCGCCCGACGGCCGGCGGCGCCAGGTGCGGATCGAGTTCCCGCCAGGACGGCAACTTGTCCTCGAGGAGCTTCTTGGCAACCGCCGGAATGCCGGCGACCATGCAGTTGGGCTCGACGTCGGCCGTGACGACCGCGCCGCCCGCGATCAGCGCACCATCGCCGACGACGGTTTCCTCCACCACTGCAGCGCCGATACCGACGGTGACGAAGGCGCCGATCCGTATGTGTCCGCCGAGATTGGCACCCGGTTGCACGCGAGCATAGGGCCCGATCACGGTGTCGTGGCCGACCGACGCGGAGCGATTGATGAATGCGCATTCGTGCAGCACGGCCGCCGGCCCGATCACGCTGCCGGCACCAACGAAAACGCCTTCGGCCACCGCTGCCAGCGGCGAGACGTATGCGGACGGGTGGATCAACACCACCAACCGGATGCCGAAGCGCGCGCGCAGATCGCGCACCAGCCGAAAGCGCGCCGCCGCCGTAGTCCCGACAAAGTGGACGTCGCCCTCCGCCGCTGCAAACCCTTCCAGAGGAACGACCGCGGCGCGTACGCCCGGCGGCAGATCGGCGATGCGTTCGCGGAACGGGCGCGTGCGCGGGCGCACGACTTCTTCTGCATTCGGCACGACGAGAAAGTCGGTGTGGCCGAGCGCCAGCGCGCAGTCGAACAGATCGCTCAGCAGGTTGCTGACGCCGAAGATCACGAGTCGCTTCATGCGGCAGCGCGGTGCAGGCCAAGCCTTCGGTGCACTTCGGCACAACTCGCGACGGGCCGTCCGAGAACACGCGCGAATTCGACCACGCGGGCCACAAGTTCGCGATTGCTGGCGAGCCGCGTGCGCTGCGGGTCGAACCAGATGTTGTCTTCGATGCCGACGCGAATGCCGTCGGCATAGACGCAGCCGAGGGCATTGACAGCGAGCTGGGCATCGCCGATACCGGCGACCGACCACACCGAGTTTTCGGGAAGGTCGCCGACGATCGCGGCCAGATGCAGCAGCGTCGCCTGTGCCGTCGCGATGTTGCCCAGCAGGATGTTGAAGTAATGAGGCGGCGTCAGCAGGCCCTTGTGAATGAGGTACTTCGCGTAGTTGACCATGCCGAGGTCGAACACTTCGAGTTCTGGTTTGATCCCGCGCTCCTGCATCCGCGCCGCCAGCGCGGCGACGACATCGGGCGGGTTCACGCTCGCCGAACCGGGAAAGTTCATCGAACTGAGCGTCAGGCTCGCCATGTCCGGCCTCGCCGAACCGGTTAGCCCAAGCACGGCCGCACGCCGTTCGAGCTCGGAGACATTTCGGCCGCTGGTGGTCGCGATCAGGATCAGATCGGGTTTCGCGCGCCGTAGCGGTTCGAAGATGCGCGCGAAATGCTCTGGATCGCTGCTCGGTGTGCCGTCGGCATGACGCGCGTGGACATGGATCATCGTGGCACCGATCTGCGCACACGCGAGCACGTCGTCGACGATCTCCCTCGTGTCGATCGGTACGTGCGCGGTCTGGCCCTTGGTGGGAACCATGCCGTTCGGCGCGAAGTTGACGATCAGGGGTTCCGTGAGCTTCATCAGTCGTGACGCGTTGAGAGAATCGATCCCAGATTACAGAGGTGCGAATCCACTCGCAAACGACCACGGAAACCCGCCGCCTGACCTGGCTTCGTCGCGTTTCGTGCGGCACGACGCGCCGTGTATCGGGGCGCGAGAATGCGGATCATCGACATGCGCCGTCGCCCTACGACGGCAGCGGGCACCGTGCACTTTCATGACCCGATGTCGCGGCTTGGACGGTTGGACCGAGCGATAGTGCGCGCACCCGCACTGACTGGCCGCGTGGACGTGCGTTACGCGGTCGGCCGCAGAGCCGATCCGGGCAGCACCGAGCGGCGGCGGCAGCGTGGCAGCGATGTTGAGGTTCACGCAGTGCGAAGCCGTTCGATCGCGCTGCTGAGTTCGCCGACCACCCGCGCGACATCTGCCGCCGCGAGCCGTGTGTGAAAAGGCAAACCGATCAGCGTTTGCGCCAGATGTTCGGTCACCGGCAGGCGTGCGCGCACGTCGGCGCCGTCCAGATGCGCAAAGCCCGGATGCAAGTACAGCGGTGGCATGTACCAGCGCCGGGTTTCGATGCCGGCGTGCGCCAACTGCTCCGCCACCATCGAGGCGTCGGCTGCGAGTTCGATGCACAGCGTCGCGGGCGGCTGATCGCCGAGCCGTTGCATGCGGACGTGGCGCAGCTGAGCCAGCCCGCTGCAGTAGTGCGCGAACACCGCACGCCGCGTGGCCAGCAATTGCGGCCAGCGCGCCAGTTGCGCCAGCCCAACCGCAGCCGCGTATTCGCTCAACTTGGCGTTGGTGCCGCCACCGGCGCTGACAACGCGATGGTCGAAACCGAAATTCGCCATGCGCCGCACGCGCTGCGCGAGGTCCGCATCGAACGAAACGAACACGCCGCCTTCCCCGATCCCCAACGGCTTGGTCGCGTGCAGGCTGAACGCCCAATGCACACGCTGGGTGAGCGCCTGCGCACCGAGTGCGCCCGCCGCATCGGCGAGCACCGGAATGTGCGTATCAGCGACGAATCGGTCCCAGTCGCTGCCCGGCAGCGGCGCGCCGAACGCTGCGACCGGCATTACGAGATCGATCCGCTCGCGCTCGGCAAGGTGTCGGGCAATGTCCGGGGTCAGCGACCAGCGGTCGGGGCAAACGTCGCCCAGCACCGGCTGCGCGCCACAGCGCTCGACGGCCAGCGCGGTAGCCGGGAACGTAAGTGCAGGCAGCAGCACGCGTTTGCCGGCGTTAATGCCCAGTGCGGTCAGGCCGAGTTCGAGTGCGGCGGTCCCCGACGACAGGGTTACGCAGTACGCATCGCCAGCGCCGGAGATGAATTTCCCCAGTCGCTGCTCAAACTCGCCCACTAGTGGCCCGCCGTTGGTGTACCAGTGATTCTGGTCGATGCGCACGAGCCACGGCATCAGCGCGTTTGCGTCCGGAAGATCCGGAATCAGGCAGTAAAGCGTCGTGCCGTCGCCATGCTGCCGATCGGTGCTGGGCCGGACGCGCGGCAGGCTCACAGCGATATGCTCTCTGCCGGCTCACCCGCGCACCAGCGTCGCCACATGATCCTGAATGCGGTATCGAGTTCGCGCGCGGTGGCAGCGGTCGATCCCAGGAACACGCTCGCCGCGCGCTCGCGCAGGCCTTGCCGCAGCGCGGCCAGCGCCGGCAGGTCGGCTACCGCTTCACACGCGCGCGCGACGAACCCATCGTCGCTATCGGCGATCCAGTCGGACAGTCCCAGCAACTTCAGGCTGGCAGCGCTCAGGTTCTGCTGCATATGCAGGCCGGAGCGGGTCAGCACCGGAACTCCCATCCACACCGCGTGGCTGGTCGTGGTGCCGCCGCTGTAAGGGAACGTATCGAGCGCGATGTCGACTTCGTGATGCAGCGCCAGGTACTGCGGCATCGGTACGCGCATCCGCAGGTCGAGCCGGTCGGCCGCGATGCCGTGCGCCGCGAATGCAGCGCGCAGTCTGTCCTGCGTTCGTGCCTCGTCGATCGCCGCGATCAGCAGCCGTGCATCTGGCAATGCCTGCAGCACGCGGCTCCATAACGCGATCACGCCCTCGTTCAGCTTGCTGGCACGGTTAAAGCTCGCGAACGTCACTTGCCCGCGCGTCAACGCCGGCAGCGCGTTGACCGCCGGCGCGTTCGGGGAGGGCTGGAATCCGCGCGAGCGGAAACGCACCAGCTTTTCGCAAAACAGCGCCTCGATCTGGCCCACGGCTGCGCCCATCCCGCGCGTGAAGCGATAGTCGATCGTCGACAAGCCGGTTGTAGCCGGATAACCGATCCAGCTGACCTGGATCGGCGCCGGCTTGCGCGCAAACGCGGTCAGGCGGTTCAGCACCGTATGTCCGGACAGGTCAAATAGCACATCAATGCGATCGGCGCGGATGCGCTCACATAGCGCCTCGTCGTCAAGGCGATCGACGCGTACCCAGGAATCGGTTAAAGCGCGTAGCCGCGCGCTGACGTGGTCCTCGGTCGCGTAGTTCGAATACGCATGGATTGTGTGGCGCCCGGCCCGCATCGCCCGCCACACCGGTTCGATCAGGTACGCGACCGCGTGATCTCGCAGATCGCCGGAGACGAAGCCGATCCGCAGCGCTCGCTCGGGGTCGCGATCGTTTTCGCACGGGCGCCGCGCGTCGCGGCAGCGCGCTTCGATCAGGTTGCCGATCCGCACATGCTCGGCAAAGCACTCCTGCGGCGACACGCTGTCATCGTGCGACAGACAGAACAGGTAGGCGGTGTGTGCGTTCGTCATCTCGGGTGCCAGATCGGAAGCGCGGCGCAGGTGCTCGACGGCCGCCCTGACCTCACCAAGCTGGTACAGCGCGCGCCCGAGACTGAGGCGCGTGGCGACGTGATCGGGCTGCAAATCCAGCGCTGACTGCAGTTCGCGCACTGCGTCGGCGGCGCGGCCCGTGCTGGTCAGCGCGTCGCCGAGGTTCGCATACAGATCGACCGCGTCCGGTTGCAGCGCAATCGCGCGGCGGTACAGCGCTTCGGCCCCGAAGTAGTCGTCTCCGACAGCGACTGCGTCGGCCAGTACTCGCAGCGCATCGACGTTTTCGGGCTGCAACGCAAGCGCGCGTTCAGCGTGGCGCCGCGCGGCGGTCGCATCGCGCAGCGTTACTGCGTTCGCCGATGCGTTAAGCAGCAGGTCGAAGTTGTCGGGCGCCAGTGACAGCGCCTGCTCGAGAACGCTGTTCGCGTTCTCGTTGCGGCCGAGCCGCCGATACGCGAGGCCGAGCAGATTGAGGATCACCGCGTCCTGCGGCAACCTTTCCTGCGCAAGCGCCAGCGCTCCGCGCGCGGCTTCGAACCGTCCCTGATCAAGCCGCCCTGCGCCGAGCCATTGCCAGATGCGGGCCGAATTAGGATGCTGCGAGCTCAGCCGGGCGCCCAGCGTCTCGAGGTCCGCGAAGCGCCGCTGCCGGTACAACTGCATCAATGCCGACAGGTCGGCCGCGCTGATCTCGCCCGCAGCCGGTCGCTGCGCGGCGGCGATCATCTGTTCGATCTTCTTGAGCATCGGCGCCAGCGCGGTACCGCCGAGGCCGCGGCTGCGCGCCCGCAGCAGCACCGCGCGCGCGGCTGCCGGGTCGCCGTTGCCAGCGAGCGCGACCGCGTAGTTCATCCAGTGCGCGGCCTGCGAAGGATCGGCGTCGAGCGCGGCCTTCAACATCGGCACCGCTTCCTGCGTGCGCCCTCTCTGCAGCGCGATCAACCCGAGGTTGTGACTCGCGCCCGCATACGCCGGCTCCGAATCGAGGATCGCGCGGTAGATCAGCTCGGCCTGCGGCAGGCGTCCGGCCTGATGGTGCTCCAGCGCCATTCGCATCGCATCCGGAATCGGAATCTGCTGAACATCTTCATTCGCCATTGCTCATGATCTCTGGTGTTGAACCGCACAGGAGGTGACTCGGAGGACCGGCGCTGGCAGGGCCGCAGACAACGTCTGCTCCGAAGCCACAGCGTGCAACGGTGCATGTCGGGCGCACCGCGTTCCAACCTTTCTCAGCACCCTAAAAGCTTGAAAGAACGCGATTGTAGGGGCGCAATCCCATGGAATGGATCTCGCCCCGGCGGGCGTCGCTGACAGCGCCGTGCCTGCCGCCCGAGACCAGACTGGCGTCGCCATCTGCGGCGCGTCGCTTTACATCACCTTGTACAACGGCGGAGTTGTGGTCACAGGCGTTCCGTGACGCCCTGCCGCCGCAGCGCCCACGCCACGTGCTCGCGCACGAGCGCCGACGGATGATCGGCGCGCGCATGCAGCGCCGCGATCACCGCGGCTGACGTCGGCGCATTGCCAAGCGCCACGGCGATATTGCGCAGCCAGCGCTCATGGCCAATGCGCAGGATCGCGCTGCCGGCGTGGCGCTCGCGGAACTGCGCCTCGGTCCACGTGAAAAGCTCGACCAGCGTCGCCGCATCGAGACCGTGGCGCAGGTCGAAGTCCGGCAACGTGGCGATGCGCGCGAACTTGTTCCAGGGACAGGCGAGCTGGCAATCATCGCAGCCATAGACGCGATTGCCGATCAGCGGCCGCAGCGCTTCCGGAATCGCGCTCTTGTGCTCGATCGTCAGATACGAAATGCAGCGGCGCGCATCGAGTTGATACGGTGCGGTGATCGCTTTGGTCGGACATGCCTCGATGCAGCGTTCGCAGGTCCCGCAACGCTCGGTCGTCGGTGCATCGATCGGAAGTGGCAGGTCAGTCAGGATCTCGCCGAGGAAGAACATCGAGCCCGCGTCCTGCGACAGCAGCAGCGTGTGCTTTCCGCGCCAGCCCAGCCCGGCCTTGCGCGCGAACTCGACCTCGAGCACCGGCGCCGTGTCGGTGCATACGCGATAGCCGAAGGTGTTCGCCTGCTGTTCGATCCGCGTCGCCAGTTTCTGCAGCCGATCACGCAGCACCTTGTGATAGTCGCGGCCACGCGCGTAGATCGAAACCACCGCGGCGTTGCCGTCGGCGAGACGATTCCACTCGCGCGCGACCCACTGCGCGTCGTCCGTGCGTGGCCGATAGTCAAGGCGTGCGCTGATCACGCGTGCTGCGCCCGCGACGAGCTGCATCGGATCGGTGCGCAGGTGCGCGTGCCGCTGCATGTAGTTCATCTCGCCGTGCCGTCCCGCATCGAGCCACGCCTGCAGATGCGGTGTCGCGAGGCTCGTGTCGACATCGCAGATTCCGACCGCGGAAAACCCAAGCTCCTGACCCCAGGCCTTGATGTCGCGCGCGAGTCGCGCGAGACCGCGTTTCTGCTCGGTATCCTTTGTGTCTTCAATGCGCGTCGACATGCGCGCATTGTTCTTTGCCGATGCCGCTTTCGCAAACAACTCTCTTTGTTGCCGATGAGGCCGCGACGGCACGGCTGGGTGCGGCAATCGCCCATGCCATCGAAAGCGAACGAACGTCGATTGCGCGCACGGGCCTCGTCATCGGCCTCTCTGGCGACCTCGGCGCCGGCAAGACCTCGCTGGTACGCGCGATCTTGCGCACGCTGGGGGTGACCGGCCCGGTCAAGAGTCCCACCTTTGCGCTGCTTGAACCTTACGTCGTTTCGAGCTTAGACTTCTATCACTTTGATTTTTATCGGTTCAAAGATCCGCGGGAATTCGAGGCCGCCGGCTTTCGCGAACTGTTCGGTCCCGGTGCGGTGTGCGCAATCGAATGGCCGGAGCGCGCAAGTGGCCTGCCAACGCCGGACCTGGCGCTGACGTTGCAAGTCGAAGAACACGGGCGACGGGTCGAAATCGTTGCCCACTCAGAAATCGGAGTCGCATGTCTGCAGGAGGCGATCGCTCGCTGGGAGACACCAACCGCCGCCGCTGGCTGAAGGGCGCGGCGGGCAGCCTTGTCCTTTCGCTTTCCCCATTGCAAATCGCGCGCGGCGCCACGCTCGTGGGCGTGCGCGTGTGGCCGGCGGCGGACTACACGCGGGTCACGCTCGAGCATGACGCGCCGCTGAAGTTCACGCAGTTCATGGTGCGCGATGCACCGCCGCTGCGGCTGGTGGTTGACATCGAAGGCATCGACCTGACCCCCGCGCTGCGGGAACTGGTCGGCAAGGTCGATGCGAACGATCCGTACATCCAGCTCGTGCGCATCGGCCAAAACCGGCCGCGCGTGGTGCGGCTGGTGATCGAGCTGAAGGAAGATGTCAAGCCGCAGGTGTTTTCGCTCGCTCCGATCGGCCCGTATCAGCATCGGCTGGTGATGGACCTGGTCCCGATCAACCCGCCCGATCCGCTGCTGGCGCTGCTGCGCGAGCAGGAGGCGCGGAGGCGCAGTGAGCCACCGGCGGCAGACGAGCAAGCGCTGGAAAAGCAGATCGACCGCTCGCTCGCGGACGCGAATCGCCTGCCACGCGCAGACGAGCACAAGCGCGACGACCGCGTCAACCGCTTCATCACGGTGGCGATCGATCCCGGCCATGGCGGAGAAGATCCCGGCGCAGTCGGCAAGCGCGGCACTTATGAGAAGACGGTGACGCTCGCCATCGGCCGGCGCATCGAATCCATCATGCGCAAGGAAGCCAACATGCGCATGCTGCTGACGCGTGACGGGGATTACTTCGTTGCGCTGCGCGAGCGCGTGGCCAAGGCGCGACGCGTGCAGGCGGATCTGTTCGTATCGGTGCACGCCGATGCATGGATCAAGCCCAATGCACGCGGCTCGTCGGTGTTTGCGCTGTCTGAGCGCGGCGCCACCAGCAGCGCGGCGGCGTGGCTGGCACGGCGCGAGAACGAGGCCGATCTGGTCGGCGGCGTCAATCTCGGCGCGCACGATCCGCAGCTGGCGCGCGTGTTGCTGGATCTTTCAACCACCGCGCAGATCAACGACAGCCTGAAATTCGGTAACGCCGTGCTGCGTGAACTGGAACGCATCAACCGCCTGCACAAGCCCCGCGTCGAGCAGGCCGCTTTCGCCGTGCTTAAGGCGCCCGACATTCCGTCGATCCTGGTCGAAACCGCATTCATCAGCAACCCCGACGAAGAACTGCGACTGCGCGACAACAGCTACCAGCAGCAACTGGCGCAGGCGATCGTCGGCGGCATCAAGCGCCACTTCGCCCGGAATCCTCCGGCAACACGCAACCCGATCGGTTAGCAGTGACGTGCGCGACAGATCCGTGAAAGGATCTTCGCAGCACGCCAGCGTGTTGCTTGCCTAGAACCGCATCTTCAAATAGCCGCCGAGCGCCCAGCTCTTTTCACGCTCGCTTGCTGCATCCTTCCGCGGCCAGAAATGGCCAACGATGATTTCGCCGAGCAGCCAGTCCTTGTATACGGGCTGCTCCCAGCGCGTCTGGACGCCGTAGTCGCCCACCGTGACTCCCGTGCCCTGCTTGCCGCTGATGAGCGCCTCCAGCGCCAGCAGCCTCTGCCCGCCAAAGCCCTTGTACGCGCCCAACAGGCTGGACCACTCGTAATTCTTTGACTGCTGCGTGATCGTCGCCGCATTCAGCCAGCGCACGGCGAGTGTGGATGAGATTGCGCGCTCGAACGACAGCGCGGTGGTGGAACCGAAATGATCCTTGAGCGACCAGAACAGCGTCTCGCGAAACTCGACGAGATCGCGCTCGTTCAGTCGCCATGGTCGGCGATAGCGCACCTGGCCATACGGCTTGAGCCCCCCGCGAAATCCGAGCCGGAAGTCGAACGCGTCGGTCAACGGCAGGCCGAGACCGGCGAAGAACGAGCGATCCTCGGGGCGATCCTCCAGCAACCGCTGCTGGCGCGTCAGCGCCCCGGGAATATCGGCAATCACCTCGCGCTGGTTATCGCGGCCGACGAACGCGTAAGCCTGCCGCTCCACGTTCGGCAGACGGAACCGGGCATTGAACCGCAGAGTCACGTCCGTGCCTTCGGTCTCGCGCGTAAGCACACCAAAGTCGAGCCGACCCTCGGTCACTCTGCCGCCCTTTTCGAACGGCAGGTCGCCGAACCAGCTGTCGACGCCGCGCGCAAGCCATTCCGCCGTCGAGCGAACCGATTCGCGCGTTTGCTCCATCACGCCGTCGGATTCCGGTGCCACCGACGCCGGCGCAGCGGCAGCGTCACTGCTCTGCTTGCCCGCGGGCACGGCACCGGTACCCGATGGCGCCGCCGTGCCGATCGCGGTCGTTGACTGGGGCAGCAACGTGCTGCACGCAGCCAGCAGTGGCAGCAGCGTCCCGATCAGAATCAAGCGACACACCCGCGCGCTTTCCCACACATTCATTCGAGCTACACGTGAAATCCACATTGCGACACGATAACGGACCAGCATCGCTCCACCCTGATCGAGCTCTGACGTGCGGCGAGCCACAAGAAACGATCCGTGCTGGACATCAAGCGGCCAGCAGTAAAGCGACCCGCTCCGATGCGCGCGACATTTCGACGCCGAGCGGGAACCGGAGATTGATTACGACCGATACTTAAACGGACGAGGACGCGAAGTCGCTGACGCCGTCAGCGCTGTTCGTTGTTGTCCTTGGCGGGGACCGCGGCGCCGGGCCGTGCCGGCGAGGCAAACCAGCCCCGCCACAACCGCCAACCCGCTCCGAGCACGAGCGGCGCCACGACGGCGGCGATGCCGACGATCAGGATGATGCCGAGGTTTTCTTTGACGAACGGCACGTTGCCGAACAGGTAACCGCTGCCCACCAGCGATATCACCCACAGCACCGCGCCGGTGATGTTGTAGAACTGGAACTTGTGAATCTCCATCGCCCCTGCGCCGGCCACGAGCGGGGCAAACGAGCGCACGACCGGTGTAAAGCGGGCGATGATCAGCGTGACGCCGCCCCACCGCTCATAGAAATCATGCGTGCGATCGAGCGCGGACTTGTCGATCCACCTGATGCTGCCGTCGTAGACCTTGTGGCCGAGCCACGAGCCAATGTAGTAATTGACCGTGTTGCCGAGGATCGCGGCGATGGAGATCACGATGATCAACACCCACGCGCTCAACCCTGCGTGTTGCGCGGTCACGGCACCGGCGACAAAGAGCAGCGAATCGCCGGGCAGGAACGCCATGAACACGAGCCCGGTCTCCGAAAAGAAAATCGCGGCCAGCACCACGTAGACCATCAGCACGTTCTTGTTCACGATGGCAAGCAGGAACTTGTCCATCGCGTTGAAGAGGTCAGCCCAGTTGATACCTTCCATCAGCGTGCTCGGGTCGGATGCGTGCGGTGTGCGCGGAATCAAAGATGGCACGGGCCGCCCGATCGGGCGGCCCGCAGCGATGTCGACGATGATACGCGACGCTGTCTGCCCCACCGGTCGCCCGGCGCATGTGATGCGAGCCTGCTTGCGGCCGCCGCATCACAAGGTTCATCCGCCCGGCTCTCTCGGTCGAGTTGTGATTTCTCCTGCGGCTCGGGAATAAACCCGCGCGGCGACATGTATACCGTCTGCAATCTTGCGATACCCCTTCCTTTCGTTGGAGAGTCCAAAAAATGCTTAGCAAAACTCTCATAGCCTCCCTGGCTATGGTTGGCCTGCTGTCAGCCGGCTGTTCGTCGATGATGCCGCCGGCGCCCGCTCAAGTGGCAGACGGCGTCCTGGCAGGCAAGAACGGGATGACGCTGTACACGTTCGATAAGGACGCGGCGGACAGCGGCAAAAGTGTCTGCAACGGTCAGTGCGCAGTCCTCTGGCCGCCTCTGATGGCGGAAGACGACGCAAAAGCCACCGGCGGTTACTCCGTCATCAGGCGCGACGACGGCAAGAAGCAGTTCGCGTACAAGGGCAAACCGCTCTACTACTGGGCCAAGGACACGAAGCCGGGTGACAAGACCGGCGACGGTTTCAACAACGTCTGGCGCGTCGCCAGACCCTGACACTGATCTGACCCGGGTTGAGCGCGCGCGTCGTGCTTAGAGCTTGTCCGTAAATAATTCGTACGATGCGTTGCCGCCAGAAAGCCCGGATGCAAGGCGCACGGTGCAGGATCAGTAGCTCGGCCTACGGCCCAGCCGTGCAACGCCGCAGCCGGGCTTT
>DAITAC010000111.1:0-12627 GCA_036824465.1 Burkholderiaceae bacterium
GAAGTCGCGGTACTTACGCTGCGCGCCGAGTTGATGGTGATGTTGCGCAAGTTGATCGCAGCCAAGGGCTGGACGCAGTCGCAGGCCGCAGGGGAGCTTGGCGTGACGCAGTCACGTGTATCGGACCTGGTGCGTGGCAAGCACGAAAGATTCAGCCTTGACATGCTGGTAACGCTTGCGGCCCGGGCCGGGCGTACTGTCAGGCTCAGGCTGGCCGCCTGAAACCGATTTTCGGTCGATCACGCGGATTCCCGTTCGGGCGGATGCTTCGACAAGCTCAGCAAAGGGTATCGCGCTGCGCCCAGTATCGAAGCCCGCGTTCGTCCTTCGATACCTCAGGACGAGCGGTGAACAAGATCGGCGAAGCTCTGAACGATCGATTGCAGATTCGTATAAGCCGGTCCGGCGCTGATCGACGGATCGATTGCGTCTGCCGAATAATTCGTCCGCCAAGGTCTCTTCCTGGCCGCGAGCGGTCCCATCTCGGTCGGGCGGTTCACTGTGGACCGGCCAATGCGACGTGACGGCTTGACCGCGTGTAAGTGCAAGAAACTCGCAACGCGCGAGGTCCGATGCATCTAACGCGGTCTGCCGAAGAATATCCGCGTGCGATAGGTCATCGTGACTGAACCGCGCTGCGCATGCCGGTCGAACAGTGCGTTCAGCGCGTTCACCATCGGCGCATGCAACGGATCGCCGGGCTTGGGCGCGTGCGAATCTGATTCGACTCGTGCGATCAGGCCGGCGCGGATGAACATCTGCGCATTGTCGAGTTCGCCCGCTTGCTAGCGGTGGCCGCTGAAGACAGTCTGTTTTTCCTAAGGCCGCCGTCGGCCAACATCGGAAGCTGCTGATGTCGACCCTTACGGAAAACTCTCCATACTGGCCACTCGGCGTCCTGCGTCGACGTCTGCGCGCCGTGGCCTGACTTCGTGCTCGTTATCGCTGCCCGGGCGAGAGACCTTTCGCCTCCAGATTCAGAGATCGAAAAGCGCGGTGTACACGAGCCGCTCCTCGACCACGCGGCGGCGGCGTGTCGCGCCGGCCCGCACCTCGGGCACAGTGCGGTCCGTGTAGTAACGCTCGTACTCGCGTACAGCGATGCGCGCCGGCTTGCCCCTTGCGTCGGGAAGCGTAACGCTGGTCTGCCAGATCGGCGGGTCCTGCCACTCCACGATGGGCGGCCTTTCGATGCCGGGTCCAACGATCGGGCCGGCGTGGATCGGGTCCAGGCTGACCGCGCTGCCGAAGTCGACGCGCCGGCCGAGTCGATCCTGCACCGTCGCTTTCGCGGGCGCGTGCCGGGCCGGCATAGCGAAGATTGAGCCTGGCTGCACGGCGCTGCTGCCCGGCGGCGCGACCAGACTCGAGGCGATCACGGCCAGGTCGCTCCATGCCAGATCGGTGTCGAGTTGCGGATCGCGTGTCTGCATGACGAGCTCGACCTTGTTGCGACCGGTTTCGGTCGCCTGCCCGAATCCAGGAATGAAGGAGATGTCTTCGTACTCGGAATCGAGCGGGAACCTCATCGGACCGAACTGCGGCACCGTACCGCGCAGGCTGAATTCGAGCTGTGATCCGTTGCGCTGGAACACCGCGCGCCGGCGCGGCAACACCTGCGCAAATTCGGCGAGCACGACCTTCGAGATCTTGGCCTTCGGCAGCGCGTTCGGCTGGTAGCGCACCAGCGCCAGGCGCACGAACGGCATGTAGCTGCGTCCGGGATCGAGTTCGATATCGCAGTACCACAAGCGGCGTGTCTCATCCCAGCGCACGCGATGCCCGATGACGCGCACCGTCGCGTTGAGCTCCTGCAGCAGAACCATTTCGTCGAGCACGAGCGCCGGGAAGTCGGTCACGCGGGCGTGCAGCAGCGGCTGGACGGTCATCGCCACGCCTGCCTCGGCCTCGTCCCGCTCGCGCAGCGTCACTTGCTCGTCCGTCACGCGTGCGCCGAAATCGGCAACGCGCGTGCGTGCCTTCGGCAGCACCGTGTCCCACAACGGATCGAGGCCCCATTGCGTGACAAGTGGAACCATTGCCTGTGAGATGTCGGTGAACGGCCGGTCATCACCGAGGATCACCACGCCGAGCAGTTCGCCGTCCCCCGAGCTGAACCACGGCCGGTCGAGCCACACGCGCAGGCCATTGCCAAGGCGTGAGGTATCGAGGCGCGCGTTCGCGCCGGCTCCGCTCGGTGCATCAAGCCAGCGGAATGTCGGCACCGTGTACATGACGCGCGGAACGTCGGGCGGTGCACTGGCGCGCACGATCGTGGCCTGCCCGGTACCGCTCGCAGCGCGCAGAACAGGCGCGCCGGGATCGTCGTCGGCCCCGACGATCATCGCCGGGCCTTGCGCGATCGGGCCGACGCGCGTGACCTCGTCGCGCTGCTCATAGAGCGCCGCCGGCAGGTATTCGCGGAAGCGCGTCGTCCCGCGCAGCGTGTAGCGGATCAGACGGAACTTGGTATCGCCGAATTCGTGATCGTCGCCGCGTGCACGCGGTCGCTTGGCGGCATCGTGCATCTGCGCCGTCACCGCGTCGCCGAGACCGAACAGGTTCACATGGTTTTCCGCCAGCAGCACTTCGCCCAGGGCGCCTTGCGCGGGCACGCGCTCGGGGCCGAGCGGTTTTTCGGCGGGATCGTCGACCCACTCGTACCAGTTCGCTTCGACTTCGAACTTGCCGGTGCTTGGTCCGTGCAGACGGATCCGCGCATCGAGCCTTGCCTTCGCATCGCCAAGATTGCGGTTCGCACCGAGCACAAGAAACTCGGGCTTGCACACCGGCGCCTGGGTGGCATGCACCAGCGTCAACGGGCGGAACGGCGTGATCATCCAGCCACAGCCGGCCTGCGCCATTCCAAGCACGAAGTCGCGTTCGCCGGCCGAGTCGACCCAGGAGGGCAGGCCGAACGTGCCGATGAATGCCTTGTGCACGAAGCTCGAATACAGCAGCCGCACGATCCGGCCCTTCGGCACGAAGAGCGTGAGTGCGCGCGCGTCTTCGTCCCACTTGGGCGCGCCGTCGTCGATGAATGCTTCATCGCACGGCGGATCGGTGAGCGCGGCTTCGCGCTCGGCCAGCACAACGCGCAGGCCCTGCGAATCGGGCCACTCCTTGCCGTGTGCGACGAGCAGCACCAGTTCCTGGTCCGGCGCCAAAACGACTGCCGCACTGGGGCCGAGCACCATCGGCGCAGTGACGCCCGGCAGGCCGTGCCCGGGTGCGGCGCGCAGCGCGAAGCCGCCCGCGGCCGGGTCGGGCAGATACGGCGTGTCGACGAGCGCCTCGCGGTGGATCACATACTGTCCGGCGGCGATCCGGTCGCCGGTCGGATTGGCTGGCGTGGGCAGCCGCGGTGGCACCGCGTTGGTCGTCGCGATACCGGCCGCCGCCGATGGCGTCACCAGTTCGATCTGCGTGTTCGCCCCAGCGTCGTACAGCGTGCCCGACTCGCGCGCAGCGATTGCGTAAGCGGTCTTGATGTCGGCGGCGTTTGAGAGCATGGCATCGAACGCGCCGTGCTGCTCGCATTGCAGTTGCGACGCCTTCGGTGGCACGGCATGTCGCTCGCTGATCGCCGTGTACTCGAAGTCAGCCGAGGCGGGCAGTGCGATCGCGGTCGCGAACGACGGCGTCGACAGGTAGGTGTTCGTGTTCGCGTTCCAGTTGCTGCGGATCACCATCCGTTCCAGCGACTCGCCCTCACTGGTGTGCGCACGCTGTACCAGCGCCGGCGGATCGACCGGCTCGAAGCGCCAGTACGCCACCGGCTGAGTGACGTTCTCGTCCGTGTCCAGCGACTTGTCTTCCAGTGCGAGGCTGTTGCCGGCGAGATCGACGATTCGCGCGCGTAGCCGATACGGCATGCCGTAGCGCAGTTTCGGCAGACTGCCTTTCGCGACGACGAAGGTGACCGCCAGGCCACTGCCGTCAGCGGCTTCGTCCTTCACGTCTTCCGGCACTTCGTTCTGCACGCCTGAAGCAGGATCGATGTGCGCGCGCACCGTGCGGCCGGGACGTGCGGCGACGAGGCTCCAGCCGGTCCAGCGAAACAGCGACTCGTGCAGATAGTGATCGTCGGGATCGACGCCCGCAGTCGCCGTGCTCGAGGTCGAAGCGCCCTTGACGTAGCCCTCGTCTCCCGCCAGCGGGATCGTGTCGGCGCTGTTGACGAAGCGGTACGTGCCGACGCGCCGACACAGCGAGCGCCAGCCTTGCGGAGCTTGGCCGGGGGGCAGTGCCTGCACGTCGGCGCGGTAGCCGCGCAGTACGTCTTCCGTGAACAGCACGACCTTGCGTGCCGCGGCCGCACTGGCGGCGATCTCCTTGTCCTTCAGCGCGTTCGATGCCGCGCCTTGCGCGATCGCCGCGGCGCGACCATGGCGCGACACGCCGAGGCCCGCCGAGCGCAGAGCCGCGACCGGTTGTTTGTCGCCGGTGGTGTAAGTGACTTCACCGTCGGCGCCGAGATGCAGGCTCTTGGCGACCAGGTTCTGCGCGGACAGCACAAAGTCGACCGTCTTCAATGCCGCGCCGTCGGGATCGACCTGATACACATCGAACGGACTGCGCTTGTCGGGACCCCAGCGATCGTCGGCATGTTCGAGCCGCAGCAGGCCGCGTTCGTGATCGGCGGTGCGCGGCCGCGACGTGAAGCGCGTCTTGTCGAGATACCACGCCGTGCGCGGACAGCGATCGTCGTCGAGGAGGTGTCCGTTGTCCCACTTGACCTTGAGCCCCATCACGCCCTTCACCGGGGTCGCCGCGACGAGCATCTGGTCGAGCGGCGAGTCGGCCGGCAGCGCGCAATCGATCACCAGTCCGAGTTCGCGCAGCAGCAGCGGATAGTCGGCGAACGAGGCGACGATGCGATGAAAATCGAACTCGGGCGCCTTGGGCGGCGGCGCGACGTTGGCCGGATCGGGCCGTCGCATCGCCAGTTGCTCGTCGCTCGGCGGTTCGCGGCGATAGAAGCGGTTGGCCTGCCACAGCGTGTATTCGCCCGCCGAGGACCATTGCGACATCAGTGGCGCGTCGGGCCGACCCCATGCCGGATCCTGCCAGTCAGGTGGCAGCACGCGAATCGGGAATGTGCCCGCCTGGGTCGGATTGCCTTGGCCGTCGGCGCCGACGTCGACGCGCGGCGCGGTGTACTTGGTGTTCTTGCCGAAAACGAATCCGCGCACGCGGCTTTCGATGCCTTCCTTGTTCTTGTCGTCGAAGAAGCGGTCAAAACCGGGCAGCGGCACCTCGATCGCGCGGTCGCCGAAGTTGATCTTCTGCGTGCGCGTGCCGAGTTCGGTCAGCATGTCCTTCAGACCCGGGTGTGCGTCCTTCCACGGCAGCAGCGTCGGGTGCGACGCGGCCGACTGCACCGCGAGCCGGCCGTAGTGCTTGCGCAGTGTGCCCAGCACGTTGCGTACCGCGAACGACCGCAGGTTGACCTTGCTCATGTCCCTGAACTCGAATCCGGCCACCGGCGTCTCGTCGCTGAAAAGCCGCGACCACAGAGCCAGGCTTGGCTTGGTGATCGGCTGCAGGTCGATCGATTGCGCGCCGACTTCCAGCGCGAAGCGAGCGTGGCGCAGTGTCTCCGGCCATTGCGGCCAGTCGGCGAACGCTTTCAAGACCTGCTCATTGGCGTTGCCGGGTTTCAACCGCGGAGAGACGACGATCGACACCCGCAGCCGGCCGGCGAAGCGGCCTTCTTCGATGCGCCCGTGCGGCAGCACGGTCCAGACGATTTCTTGCTTGGCCATCTTCTGTCCTCAGGCGAATGCTTCCGCGTATTCGCGCCACGCGTAGACCGTGCTGTTGTCGATAAGCGCGAGCTCGTCCGCGAGCTTCAGCGCCGGCTGCACGCCCATCAAATCGCGGAACGACGGATCGCCGTTGGAGCCGGCGAACTTGCGCTCGCAGGTGATCGTCACGCTCATCGAGAACATGAAGATCTCGACTTCGATCGTGAGCTGCGCCTTGCCGGCGCACTTGCCGCTTTCGAACTCGTAGCGCAGCTCCAGATACAGCTCCAGCGACGCCGAAATCAATCCGAGCACGCTGACGTGGCCGCCGAGTCGGAAGTAACCGGTCAGAGAACACGCCGACATCTCCATGCGGAAGTAGACGCCGGCCATCACGTGCACGCCGCCGGAGGCGACACCGAAATCGATCGACACGCTGGCGCCGAATTCGAATGCCGCTTCGAGGATCTGGATACCGTGCGGGTCGAGCGTGATGCCGAAGAAGCCGCCGCCGCCGAACATGTAGACCGTCAGGCAGAACGGCTGCTCGCGAGTGCAGAAATTGAACCGTACCGACAGCGGCTGGCCGATGAACGGCACTGTGAAGCCCGCGCCGAGGCTCAAGTTGGTCAGGCTGAAGACGCCGATCGAAATCCCCGGCAGCGCGACGTTGAAGCCGGCGTCGATGCCCTGCGGCGTGATGTCGAGGTGCGGCGGATCGGAAAACCCGTCGAGTGGGATCAGGTCGCGCAGCGTCTCGACGAAAGACAGCGGTCCGACGAACTTGATGTCCGTCAGCAGCACGTCGACGTTCATCTTGGCCGCGCTCGTGACGCTGAACTCGATCTTCTCGAAGTTCAGTTCGATGAACGATGCCGGTGCGATCAGCACGAGGTCGAAACTCTTCAGCGAGCAGACCACCGAAATCTTCGGTGCGCTCTGCCCGCTCTTCTTCACCTTCGCTTCCACCGCGACCAGGAAACCACGCTTGTCGTTGGCGCGGAAGAGCGGCTTGCCCGGCTCGAAGCCCCAGCTGTCGATCGGTGGATTCCAGTCGAAGCGGATCACCAGCTCGTCGCCGGTCAGCATTTCCAGCAGCTTCAGCAGATCGGCGGCGGCACCGAGCACCTGCAGCACCACATCGATCGCGGCGAGCACTGACTGCTTCACCGCGCCGTCGAGCAGGCGGAAGTTCGCCAGCGTTGTTTTCAGCGGAGCGATTGCCGCCTGCACCGCCTCGAGCTTGGTCTTCAGTTGGGCCGGATTCGACAGCAGCGCGCCGAGCTGGTCCGGTTGGCCGACGATCCCGTCGAGCGCCGTGTAAAGAGCCTTACCCTGCGTGATCAGCGTGGTGATCGTGAGCGCGTCGGCGAGAAACGTGTCGAGCTGGCTCGCCATTGCGAGCAGCGATTGGCGGAAGCCTGAGGGCAGCGATACACCGCCCACCTGCGCATTGGCAGTTGCGCGCAGGTTGGCTGCCGCAGTCTTCGCAGCGGCGATCGCGCCGGCAAGTCCGGCGAGATTCGGCGCCGTGTTGATCGGCTTCGCGCCGGCATTCGCGCCGGCGTCGAACAACTGCTGCACTTGGGCGGCCACGCCATTCAACGCCGTGGTGAGCTCATTGATGCGCGCTTTGACGTCGGCCACCAGCGGCGCCGCGTAGCTCTTGGACTGGTCGATCAGGTCCTGCAGCGTGCTCTTCACGGCGGTGATTGCCGCGTCGGCCAGCCGTCCCGGCTGATCCGCAATGCGCGTGACGAGATCGAACAGCCGCACCAGGCCGTTGATGAAGTTCTCGATCTGCGTGCTGGCCTCGGACGCGAACTTCGGAATCTGCTCGGGCTTGCCGGCCAGGCCGGTGACGGCCTGAATCACCTCGCCGAGCGGGATGCAGCCGAACAGCAGCGGCAGCGGCAGATCCGACAGCGTCTTCGGGAACGCATCCAGGCCGTTCATCTGGCCGGCGATGAAGTTGCTTACGTTGCCGGTCACGGGCCCGGTCAGGCGCGAAATCGCGCTCGGCTTCAGGTTCGGCTGCACAAAGCCGCCCGAGCGATCACCCTGGGTGGAGAAATCGAGCTGCGCCATGCCGGCTTCCGCCGTCACGTCGAGGAAGACCTGGCCCTCGTTGCTGGCGAAACCGTGCTGCAGGAAATGCGCGTTGAACTTGACCAGGTTGCTTTTGCTGCTGCCGGTCAACTGCGACAGCGCGGCAATACGAACGCGCGCCTGTTCGACTTTCGGATAGAAAACCGGCCGCGACAGGTTGTTGCTGTAGCTGCGCAGCGGCTGGTTGCTCTTCTCGAAGAACGCGTCGAACGAGATCTCATCGGCCTGGATCGTCGTGTCGCCGGCCTTCATGCTCTGTGCGAGCGCGACGCGCTGCTGCTTGATCTGGGCGACGCGGCGACCCGCACGCGCCGGATCGGTCCATGCCTTCTGCGTCAGGTCGGCGTTGGATTCCGCCGTCGCGAAATCCGCGACGAGCCTGCTGCCGACCAGGTTGCGCGGGCTGGCGAGCGTGTTGTCCATGAAGATCATCGGCAAATCGAACTGCACCGCGCGACCATCCAGATCGGTGCCGACGCATTCGAAGTTGAACGGTTCACCATTCACGCACGGCCAGAACAGCCGCTGGTCCATGAAGCCCGTGATTCCGCCGGCCGCGCTGCCCGGCTGGTCGAGATTCGGCGTTACGGTCGTGACGATGCGCACACTCGTGAATGGCATCTGCCGATGCAGGAAGACTGTCCCCGCCTTGTTGCTCAGGGAGGGATCGACGTACGTGCGCTCGCGCTCGCGAACGACGATGAACAGGCGCTGCCGCAGATACGCCGTGTTGCCGCTTTTTTGCTCGATCACGGGCACGCCATGTTCGTCACGCGCGCCGTTGTGAAACTTGCGTTCGCTGACCTTGACCAGCGCGACGCGATGCCCGAACGGAAACAGGAACCCCTTGTAGACGACGCGTACGTAGTGATCGCGGCCCATCGAGCCGCGGTGGACCCATTCCTCAACCGACAGGCCAGGCGGGTCCCAGTTGCCGCGCGAATCGAGCCAGGCACCGAGCGCCGACAGCATCAGCAGATTGGCGCCGATCGGCTGCGGCGCGTAGTTCGACACCGAGAAGTTCGACGACAAGTGTGTGATCTGGAACCGATCGAAATCGTCCAGCGGCATTCGGAACGGACTCGTGTTTGGCGCCGGCAGATCCGCCGCGACCGGGAACGGCGACTGCATCGGTTTCTGCGACCCTTCGCCGGTCAGTGCCCATACGGCGCGCACCGTACGCTGCGAATCCGGCTGCGGCGGTTCGATCAGGCTGCCGTCATTCTTCGGCGCGACCAGACGTGAGTGCCACAGCTCCGTGCGCCCTTCGGGCGACGTGACGGGAAGTTTCGCGTGCCGCCAGCGCTCGCCGCCGTGCGGGCTGATGATCAGGCGCCACGGCAACTCGATTGCAGTCTCGCGCGCACCGGGCGCGGCGGGACGCGGCCCGCGCGGAACCGGAATCACACCGGGGTCTATTGCGACGCCAGCGTCAATCACTACGTTGCCGGCGGTGATGCCAGCGCGCAGCGGCCGCAGCCCCGGCCCACCGATCGCCTGGCGCAACTGGAGCGTCGTCGTATCGCCCTGCAAGGCGGTGATCCGCAGCGTGCGGGCGGCAAAGCTGGTCAGCGCTGCGCGCTGCGAAGCTTTCAGCTTGCCGAGGTTGACGAACAGGTCACCGAACAGAAACGGTGGCCGCGTGACCGTCGCCGACGGGGAGCGTGCATTGGCCGGCACGACGAGTTGCAGCGATTCGCACGCTTCGAGCACGCCTTTCAACGTGTAGGGAACATCGAAGCCATCGGGCACGCTGAACACCAGGCGCGATTCGCCGGCGATGCGTGCGCGCACCGGCGGACCGGTCGGATCCTCGGTGCCGCCAGGGGGATCGGGCTTGTCGTCCTTTCCGTCGGGTCGCTTCGGGTTCGTCGTTCCGGCCGGACGCGTTTCGAAGAATGCCTGCTCCGTGATGGACTGCGGTGGAAAATGCAGCACCAGATTCGCGGTGCCGCTCGCCGTCTTCTTCAGGCGCGGTGGTGTACCGGGTTGCACTACCAGGTTGATCAACTCGATCCGCAGCGCCACCAGGTCTTGCGCACGCACGGCCGCATGTCCGGGGCGGCCCACGTCGAAAAAGTTGCCGCGCGGATCGTTTCGGGGCAACGTCAGGTGCGGATTGACAACGACCGCCGCCCCGGGCAACAGCGGACCGGCGATCGAGCCGCGTGCAGTGGTGCGCCTCGACGCGGCCTTGCCGGTCTTCTTGGTGGCCATTGTTTCCTCCTGCGCAGTCGAAACGATTCCGCACCGACCGCTGCGTGATACGTGGGCGCGACTGTGTTGTTACGGTACGTTCGGGTCAAGCGCCGAATCCCGGCATGCCCAACGTGCGGGACTGCAATGCGGGTCGTCGAAGTGGATGCACAGTCACCGCAAAGCATCTTTGCGGTGACCGGATCCGCGAGTGCATTGCGCTCCATAACTTGCGTTTCTCGCGCAAGCTATCTGCGCGCGGATGCGCCTTGCCCTCTCAATAGTCAATCGTCGCTCCTACGTAAGGACGTGAGGCGATCCCCAGATTGCGCGTGTATTTCTCAGCAGAGGCAGCAGGCGCAAAGCGGCGTGCCTCAATTGCTGCAGCGAGCACCTGCACGGCACGTACATGGTTCTCTTGCACGCACTTGCAGCGCTCGTGGCCGCAGCGCGCGGACTCCTTGGACTCGGCGCGCAGCGGCGCGTCCTGATTGACGCCGCAGTTTCGGTCCGCGCAGGCGTTTGCAGCTTTCGTCAATCACTGCGATGCGGATCGCCAGTTACTGAAACCGGCGATCGTGGGAATGCGCTATCGGTATCGATGATGACGGTGAGCGCCCTAAGATGCCCGAGCTTCGCTTACGCGCGGCGTCCGACCAAACCAACTGAAGGAGATCAAGTCATGAACAGATTCGATGAAGTTGCTCTGAATCCGCAACCGCTCCCACCGCGCGTGCGTGTGATGGTTTCGCATGATGTGGCTTTCGATTTGAAGAAGATGCAGAAGGTCACGGCCTCGGTGCTTGATCGGCTCGGCTGCGCGGGCTGCCACTCGGGACACATCCTTGATTTCCTCGTGATCCGCGACTTTGTCGTGAATCCAAAGACACTGGATGTCAACGAAGTGATGCCCGGCACCGGGTTCTAAGAAGAATGCGCGGGCTCGGCGTCGGATTGGTCTATTGGTCGGCTTTGCAGCCGCTTTTCGGATCGGGCGACGCGGAAGTACTTGAGCTGGAACCTCAGACACTCTGGACCAAGTCCTGGACGTCGTCCCGCCCGTGCTATCGATTGAACGAGGCGCTGTTCGATTCGATCGCCGTGCTGCCCCAGCCGAAGTTGATTCACGGGGTCGGGCAACCGCTGGGAGGGTCGGTCGATGACCCCCTCGAGTACGCGCCGCTCCTGCGACAGATGCTCGACCGGCTGAACCCCGCATGGGTCAGCGAGCACCTGAGCTTCAATCGAACAAGGCGGCAGAGTGGCGTGTCCGAGTGCGGCTTTCTCTTGCCTCCCGCGCAGACACCTGCAGCGGTACGCGTGGCGGCCGAGAACATTGCGCGCTATGGCCATGCACTCGGTCGTCCAGTCGCCTTTGAGACAGGCGTCAACTACTTCCGCTCGGCACCTGCCGATCTGCGCGACGGCAAGTTCTTCGCTGAAGTTGCCGAGACGGCAGACTGCGGCATCCTCCTTGATCTGCATAACCTGTGGTGCAACGAACGCAATGGCCGCCAGTCGGTGCAAAGCGCACTGCTGCAGTTGCCGCTCGACCGAGTCTGGGAAATTCATTTTGCGGGCGGGAGGTCACTCGATGGGTACTGGCTTGATGCCCACAGCGGCGAAATCCCACCGGCGCTCCTGGACGTGGCTGCCGAAATCATCCCGAGGCTCAAGAATGTCGGCGCGTTGATATTCGAAATCCTCCCTGAGCATCTGGAGACGATCGGTCTCGACGGAGTGCAACGCCAACTGGAGGCTCTCCGTCAGCTCTGGAGCTTGCGAACAAACACTGAGATTCTGGTTCGTTGCCCCGCAGCGCGATCGATGAAGCCGTCGGCAGCCGATATCGCTCAGGTTCGGGCATGGGAGATTGCTCTAATGAATGCGCTTGAAGGTGCGCCGGGCGAGTCATTCAAGTCGGACCCCGGCATCGGCATCATGCGTCGGTTGATCAGCGACTTCCGCAGTGCAAGCCTGACGCGAGGCATGCGTTTCACGATCACCGCTTTGCTCGCGGCATTGGGAGCCGAACAGACCGAACTCCTGCTTTCGACGTACTTGCGCTCGACCGCGCCGGATTCGTTCGTCGCAGTCGAGTCGCTTCACTTTGCGCGATTCCTGAGTCGGCGACCTGAGTTGATTGCATCAATTCCTTACCTGGCCGAGGTGCTTCGTTTTGAGAAGGCGCTCCTATCAGCGACCTTGTACGGTTCGACGACGGAATTGCACTGGTCGACCGATCCAACGTTGCTCCTCGCAGAATTGGAGGTCGGCCGGCTCCCGCAACATCTGCCGAATACGCCAAGTCGAATGACGATTGCGCTGTAGGTGTTGCCGGCAGCTGCCGGCTCCTCCTTGGGTGCCAAGACCCGGACAACGGCATCCCAACGACGCATCGCTGGATCGTCATTTGGCGCGAGTCCACCGATCGTCCGCTTCCGTTGGCTTCGGCTGGCGCTCGAAAACAATGCTGCCCGCCGCGAGCGGTGTCATCTCGGTCCGGCGGTTCGCCGTGGGCCGGCCAATGCGACGTGACCGCTCTGACCGCGTGTAAGTGCAAGCACCTCGA
>DAITAC010000112.1:0-12581 GCA_036824465.1 Burkholderiaceae bacterium
ACCGTGATCTACGCGCTCGGCACCAAGGCCAACCCGATCGTCACCAAGTCCACGCCGGGACTCGAACTGAACAAGTGGGGCTACATCGTCGCCGACGCCTATACACAGGCCACCAGCGTGCCCGGCGTGTTCGCGGGCGGCGACATCGTGACCGGCGGCGCCACTGTGATCCTGGCCATGGGCGCCGGCCGCCGCGCCGCGCGCGCGATCGGCGCGTACCTGGCGAGCAACAAGGCGAAATGGCCGATTACGCAGGCGGACTGCGAAGCATTTGTGCCGCCGACGCCGATCGGCGCCTCCCCAACCCTGGTTTCCAGCGAGGTTCCGTCATGAGCATCTGTCCGCGCTGCAAGCGCCCCCTTGAAGACGAAGAACCCTACATCTGCTGTGCCGGCGTCGAACTGCGCTGGCGCTGCACCTCGTGCCACAAGGTGGCCGAAGGTTTCGCGTTCCCGTATGGCCTGTGCCCGTACTGCAAAGGCAAGCTGGAGATGCTCGATCGCGGCGCCATCGAGGGCGACGAGGCGATGGAGGCGATCCGCAAGGCGTTCGAGATCGAACTCGGCGGCCGTGCCTTCTACCAGCGCGCATCGCGGGACTCCAAGGATCCACAATTGCGCGACCTGTTCTCGCGCTTCGCTGCCATGGAAGACGAGCACATGCAGACGCTTTCCAAGCGTTATCACGCCGACCTGCCGAAGCCTTCGGATGATTTCCAGATCGACCGCGCGGCGATCTTTGCCGGCATCGACCGCAAGCCTGAGGATCCGGCCAACCTGTTTCGCATCGCGATTGCCTTCGAGCAGCGCGCGGTGGATTTCTTCACCAGGGAAGGCGAAAAGGCGCCGGAGGGCTCCGTCGAGCGCGACCTGTACAAGGAACTCGCCGCCGAAGAACGCGAGCACGTGCAGATGCTGACCACGGAATTTCGCCGCTGGGAGGCGGGCAAGGCGGGCATCCTTTAGCCGCAAGCGCGCGACGACCGCCGCGCGAGCACCCCTCATTGCCGAAAGACGACCATGACTGAACGTTCGCATGTGCTGGACGGCAACGAAGCCGCGGCGCGCATTGCCCATCTGACCAGCGAAGTGATCGCGATCTACCCGATCACGCCATCGTCGACGATGGGGGAACTGGCCGATGCGTGGTCGGCGGCCGGCCAGAAGAACATCTGGGGCATGGTGCCGCAGGTGATCGAGATGCAGAGTGAGGCCGGCGCGGCCGGCGCGGTGCACGGCTCACTGCAGGCCGGCGCGCTGACGACGACGTTCACCGCATCACAGGGGCTGCTGCTGAAGCTGCCCAACATGTTCAAGATTGCCGGCGAGCTGACGCCGACCGTGTTTCACATCGCCGCGCGCACGCTGGCCACCCACGCGCTGTCGATCTTCGGCGACCACAGCGACGTGATGGCCGCGCGCACCACCGGCTTCGCGCTGCTCGCCTCGGCGAGCGTGCAGGAGGCGCAGGACATGGCCATGATCGCCAGCATGTCGACGCTGAAGTCCCGCGTGCCGTTCCTGCACTTCTTCGACGGCTTCCGCACCAGCCACGAAGTCAACAAGATCGAGCTGCTGTTCGAGGAGGAAGTGCGCGAGCTGATCGACGAGGAACTGGTCAAGGCGCACCGCGCCCGCGCGCTGAACCCGGACAACCCGGTGCTGCGCGGCTCGGCGCAGAACCCGGATGTGTTCTTCCAGGCGC
Source organism: Burkholderiaceae bacterium (assembly GCA_036824465.1). Lineage (GTDB taxonomy): Bacteria > Pseudomonadota > Gammaproteobacteria > Burkholderiales > Burkholderiaceae_F > JAKOQB01. The sequence continues at coordinate 1,705 of DAITAC010000112.1, forward strand.
GCGAGGCGTGCAACGCCTTCTACACGGCCGTGCCCGGGATCGTGCGCGAGTCGATGGACCGGTTTGAGAAACTCACCGGGCGCCGCTACAGCCTGTTCGATTACGCGGGCAGCCCCAACGCCGAGCGGGTGCTGGTGCAGATGGGCTCCGGCGTGGGCGCCTCGCACGAGGCGGTCAGCAAGCTCGCTGCGGCCGGCGAAAAGGTCGGCCTCGTCACCGTGCGGCTTTATCGGCCGTTCGATGCGCCGGCCTTTGTCGCGGCGCTGCCGAAGACTGTGCGTTCGATCGCGGTGCTCGATCGCACCAAGGAGCCGGGCGCGATCGGTGAGCCGCTTTATCAGGACGTGGTCACCGCGCTCGCCGAGGCATGGCCGGAGGGAGCGCTGCCGCGCGTGATCGGCGGCCGCTACGGTCTGTCCTCGAAGGAATTCACGCCGGCGATGGCCAAGGCGGCGCTCGATGAACTCATGCAACCGAAGCCGAAGCGTCACTTCACGGTCGGCATCGTCGATGACGTGACACACCTGTCACTGAAGTGGGACGACTCGTTCGAGACCGAGACCGCGGGGGTCACCCGCGCGGTGTTCTACGGGCTCGGCGCCGACGGCACTGTCGGCGCAACCAAGAACACGGTCAAGATCATCGGCGAGAGCACGCCGCTGCACGCACAGGGCTATTTCGTCTACGACAGCAAGAAGTCGGGCGCGATCACGATCTCGCATCTGCGCTTTGGCCCGAAGCCGATCGAGTCGACGTACCTCATCAATCGAGCCGATTTCATCGCCTGCCACCAGTTCGAGTTCATGGAAAAACTCGACGTGCTGGCGCTCGCCCGCCGTGGCGCGACGTTTCTGCTGAACTGCCCGTATGGGCCGGATCAGGTCTGGGGCAAGCTGCCGCGCGAAACGCAGGAGCAGATTCTTGCCAAGGAGCTGAAGTTCTATGTCGTCGATGCACTGGCAGTCGCCAAACAGGCGGGGTTGGCCGGCCGCATCAACACTGTGACGCAAGCGTGCTTCTTCGCGATCTCGGGCATCCTGCCGCGCGAAGAGGCGATCGCAAAGATCAAGGACGCGATCCGCAAGACCTATGGCAAACGCGGCGAAACCGTGCTCGCTCGCAACTTCGCGGCGGTGGATGCCTCGCTGGCCGCGCTGCGCGAAGTCAAAGTGCCTGCGCGTGCCGACTCACTGCTCTCGCGTCGCCCGATCGTGCCGCGCGCAGCGCCCGACTTCGTGCAGCGCGTGACCGCGATGATGATGGACGGCAAGGGGGATCTGCTGCCCGTGTCCGCAATGCCAGTCGACGGCACCTTCCCGACCGGCACCACGCAATGGGAAAAGCGCAGCATCGCGCACGAGATTCCGATCTGGGATGAAACGATCTGCACGCAGTGCGCGATCTGCCCATTGGCGTGTCCGCACGCGGCGATCCGCCAGACCGTGCTCTCGCCGGAGGAGATGAAGCGCGCGCCGGCGACCTTCAAGGCGGTGCCCTACTCGCGCAAGGACGGCAGCGGGCTCGAGGGCATGCTGTACAGCCTGCAGGTCGCGCCCGAGGACTGCACCGGCTGCGGCATCTGCGTGGACGTCTGCCCGACACGCAGCAAACAGGTGGTCAAGCACAAGGCGATCAACATGGCGCCCAAGCTGGAGCATCTGGAGGCCGAGCGCGCCAATTACGACTTCTTCTTGAGCCTGCCCGAGGTGCGGCCATCGTTCGACAAGATCGACGGGCTGCGCGGCTCGCAGCTGCGCATGCCGCTTTTCGAGTACTCGGGCGCCTGCTCCGGCTGCGGCGAGACGCCGTATGTGAAGTTGCTGTCACAGCTATATGGGGATCGGCTGATGGTGGCCAATGCCACCGGCTGCTCGTCGATCTACGGCGGCAATCTGCCGACCACACCATGGTCGAAAAATGCCGCTGGCCAGGGTCCGACGTGGGCGAACAGCCTGTTCGAGGACAACGCAGAATTCGGCCTGGGCATGCGGCTCGCGATCGATGCGCAACGTGATCTGGCGCAGATGCTGGTGCGCGAACTGAGGAGCGAGATCGGCGCGGAACTGGCGGACGCATTGCTCAACGCACCGCAGGACAACGACGAACAGGTCAAACAGCAGCGCGATCGCGTCAAGCAACTGAAGGCGATCCTGCCGAAGCTGCGCTTCCCCGAGGCCGGCCGGCTGCTGGCGGTGGCCGACAACCTGGTCGTGCGCAGCGTCTGGATCGTCGGCGGCGACGGCTGGGCTTACGACATCGGCTACGGCGGGCTCGACCACGTGCTCGCCTCGGGCCGCAACGTCAACATCCTGGTGCTCGACACCGAGGTCTACAGCAACACCGGCGGACAGGCGTCAAAATCCACGCCTCGCGGCGCGGTCGCGAAGTTTGCCGCGGCGGGCAAGTCCGTCGGCAAGAAGGACCTCGGCATGATCGCGATGGCCTACGGCAACGTCTATGTCGCGCAGGTGGCGATGGGAGCGAATCCGGTGCAGACCGTGCGCACGTTCCAGGAGGCGGCAGCGTGGAATGGCCCGTCCCTGATCATTGCGTACAGCCACTGCATCGCGCATGGAATCGACATGACGACCGGCATGAGCCACCAGCGCGACCTGGTCAAGAGCGGCTATCTGACGCTGTATCACTACGACCCGCGGCTGGGCATGGGTGGCGCCGACCAGCCGCTGAAGCTCGATTCGCGCAAGCCAACCATGCCGCTTGAGCAGGTCGCGATGAGGGAGGGCCGCTACGCGATGCTGGCGCAGTCCGATCCGGCGCGGTCGAAGCTGCTGATGAAGGCCGCGCAGCACGATGCCGATGCGCGCTGGCAGCTCTATGAGCAGATCGCCGGCGTGCACCGCGTCGTCACCGAGGAGGGTCACGCGCCTGCCGCGGATGATGCGGCCGCAGGCACGAAACCAGAGGCGGCGGGGAGCGAGATCAAACCCACGGAGCCGCGTTCGGAGGAGGTGTCATGAGTGTCGATTTACGTACGCGCTACCTCGGCCTCGAACTGAAGCATCCCATCGTCGCGTCGGCATCGCCGCTGACCGGCTCCGTTGACAGCCTGAAGCGCCTGCAGGATGCCGGCGTCGCGGCCGTCGTCCTGCCGTCCCTGTTCGAGGAACAGATCGAGCACGAGGACATGGCCACACACAACCTGATGCTGTACGGCGCCGAGCTATCGCCCGAGGCGCAGGGGTTCTTTCCCGAGATGCAGCAATACAGCACCGGACCGGAGAAATACCTGCGACTGATCACCGATGCGAAGAAGGCACTGTCGGTGCCGGTGATTGCCAGCCTGAACGGCCATACCCCCGGCGGCTGGACCAGCATCGCGCGGCAGTTCCAGGACGCCGGCGCTGACGCGATCGAGTTGAATGTCTATTTCCTCGCGGCCAGCGTCGACGACACGAGCGCCGAGGTCGAGCGCCGTTATGTCGATCTGGTCGAATCGGTCACGCAGCAGGTCGGCCTGCCGGTCGCGGTCAAGGTGGCACCGTATTTCAGCGCGATGGCCAACATGGCCGCGCGACTGACCAAGGCCGGTGCATCGGGGCTGGTGCTGTTCAACCGCTTTGTGCAGCCCGACATCCTGCTCGAGGAACTGGAAGTCGCGCCGCACCTGGTGCTGTCCACGTCCGAGGAGCTGCGACTGGCGCTGCGCTGGATCGCGATCCTGCGCGGCCGCATCGATGCCAGCCTGGCGGCCACCGGCGGCGCGCATACGCCCGACGACGTGCTCAAGCTGCTTCTGGCGGGCGCCGACTGCGTGATGCTCGCCAGCAGCCTGCTTACAAAAGGGCCGAACCACGTCGGTACGCTCGTGCGCGGCGTGCAGGCCTGGATGAACGAGCGCGAATACACGTCGGTGGCGCAGATGAAAGGATCGCTCAGTCAGCAGTCCTGCCCCGACCCGGACGCCTTCGAGCGCGCGAATTACATGAAGGCGCTAAAGTCCTATACGAGCGAGTTTGCTTAGGCGACGCGCCCGCGTTGCCTGCATCCATACAGGCTTCACGATTTCAACGAACAGGAGATCCGAATGGCACTGGTAATCAACGATGACTGCACCGCATGCGATGCTTGCGTGGAGCCGTGCCCGAACACGGCCATCACCGCCGGCTCACCCATCTACATCATCGATCCGGCGAAGTGCACCGAATGCGTCGGCGCGCACGACGAGCCACAGTGCGTCACGGTGTGCCCGGCGGATTGCATCGTTCCCGACCCGAATCACGCGGAAACGAAAGAGCAGTTGATGAAGAAGTACGAGGGCCTGCACGGCTGACCACCGGCCGCGGCCGCTGCGTCGCGGCGCCCAGATCATCGTGCGCTTGACCCGCACAACCGTCGTGCGGCAACTTCCACTGCCCGTGTCTGAACAGCGTGGTGATCAGAACCTATCTCAGAATCCGCGGTGGTCCATCGGGGATTCTGAGATAGGTTCTAAACTCAGCCCGGCAAACGATTTCGATTGAAGTGCGACGATTGCTCGGGCGGCTGACTCTGCATCTCCGAACGCCCATGCGGCACATACCGCACGGAAGCGGATACGGTGTGAGCCGGTTGCCGCAGCATTGACCGCCCGGGGGAGGGCCATGAGCGGCGATCCGTTGTTCCGCACCGATTTTCCGTCGCTGCACGCAAGCGACGTCACCGGCGAGGCGGCACGCCGCATGCTCGCCAGCCACGTGACTGATCTGCCGGTCGTCGATGATGCCGGCCGGCTGATCGGCATCTTCAAACTCGAGCGCCTGTTCGGTGCACTGCTGCCAAAGGGCGCGCTGATCGGCTTCGGATTCGAGGATCTGAGTTTCACCGCCGACAAGCTCGAGCACCTGCAGCAGCAGATGCGCGGCGTGGCCGATACTCCCGTGCGACAGATGATGGTGAAGGCGGAGCACTTCGTGCATCCAGACACATCACCGCTGGAGATCGTGCTGTTGTTGTACCGCGGCGCAAACAACGTGCCGGTGGTCGAGCGCGAAACGAACAGACTTATTGGCATGGTTTCCGCACGCGACATGCTGAACGCGCTGCAACCGAACTGACAAGAACAGCGACGACGCGTCGGCGCGACGCGAGCGGACGCATTTCGATACGGGGAGACGATCTATGCACGGCCAGGGTGCGCACGCCGCCGCGATTTTCGGACTGAGTCCAGTGTGGATCGCGGTGCTTCTGTTCGTCGCGACCTATGCGCTGATCATGAGCGAGAAGGTCAACCGCGCGATTCTCGCGCTGCTCGGTGCGGGACTGCTGATCCTGCTCGGCGTGGTCACCCAGTCCGAAGCGATGGCATCGGTCGACTTCAACACGCTCGGCCTGCTGCTGGGGATGATGCTGATCGTCAACATCACGCGCCGCTCGGGCCTGTTCCAGTACGTGGCGATCTGGTCGGCCAAGAAGGTCAAAGCCAGCCCGTGGGGGGTGATGCTGATGATGTCGATCGTGACCGCGGTGTTCTCCGCGTTCCTCGACAACGTGACGACCGTGCTGCTGACGGTGCCGGTGACGCTGCTGATCACCGAGGAGCTGAAGGTCAAGCCGTATCCGTATCTCTTCGCGCAGATCTTTGCGTCGAACATCGGCGGCACCGCCACGCTGATCGGCGACCCCCCCAACATCATGATCGGCTCGGCCACCGGACTGACGTTCAACGACTTCGCACTCGCGCTGACCCCGGTCATCATCGTCGTGATGGCGGCAACGATGGTGCCGCTGTGGTTCATCTGGGGCCGTCACCTCACGACCGACGATGAGCATCGCCAGCGGGTGATGAATTTCAACGAGCGCGAGGCGATCACCGATGTGCGCCTGCTCAAGCAGTCGCTGACCGTGATCGCACTGGTCATCCTGGGCTTCATGCTGCAACGGCAGATCAGGATCGAGCCGGCGACGATCGCGATCTTCGGTGCCGCCGTGCTGCTGCTGCTCGACAATTTCGGCCGTGACGCGGAAAAGCAGTCGCATAACGTCCACGCTGCGCTGTCGGAAGCCGAATGGATCACGCTGATGTTCTTCCTCGGGCTGTTCGTGCTGGTGCACGGCCTGGAGAAGACCGGCGTGATTCACTGGATGGCGGAAGGGTTGTTGCAGGCCACGGGTGGCGACTTCAAGGTCACCACGCTCGCCATCCTGTGGGCCTCCGCCGTCCTCTCGGCATTCATCGACAACATACCCTTCGTGGCGACGATGATTCCGTTGATCAAGAGCATGGCGCCAACATTCGGCGGCGAACAGGCCCTGCTGCCGCTGTGGTGGTCGCTGTCGCTTGGCGCCTGCCTCGGCGGCAACGGCACGCTGATCGGCGCATCGGCCAATCTTGTTGTTGCCGGCCTAGCAGACAGGGCCGGCACTGGATTTCGCTTCATGGAGTATCTGAAGGTCGCGTTTCCGCTGATGTTGATTTCGATCGTCATCAGCCATGTTTATCTCTACGCCCGCTACCTCTGAAGCCGGCGCCTTCGCCTGCGGCGCATAAATCAAACACTCGCTGCGCGCGACCGCCTTGGCTTGACCACCATCAAACGACGTCCAGCCGAGAGCGCCTACGGTTGCGAAAGTCGAAAAGGTGGCCGGGCGGATCTGCGTCGGCGACCGTGAACCGAAATCCACTGGGAACCACAGGCGCCAGCAATGGCCCTGCAACTGACGATGCGAGGGCCAAGCCCATCGAGTGAGCACTGCCGGCCGCCAGGTTGGATGGCCGCGCCCTGCCCGAAGGACCGTCCATGAGTCCATATGTGGTCTTCCTGCTGTACATGGTGGCGATCCTGGGGTTCGTCGCGTTGACACTGCTGCTGAACAAGCTGCTCGGGCCGAAGCCGGCAATGACGGCGATGAAGCTCGAACCCTTTGAGTGCGGCGCCACGGCCATCGAAACGCTTAATGTCAAGGCGGTACCGGCCAAGTACTACGCGGTTGCGATCATTTTCATCCTGTTCGACCTCGAAACCGTGTTCCTGTTCATCTGGGCGCTGGGCGCGCAACCGATGACCGGATTCATGCTGGCCACGTTTGCGATCTTCATGCTGCTGCTGGTGCTGATCCTGCTGTATGTGTACAAGGCGCGCCTGCTCGAGGCGGTGACGGAGTGATGAACGCCAAATCGATTCCAATTCAGCCCGTGTCCTCTTCAAAGAGCGCGGCGTTTGAGTACATCACGACCAAGAAAGATGAACTCGCCGGCTGGGCGCGCAAGTTTTCGCTGTTTCCGTACCCGTTCGTCACCGCCTGCTGCGCAATGGAGTTCATGGCGGTCAGCGGCACGCCGTATGACACCGACCGCTTCGGCGCCGCGCTGCCGCGTTTTTCGCCGCGCCAGGCGGACTTGCTGATGGTGGTTGGCACGGTCACGCACAAGCAGGCGCCCGTCCTGCTCAAGGTCTACGAGCAGATGTGCGAGCCCAAATGGGTGATGGCCTTCGGCGTGTGCGCGTCGAGCGGCGGCTTCTACCAGAACTACGCCGCCGTGGCGGGCATCGACAAGATCATTCCGGTCGATGTTTACGTGCCCGGTTGCCCGCCGCGCCCTGAGATGGTGATCGACGGGATCATGCAGTTGCAGGACAAGATCGCGCATCAGAAGCACATGATCATCACGCGGGAATTCTGACGATGAGCACGCTCGAACGAGTGAAGGAGCGTCTGACGTCAGCGCAGGAAGCGGCACTCGCGCACGGCATGCTGGTGGTCAAGCTCGCGCCCGCCGATGTGCTGGCTACCGTGAAGACACTCAAGTCGGAGTTCGGCTTCGATCTGTTCACCGACGTGACCGCGGTGGACTGGCAGGGACAGGAACCGCGCTTCGAAGTGGTGTGGCACTTCTACTCGACGAGGCACTTCTCCCGTGTACGACTGAAGACACGCGTGACGGAAGCGGACCCCACCGTCGATTCGCTGGTGTCCTTGTATGGCTCGGCGCGCTTCATGGAACGTGAGTGCCACGAGATGTACGGCATTGCCTTCCGCGGTAATCCCGATCTGCGCCCGATCCTGCTGTACGAAGGCTTCAAGGGCCATCCGCTGCGCAAGGACTATCCGAAGCAGCAGGAACAGCCGCTCGTGCCGTACCGGCCCATCTGATGCGGCGAGCCATGGAACTGCAGCTTCCCAATCCCGTCCGCCCGGCCTTCGAGCATCCGCTCGCCGAGGACCATGTCATCGTCAACATCGGTCCCTCGCATCCGGCCACGCACGGCACGGTGCAGATCATTGCCGAACTCGACGGCGAAAAGGTGGTGCGCACCGACATTCACTGCGGGTATCTGCATCGCGGGTTCGAGAAGGAGTGCGAGGACCACACCTGGCACAACCTGATTCCCTACGTTGATCGCCTCAACTACTGCTCGGCGCTGATCAACGATTTCGCCTATTGCGACGCGGTCGAACGCCTGATGGGGGTGGAGATCACGCCGCGCTGCAAGGTCCTGCGCACGTTGCTCTCCGAGTACTCGCGCATCGCCGACCACATGACCTGCACCGCCGCCGCGCTGATGGAACTGGGCGCGATGACGGCGTTCCTGTACCTGGTGACGATCCGCGACGCGATTTACGAACACCTGGCCAATCTGACCGGCGCGCGTCTGACCTATACCTACGGCCGCATCGGCGGGCTGGCGCGCGATCTGCCCGATGGTTGGCTCAAGCGGCTGGAGGAGATCCTGGACCAGTCGGAGGAGTTTCTCGGCCGTGTGCATGGCCTGGTGGATCGCAACCGGATCTTCATCGACCGCATGCGCAACGTCGGCGTCATCTCGACGGCGGACGCGGTCAACTGGGGCTTTACGGGACCGGTCCTGCGTTCCACCGGCGCGGCGCGCGACCTGCGCAAGGACACGCCGTATCTCGCCTACGCCGAACTCGATTTCGAAGTGCCGACCGGCATCAAGGGCGACAACTACGACCGCTACTACGTGCGGATGCGGGAGATCGACGAATCGACGCACATGATCCGCCAGCTGATCGGCATGATTCCCGACGGGCCGATCAACGTCGACGATCGCCGCTGCACGCTGCCCGACAAGCAGCATGTGTACGGCGAGATCGAGTCGCTGATCAACCACTTCAAGCTGATCATGGACGGGCCGCAGGTGCCGGCCGGCGACATCTACGTCGCGCACGAGGCGGCCAACGGCGAGCTCGGTTTCTACCTGGTCAGCGACGGCAAGGGAACGCCGTACAAGATGCACGTGCGCGCACCGAGCTTCGTGCACCTGGGCGGCGCACACCTGATGCTCAACGGCGGGCAACTGGCGGATATCGTGCCCTCGTTCGGCCAGATCAACATGATCGGCGGGGAATGCGACCGATGACGGTTCAGGCAAGAAACGTCGTCGCCGAGCTCACCCCGTATTTCGAGCAGCTGAAGAAGCGGCTGCCCGCAGGATTCGAGTCATCGCTCGTGTTGCCATGCCTGCGCCGTATCCAGGAGGAGAGGGGCTTTGTGGCCGACGAGGACATTGCGGCGCTGGTCGCCTACCTCGGCGTGCCGCGCATGCAGGTTGAACAGGTGCTGTCGTACTACACGCAGTTCCGCCGCAAGCCGATCGGCCGCTGGCATCTGCAGGTCTGCCACAACGTGACCTGCTCGATGCGCGGCGCCGAACGCGCGCTCGATCTGCTGCAAAAGCGGCTGCGCATCAAGCCGGGGCAGACCACGCCCGATGGTCGCTTCACGCTTTCCACGGTCGAATGCCTGGGCTCGTGCGGAACCGCGCCGGTCGTGATGGTCAACGACGCGTACCACGAGAACCTGAACGGCACGAGGATCGACGCGCTGCTGGAGTCGCTCAAATGACCGGCGCCAAGTGGATCATGAACTTCCCCGTCACCGCGACCTCGCACTCGCTCGCGGACTACCGCGCGCGCGGCGGCTACGAGACACTGAAGAAGGTGCTTGCGTCGATGAAGCCGGAAGAGGTGACGAAGGAAGTCACCGCCGCCGGACTGCTCGGCCACGGCGGCGCGGCGTTTCCGGTCGGCCGCAAATGGGCGGTGATCAAGCCGAACGACGGCCAGCCGCACCACCTGTGCGCCAATGCCGACGAAGGTGAGCCCGGCACGTTCAAGGACCGCTGGATCCTCGAGCATTCGCCGCACCTGCTGCTCGAATCGATGCTGATCACGTCGTATGCGATCGGCGTGCGCAACAGCTTCGTCTATATCCGCGGCGAGTTCGACCTGCCGTACCGGCGCCTGCAGGCCGCCGTCGATGAGGCGTACGAAGCCGGCTATTTCGGTGAGCGGGTTCTCGGCAGCGACTTTTCGTGCGATCTGTTCGTCTATCGCGGCGCCGGCTCGTACGTGTGCGGCGAAGCATCGGGGCTGCTGACCTCGATCGAAGGCAAGAAGGGCTATCCGCGCAATCGCCCGCCGCGACTGACGGTCAGAGGGCTCTATCAGCGGCCGACCGTGGTCAACAACGTCGAGACGCTGGCCAACGTGACCGGCATCATCGCGCAGGGCGCCGAGGCGTTCCGCAAGATGGGCACGGCGAAGAGCCCCGGCACGCAGCTCGTGTCGATCTCGGGCCATCTGAACAAGCCGGGCGTGTACGAGGTCGAGTACGGCTACCCGCTGGCGAAGTTCATCTACGAGGACTGCGGCGGCATCCTCGGCGGAAAGAAACTGAAGGCTTTGATCCCGGGCGGCATCTCGACCAAGGTGCTGACCGGTGATGATATCGCGCCGCTCACTTACGACCACGCGTCGTTCGATGGCGCGGGCTCATCGCTGGGCTCGGGCGGCATGATCGCGATCGCCGAAGGAACCTGCATGGTGCGGCTGCTGCAGGTGATGCTGCGCTTCTATCACCACGAATCGTGCGGCCAGTGCACGCCGTGCCGCGAAGGCATGGGCTGGATGCACCG
>DAITAC010000206.1:0-3813 GCA_036824465.1 Burkholderiaceae bacterium
TTCCTGTCGCGCGTGATCGGCTGGGTCGTCGACCGCATGATCCTGAAGAACGACAGCGACGCGCCGGGCATGGGTTACTGGGTCTCGGTGATCGTGCTCGATATCGCGCTGGGATTCCTCGCCGCGATCATCGTCGCCTGGTTCTCACGCCAGCGCGAGTTCCGTGCTGACACGGCGTCCGCGCAGCTGATGGGGAGCAGCAGGCCGATGATCAACGCGCTTGCGCGGCTGGGAGGGCTCGAACCTGGCGAACTGCCGCAACAGGTCAAGGCGATGGGAATCAACGGACGCCCGAGCGGCATGATGGCGCTGTTTTCGACCCATCCGCCGATTGAAGAGCGCATCGCTGCGCTGCAGGCGCGCGGCAGCTGATCGCTCGTGCCGCATTAGCAGCAGGAAAAGGGCCGGAATCTCCGGCCCTTCTTTCATTGGTGCATGTGCCGACTCGACACCAGGATAAGCAGTGACACGAGCAGCGCCGCCGCGCATGCCAGGCTGACCACCGCCGCAGACCAGAACCCGGCGGCCCCCATGGGTTCGCCGAACGGCGTGACCGAGTACGCCATCTGGAATCCGCCACCGATGCCGATTCCCCACAGGCAAACACCATAGATCAGCATCGGCGCCGTCGCGACCTTGTAACCGCGCAGTGTCTGGAAGGCCACGCCCTGCAGCGCGTCGAACAGGTGAAAGGCCGTGCCCCAAACGATCAGTGCGGCAGCAATCTTGATCACTGCCGGATCGTGCGTATAGAAATCCACGATCGGCCCGCGCGCCAGCCAGACTAACGTACTCAGAAAAAGGGCCAGCACGAGCGTCAGCTGCAGCACGCGCAGCGTGATGCGCCGCGCATCGCGCGGGCGACCGGCCCCGAGCGACTGCGCCACCAGTGCACTGCCGGCGAATCCAATCGACAGCGGCACCATGAACAGAATCGATATCACATTGGCCACGATCTGATGTGCGCCCAGTGTCTCGGCGCCGAGGCGCGCGATCAGGATGCCCATGAACGTGAATGAACTCACCTCGAACAGAATCGCGATGCCGATGGGTATTCCCAGCTTCAGCAGTTCGCGTTGACTGTCCCACTCGGGACTGCGCAAGCGCAGGATGTGGTGCGCCCGGAAACGCGCGAAGTACGGATCGAGTCGCCAGACGGCGAAGCTCAGTGCGATTGTCAGCCACGACAGGACCGCGGTTGCCACGCCGCAGCCCGCGCCGCCGAGCGCAGGCAGCGGTCCTGCACCATGCATGAACAACCAGTTCAGCGGGATTTTCAGCGCAAGCGCCACGAGATTGATCGCCATCGTGATCCTGGGCCGTGATACGGCGGAATTCAGCGCGACGAACACCCGTGCGCCGAGCGCGCCCGGCAACCCGATCGCGACGGCCAGCAGATAGTTATCGGTGATGCGGGTGACTTCTGCGGGTGCCTTTGCAAGAGCAAACCACGGATCGGTCCACAGCAGCAGCGCGATGCCGACGACCGAAAACACGGCAGCCAGCCACAACGCCTGGCCGACGTCGTGTCCGATGGCGTGCATTCGTCCCGCGCCGAAGTGATGACCGGCAATCGGCCCAACGGCCGTGACCACGCCCATGAAGGCAATGTAGATCGAGACGTACACATTCGTGCCGAGCGCAACGCCCGCCAGGTCCGTGGCTGACAGGCGCCCCGCCATCGCCGTGTCGATGCCCGAGCTGGCGACGATTGCCAGTTGCGCAATGAACATCGGCCATGCCTGGTCGACAATGGCACGCAGCGAGGTAGAAGAAGTCTGGGTGGAGGACATCAAGTTGCAGTCGTCTCGCCGTTGTGGCGACGGCGAGCGGCGCTACATCGGCGCGCGTCGATACAGACGAAACGTCTCGTCGGGCCGCGCGGCCCAGCGCCCCTCCCAGATGACGCGCCAGTCGCCCGGGGGCGGCGCATCGTCGAGCTGGGTGCGGCGCGAATCCCGATGCAGCGCAAGCGCGCATTCCTCGCGCGCCGTCGCGAATCGTATGCCGCCGTGATACGACAGCATGGCGCGATGCGCCGGGCGCAACTGGTGCGCAATCACACAGGCGCCCGTGCCTGCGGCCTGATCGATCTGCTGCCGGATCTCTCGTGCCAGCGGTTCATATGACCGGGAGTAATTGATCGATGGCAGGAACAACACATTCAGCAGCAACCACAGCGTGGTCAGGCCAACTGCAGCCAGCAATGGGCCGCGCCACAGCGGGTCAGGGTTGCGAGACACGCGCCAGAACACGAGTGCGGCCCAGATGGCGCTGGCGACCAATGCAATCCCAGTGGCGATCACGTTGACGCCGGGCGCAAATCCCGGCGTCAATCGTGCGATCGACGCGGCCATCTTTGGCGGCGTGCCGGTCAGCATTGCGATGAAATAGACCCAGCCAACCAGGCCAAAGAACGAGAAGGTCACGACTGCAAACCAGTCGATTGCGTTTTCCGCAGCACGGCGCATGCTGATCGCGCCGAAGGAAGCGAGTGCCGCAAGCGGCACGGCCAGCAACATCAGCGGCGCTTCGGTTCGCGGCGCGGTCAGTGCGCTGATCAGCATTGCCGCGGCGAGGAGCGCGGGCACCGCGATGTGTGCACGCGCCAGCCCGTGCCGCCACGCATACACCGACCAGAGTGCAAACGGCCACAACGGCCACACGTACCAGGCCAAGGTGCGCAGCAGCCACGTGAGGTCGGGCCATCGCGGCATGCCGAAGGAACTGAAGGCCGACACGCGCCACGCGGCGAAGTATTCGCGGCGTGGCGCTTCAGGCGCCAGCAGCGATGCGAACGGCCAAAGCGCGGATACGCCGAGCGCAGTGGCCACCGCGATCGTGACCGCGCTCGCTCGCGTCGTGCGCGGCAAGGTGACGATCATCGCAGCGGCCGCGCCGAATGCGATGAACAGAGCCGCTTGGGGACCGCGTGCCAATGCAATCAGTCCGATCGATGCACCGACCAGCAGCGCGCCGGCCCAGGCGCGCTCCAGTGCAACCACGAGGCCGAACAGCGTGAGACCGGTCAGCGCAACCGATGCGCCGGCGTCGCTTGTCTCGTGCAACCGCACGACCAGGCCAAGCGTCGCCGCGAACAACAGCACGGCGATATCCGCCAGCATGCGGCCGTAATCGCGCGGAGCTGCCTCGCCGCCAAAGGCGAACGCCACCGGCTGCGCGTCATCACGGCGCGCGAGTCGATACGTCGCATACCAGACACACGACGTAGCGAGGACAAACCACAGCACCGTCGTCAGCCGCGCTGCGGTCGCATCTCCTAACCACGCCCCGAACAACTGGATGAAAAGTGCGCCGACCCACCACGCCAGCGGGCCACCTTCGGCAACAAAGTCGCCGGTGACGTTCGGCAGCCACCAATCCGTGGCGGTGCCATGCGCCATCGTCCACATCACACCGAAACCGGCTGCGTCCTCCTGATACCAGGGATCGCGGCCGAACAACCCGCTGACGATGTAGACGAGCAGCAGCGCCAGCAGCGCGCGGCGGGGAAACGGCGCGGCCGCGGCGGCACTGACCCGGGCGGGCGAGGGGCGGGTGTCGAAAACCATCGTTGAAAAAAAAGGCAGCGCGTGGCTGCCTTTGCTCTTTGGTCGCTCCTGCGCCTCGGTTCGGTTACCTCTTGCGCGTTCTCGCGGCGGTCGCCTGGGCGGCGGCAGCATTCACCTGCTCGGTCTTGGCCGCGAACTTCTGGCGGAACTTCTCGACTCGCCCGGTTTCGACAATGCGGGTCTGCGCGCCGGTGTAAAACGGATGCGATTCCGAAGTCGTTTCAAGTTTGTAGAGCGGATA
>DAITAC010000207.1:0-3810 GCA_036824465.1 Burkholderiaceae bacterium
CTTTCGGCCAGCTCTTGTTTTCTTGATAGAAGACGCCGGTGCCGGGGATTCCGACGGTACTGCGGACGCCGCGGGGGCCAAAGTTGACGTTCGCTCCCCGCGGGCCGATGCCGAAGCTCACCCCCGATTTGCTCAGGGTGAACCGAAACAGCTTGCCCAGCGGAAACGTCTTCCGGAGTCGCAGACCCATGACGTGCAATCTACGCCACGAAGCGCGGAAGCTTGTTCAGCCAAGACACGCTCGTCGTCTCCTAGCTTCGTCGCGAATTACGCCAGGCAATCAAGTCTTCGTATCGCCAGCGGACACCCCGCGGTCCAATGCGGACTTGTGCCGGAAAGTCTCCTTCAGCGACCAGCTTGTAAAGCGTCGAGCGCGAAAGGCCCAGTAGCTCTGAGACTTCCTTTCCGCGCAGCAAAGCGCCTGCGGGCCGAGCAGGCAATGACTCCAACGGCCTTGTGACCGCTGGTTGCTCGGCATTGACCGCTTTCGCAGGTCGCGGCGCCGAAGCGCCCAGAGCGAGGCGTCCTCTCAGTTGGAGGATTTCCTGGAGGGCCGACTCGCGATCCTGAAGAAGCTGGCCAAGCGTTCGCTGGCCTGGGTCGATGCGCAGTCGGTCAACGATGTCAATGGTGATCGGGTGCCTCGTCAAACATCAGATTGAAAGTCTTTGCTTGCGCTCGAAGCGCTCCCAGTACTCGAACCGATCCAACGTGGGCTCTCGAGTTTGGACACGAACAAGCGAGCAGCGAGTTCAGAGTCTGACGCAGGACATCAACATCGCAAGATCACGCTCGATTGATTCGTGTCCCTCCAAGTGGTGACCGGCCGTCAATCGAACGCTCTCGATTGCCATCACCCTCGACGCTGCGCTCGTCGCCTGAGACGCAGAGATTTGCTGTGGTCACGGCCGGAGGCGCTCGGCAGAGGCACGTCGCCGCCCCTGTGAATTCGTTCACAACTGTGATAATTACCAGTATTCTCGCCCCAACGCGTGGGGCAGTGCTTCGCTGTACTAACTGCCTCCCGCCGTGGTCCCGGCCCCGCGCTTCTCGCGTGCGCGCGGTTCCTTTGAAAAAAGCGCGCGCGCGTTCGTCTCGAGCGGGCAGGGGGCGGGGACGACCGCACTGCAGTTAGTCCAGTGGAGGAATCGATGGCCCGATTGCAACGTACGCACGAGGTGCTGCCCGCGCAGCTTTCGCTCGACGACGGCGAGCG
Source organism: Burkholderiaceae bacterium (assembly GCA_036824465.1). Taxonomy (GTDB): domain Bacteria; phylum Pseudomonadota; class Gammaproteobacteria; order Burkholderiales; family Burkholderiaceae_F; genus JAKOQB01. Next base: position 1,217 of record DAITAC010000207.1, read on the forward strand.
CCTTCGCCTGCAGGCGCTGATGCAACGCTTCACGGCCTATGCCGACTATCGACGCGGCAGCCCCCCGCTGCGCACGCCGGCCGATGGCGGCCGACGCTCGGGCCGCACCCGCTGGAGCGACAGCTCGATCAAGGTCTACGTGCAGATGTGGAAGCCCTTCGCATCGCACCTCGCCGCACTCGCAGTCGACCTGCAGCGGGTGAGCAGCGACCGCCTCGACGAGTACCTGGCGCTGCGCGCCAATCTCGGGCGGGGCGGCCGCACAGCGCCCAAGACGGCCGAACTGAACGGCCGCTACGCGTGGCGGCTGCTGTGGCTGATCGACGAGATCACCCGCTTCGATGCGCGCGCGCGCGGCATCGCGCCGAACGAAGCGGCCGCCTTCGTGATCGAGCGCGACTACAAGACCGTGAACGAACGCGATACCGATCCGCGCCCAGTCTTCCTGAACCGGCATCGGCGCGCCGAACTGATCGAGCGGTTGCAGCGGCCCGTGGGCAGCGACGAGCGCGGTGCGCCGAAGACCTGGATGGACCTGCGCGACAACGCGGCCGTGGCAGTGCAGCTCGGCGCGGGGCTCACCCCCGGCGAAGTGCGTGCGCTGCGCATGGACGACATCCTCTTTGCCGACGACCGGAGACTGTCATCGGAGGAACTAAGAAACGTGCCCGACATCTCGCTGCCGCAGAAGCTCTACGTGCGCGCCAACGGCAACAACCGCCGCGCGCGCGACGCGCAGATCGAACGGTGGGCCGCCGAAGTGCTGTTGGGCTGGATGCGCCTGCGGGCGCAGCGCCGCTTCACGACGCCCGAGGTGTTCTGTACGGAGGACGACACGCCGCTGCACAAGAACAGTGTGGATCTCGCGTGCGACGCAGTGCTGCAGCGCTGCGGCATCGTGGTCGACGGCGGCCACTTCCGGCTGCGCCACAGCTACGTGATGATGCAGTTGGCAAACAACGAGGGGGATTTCAGGCGTGTCGCCCACAACCTCGGGGTGAAGGACGCGAATCGGTTGCAGGAGCGCTACGCGGGCCTGATCGACGGCGGTGCGCGGAGGAGCTGATTCGCGCCGGCCGCTTTTCGATGAACGTTGCCCTTGGGGTGAACGCGATCTTCGTGCGATTTGTCACAGGCGTTCGAAGAGACGACTGCATGACAAGCGATTACACAGCAGGGAGTTCCGAGCAAGTCCCACATGTCCGAGAGCGTCGAAGTCAAACCCTCTTGCCGACGCAAGCGCTGCGAACTGCACGAAAATCGAGATCACCTCGTGAAAGACGAGACCGCCCACAGGAGTGAAATTTGATCGTTCATGCGCCGCAACGCTTGGCTTTGCTTCGATCGGATCACTCGGTTTGCATTGCCGCGGACTTGGACAAACCGACGTTGACGCACATGGTGGTGGCCGGGGCGAGCTTCGCTTTGTGCGGAGCGGCGGTTGCAGGTCGTCGCGGGACCGTGCTGCTCTGGAGGGTCGAGAGCGTTGCACGACAAAGCTGGTGCAACTGTTGTGCTGCGGAGGCGGCCGAGTTGCTGGCCGCACAGTCTTTCAAGCTATATCAACTTCAACCGTCGATATCGTCGCCGGCGCGGATCCGCTGGCGCGATGCCAACGCGGCGTTGAGCGATTCGACGCCGATGTCGCGTCCCAGAAGCTTGTAGATCCCATACTGGAGGCGGACGATCGCCGGGCACTTCCCAAGCGTCAGCGCAAATCCGACGTTGGAGCCACCGTGATTCTCCTGATACAGGTCGAAAAGCGTTGCTCGTGAAGCGCAGTTGCCCCGCAGCATCAGTGCCTTGACCACCACTTGTTCCGCCGGGCCGAATTCGTCGAGGGTGAATGTGACTCGGGAGCGAAAGTCGCTGCCCTGGACGGTCTGCAGCCATCGCTGTCGCTGCAGCAGACTCTTCAGGACCCAGGGCGGCATCACCGCCACCTGACTGTCCTGAGGCCGCTCTCGGCCATAGTATTCGCGGGCGACCCGGCTCACCGCGGAATGCAACTCTTCGAGCGACACGCGATCGGCTGCGACGACGAACACTTTGCGCACCGCCTGCAGTGTCCGGTTCGGCACTTCGCTGGGTCCTAGCCAGAACCAGCCTGTCGGTTCGTGCAACCAATCGAACCCCGGTTCATCCTTCGCCGCTGCCCGGACATCGCCTGCCGACCATTCGGGCGCCTGTCTCGAGGACAAAACATGGCCGAGCACCAAATCCATCTGGCACGCGCCGACCGTTCCCACCATGTGCCAGCACGCGCGCCTCACTGCGTGCGAAAGGTCTTCGTAAGCCGCGCGCCGCCGCTTGCGGGGCGTCCGGCTCTGCTGGCGTGGGACCACTTCGGCGTCCGGCGCATCGAGGAGGGACACGGACTCGCCGCGATCGGCGAGTCGTTCAAAAGCTCCATCCGGTCCAGATGTCATTGAGCCGCAGGGTCAGGATTTCGTGTGGCGACGCAGCAAATGCGTTCGCAAAGAAAAACCACCGCACCGCCTCCAGGCGGCGCGAAGTTGACTTCTGGATGCGCTAGAAACTAGCAGTTGGCGAAGACGGCCATGCCGCCGCCGATGAACTTCAGCTCGGTGTCA
>DAITAC010000113.1:0-9468 GCA_036824465.1 Burkholderiaceae bacterium
TGAAGTTCACCAACCCGAATGGCGTGTGCTGGACCAAGGACGGCTTCCTGATCGTGGTCGAGCACAACCGCGTGCTCAACTTTCCGGCTGCCGAGTTCTTCTACGAAGGGCCGGACGTCGCGGTGATCGAGGTGGTGCCCCAAGGCAAGCTGATCCCGCCCGAGGAGGAGTCGTACAACCACGGCGCCCGCACCTGCCGCGTCAGCGACGACGGCAAGCTCTACATCACGCTCGGCCAGCCGTACAACGTGCAGCCGCGCGAGAAGGTGGCGCTGTACGAGCAGCTGGGCATCGGCGGCATGATCCGCCTGGATCCGTTCGACGGCTCCAAGCGTGAAGTGTTGGCCCGGGGCGTGCGCAACTCGGTCGGCATGGACATCAACCCCAAGGACAAGACCGTCTGGTTCACCGACAACCAGACCGACGGCATGGGTGACGACACGCCGCCCGGCGAGCTCAACCGCATCACCAAGGCGGGTGGCGAGCATTTCGGCTACCCGTTCATCCACGGCAACAACGTGCAGATCGCCGGCACGGCCGCCGCACCGGACCTCAAGGACATGAAGGCGCCCGCGGCCTGGAGCAAGCCGCAGATCGAGTTCCCGGCGCACCAGGCGCAGCTCGGCATGACTTTCTACTCAGGCAAGATGTTCCCCGCGAAATACCAGGGCGGAATCTTCGTCGCGGCGCATGGCTCGTGGAACCGCACCAAGGCGAGCGGCGCGCTGATCAACTTCGTCTCGCTGAAGGCCGATGGCACCGCCGACAAGTCCGAGGTATTCGCCGAAGGCTGGCTCGATGATGCGACCGGCACCTATCGTGGTCGCCCGGTCGATGTGGCGGTCATGAAGGACGGGTCGTTACTGGTGTCGGACGATTTCGCTGGCGCGATTTACCGCATCAGTTATCAGCCCTGAGGCAATGACGTTGCGTTCGTTGGCCGCCGCAGCGCTCGTCGCTGCGGTGGCAAGTGCAACTTGCGTCACGCATGCGCAGGATGCAAGCGCTGGCGCACGCAAAGCAACTGCATGTCAGGCCTGTCATGGAACGGACGGCATATCGCGGCTGCCAGACGCGCCACATCTTGCCGGGCAACCAGCAATTTATCTGGAGCGGGCGCTGCGGGCGTATCGCTCCGGCGAGCGGCGCAATGAGGTCATGTCGATCGCTGCGAAATCGCTTACCGATGATGATATGCGCGATCTGGCGGCGTATTTCGCCGCAATCCAGATCGAAGTAAAGACACCTCCGAAGTAGGGCAAGTTTGGTCATTTCCGCTTCCTTGATGTCGGACCGGATGCGACGCAGTCTCGCGAGCGCGTCGCTTGTGGCACTGGGTTCGGCCGCCTCCGCGCAGCAGGCTGCACAAACGGCGGGTGAGACGACGCTTGCGCCGGTTGTCGTAACGGCGACCCGCATCGAGCGCCTGCTCTTCGATGTGCCTGCGTCGGTCAATGTGATTGACCGCGACACAATTCGGGACGCGCAGTTGCGCGTCAACCTTTCCGAGTCGCTTGGCCGCGTCCCCGGGTTGGTCGTGCTGAACCGCGAGAACTATGCGCAGGACCTGCAGATCTCGATCCGCGGCTTCGGTTCCCGCTCTACGTTCGGAGTTCGCGGTGTGCGCCTTTATGTCGATGGGGTCCCCGCATCCTTTCCCGATGGACAGGGGCAGGTTTCGCATTTTCCGTTGAATGCGGCTGAGAGAATCGAGGTGCTGCGCGGGCCATTTTCGGCGCTGTATGGAAACTCGTCAGGGGGCGTCATCGCGCTGACGACCGAATTGAAACCACAACCGCTGCGCAGCGAAGTCAGCGGCGCATTCGGCGCGAACACAACATGGCGCATCGGCGCCAATGCGATGGGCGGCGTAGATCCGTATGCCTTTGCGATCGATGCCGCACGGTTCCGCACTGAAGGAACGAGGCCTCACAGCGAAGCGCAGCGCGACACTTTGAACCTGCGCTGGGCATCGCTCGACTCGCCGCTGGGCCGGCTGCGATTCGCCCTCAATTCAGTCTCAATGCCGGACGCGCAGGATCCGCTCGGTTTGACGCGCGCGCAGTTTGATTCGGACCCTGATCAGACCGCGGCCGTCGCGCTGCAATTCGACACGCGCAAGAGCACCAGACAGACAACGGCCGCCGTCGACCTGGAGTCGAGATTATCGGAGCGCACGACATTGAAGACGGCTGCCTGGATCGGTACGCGCGCGGTCAAGCAGTTCCAGGCGATACCCGTTACGACGCAGGCGAATCCCCGCAGCCCGGGCGGCATCATCGACTTCAATCGCAACTTTGGTGGCACGGACATTCGCGCAAGTTGGGACAGCGCAGATGCGACGGCGGCGATCGGCGTCAACCTCGAACGCATGGACGAGAAGCGGCGGGGCTATGAGAATTTCGTCGGCACGCAGCTCGGCGTTCAAGGCCAGCTTCGCCGCGATGAGATCAATCGGGTTGAAAGTGTCGACCCGTATGCCCAGGTCGAGTTTCGATGGGGCGATGCCTGGCGCGCGAACGCCGGAGTGCGCGCTTCAAAGGTCAGCGTCGATTCGACTGACCGATACATCGTCGGCGTCAACGGGGACGATTCGGGCAGCAAATCCTTCTCCGCGGTGAATCCGATCCTTGGTGTTGTTTTCCGTCCGAGCCCGGTTGCTTCGCTGTACATGTCGTATGGCCGCGGATTCGAAACGCCGACGCTCAACGAACTCGCCTACCGGCCCGATGGGACTGCGGGCTTGAACACGGCCCTCAAGGCTGCCAGCAGCGACAACGTCGAGCTTGGCGCGAAGTTGCAGTGGACACCGGCACTGCTTGTCACGGCGGCGGTGTTCACAATCAATACGCGCGACGATCTGGTCGTTCTGTCGAACAGCGGCGGACGCAGCGGCTTTGGCAATGTCGGAAAGACAAAGCGCGATGGTGGCGAGCTCGCGTTTGACTGGCGCTTCTCGCCCCGCGTTTCCGCGTATGCCAGCGCTGCATATATCAATGCCCGATTCGACTCCGCATTCCTGACCTGCGCTGCCGCGCCTTGCCTGACCCCTTCGGTGCCGGTTGCCGCAGGAAACAAGCTGCCCGCGGTGCCGGCGCGAGCGGGTTTTGTCGAGATCAAGTATCGCGGCGACTGGGCGGATTTCGGCGCGCAGGCACGTACGCAATCGGCGCTGTATGTCGACGATCGCAATACCGATCGCGCCGCGGGCTATGCGGTGATCAACCTCAGGGCGGCACGAACATTTGGCGCGGCAGGGCGCGGTACTCGGGTTTTTGTTCGAATCGACAATGCGCTTGACCGCCGCTACGCCGGCTCCGTCATCGTGAACGAGGCGAACAGCCGCTTCTTCGAGCCGGCGCCGGGCCGCACCTGGCTTTTGGGACTTGATGTGGTCTTGTAGCCCGGCGGTAGTCTCTTAAGGGTCGGCCGTTCGCAGCATTTCCAGCGGCTCACAGCCGTGCTAACACTCGTCCCGGATGACGATGGTTAGCAAGGGAGTTGTTCAATGAGCCACGCACGTTCAACACGCAACGCGATTGGCATCGGCGTTGCGGTTTTGCTCGCACTCGGATGCACCACGACACCGGCCCCAGTACAGACCGGGACTTCGAGCACCTCGCCGGGCGGGCCGGCGAACAAAACCTCGACTCCGGGTCCGCCGCCGGCAAGAAGCTACGAAACAGCATCTCCGAGATCGCTCGCGGACTGGAAACGGAACGTGGCCGAGCGCATTCATGCTGCGAACAGATCGCAGGTCTACTCGGGTGCGCCGCCCAATCCGCTAAGGGCGGTTGTGGTCGTCGAAATGACGGTTGCTGCCGACGGGCAGGTGCGGCGCGCCGAACTGCTGCGAACGCCGGCGCATGCAAAGGACCTTGGCGCGGTGGCGCTGAAGGCCATCAGTTCGGCGTCCCCTTTCCCGGCGCCTCCCAAGGCGCTGGTCGCGCAGGGTGCCATGAAGACCACGGAGACCTGGCTTTTCCGAGATGATGGTCAGTTCCAGCTCAGGTCTTTGGCGCTGGCACAGAGCAGCGACTAGCAGGAAGTGTTGTAGTGCCCTGCAGGCTGGTCCGCGACGCGGCTGGCCGGTGCGTTTGGGCCTCCTGTGCACGGTGTCAACGATGGGGCTCGTGATTCGTTAGCCAGATCGACCCGCGACTCAGGGCCGGATTGTCTCGGCAACGCGCGCTGGTTGACTCCATCACGCAATCAACCGTTCCAGGAACTCTCATGAAGAAACTGCTCGCCGCATTCATTGCCGCAACGTTCGCGTTTGCCGGTGTCGCTATCGCTGAAGACAAGAAGGCTGCAGCCAAGAAACCGACCGCTGAAGAGTGCAAGAAGGCGATGGAAGCCAAGAAGGAACTCGCGGGCTGCGAAAAGCCCGCTGCCAAGAAGTAGCTCGACGACGAATTCGCGCCCGAGGGGCAGGCCATCGGCCTGCCCCTCATTCTTTCCAGGTACGCGGTGCGCACAGCGGACCGTCTTCGTGCAGCGATGCCGGCAGACTTGCCGTGAGAGAATCGCCGTTTCGCCGCAACGCTAGGTCGTTTCTCGCATGAGACCCACTAACGACACACTCCTGCGGGCGCTGATGCGCGAGCCGACCGAGTACACGCCGGTCTGGCTGATGCGGCAAGCGGGGCGGTATCTGCCGGAGTACAACGCCACTCGAAAACGTGCGGGCAGCTTCCTCGCGCTCGCGAAGTCGCCTTCGTTTGCGACCGAGGTGACGCTGCAGCCACTGGAGCGCTACCCGCTCGACGCGGCGATTCTCTTCTCCGACATCCTGACCGTGCCTGACGCAATGGGCCTGGGACTGTACTTCGCCGACGGTGAGGGCCCGCGCTTCGAGCGGCCAGTCCGGACGGAGTCGGACGTGGCAAGACTTGGCGTCCCTGATCCGGAGTTATCGCTCACATACGTCTTGGACGCGGTACGGGAGATCAGGCGTGCCTTGGCAGGCCGCGTACCCTTGATCGGCTTCTCAGGGAGTCCATTTACGCTCGCCTGCTACATGGTCGAAGGAGGTGGGTCCGACGATTTCCGGAGCATCAAGACAATGCTCTACCAGCGTCCGGATCTGCTGCATCGGATACTTTCGATCAATGCAGCCTCGGTGGCTGCTTATTTGAACGCGCAGATCGAGGCGGGCGCGCAGGCGGTCATGATTTTCGATACTTGGGGAGGTATCCTGTCGCACGAAGCCTTTCCGTCCTTTTCGCTGCATTACACAACTGAGGTCCTTAGACGGGTCAAGCGTGAACACGAGGGTGAGCACATACCCACTATTTGCTTCACTAAGGGCGGCGGCCTTTGGCTGAATGAGATTGCAGCGGCAGGGTGCGATGCGGTTGGCTTGGACTGGACCGTCGACCTTGGCCGCGCCAGAAGGCAGATTGATGATCGCTGCGCGCTGCAGGGGAATCTGGATCCGATGGCCCTTTTCGCTGACGAAGCGGCAATTCGCTTGGAAGCTCGAAAAGTTCTCCATAGCTTTGGACCGCCACAGCGGGGCGACGGCCAATGGGGCGGCCATGTTTTCAATCTCGGGCATGGCATTTCGCAGTTCACCCCGCCGCCTGCGGTTGCGGCGCTCGTCGATACGGTGCACTCGGAAAGTCGAGCAATGAGACTTGGCGCCCCTGGGGCCTGACCAGCGTGGCTCGCCCGAGTTGTTTTTTTGGCGAAGGTACTTGACTTATTCACAAAGACTATTCTCGTTCACCTCGGCCTCATGTCGTGACAGCGACTTGGGCCGCCGAGCGTTTTTCGCAACGCAATTCATTGATTCACAAAGGATTTCCGGAGGCATTCCTACCTTGGGAATCCGTTAGCACTCATCTATGCAAGTTCTGGACCTCGCCTTTGCAAGGCTTTTCCACAAAGTTGTCCACAGGATTGCCCGACCACAATTCGAACCAAAAATCAGCAACTTGGAAGCGCTAATTGAAGTTTCTTAAGAGCTTGGGCGCGGCCAATTGACCTGATGTTCGCGCGCATCGTCATCGATCTCACGATCGACCAGCCGCTTGACTACGCTATCGCGCCCGGGTCGCCCGAGCCCGAGCCAGGCAGGCTCTGCGTCGTCCCGATCGGTCGCCGACAATGCGTAGGGCTTTGTGTCGAGGCGACACCGCTCACGAATGTCGCGCCGGATCGGATCCGGCCGTTGTCCCGAGTCATCAGCGAAGTCGAGCGCCTGAGCGCCGGCTGGCTTGAGTTGACCCGGTTCGCTGCGGACTACTACCAGCACGCGTGGGGGGAGGTGGCAGTGCCGGCGCTGCCGCCGTTGCTTCGCACGCCTCCTGGTCCCAGGTTCTCGTCGGTGCTCGCCCGTCTTCGAGGCGTTCGCCTCAAATCTGATGCCACGGCTGCAGCAGATCGACTCGAGCTGAACGCGGAACAGCGCTCGTCAGTCTCGGCGATCACCACCCAATCGGGATTTGCATCCTTCGTGCTGTATGGCGTCACCGGCAGCGGTAAGACCCTGGTCTACCTGGAGACCATTGCGCGGATACTCGAGCGCGATCCGGAGTCGCAGTGCCTGCTCCTGGTGCCGGAGATCAACCTGACGCCTCAGCTTCTTGCACAGGTGATCGCGCGGTTTCCGGAAGTGTCGGTGGTCAGTATGCACAGTGGGATGGGCGATCGGGAGCGGTCTGCCGCCTGGCTTGCCGCGCATGAAGGACGGGCCCGCATCGTCGTCGGTACTCGCCTGGCCGTTTTCGCCTCCTTGCCACGACTGGGGCTGATCGTGATCGACGAGGAGCATGACACCTCGTACAAGGCCGGCGATGGTGTGCGCTTTTCGGCGCGCGACCTGGCCGTCAAACGCGGCCAGACCGAGGGGATCGCGGTTGTGCTGGGTTCGGCAACACCATCGCTGGAGACGTGGGCCCATGCGCAGGCGGGTCGATACCAGCTGCTGCGCTTGTCCCAACGGGTCGAGGCGCGCGCTCAGCCAGTGATCGAGTTGATCGACATCGGCCGTTCTCAACCGGTCAGCGGCATCTCCACAGAACTTGAGCAGGCACTGCAAGACACGGTGGCGCAAGCCGAGCAGGCGCTTGTCTTCATCAATCGTCGTGGCTATGCGCCGGTGCTTGCCTGTGCCGCGTGCGGATGGCTGTCAAGCTGCGGTCGCTGCTCGGTCTTCGCGGCATTTCACAAGATCGATTCGACATTGCGCTGTCATCACTGCGGGTGGCAGGCAAAGGCACCACGCGCCTGCCCCACGTGCGGCAATCAGGATCTCGATGCCGTGGGTCAGGGCACACAGCGCGTCGAGGAAGGACTGCATCGCCTGCTGCCGAGCGCGCGCGTCGCACGCATCGATCGGGACACCACGCGCCGCCGCGGCGCGGCCGAGTCCGCCTTCGACGCCGTGCACTCGGGTGCGACCGACATCCTGGTCGGCACGCAGATGATCGCCAAGGGACACGACTTCCAGCGCATCGCAGTGGTGGGCGTTCTCAACGCGGATGCGCAGCTCCTGTCCCACGATTTCCGCGCACCGGAGCGATTGTTTGCCACGCTGACGCAAGTGGCGGGGCGCGCGGGCCGTGCCGGCAGGGCGAGCCGAGTCCTGGTCCAGACTCGGTATCCACGCCATCCTTTGCTAGGGGCTTTCGCGCGACTGGACTACGAGGGATTTGCACGGATGCAACTGGAAGAACGGCGCGCCGCCAGCATGCCGCCATATGTCTCGCAGGCGCTGCTGACGGCCGAAAGCCGCCAACTTGACCAGGCGTTGAAATTCCTCGCGGACGCACGCTCAGCCAGAGAGGGGCGCAACGCAGGAGTGAAGATCTACGACCCGGTGCCGATGCCCGTCGCCAGAGTGGGCGGCTTGTATCGGGCGCAGTTGCTCATCGAAGCGGTGCAGCGCGGCAGGCTTCAGGCGTTCCTTCGAGCCTGGCTGGCCGAGGTTCGCACTTGCGCGAAGCAGAGCAAACCACGCGTGCGCTGGCGCATCGAGGTGGATCCGCAGGAGATCTGATGCCGACCGGCAAGGAACCGAGCGGAATAAAGCCGCGGCAGGCGACGTTCTCACGGTCATGGCAGCGCAAAATAGGTCTGCTGGAATCAATCTACGTAGCGCTGCTGGCTGCCAATTGATGTGGCCAGGGCAGATGGTTTAGATCATGTCTTCATCCTTCACGCCCACGGACCTGGAGGTGCATATTCCGCGATTGCGGCGGTATGCGCGCGCGTTGACCGGGAATCGCGACGCTGCCGAAGATCTGACGCAGGACACGCTCGAACGGGCCTGGACGAAGCGAGCGCTGTGGCACGTGGGTGCTGGCGACCCGGCCGGAAGCCTCCGCGCCTGGCTCTTCGCGGTGATGCATAACGTTTTCGTGAATACGGTCCGGCGGATGAAGACAACAGAGTCGCTTGACGTTGCCGGCGACTCCGCCGCAGAAATGGTGGCAACCAATGCCAGCGCAGAAACAGGCGCTGTTGTACATGACATTCAGCAAGCACTGCGGCGGTTACCAGACGATCAACGCGAGGTCATTCTCCTGGTGGGACTGGAGCAGCTGTCGTACGCCGAGGCCGGGTTCGCGCTTGAAGTACCGATCGGAACCGTCATGTCACGGCTTTCCAGAGGGCGTGAACGACTTCGCCAGTTACTTGATGAAAACGGAGCGCAGGGATCGATCGCCAACGGGCCATCGACTCTGCGTCGGGTGAAGTGATGAAAACGGCGATTGAAGAAAACGACATTCACGCGTTTGTCGACGGTGCGATACCGGCGCAGGAGCGTGAACGCTTTGAGGCGCTGCTGCGCGACGACGCCGCTGCCAGCGAGCGTGTGCGGGCGTATGTCGCGCAGAACGATGCGCTGCATGCTGCGTTTGATGGCGTGCTGACGGAGCCGCACACGCTGCGACTGCCCGATGCGCGCATGAGCATTTGGCAACGCTGGCACGGTGGTCCCCTGCGACTCGCCGCTGCGCTGGCCCTCGGCGTTGCGATTGGATTCATCGCGCGCGACCAGTTCGCGACGCGGCAGATGCCGCGCGCGTCACTGGCGCAGCAGGCTGCGCTCGCGCATGTTGCCTATGTGCCCGAAGTTCGACATCCGGTCGAGGTCGCGGCGCAGGAGGAGCAACACCTGGTCGCCTGGCTTTCCAAGCGATTGGCCGCGCCATTGCGTGCGCCGCGGCTCGACGCCTCGGGCTATCGGCTTCTCGGGGGCCGCCTGTTGCCCGCCACGGGCGGCCTGGGCGATGCGCCGGTGGCACTGCTGATGTATGAGAGCGCGAAGGGTAAACGCCTTTCGCTGCTGGTGCGGCGCGAAGCGGCGAACAAGGACACCGCGTTTCGCTTTGCGCAGGAAGGCGATACGCGCGTGTTCTACTGGATCGACGGCCCCTTTGGATATGCGCTCGCGGGTGATATCGAGCGCGACGAACTCTCGCGACTTTCGCGCGTCGTCTATCAGCAGCTGAATCC
>DAITAC010000113.1:9568-12459 GCA_036824465.1 Burkholderiaceae bacterium
CCGAGCTTGACCCGGGGCGCCCAGGCCGCCTGGTCGCCGAGCTTCGGTGCGCCCGCAACGCCCGTCGCATGGCAGGCAGTGCACGCCTGCTTGAAGAGTTTTTCTCCCGCAGCGCTGTCCGCTTTGCCCGGGCTTGGTGTGGCCGATGCAGCGACTGCGACCGCGCTCGCTGCGGCTGCGCCCGCCGCGGCGACGCCACCGGGCTTGGTGTGCGACTTGAACATGTACTCGACCGCGCGTCTCATTTCGGCATCGCTGATCTCTGCCATGCCGCCGCGGGCCGGCATGCCCTTGTGCCCGTGAATTGACGACTCCGTCAGGGCCGCCAAGCCCTTGGCCACGCGTGGCTTCCAGTCGTCCCAGTTGCCGATCTTCGGTGCGCCGCCCTTGCCTTCGGCATGGCACCCGCTGCAGACGGCTTGCACCACTTCCTCACCGGCGCGCTCGGCGTGCTTCGCCCCTGCCGCGGCCGGTGCGTCCGGCTCCTTGAATTTCGCGCCGGCCTGATTGCCGAGATACGCCACCGCGCGCGCAACCTCGATCGGGTCGAGATCGGCGTTGCCGCCTTTTGCCGGCATGCCTTTGAAGCCTTCGACGGCATGCTTGACCAGCGTGTCGTAGCCCTGCTTCAGACGCGGCGCCCAAGGCCCGACGTCGCCGGTTTTCGGTGCGCCGGCCACACCGGCTGCATGGCAGGCTGCGCAAGCAAGCTTGTAGACCGCCTCGCCGGTCTGCAGCGCTCTCGCGCCGCCAGCCTCGGCCAGCACCACCGATCCGACCGGCTTGAGCCGATCGGCAACCGCCTCTGGCGTCATCGACGACGATCCAGCGCCGCTGGTCTTGTCACCCACGACATACTTCACCAGCAGGACGATGATCAGCACCGGGACAACAAACGACAGAACGATCACCGTAATCAGTTGTCGCGGTGTCTTGATAGGTGAGCTGTGCTGATCGGACATGAACTTGACTCCGGCAGCAAGTGGCGCCCGGGCATCGCACGGGGCTACGCGCGCTGCGCGTCAGACGGTGTGGACGGAGCGCGAATTATATCCGTGCGACGTGGCGCGGCCACGCCGTGCAACGCTGCGGAGCCAATACAAACCGCGTTGGACGCTGCTGCACAAAGCGCGTAACCTTCGGCGCCCTGCGCGCCTGTAGCTCAGTGGATAGAGTACTGGCCTCCGAAGCCAGGGGTCGTGGGTTCGAGTCCCGCCAGGCGCGCCAGTTCGCACTTAGCCGCAGATGGTTGCCTTGACGACCCGCATGCGCAGCGACGCAAAGCACAGGGACCGCACATGGCCGCCCTGCGCCAGCGTCAGCCGGCCCAGCACAAGCCCGTGGCTCCCCGGGCGTGCGAGCCGGCCGGTGCTTTCATACGACAGTACGGTTCCCGGGTACGTGATGCCGAAGTTCGGTGTGATCGTCATGCCGGGCGCAAGCGGTGTGAAGTCACGAATCGCCTGCTCGCCGGCGTCCAGCACGCCATTGTTGTTCGCGTCAGCGAATACCTGCCAGCCTTCGGCCCAGTTGCCACCCTTGGCCGCGACCGCGACGCGACTGCCGCGGGCGAGTGCCTCGCTGCGTGCCAGGTTCAACGTGGTGACGAGTTCATTGGTGGTGGGCGCCAGGTGCCGGCTGCGGAGCATGTTGTCGAGTGACGGCACCGCCGCGGACGTCAGAACCCCTGCCACCGCAAGACCCATCACAAGTTCGACCATCGTCACTCCGGTTTGCCCTTTGCGGCATTTGCTGAACGTCTGCATCGGCTGTCTCCTCGCTTGTTTATCCCGACTCGGACAGCCCGGATGCTCGACCCCGCTGCGGCGTTTGTCTGCCGAAAATTCTGCATACCGTTTGTCGAATATCCGACGGCCGGATTCCCGCCTTTCAGTGCGATTTCCGGCGGCCTGCGCTGGGGTGGGCAAACGCGTTCCCGCCTGTCGGGGGGTGGCGGCCGACCGGCTAGGGTTGCTACGGCCCGCTGGCGTGGACCGACAGAATCCCCTACGAGCCAGTAAAGGGCGGGAAAGTCTTTGGACAAAGCGGTAACCATCGAATCGAGATTGCACCGGCGCGTATCGGGCAGGGCGCAACCGGTGCGCGGCGTCACGCTAATCGAATTGATGATCGTGGTCGCCATTTCGGCGATCCTGCTTGGACTGGCGGTGCCTTACATGCAGGAGTTCTACGTCAGCAATCGTCTTGGATCGAGCGCCAATGACTTCATGGCTGGGCTGAGCTCTGCCCGCAATGAAGCGATGCGGCGGGGCGTTCCCGTGACTTTGAGAAGCACGGCCGGCGCTCAGAACTGGAGCAATGGCTGGACCTTATGCATTGACTCCAATGCGACCACGCCTGCCGGGACGTGCGCGTCCGGCGCGACGAACACGCTGCGACAAGGCAACCCGCTTTCGGCGCCGCTGACGCTTTATTCGAACGGCACGTTCTCAGGCGCGGTGACGTTCGACACCAACGGTCGTGTCGTCAATACCGCTGCCAACACCTCAACCGCCTATCCGGGAATCTTCGTCGTTTGTCACGGAGGCGCCTTCGTGCAGAGCGGGCGCTCAAGGTCGCGCGCGTTTCTCGTCAATGCGGTTGGTCGCATTCGTGCCGGTCTTGACGCCAATGGCAACGGCATACCGGAAGGCGATGGCGCGACCGACATCGGCGGCACTTGCACCGCGCCGACACCCTAGAGCATTGCAGGGACAGCATCAAAGACTCGGACGACTGATGAGACAGGCAAACTCAACCGAATACAGCGCACGCGCCGCCCAGCGCGGCGTCAGCCTGATCGAGGTGCTGGTGGCCGTCGTCATCCTCACGATCGGACTGCTCGGGCTCGCAGGTCTGCAGGCCGGCGGCATGCGTGTCAGCCAGGGCGC
>DAITAC010000208.1:0-3753 GCA_036824465.1 Burkholderiaceae bacterium
CCGTCACGCAGGATGCGCGTGTTGGTGACGAAGAGATCGTCGCCCACGATTTGCACCTTGCGGCCGAGCAGCTTGGTCAGCCCCGCCCAGCCGTCCCAGTCGTTCTCGGCCATGCCGTCTTCGATCGAGATGATCGGGTATTTGTCGCACCAGCCCGCGAGCAGGTTGGCAAAGCCGGCCGCATCGAGCGTCAGCCCTTCGCCTCCCAGCACGTACTTGCCGTCCTTGTAGAACTCGCTCGCGGCACAGTCGAGTGCGATGGCGATCTGCGTGCCGGCGTCATAGCCGGCCTTGTCGATCGCCTCGAGGATCAGCTTGATCGCTTCCTCGTGATTCTTCACCGTGGGTGCGAAGCCGCCTTCGTCGCCCACCGCGGTGCTGATGCCCTTGTCGTGCAGCAGTTTCTTCAGCGCATGGAACGTCTCCGCGCCATAGCGCACCGCCTCGGAAAAACTCGGCGCACCCACCGGCACGATCATGAATTCCTGCAGGTCGAGGTTGTTGTTTGCGTGCGCGCCACCGTTGATCACGTTCATCATCGGCACTGGCATCTGCATTGCCGCGGCGCCGCCGAAGTAGCGATACAGCGGCAGTCCCGCTTCCTCAGCGGCCGCCTTGGCGACCGCCATCGACACGGCGAGTGTCGCATTTGCGCCGAGCCGCATCTTGTTTTCGGTGCCGTCGAGGTCGATCAGCGTGCGATCGAGAAATGCCTGCTCGTTCGCCTCCAGGCCCATTACGGCTTCGGCGATTTCGGTGTTGACGTTCTCGATCGCTTTCAGCACGCCCTTGCCGAGGTAGCGGCCCTTGTCGCCGTCACGCAGTTCGATCGCTTCGCGCGATCCGGTCGATGCACCGCTGGGCACTGCCGCGCGGCCCATGACGCCGCTTTCAAGCAGCACATCGCACTCGACGGTGGGGTTGCCGCGCGAGTCGAGGATTTCGCGGCCGATCAGGTCAACGATGGAGGACATGTGCTTTGCGCCTGTGGTTCATGGGTTGGATGGAATGCCTTCCACCAGGATCATGTTGAAGTACTCGGTTGCGCCGACGCGATTGGCGCGAGCGGCGCGGTACTGCTCGCCGTCGTACCACGCCTTCGCCTGCTCGAAGCTCGGAAACTTCAGCACCGCGACGCGTCCCGGTTGCCAGTCGCCTTCGAGCGATTCATGGCGTCCGCCGCGCACCAGGTACTCGCCGCCCGCGGCAGCGATCGAGGCCGGCGCGGCCGCCATGTATTTCTTGTACTGCTCCGGGTTGGAGAGTTTCATTTCGACGATGACGTAGGCGGAGGGCATGTTTGAAGTCGGGAGTTGGGAGTCGGGTGTCGGGCGTCGGGTGTCGGGCGTCGGGCGTCGGGCGTCGGGTGTCGGGTGTCGGGTGTTGAAAGTCGGCAGCAAATGCAAGTTAGTTGAAGTTTGACTCAATGAATCCGCGCTTCTTGGCTACTCGGTCTAGCTCGATTAACGTTTCCAGCAGTTCGGCCATTCTGTGCAGGGGGACGGCGTTGGGGCCGTCGGACTTTGCATTCTTCGGGTCCGGGTGGGTTTCCATGAAGAGGCCCGCGACGCCGACTGCGACGGCGGCACGCGCCAGCACCGGTACGAACTCGCGCTGGCCGCCGCTCGAGGTGCCCTGGCCGCCGGGCAATTGCACGGAATGCGTGGCGTCCATCACCACCGGGCAACCGGTCTCGCGCATGATCGCGAGCGACCGCATGTCGGACACCAGGTTGTTGTAGCCGAAGCTTGCACCGCGCTCGCAGGCGAGAAAACGATCTTCGGACAAGCCCGCCTCGCGCGCTGCTTCGCGCGCCTTGTCGATCACATTCTTCATGTCGCCCGGCGCGAGGAACTGGCCCTTCTTGATGTTGACCGGCTTGCCGCTCTGCGCGCAGGCGCGGATGAAGTCCGTCTGGCGGCACAGGAACGCAGGCGTCTGGAGCACGTCGACGATCTTCGCGACATCCGCGATTTCGTCCTCTGCATGAACGTCGGTCAGTACCGGCACGCCGATGCGCTTCTTCACCTCGGCAAGGATGCGCAGGCCTTCATCTATGCCCAGCCCGCGAAATGACTTGCCCGAGCTGCGGTTCGCCTTGTCATAGCTCGACTTGTAAATGAAGTTCACGCCAAGCTTGCCGGTGATTTCCTTGAGCTTGCCGGCGGTATCGAGCGCCATCGCTTCCGTTTCAACCACGCACGGGCCGGCGATCAGAAAGAAGGGTCGATCCAGGCCGACCTCGAAACCGCAGAGCTTCATTTCGCCGCGGCTCGGTCACTTGCGGCGCGCGAATCCCCTCCCCCCTTCAAGGGGGGAGGCGGGAGGGGGGACAGGGTCCGCAGATTCACGCGGCGACCTTCGCCAGTTGCGGCTCCCGCGATCGCTTGTAGGCGACCGCCGCCTCGACGAACGCCTTGAACAGCGGATGCCCGCCGCGCGGTGTCGAGGTGAATTCGGGGTGGAACTGCACGCCGAAGAAGAACGGGTGTCCGGGCAGCTCCATCATTTCCGGCAGGTTCTCGCTCGGCGTGCGCGCGGAAATCTTGTATCCCTTGGCCTCGAGCTGCGGCACGTACACGTTGTTGACCTCATAGCGATGCCGGTGACGCTCGTTGACTTCCGCACCGTAGATGCGCGCGGCGAGCGTCCCGGGCTCGACCGGGCATTTCTGCGAGCCGAGCCGCATCGTGCCGCCCAGGTCCGACTTTTCGGTGCGCCGCTCGATACGACCGGTACGGTCGAGCCACTCGGTGATCAGTGCCACGACCGGGTGCGGCGTATCGGGATCGAATTCGGTCGAGTTCGCGTCCGCCAGCCCGCACACATGGCGCGCGAATTCGATCGTTGCGAGCTGCATGCCGAGGCAGATGCCGAGGTACGGCACTTTCTGCTCGCGCGCGTGCTGGATCGCCTTGATCTTGCCTTCGGTGCCGCGCTTGCCGAAACCGCCCGGCACCAGGATCGCGTCGAGATGATCGAGCTTCACCTGGCCGGATTTCTCGAACTGCTCGGAGTCGACGTACTCGATCGTCACCTTCGTGCGCGTATGGATGCCGGCGTGCGTCAGCGCCTCGTTCAGCGACTTGTAAGAATCCGACAGATCGACGTATTTGCCGACCATGCCGATCCGCACCTCGCTCTGCGGATGCTCGAGTGAATGCACCAGCGCGTCCCACGCGGACAGATCCGCGGGCTTGGCGTGCAGGCCCAGCTTCTCGCACACGATCTCGTCGAGATTCTGCTTGTGCAGCATCGACGGGATCTTGTAGATCGAATCGGCGTCCCACACCGAGATCACGTTGTCGACCGGGACGTTCGAAAAGAGCGAGATCTTCGCGCGCTCTTCATCCGGAATCGGCCGGTCGGCGCGGCACAGCAGCACGTCCGGGTAGATGCCGATCTCGCGCAGCTTCTGCACGCTGTGCTGCGTCGGCTTGGTCTTCAGTTCCCCGGCACTCGGTATGAACGGCACCAGCGTGAGGTGAACAAAACAGCACGAATTGCGGCCCAGGCGGAGGCTCATCTGCCGCGCCGCTTCGACAAATGGCAGCGATTCGATGTCGCCGACCGTGCCGCCGATTTCGACGATCGCGACTTCGGTGGCGCCGTCCCATGCGGCACGCGGCGCACGCTCGATGAACTCCTGGATCTCGTTGGTGACGTGCGGAATCACCTGCACCGTCTTGCCGAGATATTCGCCGCGGCGCTCCTTCTTGATCACCGACTCGTAGATCTGGCCGGTGGTGAAGT
>DAITAC010000030.1:0-12496 GCA_036824465.1 Burkholderiaceae bacterium
GCAGCTTGTCGACCAGGATCGAGATGAAGATGATGTTGTCGATGCCCAGCACCAGTTCGAGCGCGGTGAGCGTGGCAAATGCGATCCAGGCCTGCGGATCGGTCAGCAGTTCGAGCATGAGGACTCCGGTTTGAAACGGTTCGCGCGCCGCCTCTCGCACGGCCACCGGCGCCGGGGCCGGCGGATCGGGACCGCGCTTCGCGGTCAGCAGCGGGCGGCAACTTAGCAGATTGATCGCCGGCGAAAAAGCGCACTGCGTCGGCTCGCAGCCGTGATCGGGCCGGGGTCGGGCCGCGCGCGGTTGCGGCGGATGCGACAGCATGCGAAGCTGTGCCGCGCCCGCGCTTGACAGGCGCGCGCGCACCACTCACGAAAACAATCACATCCATGGGGGCACACCGATGAGTAATCACCGCGATCGGCGCCGTCTGCTTGCTGCGGCCGGCGGGCTGGCACTGCTGGGCGCAACAGGTCTGAACACGCGCGCCGCGATGGGTCCGAACGACAAGTTCGACCTTGTGATCAAGGGCGGTGAGGTGTTCGATCCGAGCCAGAAGCTGCGCGGCAAGCGCGACATCGGCATCCGCTTCGGACAGATCGAAGCGATCGAGGCCGACATTCCGGCGGCGCGCGCGCTGCGTGTGCTCGATGCGGGCGGCAAGATGGTCACACCCGGATTGATCGACCTGCATTCGCATGTGTTTCCGTATGGCTCGGCGATCGGCATTCCCGCCGACGAGTTGGTTCCATTCCAGGCAACGACGACGCTGGTGTCGGCCGGCGACGCAGGGGCCAACAACATCGCGGTGTTCCGCCGCCACATCGTCGCGCAGACCCGTTGCCGGCTGTATGCGTTCATCCACATCGCCAACATCGGGCTGACCGGTTTTCCGATTGCGGAACTCTTCAACATCACCTACGCGCAGACCGATGTCGCGGCCAAGGCACTCGCCGAGAACGCCGACCTCGCGCTCGGCATCAAGGTGAGGATGAGCGAGAACGTGATCGCCAAGAATGGACTGGAGCCATTGAAGCGCGCGATCGCCGCGGCCGAAATGTCCGGTACGAAGGGAAGAGTCATGTGCCACATCGGCGGCGTGCAGTCGCGCGAGCTGATGAGCGAGATTCTCGACACGCTGCGCCCCGGCGATATCCTGACCCACTGCTACTCAGGTTTTCCGAACGACGCCGGTCAGGGAACCAACATCGTGCAGGACGGCAAGCTGCTGCCGGCCGCGCTCGAAGCCAAGAAGCGCGGCGTGCTGTTCGACATCGGCCACGGCGGCGGCAGCTTCGACTACATAATCGCCGAGGCCGCGATTGCGCAGGGCGCGGGACCGGACACGATCTCGTCCGACATCCACGTCTATTCCGGCAATTCGCCCGGCATGCCCTATCTGACCTGGGTGATGAGCAAGTTCCTCAACATGGGCTTCACGCTCGAGCAGGTGGTGACGATGGCCACCACCCGGCCGGCATCGATCATCAACCGCATTCCGAAGCTCGGCACGTTGCAGGTCGGCGCACCGGGCGATGCGTCGATCATCGAACTGGTCGAAGGGCCGGTGAAGTTCGTCGACACGCGCAACAACTTCCGCGACGGCAAGGTGTTCATCAAGCCGGTGCAGACGGTGGTCGGCGGTGTGCCGTTCGGGCGGCCCTACAACGCGCCGTTCGCGGTGCGCTGAGTCCACCAGACACTGGGCACGGTTCCTGCACCGATCGCAGGAATGCAATCGGTCGTTCGTGCCTCCGCTTCCGTACCGTTGTCCGACAGGCACCGCCGTGCATTGCTGAAGAGCGGCGTCGCGGCGCTGTGGCTGGCTGGCTGCACGACACCGCCGCCCAGGATCGGCGACAAGATCGATCACCAGCCCTTCTGGCCGCGCCCGCCGGATCGACCGCGTTTCGTCTACGAACACACGCTGCGCGCGCCGGCCGACATCCTGGCCGACGTGAAGGAATTGCAGCTGCTGCAGACGCTCACGGGCGATCAGTCGGCGAACAATCCGGCGTTCGAAAAGCCGGCGGCGGTCGCGGCGCGCCAGGGACGCATCTATGTCACCGACAGCGTCAAGCGGCGCGTGGTTGCCTTCGACGTGCCGCGCCGCAGAGTGTTCGTCTTCGGCTGGCGCACGCCCGGGCAGTTGCAGAAACCGCTGGGCCTCGCGCTCGATGCACGTTCGGCCGTGTACGTGGCCGACAGCAGTCTGCGTCGCATCATGATGTACGACGCGTGGGGACTGTTCGTCCGCCATTTCGGCGATCCTACGACGCTCGAGCGGCCCACGGGTATCGCCGTCAACGCGGAAGGAACGCGGGTATACGCGATTGATCGCGCCAGCAACGAAAGCGACCAGCATCGGGTCGTGATGTTCGACGGCGAGGGTCGGTTCCTGCGCGAAATCGGCAAGCGCGGCAGCCGCGAAGGCGAGTTCAACGTGCCCGTTGCCGGCGCCTGCGCACCCGACGGCACGCTGTACGTGCTCGATGCCGGGAACTTCCGTGTTCAGGCGCTGACACCCGACGGCGAGTTCAGGCACAGCTTCGGCGGTGTCGGCGTCGGATTCGGCGACCTGGCTCGACCGCGGGGGATCGCAGTGGACGGGCAAGGCCTCGTCTACGTCAGTGACGCGAGCTTCAATAACGTCCAGATCTTCAACCCGCAGGGCCAGCTGCTGCTCGCCATCGGACAGGTGAGCCGCACCGATGCGCCCGGTCGCTATGGTCTGGTCAGCGGCGTGGCGGTGGACGAAACCGGCCGGATCTATGTCGCGGATCAGTTCTTCAACAAGATCGAAGTCGTGCGGCCCGTGAAGGATGCCGAGGCCGATCTGCTGCTCAAAGGCGAGAGGCTGGCCGGCTGAAGCGCGGGGAAGGCATGTTCCTTGCAAGTCCATCCATGACCTCGGGGGAGTCGCGGGATGGGCAGAACAGCAGGAATCCTGACCATATTGCTCGGATTGGTGCTTTCGGCTGTCGCCCTTGCCGATACCGACAAACCGACCAAGTTCACCAACCAGGGCAGCGTCGCCAATACGCGCCACAACATGACGCAGCGCCAGCCCGGCGGCGGCGGGCCGGCCGGCGTGACGATGGATCAGTACCGGGGTGACTACGGCGAGGTCTGCGTGTACTGCCACACGCCGCACGGCGCCTCTTCGGTCGGGGCCGGAGCGCGACTGCCGCTGTGGAACCGGACCATCGTTGCCACGACGTACCAGGTCTACAGCACGTTGAATTCGTCGACGATGAACCAGCCGGTGACCCAGCCGGGAGCCAATTCGCTGTCGTGCCTGTCGTGCCACGACGGGCAGACCGCGATCGACTCGGTGATCAACATGCCCGGATCCGGGCGCTACCTGGCTTCACAGGCGACCAGTGTCAACACCGGATTCCTGAGCACCTGGAGCAATCCCTCAGGCGTCGGCCCCAGTGTGCATGCCAACATGGTCGAGTGCATGACATGCCACTCCGCGACCGCGGGCGTCGTCGGAGCCGGCGCGACCGATTTCACCGCCTTCATGCTCGGAACCGACCTGCGCAACGACCATCCCGTCGGTGTGCTCTACCCTGCCAACGGTACGAACCCGGACTTCAAGAACACGACCGCCACGTACGCCAACATCCGCTTCTTCGACACCAACGGCAACTCACGGCCCGACAAGAACGAGATCCGGCTTTACGACACCGGAGACGGCTTCGAAGTCGAGTGCGCCTCGTGCCACGACCCGCATGGCGTGCCCTCCGGCGGCGCCGGCAGCCAGTTCAATCCGACCTTCCTGCGCGTCAACAACTCGGGCAGCAACGTCTGCCTGTCCTGCCACACCAAATAGCGCAATCGGCGGGCGGGGCCTTCTCAATTCCGAGAGGTGAATCTCACTTCTCGCGATCGGGTATGGCTGCGCGCTTCTTCTACAGCCGCGCGAAGCGCGCGGTAAGCGTTTCCGTGTAATCGGAGAACTGGTGCACGTCATCGTGCCCGGCCTGCCGCAGTCGCAGCAGTTCGGCATCGGGTCGCAGCGCCGCCAGCCGTTGCGCATGCGCGATGCCGATCACGTTGTCACGCTCACCGTGCACGATCAAGAGCGGCAGTTGAGTACGCGGTAGCCAGGCGTCGGTACGCATCGGATAACGCAGGATCAGATCCATTGCGGCCCCCGGTATCCACGGGTAGTGATCGCGCGCCGCAGCGCGCAGGCTGGTGTACGGCGACACCAGCACCAGCAGTGAGGCATCGACCTCGGATGCCAACCGCGCCGCGAGCCCGGTGCCGAGCGATCGGCCGTAGATCACCTTGTGCCGGCCCGCGTATTCGGTGGAGATGCGCTCCCACGCGGCGCGCACGTCGGCATGCAACTGCGCTTCGCTTTCGATCCGCCCGCTGCTCTTGCCGTAGCCGCGATAGTCGAGCATGAACAGATCGAAGCCGGTACGGCGATAGAACTCAGTGCTCGTGAGCCACGTCCGCACGTTGCCGCCATTGCCATGCAGGAAGAACACCACGCCACGCGCGTTCGGCTGGCGGAAATGCAGCGCGTGCAGCGATGCGCCGTCAACGGGAACGCGCACTTCGCTCACGCCCGGCAAGTCGATGCGTTGATCGGGATTCAGCGACACCGGCGCGAAGAGAAGCGCCTCCTGGCGGAAGAAGATCAGTGCAAGCGCAGCGAAATAGGCAACGATGGCGGCCGTGCAAACTGCGAGGGCGGCTCGTCTCAACGCCTGCAGGGATATCGAGCGATTCGTGAACTGGAGTTTGGCGGACATGGACGCGCTGCTTTTCAACTCGACCCGGTGACTACGACCCGGACTTCAGAACGGATGTTTTGCGCATCGGAATGAATGCCCGCGTGCGATCCAGTACTGACTTGCTCGTTGTCGAGGCTCACGGCGCAGCGCCGAGATGCGCTACGCGTTCACCTCGATGCAACATCCGACTACGGATGGCGCGGAAAGCAGCCGGTTTGCGCCAGCGTCAGCAAGCACGACGCCACAAGGCCGGTTGCACGGATGCAGTCCGCTTCTGACAGGCAACACGACAAGTCTGCAGCACCGTGGAGTCATCCATGCATGACCGAGCGCACAACGCGACCGGACCACCAAAGCAACGACGCCCGTCGACGCGGGCGTCGTGTCGCTTCAACGCTTGACTGGCAGGGGAAAGTCCTTGCAGAGGGGTTAGCTTCACCGCGGATGCCATTCGAAGTGACGTTCGCCGAGCGTGAAGATGCCTACACCAGATGTTTGCTCAGGCAGGCGAAAGAGCACTTCTCCGTCAGGACTGGCGACCGTGCTTCCGCCGCCTTCGATACTCTCTTCTGGCCGATTGAGGGCATTCGGCCAGTTGGTTTGGACCACGTAGGACCTTGTGGCTCGTGCCAGGCGTTGGATGTTGCGCACGTACTCCGGCGGATCTGACCATGGCCTGTCCGGATCTTGACGGAGCGCACCTGGAACGAAGATGAGGTCTACGGTCCCAGGGGGCAACTGAGCAGAGACCAACTCATGGTCTTCCACCTCGCGGCAGATGACGGCAGAGCAGCGCAGGCCGTGCAGCTTGCCAATGGGACGCGATGACCCTCTTGAGAAGAAAGTGGCTTCTGGATCGGTGAGGCCGCGCTTCGGAACAACGGCTGCAGTCTTGCCGTATTCGTCAATGAGGAGATGCGAGATGAACTTTGCGCCGTCATCTGAGAATGTTGGTGCGCCAACTGCGATTCCGAGCGACAACTTGGCTCCGAGAGCCTGCAGTTCACGAATGGCGGGCGACACAACTTCAGGTCTTGCTTCGCGCGCAATCTGCCGATGGAAGCCGGTGACTGCCAGTTCCGAGAAGCCGCAAATCTGCACGTCTTTTGACTGCGCCAGGTTCATCGCCCATCGGATAGCTGCAACGTTCTCGGGCGTGGTCCAGTGCATGGCGATCTGGGCAATTGCTACACGGTGTGCCATGTGGGGGTCTCTGTGAAGCTTAACGGCTCCGCGCTCACCCGCGCGGCCCAGCGGCCGCCGAACACCGAGACCGCAAGACGCTACTCCGCCAGACGGCAACTGGCCACGGGACGCCGCCGCTGGGCCGCGTCGGGTGCAGCGCCTTGTTGGGCGGCGCTGACTATCGTTCCGGCATCCGGCCCCACGTCTGAAGGAAGAGAGAGGAGACAACCAGTGTTGAAGGATTTTCGAGGTGCCGCTTGAGAGCGGCGGTGAGCTCGTCGAGCTCTGCTTCCGCAATCATCTCTCTCTCGAGGATCCGATTTCGCGCGTTCTCGACGAACTCAAGTAGCAGCATGCGACGCCCGTGGCCTGGGGGATACACGTGGACCAGAGGATTCACACGGACATCGATGAGGCCCAACTCTCGCACCATGCGCGGCACCCGGAGACCGATAGACCGATCAATGCCTTTCAGCTCCGCGTAGGTGTTCAAGAGCTGCAAGAGACGTGTCTGCGCGGCGAGAGGAGGATCGCATCGCTGCGTCGTCGAGTCCGGCTCATGTAGAGCAATGGCGCCGCCAGGCCTCACGAGACGAACCATCTCCGCCACGACCTCCTCTGGTCGTGGAACATTGACGAGAACCAGGCGCGCAGTTACGAAGTCGAACGTTCGCTCGGGAAGGCCTACGGCGCGAGCATCCGCCTCAAGGACCTCGACGTCGGACTAAATGATTGTCGCCGCCCAGGCCCCATCTCACGCCTGGCGCGAGCGACGCGACACGTATTGCCGCAGCACACCATCCATTCGCGACTGCCAGCCTTCGCCAGTTGCCTTAAAGAACGCCAAAACTTCCGGGCTATAGCGCACAGAGACCAATTGCTTCGGATTTGCCGACTTGGGGCGACCACGTAGGGCGCGCAGTGGAACCATCGCCTTCAACTGCTTGGGCGTAAGCGGCTGTGCATCAGGGTCGGCCTTTGCTGCTGCGACGATCAGCTTGTCCTCCTTTGCGGTGGGCATTACAACGGCAGGGCGTTTAGATACTTTCGACATAGTGCTTCACCTCGCGACGGGTGGCTCGGCGCAGGCTGATGATTCGGCGCGCATTGCCACGTTCAACAAAAGCCACGTAGTAGAGAGTCGCGGATTCAGGAGCAAGCGCGATCATTCGCAGCTCCGCGTACTCGAAGCGATCATCTACCCATACCAGCGCAGCGTCCCAATCGAGCTCCTCGGCGAAGGCAAGGGAAACGCCGTGGGTTGCGCGGTTCGCTCTGTCCTTCACCTCGTCAAACTCAATTCGCATGCATTACTGTAGCTACAGTAAAAGGCTGTGTCAAATGCGACGGCTGGGCGCTAGACTTGGGGCCGAACCTAGTTTCGCCGACGCCTTCGCGTCGGGTTTGTCGATACGCACGACGGGTAACCAGGCGATGCCGCCCCATCGCAACCCGCATGGATGCTCGCTTTCCGAGCCGGCGACGCGCAAATACGCGAGACGAAGTGCCGCCACGAAACCCGTTACCTTCCTCTTACAGCATTCGCGGCAAGCCGATTGCCGATAGAGCCTACCGAGCCAAGGGACCGTCGTCCACCGGGTCTGCAACCTCTCACGGGGTCGGCCCAAGCCGCGCGTTGACCGGCCGCGGCACCGCCGCGTGTCCGGTCGAACGCGCGGAGTTATTCCGGCGCGCTCGCCCACGGCGGGCGCGTCCGGAATAACCTTACTTGAGGGCTTTGTAACGAATCCGGTGCGGCGCCGCGCCCTCTTCGCCAAGGCGCCGCTTCTTGTCTTCCTCGTACTCGTGGAAGTTGCCGGGATAGAACTCCCAGTGCGACTCACCCTCGCAGGCAAGGATGTGCGTGCAGATGCGATCAAGAAACCAGCGGTCGTGTGAGATCACCAGCACCGTGCCGGCGAACTCGAGCAGCGCGCCTTCAAGCGCACGCAACGTCTCGACATCAAGGTCGTTCGATGGCTCGTCGAGCAGCAGTACGTTGCCGCCTTTGAGCAGCGTCTTGGCCAGGTGCAGCCGGCCGCGCTCGCCGCCGGACAGCAGTCCCACCATCTTCTGCTGGTCGCCACCCTTGAAGTTGAAGCGGCCCAGATAGGCGCGCGAGGGCATCTCGAATTGTCCGACCGTCAGGATGTCCTGCCCGCCGGAAATATCCTCCCACACGGTCTTGTTGCCGGTCAGGTCGTCTCGCGTCTGATCGACGTACGCGAGGTTCACCGTCAGGCCGAGCTTGATCTCGCCGCTGTCGGGCTTGTCCTGCCCGGTGATCATCCGAAACAGCGTCGACTTGCCCGCGCCATTGGGACCGATGATGCCGACGATCGCGCCGGGCGGCACCTTGAATGAAAGCTTGTCGATCAGCAGCCGGTCGCCGAAGCCCTTGCTGACATCGATGAACTCGATCACTTCGTTGCCGAGCCGTTCCGCAACCGGAATGAAGATCTCCTGCGTCTCGTTGCGCGTCTGGTATTCGTAACTCGACAGTTCCTCGAAGCGCTGCAACCGCGCCTTGCTCTTGGCCTGGCGGCCCTTGGCGTTGCTCCGCACCCATTCGAGCTCGGCCTTCATCGTCTTGATGCGCGCCTGCTCCTGCTTGGCTTCGACCTCGAGCCGCTTCTCCTTCTGCTCCAGCCACGACGAGTAGTTGCCCTCGTACGGAATGCCATAGCCGCGGTCGAGTTCGAGAATCCACTGGCACGCGTTGTCGAGGAAGTAGCGATCGTGGGTGACGCCGACCACCGTGCCGGGGAAGCGAAGCAGGTATTGCTCGAGCCACTCCACACTTTCCGCATCGAGGTGGTTGGTCGGCTCATCCAGCAGCAGCATGTCGGGCTTCGACAGCAGCAGGCGGCACAGCGCGACGCGGCGCTTTTCACCGCCGGAGAGCTTGGCGATCTTTGCGTCCCACGGCGGCAGCCGCAGCGCATCGGCCGCAATCTCCAGTTGATGCTCGAGGTCTTCCCCCTGCGTGGCGAGGATCGCTTCGTATTTCGCCTGCTCGGAGGCCAAGTGGTCGAAGTCCGCGTCGGGTTCGGCGTAGGCAGCGTAGATCGCGTCGAGCTTTTCCTTCGCCTGCATCACCTCGCCCAGGCCCGCCTCGACTTCCTCGCGCACGGTCTTTTCCGGATCGAGCTGCGGCTCCTGCGGCAGGAAGCCGATCTTCATGTCCGGCATCGGCACCGCTTCACCTTCGAAATTCTTGTCCTCGCCGGCCATGATCCTGAGCAGCGTTGACTTGCCGGAACCGTTGAGCCCCAGCACGCCGATCTTGGCGCCCGGATAGAACGACAGCGAGATGTTCTTCAGGATTTCGCGCTTGGGCGGCACGATCTTGCCGACCCGGCGCATGGTGTAGACGTACTGCATGTGTACCCTCGAAAAACGAGGGGCGAAGCTTACAGAACAAGGTCAGCGCGCGCTGTGGTGCCGCGCAGTCGGCTCGATCGTCTTAATCGCGCTGACGCGCCAGACCGTAATACTCGTCGCGCATTGCGCCCTTGAGCACGGCGTCCAGGCGCGCGGCGAGGTCCTTGTCGAGTGTCTGCAGCTTCTCGTAGTCGGCGCGGGCGCGCGCGACTTCGCCCATCTGGTTCAGCAGTACGCCGCGATACATCAACGCCTGCGCGAGCTTCGGGTTCAGTTCAAGCGCGCGGCTATAGTGCTTGAGCGCCCGCTCATAGTTAGCCTGTCCCTGCGCGCGCAGGCTGTATGCGAGATTGTTGTGCGCCTCGGCGAGCTTCTCATCGCTGGCCAGCGCCGCTTCGAAACGCGCCTGCGCGTCTCGGTAGCGCTTGTCGAGCATCAGTTTCACGCCTTCGTTGTAGGAGATGACAGCCTGCTCCCGAGGCGAATCGGTCGGCACCGGCAGCGGGTCACTTTCAACGGCGTGCGCGGGCAGCGCCACCAGAAGCGCGGCGACGGACAGCGCCGCGCCGGCGCTTCTGAGTTCGGCGTTCTTCAGCAAAGTCACAGGCTCCCGAGAGTGCGCTTCGCTTCTGCCAGTTCCGTGCGCGGAGAATCCGCCTTTGCGGCGATCTCGATCAACTGCTTCGAGTACATGCGCGCCTTGGCCACATCGTTCGCCTTGCGTGCCGCCTGCGCTGCGCCGGCGATGGTGCGATAGCGATTGGGTTCGTTTTTCATCACCTTCTCGAACTCGGCCAGCGCATCGGCTGCGCCGCCTGCGTTCAGCAGCGTGTACGCAAGCAGTTCGCGCGCCGGCGCGAGCGGGCCCGGCGTCACAACGTGCTTCTCGGTGGCGTCTTCACGATCGGCCGCCTTGCGCAGCGTCGCGAGCCCGTCCGCGTGCCTGCCGGACGTAATCGCGGCGAGCCCCTTGACCACCTCGGCCTGGATGTCAATCTGTTCGATCCAGTAGCTAAACTTCGCCGCCGCGGCGGCGTCACGCAACTTCTGCAGGCGTTCCACCTCAACGCCGGCTGCCGCCGTATCGCCCGTGAGCGCCGCGCCGATGCCGCGTGCGTACGCGTTGACCGCTTCGGCCTGCGGGTGCTTGTTCCACGGGTATGCCGTGGCCGCGGGATACATCGGCAGGCTCGCGGCTTCTTTCCACGCGCCGCGCTCAAGCGCATAGCGCGCCGGCATCGCCGCGGCCGCGTATGCGACCGCAAAGTTGTCGACGGTCGTCGGCACTTCCTGCATGCGCGTGATGACGGCAGCCGCGGCTTTTTCCTGTCCCTGCTGCAGATGCGCGTACACCATGTAGTCATACGCGTGCAGACGATTCGGCATGCTGGACTTGGCGGACTCGGCCGATGCGCGATTGGCCTCGACCGAAGCGCCCCAGTCGCCGACCCGTGTAAAGATGTGCGACGGCATATGCAGCGCGTGCGCGGCATCAGGCGCGATCTTCGAATAGCGTTTCGCGGCGGCCAGGCCGTCCTTGGCAATCGGCGGATAGTCGTAGCTGTGAATCAGGTAATGCGCAGCCCCCGGATGCTCGGGCTGCGCAATGAAGATCGGCTCGAGCAGCTTCGCCGCCTTCAATTGGTTCGTGTACTTCTTGTCGCTCGGATCAAAGTTGACCGACGTGATCAGACCGTAAAGCACCGTCGCTTCGGTGTCGTCCGGGTAGCGCGCGGCGACCTTCGCCATCGCGTCTTCGAATGCCTTGGCACGCGCGCGATGGTTCAGTACTTCGCGGTCCTTGAAGAACATCGCCAGCGCGTCGACATAGTCGCGTTCGCGTTGCGACTTGAGCCCCGTCTTGCGCGCAGCCTCTAGCAGCGCGTCAGCCTGATCGAGCACCTTGGGTGGAATGTTGACAGGCCAGACGAACGGGTTGTCGAGCAGGGACAACGCATTGAGCCAATGCGCCATGCCGCAGGTCGGGTCGGCCGCAAGCGCGCGCTCGAGCGGCGCCTTGTACAACTCCCACGCGAACGAGTGGTAGTAAGCCATCGCCACGTTGAATTCCCTCTGCGCGGCATCATTGCACTCGACCTTGAAATTCACTTTGCCCAGGCGCGCTCCGGCCGTTGCATTTGTCTCATCCGCCATCGCCGGCATCGTTGCCAACGCCAGCATCGCCGCGGCAATCACCGTCATCGGCATTTTCGAATTGATCATGGCGTCCTCCTTGCCTGTTTTTTGATCGGGACAGGTTACGCCTGCAAACGCTTGATTCAAGCGTCTGTACGCCATTTTGCGTATAGGGTCTTCCGATGCGCGGCGAAGCGATCGCGCCGAATCCCGCGTGTGAAGCGGGCTTACTCGGAGCGGAACGCGAGTTCGACTTGCGCCGTGGTCGGTCGTGGAATCGGCTCGAAGCGCCACTCGGCGAGCGTGTTTTGCACTGCACGATCGAACAGCTTCGGCGGATTGGACGAGACAATCGTCACGGCACTGACGCGACCGTCGGTCGCGACGGTCACGCGCGCTACCACCGACCCCCGCGTCACGCCTTCATTCAGCGCCTGGCGCGGAAACTGCGGCTGCGGCCGCGAGATGGGTCGCAACGCGACCGGTGGCAGCGCTTCCGGCGGATCTGCGCGCGGGCTCGCAACCGGACTCGGTCGCGTAACCGCGGGAGGTTCGAGCGCGGCGGTCTGCACTGGCTTGGTCTCTGTCGACGGCGGGGTTGCGACCACCACCGGAATCGCCGGCGGCGGAACAACGGCCTCCGTCTTCAACGGGGCCTCGCTCGGCGGTGGGGATGCCGGCGGATTGGCTGCCGCGCCAACAGCGGTCTCGGAGAGCGCCGGGGGCAGGGGCTCGCGTTGAACCGCCGCCGGCACGAGCCGCTCGGTCTCTTGCGCCACGCGCTGTTCGCTCACGGTCGTTCGCGGCGAAACATTCATCGCAGCAGGAGGCGACACAGGCGCGGCCGGTGTTGCGGCTGGTGGCGCCGCTGGAGGTGCGGTCCGGGTTGCGGCCTGTGTTTCGGGCGGGGTCGCGCGTGCAGTAACGGTTGCCGAAGTGACTGGTGGTCCTTCCGTTCGCGTCGCAGCCTCGACGGAAGACTCACGCGATGAAGTCGACGATTGAGAGATGACGACGATCGGCTTCGGCTTCAGGACAG
>DAITAC010000030.1:12596-15053 GCA_036824465.1 Burkholderiaceae bacterium
CGCGATGAAGTCGACGATTGAGAGATGACGACGATCGGCTTCGGCTTCAGGACAGGCGCAGGCGGACTAACCGTATTCAGCGCGCCGACTTCAAACGTTCCCTTCGACTGCACGGTGCCGAAGTACATCAGCAGCAGCGCGCCAACGAACAGCGCGCCAACGACGGCGATCCCGGCGATCACGAGAACAACCGATCGGGCCCAGGCATCGCTACCCGTCGTGAACGTGGCCCCGCCCGCGCCCTGACCTTGCGCCGCCGTGCCGTACGCTGGCTGCTGTGCCTGCATCGAAGGAGGTTTCCGGCGCGCGATGACTGTCACGCACAAGTGCGCGCCGTCCCAGTCATCGCGCGCGACCGTCGTCTGATGCTACGGGGCGGGCCGGCACTCGCTATCGACCGAAAGCCTGAGCCGGCCCCTCGTCTCCGCTACGTGTGTGAACACTTGCGATGACGCACTTCGGGCTTCGCTGTCCCTACTTCTGGATGAACTCGACGACCCGTTGCTGCGTCAGTTCGTCGTCGTCAAAGCCGCCGTGCGTCGTGCTTGCGCTCTTGAGCCCCGGTGAGGCGATCGCGGTGGCGTTCTTCAGTTTCGCGCCGTAATCCTTGTAGAACTTCTCCATGCCCAGGATCGGAACCGGCTGCCAGTTACCCGCTCGGTTCTCGTCGTGCTCCTCGAACGACGCCGATACCAGGTGCAGCAGCGATCGCTTGTATGGGCCGCAAGTGGGATCGTCTTCTTCTGCCTTCTCAGTCAGGTGGAACTGCTGGTAGCGACGGATCGAGCGATCTGCCAGTCGCGGGGCGACCAGTCTGTCAAACGTGTCGAGCCGGACCGCTGGCGCCAGGAAGCTCATCGAGTCGATCTTCATTCCCCTCGAACAGACAAAGTCGACGATGCGCGCGTGCACGATCGATCCCGCGGAATGTCCGACCAGATGGATTCGCAACGGCTCCTTGTTTGCCGCCGAGCGGAGGAAGTGTTGATAGAGAATGCCAGCGCCAGTATCGGCGGCCCCGCTGATCGCCGCCGCGTTCTGCTTCATTTCGCCCCACATCTGCGAGCCGGGCTCCGCGAGGAGGCGCTCCAGGCGCTCGTTCCACCACTTCTCGGCACTCGACCAGAAGCCCTCGCGTGCGCCGATCGTCCGCGGCGTGCCCTTTATGGCATCGCTGATGCGATTGACCACCGTGCTCAGAAAATCGGTCTCCCACATCAGGTAAATGGGAAAGATCCGGTTGCGATACAAGAGCGGAATCCATTTGGCGGCGTTGTCAGCCGCGTTTTTCTCGCTGACCAATCCGCCGTGCGCATAGATGCACACGTCGACCGGCTTTCCCTGCAAGCCCCAGCGCTTGCGCGCTTCAGCCAGATGGACATCAACGATCGCGCGCACGTCGTCTTCGCCGGTGCGGAACAGGCCGCTGCTGGAAAGTCTGCCGTTGTTGCCCATGTTGATCACGAACGGCGAGATCTCGCGATCACGCAGCACATCGCTTCCGGAAAGCGATACCTTGGTGCCCTTGGCATTGGTCCGCAGCGTGTTTGCCTTCGCGATGGCCAGGTGCTCCGACGTCACCACGCCCAACTGCGCGACCCAGCAGTCCATCGCGTTGGCCAGCCAGTCCGCGTAGCTCAGGATCGCGTAGCCCCTCGTGCCCCACTCCTCGGTCCACGAGTTCTGCATCAGGAAGCCGTCCTCGTTGTAACCGACGATGGCGAACGCATGCCCGCCGTCCTGTGGCTCAGCCGGCACCAGCGGGATCATGAAAATCGGTGCGCCGAACGCGGTCGGCCGCGACTTCGGTTGTTTCTGCGTATAGCCCGCGTCCCACCCGGCATGGCACACGGCGCTTGCGTAGATGATCCCCACCTCGTTCAGCGCCGCGTGCATGTCGGTCACCGCGCGCGGATCGATGCGGTAATAGGCGCCAAGCGGCCGGCGCACTGCGTCGAGCCACCAGTCGTCCTCGGCTTTGTTCGGCGCCGGCGGCATCGCAATGCCGTTCTTCCACAGCCTGTCGACGCAGGCGCCATGCTTGTACCAGCCCTTCAGTGCACCACGCAGGCTGGAACCCTTGTCCTGCGATCCGGGGAACTCGTCATAGCGGCGCGCCATCGAGTACAGCATGTACGGCGAAATTTCCGGCGCATCGCGCCTGGCCGCGCGCAGCAGAAACTGGACCACCAGCGACAGGCCGAATCCAGTGCAAGCGCTGGTCTCGCCCTGGTTCTTCACCGGTAGCTGCATCTCCTTCTTCGGAAACAACTGCGGAGTGGGCGGCAGCGCGATGTTGGGCCGGAACGGCAGATCGCGGAAATCGACCGCGTCGGGTCTGACGTTGCGGACGACTTTGCTGCGCTTCCTTGCCATGGCCAACTCCTTGCTCAAGCGTCAATCGCGACGCGCCTGAAGGTAGGCTTGGGGCTCGAACGTCGTCAATGCAGGAAGCGC
>DAITAC010000030.1:15153-25052 GCA_036824465.1 Burkholderiaceae bacterium
AGGAGACGGCAATGAAGCTTTACTTCCATCCGGTGTCGACGACGAGCCGGCCGATCCTGCTGTTCGCAGCGGAATCCGGCATCAACCTCGATCACCAGATCGTCGATCTTTTCACCGGTGCGCAGTACAAGCCGGAGTACGCGGCGATCAATCCGAGCAGCCAGGTGCCGGTGCTCGATGACGGCGACTTCCGATTGACCGAGAGTTCGGCGATTCTCAAGTACCTGGCGGACAAGGCTCGCTCGCCGGCGTACCCCTCGGATCCACGCCTTCGCGCACGGGTCAATGAGCGCATGGACTGGTTCAACACGGGTCTGTACCGTGACTTTGGTTATAACTTTGTCTATCCGCAGATCTTTCCTTTCATGCGCCGGCCCGACGACACGGTGCAGGCGGGCACGATTGCCTGGGGCAAGGAGAAGTCGCTGTTCTGGTTGAAGGTCCTCGACGGCAGCCTGATCGGCCCGCAGAACCGCTTTGTCTGCGGCAACGACATTTCGCTGGCTGACTATCTCGGCTCGATGATGATCCTGGGCGGCGAAGCTATTGGCCTCACCTTCAGCGCATATCCGAACATCTCGCGCTGGCTCGGCAACATGAAGGCGCTGAAGAACTGGGCCAAGGTGAACGAGGCGTTCTACATGTATGTCGTCGAACCCAACAAGGGCAAGGATTTCGTGCGGCTCTGACGCCGTCATGTACCGGGTCGGCGCGAGCCGCGCCGCGGATGGAGGCAAGTCATGCTCAAGGGACTGCATCACAACGCCTATCGTTGCCGTGACTCCGAGGAGACGCGGCGCTTCTACGAGGATTTCCTGGGGCTGCCGCTTTCCGGCAGCCTCGAAATCCACGAGACGAAGACCGGTCGCAAGACCTCGGTGCTGCATACCTTCTATCGCCTCGACAACGGCTCGTTCCTCGCCTTCTTCGAGGCCCCCGACATGCCGTTCGAGTTCAAGAATCAGCACGACTACGACCTGCACATCGCGCTCGAAGTCGAAGCATCGGCACTCGAGCCGATGCTCGCCCGGGGCAAGGCAAGAGGCATCGAAACGCGCGGCGTGTCGGATCACGGCTTCATTCACTCGATCTACTTCCGCGACCCGAACGGATATGTGATCGAGTTGTGCGCCAAGACGCCGCAGCATGACCGGGCGATGGATCCAGCCACGAACGATGCACGTGGGAAGCTGCAGCGGTGGACCGCAGCCAAGACCGCGACGACGCCCGCCGGTGCATGAATTCGCGCGCGGCCCGGATTGCCCGGCAGCGATCCGGACCACGCGCATGAAGTCGAAACAAGACCCGGCGCTCCGGTGACGCCCGCCAAGGCGCGAGCACACCGACCAGCGCGGCGGCGGCCCGCATCGCAAAACCTGACCCTAGACTTTCCCGCGCCGGCACCTGCGCACCGGGTTGCCGGTCACGGTCGTCACCCTCGTGATCACCGCCGCGTGGTTTGCATGGTGGGTCGGTCCGATGCGGTTCTGAAAGCGTTCGCCACTGGCATTTCTGACGGAACGGAGGATTGCGCATGACCCACACCCGCCCCAGCGTCACCGACAAACGCCGCGTCTTTCGCCGGTTGCACGAGTCCGGTTGTTTCGTGATTCCGAATCCGTGGGATATCGGAGCCGCGCGTTACCTGCAAAGCCTTGGCTTCAAGGCGCTGGCGACGACCAGTTCGGGCTTCGCGTGGTCACAGGGCCGGCCCGACAACACAGTGTCGCGCGATGCGGTGCTGGCGCACCTGCGCAGCATGGTCGCTGCGACTGACGTGCCGATCAATGCCGACTTCGAAAACGGTTTCGGGCGCGACGCGGCGGGCGTGGCGCAGAGCGTTCGCCTCGCGGTCGACACCGGCGTGGCCGGTCTGTCGATCGAGGATTCGACCGGCGATGCGGAGCACCCGCTGTTCGACCTCGACGCCGCGATGGAACGGATCCGCGCCGCGCGCGCGGCGATCGATCAGGCGGGCGGCGACACGCTGCTGGTCGGGCGCGCGGAATGCTTTCTCGTCGGCCGCGCCGATCTGGACGAAACGATCCGGCGCCTGAAGGCCTACGCCGACGCCGGCGCCGATTGCCTGTATGCGCCGGGAATCCGCACGCGCGAGGAGATCGAGGCCGTGGTCGCCGCGGTCGCGCCGAGGCCCGTGAACCTGCTGGTCGGTGCCGTCGCGAAGATGTCGGTGCCGGAGATCGCCGCGCTCGGCGTACGACGCATCAGCGTCGGCGGCGCGCTCGCGCGTTCCGCGTGGGGCGGATTCATGCGCGCGGCGCGATTGATCGCGGAGGAGGGCCGGTTCGACGGTTTTGCCGACGCCGCGAGCGGACGCGATCTCGATGCGTTCTTCCGCGCCGACCTGCAACAGTCCGCTGCGTAGCCGTCAGGACATAGCGCGCAGCTGCCGCACCTCTTCCTTGCAGCGATCGAACTCGGCGGCGCCGGCGCGCGATCTCCGCAGGCGTCAGACGCTCGATGTTGCAGTCGTCGAACTTCCAGTCGAAATCGGCGCGTCGTGCGGCGGGGCGAAGCCGAACTGTGCCGCGCCTATCGGTATTCGCCGCATCCCGTCAGAACAATCCGTGGCTCACCCAGTAGAACACCGCCGCGATGAACGCGGACGCCGGGATCGTCAGGATCCACGCCCACACGATGTTGCCGGCCAGCCCCCAGCGCGTCGCCGACGGATTGCGCACCGAGCCCACGCCGAGGATTGACCCGGTGATCGTGTGCGTGGTCGACACCGGAATGCCGAACGTGTTCGCCACGAACAGCATCAGCGCGCCGCCGGTCTCGGCGCAGAAGCCACCGACGGGGCGCAGCTTGGTCAGCCGCTGTCCCATCGTCTTGACGATGCGCCAGCCGCCGAACATCGTGCCCATTCCGATCGCCAGGTAGCAGCCGATGATCACCCAGGCGGGCGGCGACTTGGCGTCGGCCGCGAGCAGCCCGGCGGCGATCAGCAGCATCCAGATGATGCCGATCGTCTTCTGCGCGTCGTTGCCGCCGTGGCCAAGCGAGTACAGACTGGCGGACACGAGCTGCAGCCGTTTGAACCAGCGGTCGACGCGCAAGGGCGCGGTGCGCCGGAAGATCCACGAGATCGCCACCATCATCATGGCCCCCAGCACGAACCCCAGCGTCGGCGACACGAAGATGAACACCACCGTCTTCCAGATGCCGGCGCCGATCAGCTTGCCCACACCCGCCTTGGCCACCACCGCGCCCATGATGCCGCCGATCAGCGCGTGCGAGCTCGACGACGGCAGCCCGTACCACCAGGTGACGACGTTCCAGGTGATCGCGCCGATCAGCGCGCCGAACACGACGTGGTGATCGACCGCGCCCGGCTCGACGATGCCCTTGCCGATCGTCGCGGCCACCTGCAAATGGAAGACGAACAACGCGATCACGTTGAACGCCGCCGCCAGCAGCACCGCCTGGCGCGGCTTCAGCACGCCGGTCGACACGACGGTCGCGATCGAGTTCGCGGCGTCGTGAAAGCCGTTCATGAAGTCGAAGGCGAACGCCAGCGCGACCAGCAGCACGACGACCGGGAGCGCGATCGGAGCCGATTCCATCAAGGATCCCGGCGCCGGTCAGGAGTGCTCGAGCACGATGCCTTCGATCAGGTTCGCCACGTCCTCGCAGCGATCCGAGATCGATTCCAGATGCTCGTAGATCGCCTTCAGCTTGATCAGCTCGCGCACGTCGATGTCATCGCGGAATAGTTTCGACATCGCGCCGCGCATGACGCGGTCGGCGTCGGACTCGAGCCGGTCGATTTCCTCGCACGTCTTCAGCGCCGCCTCCGCGCCCTGGCTGCGCGTGAGCTCCGGCAGCAGCGACACCGCGTGCTTGACGCACTGGCAGCACTTCATCGAGATGTCGCCCAGCCGCTCGACGTCGGCGGGCAGGTGCTGCACGTTGTACAGCGCCATCACCTCACTGGAGTCCTGCAGCAGGTCGAGGATGTCGTCCATCGCGTTGATCAGGCCGTGGATCTGTTCGCGGTCGATCGGCGTGACGAAGCTGCGGTGCAGCTTGCGATTCACCTCGGCCGTGATGCGGTCGGCCGCGTGCTCTGCGGCGACGACTTCGCCGGCGTGCTTCTCGCGCAGGTCCTGCTGCGCGTAATGCTGGATCATCGACATGAACGCACGCGCACCCACGGCGATGTAGCCGGCGTGTTCGTTGAACATCTCGAAGAAGTTGTCGTCCTTCGGTAGCAGCTTGCCGAACACGATTACGCGCTCCCCGTAGTTATCGGCACGGATTGTAGGCAACTAAGCCGCACGGAAGTCGTGAAGGAATCGTAGCGAGCGCCCCGAGGTTGCGCCGAGGAGCGGACGCGTACGGAGTCGTACGGCGAGCACCGGAGGCGCAAGATCGGGGCGCGCAGTAGATTCATTCACGGCTTCTCAGCACTCGACGATGTTGACCGCCAATCCGCCGCGCGCGGTTTCCTTGTACTTGGTCTGCATGTCAGCGCCGGTCTCGCGCATGGTCTTGATCACGTTGTCGAGCGACACCACGTGCGAGCCGTCGCCGGCGAGCGCGAGCCGCGCGGCGTTGATCGCCTTGACCGCAGCCACCGCATTGCGTTCGATGCACGGGATCTGCACCAGGCCGCCGACCGGGTCGCAGGTCAGCCCCAGGTGATGCTCCATGCCGATCTCGGCCGCGTTCTCAACCTGCGCCGGCGTACCGCCGAGTACTGCGGCGAGCGCCCCGGCCGCCATCGAGCACGCAACACCGACTTCGCCCTGGCAACCGACCTCGGCGCCGCTGATCGATGCGTTTTCCTTGTACAGGATGCCGATCGCGGCGGCGGTCAGAAGGAACTCGAAGGCGCGGGCCTCGGACGCACCGGGCACGAAGCGCATGTAGTAATGCAGGACTGCGGGGATGATGCCGGCAGCGCCGTTGGTGGGCGCAGTGACGACGCGACCGCCGGCAGCATTTTCTTCGTTGACCGAGAGCGCCCACAGGTTGACCCAGTCCATCACCGCCAGGGGATCGGCCACTCCGGCACCGGGCACCGACAGCTTGCGATACAGCCCCGGTGCACGCCGCTTGACCTGGAACGGCCCGGGCAGCACGCCGTCACTGCGCAGCCCGCGCTCGGCACAGGCCTGCATCGCATTCCAGATCGAGCGCAGGCCGGCATCGATCTCGGCGTCGCTCTTCCAGTGACGCTCATTGCGCCGCATGACGTCGGCGATCGAGCAGTTTTCCCGTGCGGTGATTGCCAGCAGCTCATCGCCCGTGTGGTATGGATGCGCGAGGATCGTCGTGTCCGGCGCGACGCGCTTCTGCGCCGAGCCGTCCGCGGCCACTTCGTGGCTGACGACGAACCCACCGCCGACCGAGTAGTAGACCTTCGCCAGCACTTCGGCGCCGGCGGCGTCGAACGCCGTGAACTGCATGCCGTTGGCGTGAAACGGCAGCGCCTTCATCCGGTAGAAGAGCAGATCGGTCTTCTGATCGAAGCTGATCACATGCCGACCCAGCAGTGTCAGGCGTTGCTGCGTGCGCATCTGCGAGAGGCGTGGAGCAATGTTGTCGATGTCGACCTTGTCGGGCTCCTCGCCTTCGAGCCCGAGCAGCACCGCCTTGTCGCTGCCGTGCCCCTTGCCGGTCGCGCCCAGCGAACCATAGAGTTCCGCCTTCACGCGCGCGGTGCGCCTCAGCAGGTGCTCGTGTTCGAGTCGCAGCGCGAACATGCGCGCGGCGCGCATCGGCCCGACTGTGTGTGACGACGACGGGCCGATGCCGATCTTGAACAGGTCGAAGACGCTGACGGCCATCAGGGGCCCTGCCGGGGAGAGACGGCGTCCAGCATCGCACCAAGCACGTCGGCCTGCACGCCGCCGCGCATCATCGCCTCCATGTGCTGCGCACCTTCGACACGAATGAACCGCTTGGGCTCGCGCGCGGCGGCGAACAGTTGTTCGCTGTGCTTGAACGGAATCACCGCATCGCTCGTCCCGTGCAGGAACAAGAGCGGCACGTCGATCCTTTCGAGCGCGGCGATCGGATCGCGCCCGGCCGGCGGCAATAGCGGCAGCGCCAGCGGCAGGAACGGCGCCAGCACGACGCTCTGCAGGGCCGCGTCGCGTGCGATGCCGCGGTAGCTCGCGAATGCCGAATCAATCACGGCCAGCCGCACCCCCGTTCGATCAACCGCCAGCGCCCGCAGCGCCGTCGCGCCGCCAATGCTTTGCCCGATCACGATCAGCGTCTGCGCATTGACATCGGGCCGCGTGCGCAGGTAGCGCAGCGCGGCGAGCGCATCCTCGACCACGCCGTCCAGGCTTGGCTTTCCCTCCGATCGCCCGAAGCCCGCGTAGTCGATCATCAGCACGTTGAATCCTTCCGGCGGCAGCCAGGCCACCAGCGGCAAATGATTGCTGATGTTGGCCGCGTTGCCGTGCAGATGCAGGACGGTACCTTTGGCTTCCGACCGTGCCGGCAGCCACCAGCCGTGCAGCCGCCGACTGCCAGCGGCAAGGAAGATGTCTTCGTGCTGCAGACCGAAGTGCCGCGGATGCGTGTACTCGACACGGTCCGGGTAGAAAAACATGCCTTCGACCACGGAGCATCCCGACAGCAGCGCCGGCGCGATCAGCGCGGCGCCGAGCAAGCGTCGGCGCCGCACACTGATCAGGCTGCAGCCGGCGCTTCTTCCTTGTACGCGTCGATCGGCACGCACGAGCACATCACATGGCGATCGCCGTAGACATTGTCGACGCGCGCCACCGGCGGCCAGTATTTCTGGCGCCTCAGTTCTGCCAACGGAAAGGCCGCCTGCTCGCGCGAGTAGTCGTGCGCCCAGTTTTCCGCCATCACCATCGCCGCCGTGTGCGGCGCGTTCTTCAGCGGGTTGTCGTCCTTGTCGATGCGACCCTCCTCGACCGCGCGGATCTCTTTCCGGATCGCGATCATCGCGTCGATGAAGCGGTCGAGCTCGTGCTTCGCCTCGCTCTCCGTCGGCTCGACCATCAGCGTGCCGGGCACGGGAAAACTCAGCGTCGGTGCGTGGAAGCCGTAGTCCATCAGCCGCTTCGCGACGTCCTCGGCGCTGATGCCGCAGGCGTCCTTGATCGGCCGCAGATCGAGGATGCACTCGTGCGCGACCAGTCCGTTGCGCCCCATGTACAGCGTCGGGTAATGCGGCGCGAGCCGCTTCGCAATGTAGTTGGCGCTCAGCAGCGCAACCTGCGTCGCACGCCGTAATCCTGCGGCGCCCATCAGCGTGATGTACATCCACGAGATCGGCAGGATGCCCGCGCTGCCGAAATTCGCGGCGCTCACCATGCCTACCGGATGCGACTTGTCGATCACCTCGCCGAGACTGCCCGGCAGATAGGGCGCAAGGTGCGATTTGACCGCCACCGGCCCCACGCCGGGTCCGCCGCCGCCGTGAGGAATACAGAAAGTCTTGTGCAGGTTCAGGTGCGAGACATCCGATCCATACTTGCCCGGCTTGGCAACTCCGACGAGAGCGTTGAGGTTGGCACCGTCCGTGTACACCTGCCCGCCGTGTGAGTGAATGATGTCGCAGATCTCGACAATCCCCTCTTCGAACACGCCGTGCGTCGACGGGTAGGTGATCATCAGCGCTGCCAGGTTCGCACTGTGCTGCGCGGCCTTCGCCTTCAGATCGGCGACATCGACGTTGCCGTTCGCATCGCACTGCACGACGATGACTTCCATGCCGCACAGATGCGCACTGGCCGGGTTGGTGCCGTGCGCGCTCTCGGGAATCAGGCAGATGTTCCGGTGCGCCTGTCCGCGTCCACGGTGATAGGCGCGGATCGCGAGCAGTCCGGCGTATTCACCCTGTGCGCCCGAATTCGGCTGCAGGCTGACCGCGTCGTACCCGGTGCACTCGACCAGCATCGCTTCCAGGGTGTCGATCAGTTCCCTGTAGCCCTGCGCTTGCTCCGCCGGTGCATACGGATGGATGTTGGCAAACTCCGGCCACGTGATCGGAATCATCTCGGCGGTCGCGTTCAGCTTCATCGTGCACGAGCCGAGCGGGATCATGGTGCGGTCGAGCGCCAGGTCCTTGTCTGCGAGCGAGCGCAGGTAGCGCAGCATCTCGTGCTCGGCGTGATACGTATTGAAGACGGGATGCGTCAGGTACGCCGACGTGCGCGCGAGCGACGCCGGAATCGCATCGAGCACCGCGGCGTCGAGCACATCGACGTTGCCGCTGACACCGAACAGCGACCACAGCGCCAGCACATCCGCACGCGTGCTGGTTTCGTCGAATGAGACCGTGACCACATCGGCTCCCGTGTCGCGCACATTGATGCGGCGCGCACGCGCCGCGGCGTGCACCCTGGCCGCATCGATCCCGGAAACCGTGACGGTGTCGAAGAACTGATCAGTCGCCTGCATGCCGCCTGCCTTCAGCCCGGCGGCAAAGATCGCCGCGAGTCGATGCACGCGCTGCGCAATGCGCCTCAACCCCTGCGGTCCGTGATAGACCGCGTACATGCTGGCCATCACTGCCAGCAGCACCTGCGCGGTGCAGATGTTCGAAGTGGCCTTCTCGCGCCGGATGTGCTGCTCGCGGGTCTGCAGTGTCAGCCGATACGCCGGCTGCCCCTGCGCATCGACCGACACACCGACCAGTCGCCCGGCCATCGAGCGCTTGAACGCGTCCCTGCAGGCGAGGAATGCGGCATGCGGTCCGCCAAACCCGAATGGCACACCGAAGCGCTGCGAGTTTCCGACCACGATGTCGGCGCCCCACTCGCCAGGACTCTTGAGCAACGTGAGCGCGAGCAGGTCCGCCGCTGCGGTCACCAGCGCACCGCGCGCATGCGTCGCCCGCACGACTTCCGCGTAGTCGCGCAAGTCGCCCGTCGAACACGGATATTGCAGCAGCACGCCGAACGCGTCCGTCGTCAGCGTTGCGTCATCATCTCCGACCTTCACCTCGATGCCGAGTGCTTCGGCGCGCGTCCGCACGACCGCGATCGTCTGCGGATGGCAGTCCGCCGAAATGAAGAACAGGTTCGACTTGCTCTTGCAGGATCGTTTCGCGAGCGTCATCGCCTCGGCCGCCGCGGTGCCTTCGTCAAGCAGCGACGCATTGGCGATCTCCATGCCGGTGAGATCGCACACCATCGTCTGGAAGTTGATCAGCGCTTCCATCCGACCCTGCGAGATCTCGGCCTGGTATGGCGTATACGCGGTGTACCAGGCCGGGTTTTCGAGGATGTTGCGCAGGATGACGGCCGGCGTGTGCGTGCCGTAATAGCCCATGCCGATGAAGCTCTTGAAGACCTGGTTCTTCGCCGCGATCGCGCGCATCTTTGCCAGCGCATCTTCTTCCGTCATCGCACCCGGCAATGCGAGCGGCGCATTGAGCTTGATCGACTTCGGCAC
This sequence comes from Burkholderiaceae bacterium, assembly GCA_036824465.1. Lineage (GTDB taxonomy): Bacteria > Pseudomonadota > Gammaproteobacteria > Burkholderiales > Burkholderiaceae_F > JAKOQB01. The sequence goes on from DAITAC010000030.1 coordinate 24,565, forward strand.
GATCGCGTCAACCAGCGCTTCGAGCGAGGGCTGGCCGACGGCCGCGAGCATGCGCCCGATCTCATCATCGCTGGGACCGATGTGACGCGCGATGAAAGCGTCGTGATGCTCGAGTTGAGTCAGCGTGGTCATTGTCACTTGGCAGCGTCGATGTTGGCCTGGTATTTCGCTGCATCGAGCAGCGCGTTTACGTCGGCGGCACTGGCCGGTTTCAGCCTGAACATCCAGGCACCGAAGGCGTCGGCGTTGATGGCCTCTGGCTTGTCCTTCAGTTCATCGTTGGTCGCGACCACCGAGCCTGCAACGGGGGCATACACGTCGGAGGCCGCCTTGACCGACTCGACCACCGCGCACGCCTCGCCCGCCTTGAGCTGGCGGCCGACTTCGGGCAGTTCGACGAACACGAGATCACCCAGTGCGTCCTGCGCAAACTCGGTGATGCCGATCGTGACGGTGCCATCGGCCTCGCTGCGCACCCACTCGTGCGA
>DAITAC010000030.1:25152-26262 GCA_036824465.1 Burkholderiaceae bacterium
GCTCCTTTTTATTGGACTCCCGACGCCCGACTAGATCAGCGCCTTGCCATTCCGTACAAACGGATACCTGACCACCTGCGCGGCGACCGGTTTGCCGCGCAGATCGACCTGAACCTGATCGCCGACCGCGACGCCCGCCGGAACTCGCGCGAGCGCGATCGAGAACCCGAGCGTGGGCGAGAACGTGCCGCTGGTGATCTCGCCCGCGCCGTGCGCCGTCGTCACCTTCTGATGCGCCCGCAGCACGCCCTTGTCGAGCATCTTCAGCCCGACGAGTTGGCGCAGTCCGCCGCGTACCTGCTGGTTCTCGAGCGCGCTGCGGCCGATGAAGTCGCGCGGCTCCTTCAGGTCCACGGTCCACGCCAACCCGGATTCGAGCGGTGATACGGACTCATCCATGTCCTGGCCGTACAGGTTCATTCCCGCCTCGAGCCGCAGCGTGTCGCGCGCGCCGAGCCCGCACTCCGCGACGCCGGCGGCTTTCAGTCGATGCCAGAGCGCGGGCGCTTCGGTGGCAGGCAGCACGACCTCGCACCCATCCTCGCCGGTGTAACCGGTGCGGGCGATGAACCACTCGCCACGGACTGCGGCGCTGAAGATCTTCAGACCAGCGATCAACTCGGCCGCGTCCGCAAGCAACTGCGCAAGAATCGCGCGCGCCTGCGGACCCTGCACCGCGATCATCGCCAGGTCCGGCCGCGGCTTCAGACGAACGTTGAGTCGGCGCGACTGCGCCACCTGCTGCATCCAGGCGATGTCCTTGTCGGCTGTCCCCGCATTCACGACGACGCGGTAGCGGTCGGTGTGGATCCAGTAGACGATCAGGTCATCGATCACGCCGCCGTCATCGCGCAGCATGCAGGTATACAGCGCCTTGCCGGGCGTGAGCTTAGTGACGTCGTTGGCCACCAGCATGCGCAGGAAGTCACGCGAAGCACCGCCGTCGAGATCGACCACGCGCATGTGCGACACGTCGAACATGCCCGCGTGCCGACGCACCGCGTGGTGCTCCTCGATCTGCGAGCCGTAGTTGACCGGCATGTCCCAGCCGCCGAAGTCAACCATCTTGGCGCCGGAGGCGACGTGCGTTTCGTACAGGGGCGTGCGTTT
>DAITAC010000030.1:26362-37396 GCA_036824465.1 Burkholderiaceae bacterium
AGTCAACCATCTTGGCGCCGGAGGCGACGTGCGTTTCGTACAGGGGCGTGCGTTTAAGCATCTCTCGAATCCAAAATGAAAAAGGGGCACGTACCGACGATGATCAGTTCGTACCCCTCTGTCCTTTTGCCTGAGAGTTTGGAACCGGGTCGGTTCCGTGCACCTTCGGCGCTGGACGGTGAGTCCAGTCTCTCCAGAGTCGCTCGCGCGAGGCGGTTCTTGAACCTGAGCGATTACGGGTGTTGCGCCTTCGGCGGCTCCGTCACTACGGAGCGCTCTCCCGTCTCGCGCGTTGAGCGATGCGCAAGGATACACCGCGTCCCCTGATCAGCGTGGTCTTTCCCCGCACAACGGCGTCAGGTCCGGCGTGCGCTGGTGCCAGTGGGTCACGCGCTGAAACGCCCGGCCCAGGCGCAGCAACGTGGCTTCGTCGAAGGGCTTGCCGAGCAACTGGATGCCGACCGGCAATCCCGTGTCGGAAAACCCTGCCGGTAGCGACAGGCCGCAGGCGTCGACGTAATTGCCCGCGCGGGTGAAGCTCGCCAGTGGTGTTGTCGACTCATCGACTTCGTCGACCGGGCACGCAGCCATCGGCAGCGTCGGTGACAGCAGCGCATCGGCCTCACGCATCCAGGCACGCCACGTTGCACAGGCGGCACGCCGATGCGCAAGCGCATCGATGTAATCGGCCGCCGATATCGCCTTGCCGCCGAGCACGCGCTTGCGCACCCAGGGACCGATCGGGAGTTGCTCGTCCTCGATGTACCCGCGATGGACCGCGTACGCCTCGGCCGCAATCAGTTGGCCATTGCGGCGCATCAGGTCATTGAAGTCGAACGGGAAGCGCCGCTCGATCAATTGCGCGCCGAGATCCCGCAGCACAAGCTGCGCCGCCTCGATTGCGGCTCGGACCGCTGGTTCGACGGCGATCGGATACTGCTCCGGCGGCAGCACCAGGATGCGCGAGCCCGCCAGCGAGTCGACGGCGGCCATCGCCGCGGACAGGTCGAACGCTGGTGCACGCAGACCTGTCGGGTCGCGCGCGTCGGGACCGGCGATTGCCGCGGTCAGCAATGCGGCATCGTCCGCGCTGCGCGTCATCGGTCCGATCGTGTCGAGCGTGGACGACAACGGGAATGCACCGTGCAGGCTGATCAGTCCGCCCGTCGTCTTCAGCCCCGTGATGCCGTTCAGTGACGCGGGGATACGTACCGAGCCGCCGGTGTCCGACCCGATTGCCGCGGGGGCAAGCCCCGCTGCGACCGCCACACCCGAGCCGCTCGATGAGCCGCCGGGAACGCGATGCGTCGCCAGATCCCACGGGTTCCATGGCGTGCCCAGGTGCGGATTAGCACCCCAGCCACCAAAGGCGAACTCGACCATCTGCGTCTTGCCCAGGATCACCATGCCGGCCGCCAGCAGCCGCTCCACGACGGTCGCGGTCGTCGTGCTGCGACGGTCGCGCCGTGCGGCCGAGCCGACGCTGCTCAACCTTCCTTCGATCTCCAGCAGGTCCTTCAACGCAATCGGCACGCCATCCAGCGGGCCGAGCGCGATCCCGCCCGCGCGCCGTGCGTCCGCAGCGCGCGCCAGGCTGCGTGCCAACGACTCGTCCACGGTGACGAATGCGTTCAGCTTGGCGTTGGCGCGCGCAATCCGCGCCAGATAGAACTCGGTGAGCTCGACTGCGCTCAGTTCCCGCCGCGCGAGCGCGGCGGAAAGTTCAGCCAGCGTCGAAAAGGGATCGATTGTCATTGCGCGGGCGCCCACTGCGCACCGGGATCAAGCGGATAGATGGGGCGCCGCAGGTGCTGGAACCGGAACAGCTTGTAGTCCGAACTCGTGACGCCACGGCTGTCGCACTCGACAAGCCCGCCGGAGATTGGAACGAAGCTCGGTCGGCAGTACATGCGCGATTTCAGGATCAGGTAGTCGAACGAACACGGATCGACACCGACGCTGGTGAAGACCCCGAGGTCGAGCGGTTCCATCGGCCGCTCGCAGACCACGATCGTGAACGCGCCGTGCTCCAGCACGACGGTGCGGCCCATCGCCCAGGTCTCACCGGTATAGATCGGCCCGGTGATGCGGAAGCGGCCGTCGGCGATCGCACTGACGCGAGCGTCGAAGGCGAAGCGTGGGCGCGGATCGGCACCCGCATTTGCCAAATGAGCGAGCGGCCGCACGTTGCCCACCGGCATCTTCACGCGATCGTCCACGCCGGCAGCAATCGCGATCGCCACCGCGGTCGGATCGCAGGTCGGCCCGACGCCGATTCCGGTCATGCCCTGCCGCAAGCACTCCTCCAGCACGTCGGTGGTGTCACAGGTGCCGCCAGCCATCACGTTGTCGCCGTGGTCGAGCAACAGCACCGGCCCATTCGGGTTTGAAGCGTGTAGCGCGCGCGCCTGCGCCACGCTTTCGGCGAGCGGTGCGCTCTCGTAGACGAATTCCGCACGCTCGTCCCATAACTGGCCTGCGAGTTCGTCCGCCGCGCGTTGCGCCTCGGCACGCGTGCGGCCAACTGTGACCACGCTCATTCCGGCATCTCGAATGTCGGCGAGCGAGAACCCGGCGAACACGGTCGCTGCGAGGAGCCCATCGCTCTCCAGCTTTCTCGCGTGCTCGACCGCGCGCTGCATCGCGCCCGCGCCGGTCGCGCTGCGCAGCGTGTGCGACAGCGCCGGCGGTTGCGCCCAGGCCGTATGCGGACGCGGTCCACCGCCGATCCAGTCGAACAGCAGTCGCGCCGCGTGCGCGCCGGTCTCGTACATGTCGATGTGCGGATAAGTCTTGAAGCCGACGATCACGTCGACGTGATCGACCATCGCCTGCGTGATATTGCCGTGCAGGTCGAGCGCAACTGCGATCGGGGTTTCCGGTGCCATCGCACGCAGCCGGCGGAGCAAGTCGCCTTCGCCGTCGTCGATCGACCGCGTGACCATGGCGCCATGCAGGTCGAGCAGGATCGCGTCGCAACCGGCGCGCACCGCGGCGACGATCGCAGCCGTGAGCCGCTGGTACGCATCGTCATCAACACGCCCGCTGGGATTGGCGGTGGCGTTGACGGCGACGGTCAAGTGCGCGCCCTGTGCCTCCGCAGCGTCGATGAACGCGCCCAGCCCCGTGCGTGTGCCTTTCGCCTGCGCGTACGCATCAGCGCCGAACGTCGGTCCATCCGCGCCAAAGGCGGCGAGCGGTGTGGGCACCGGCGAGAACGTGTTGGTTTCGTGGTTCAGTCGGGCGGCGACGATCTTCATTGCGTCTACTCAGTGAGCACGCCGTATCACCTGGCCCGGGCGTGCGGAGGTCGTACGCCCCGCGTGCCAGACGAGCGTGCCGTTCACGTAGACCGACTCGATGCCGACAGCGGGTGTCTTCGGCCGGGCAAACGTCGCCGCATCGGCGATGCGCTGCGGATCGAACACCACAAGATCGGCATGGCAGCCGGGTGCGATCAGGCCGCGCCTGGCGAGCCGGAAGCGCGCCGCCGGCAGCCCCGTCATCTTGTGCACTGCCAGTTCGAGCGAAAACAGTCCGCGTTCACGCGCGTAATGACCGAGCACCCGCGGAAACGCGCCCCACAGACGCGGATGCGGAAACTCGTCGTGCGGCAGGCCGTCGGAACCAATCATCGTTTCCGGATAGGCGAGGATGCGCTCGACGTCGGCCTCGTCCATCGAGAAGTAGATTGCGCCGGCCGGCTGCAGCGCATCGATCAGTGCGTCGATCTCGACCCCCTGCTCCGCGGCCAGCTCATCGAGGTAACGTCCGGCCGCCGCGGGCAGCGCTTTCGACCATGCGATCAGCACGCGCTGCGCCTGCTTCGCCGCGTCCCGGCGCAGGACGGTCGACGAGGCGGTGTACGGATAACAGTCGAGACAGACGTCGCGCGTGCGCCGCGCATGGTTGAGCAGCGACAGCGTTTCGCGCGAACGGCCGAAGTTGGCGCGCCCGATCACCTTGTGATGCGAGATCACCTGCCGCACGCCGAGTTCGCCGGCGATCTTCATCACTTCGGTCATTGACTCGAGCACTCGCTCGCCTTCATCACGGATGTGCGATGCGATCAAGGCGGACGTGCCGCGCAGCGGTTCGCACACGCGCTGGATCTCGTCCGCCGTGGCTGCGTTCGCCGGCGCGTAGTACGTGCCGGTCGATACGCCGATCGCCCCGGCCGCGAGCGCTTCCTTCAGCTTTGCCTGCATCGCGGTGATCTCACTGTCGGTCGCGGGCCGGTCGAGGTCGTGCATCGTCACCACCCGCAATGTGGTGTGCCCGGCCAGCGCAGCGCAGTTGATCGCCGGCGGATGCGCCTCAAGCGCGGCAAAGTAGGCAGTGAAGGAGTCAAAACGCTGCTCTTTGCCGTTCGCAACGAGATTCAGTGGCGGCACGGCATCCCGATCACCCAGCGGCGCCAGGCTGACGCCGCAATTGCCCACGACAACGGTGGTCACGCCCTGGCTTGCTTTCGGTGCCATCGACGGATCGGAGAGAAGCAGGCGATCGTCGTGCGTGTGCACGTCGATGAAGCCGGGTGCGAGCGCCAGTCCGTCGAGGTCGATCACCTGGCCGGCGGCACCGCTGCTCGGGTCGACCTCCCCGACCGCACGGATATATCCGCGCTCGATGCCCACATCGCAACGGCGGCGCGCCGCGCCGCTGCCGTCGAAGACGAGCGCATTGCGCAGCAGCAGATCATAGGCAGGCATGTTTCCCTCGGTGTCCGGCTACGTGTAGTCTGTCCGTTCGCGGCGTGATCGGCAAATCGCGCCGGCCTTCAGTGCACTTTTGCGGGACCTCAATGCCCTCCTGCGGACGCACGCGTGGCAACGAGGAAGTACTGATCCGCGACGGAAGGGGAACGCTTTCAGGAGGTTTTGGAAGACAATTCGCTGTAGCAGAATTCGCCGGCCACAGTTTGCTTCATGGCGATCGGACTTCAGATTCAACCGAGGGAAGAAAAGTGATGAAAAATCGACTTACGGCGTTGCGCCGCATGGCGCTTGGTATTGCGATCGCGGCCGGTGTGGCCTTCACGGGCGCCGCGACCGCACAGCAGAAAGTGCTGAAGTTCATCCCCGAGGCGGACCTGCGCAGCCTCGACCCGATCTGGACCACCGCGTACATCACGCGCAACCACGGCTACATGGTGTACGACGTGCTGTTCGCCACTGACGCCAACTTCAAGATCCAGCCGCAGATGGTGGACAAATGGGACGCCAGCAAGGACGGCTTGCTGTACACGTTCACGCTGCGCGACGGGCTGAAGTTCCATGACGGCACACCGGTCCGCGCGGCCGACTGCATCGCGTCGATCGAGCGCTGGGCCAAGCGGGACGTGTTTGGACAAAAGCTTGCCGAGATGACCGAGGCCTGGATTCCGGTCAACGACAAGACCTTCCGGCTGAAGCTGAAGAAGCCGTTTCCCTACGTCGTCGATGCGCTTGGCAAGCCTTCGTCGAACGTGCCGTTCATCATGCCCGAGCGCATCGCCAAGACCGACGCATTCACACAGGTCACCGACCCGACCGGATCGGGCCCGTTCAAGATGGTCAAGGAGCAATGGGTTCCCGGCAGCAAGGTCATCTACGTGAAGAACACCGACTACGTGCCGCGCAAGGAACCGCCGTCCTGGGGCGCCGGCGGCAAGGTGGTCAAAGTCGACCGCGTCGAGTGGATCTACATCCCGGATTCGGCCACCGCAGCGGCGGCGCTGAACAACGGCGAGGTCGACTGGTGGCAGCAACTGCCGCCGGACCTGATTCCGGTCGTGTCGAAGAACAAGGACATCAAGGTCGACAACACCGACCCCCTCGGCTCGATCGGCATTCTGCGCTTCAACCACCTGCAGCCGCCCTTCAACAACGTCAAGCTGCGGCAGGCAGTGCTCGCGGTGCTCGACCAGAAGGACTACGCGATCGCGATCGCCGGTGACCCGAAGAACGGCAAGCCGTGCCCGTCCTTCTTCACCTGCGGCACGCCGCTGGCCAACAATGCCGGCTCGGACGTACTTACCGGAAAGCGTGACGTCGACCGCGCCAAGGCACTGGTCAAGGAATCCGGCTACAAGGGCGAGAAGATCATCCTGATGACCGCCACCGACCAGCCGATCGTGCACGCCCAGGCGCTGGTCACGCAGGAGCTGCTGCGCAAGATCGGATTGAACGCCGAGCTGGCAGCGAGCGACTGGGGCACGCTGATCACGCGCCGCTCGTCGAAGGAGCCGGTGGAAAAAGGCGGTTGGAGCATCTTCCACACCTGGTTCGTCGGGCCGGACATCACCTCGCCCGCCCTGAACTCGCCGCTGCGCGGCGCGGGTGAGAAATCGTGGTTCGGCTGGCCAACCGACAACAAGCTCGAAGAGCTGCGTGACGCGTGGTTCAACGCACTCACGCCCGCTGACCAGAAGAAGATCGCCGAGGAGATGCAGAAGCGCGCGTTCGATACGGTGCCGTACATCCCGACCGCGCAGTTCATCATCCCGACCGCGTACCGCAGCAATCTGTCCGGCGTGATCATTTCACCGGTGACGTTCCTGTGGAACGTGGAGAAGAAGTAGCGCCGTAGGGACGTCGCCCCGGCGAAGGCCGGGGCCGAATTCCAGACGCCGCGATTAGGCCCCGGCAAAGGGGGAAAGGAAGGGGCCCCCTTCCCCTTCGGCCAGGGCGACGGCGCCCATTGCCTGCATGCTCCGCTACATCGTCAAACGCCTGCTCGCGACCATTCCCGTGATGGGAGTGGTCGCGCTGTTCGTCTTCTCGCTGCTTTACATCAGCCCCGGCGATCCGGCGGCGGTGATTGCGGGCGACATCGCCACCGCGGAAGACATCGCGCGCATTCGCGCGCAGCTTGGCCTCGATCAGCCGTACCTTGTGCGTTTCGGCGGCTGGCTGTGGGGTCTGGCGCACGGTGATCTCGGCACATCGATCTTCACCGGCCTGCCCGTATCGACGCTGATCGGGCAACGCGTCGAGCCCACGCTCGCACTCACCGTCTGCACACTCATCGTTGCCGTGGGACTCGCGGTGCCGCTCGGCGTGCTGGCGGCGGCGCGCGCCGGCGGCTGGATCGATCGCGCCGTGATGGGGCTGTCGGTGCTCGGCTTTTCGGTGCCGGTGTTCGTGATTGCCTACGGATTGATCCTGCTGTTCGCGGTGCAGCTCGACTGGTTGCCAGTACAGGGCTACCGCAACCTCAGTGAAGGGTTCGGCCCGTTCATCCGTCACATGATCCTGCCGAGTGTGGCGCTCGGCATCGTCTACATGGCGCTGATCGCGCGCATCACGCGCGCCACCATGCTCGACGTGCTGGCGCAGGACTACGTGCGCACCGCCACTGCCAAGGGGCTGGCGCCGGGCACTGTGCTGATGCGCCATGCGCTGAAGAATGCGGCGGTGCCGATCGTCACCATCATCGGCATCGGCGTGGCGCTGCTGATCGGTGGCGTGGTGGTGACCGAGACCGTGTTCGCGATTCCGGGCCTCGGGCGGCTGACCGTCGATGCGATCCTGCGCCGCGACTATCCGATCATCCAGGGCGTGACGCTGCTGTTCTCGGCCGCGTACGTGCTGGTTAACCTGCTGGTCGATCTCAGCTACTCGCTGTTCGACCCGCGCATCCGGTATTGATACATGGCCGCCATTGCGATCGACGTGCCGAAGACGGCCTCGCCGACGTGGTTGCGCTTCAAGGACGCGTTCCGGCGCCACCCGACCGCGATCGCCGGCGCGGTCGTGTTGCTGCTGATGGTGGTGGTGGCCATCGCCGCACCGTGGCTGGGCACGACCGATCCGCTGGCGCTGTCGCCGATCAAGCGGTTGCGGGCACCGGGCGCCGAATACTGGTTCGGTACCGACATGCTCGGGCGCGACGTCTACAGCCGCGTGATCTATGGCACGCGCGTGTCGCTGACGGTCGGACTCGCCGTCGCCGTGCTGGCCACGGTCGTCGGGCTCGCCATCGGCATGGTGACCGGCTACCTGCGCTGGCTCGACGCGATCATGATGCGCGTGATGGACGGGCTGATGTCGATCCCGTCGGTGCTGCTGGCGATCGCGCTGATCTCGCTCACCACCGCCAGCCTGCGCAACGTGATCGTCGCGATCACGATCACCGAGATTCCCCGCGTGGTGCGGCTGGTGCGCTCGCTGGTGCTGACACTGCGCGAGCAGCCGTATGTAGAAGCGGCGGTCGCGTCCGGCACGCGGCTGCCCGCGATCCTGCTGCGGCACATCCTGCCGAACACGCTGGCGCCGCTACTGGTGCAGGCAACCTACATCTGCGCCTCAGCGATGATCACTGAAGCGATCCTGTCCTTCATCGGCGCCGGCACGCCGCCCAATATCCCGAGCTGGGGCAACATCATGGCCGAGGCGAGGAGCCTGATCCAGATCGCCGGCACGATCCTGCTCTTCCCCGGCATCTTCCTGTCGCTGACCGTGCTGTCCGTCAACCTGCTCGGCGACGGCATGCGAGACGCACTCGACCCGCGGCTGGCGCGACGGATGTAGCGATGGAATCAAACGTGAAGCCGCTGCTGCGCGTCGAAAACTTGCAGACGCACTTCCACACGCGCGATGGCGTCGTGCGTGCGGTCGACGGCGTGAGCTTCGACGTGCTTCCCGGCGAGACGCTCGCGATCGTCGGGGAGTCGGGCTGCGGCAAGTCCGTGACCGCGATGTCGATCCTGCGGCTGCTGCCGATGCCGCCGGCGCGTATCGTCGACGGCCGCATCGAGTTCGAAGGCCGCAATCTTCTTGATCTGCCCGAGCCCGAGATGCGCAGGATCCGCGGCAACGCGATCGCGATGATCTTCCAGGAGCCGATGACGTCGCTGAATCCGGTGCTCACCATCGGCCGCCAGATCGCCGAGGCGCTGGTCCTGCACCGCGGCATGTCGGAGGCTGAAGCGATGACGCGCGCGGTCGAGATGCTGAGCAAGGTGCACATTCCGGAAGCGGCGCGGCGCGTGAAGCAATATCCGCACGAACTCTCGGGCGGCATGCGCCAGCGCGTGATGATCGCGATGGCGCTCGCGTGCGGGCCGCGTCTGCTGATCGCCGACGAGCCGACCACGGCGCTCGACGTCACGATCCAGGCGCAGATCCTCGAACTGATGCGCGAGCTGCGCGAAAGCATTGGAAGAAGCGTCGGTGCCTCGATCATCCTGATCACGCACGATCTTGGCGTAGTGGCCGAAATGGCACATCGCGTCGTGGTGATGTACGCCGGGCGCAAGGTCGAGGAAGCGCCGGTCGAGGAACTGTTCGCACGACCGCGTCATCCGTACACGCGCGGACTGCTTGGCTCGATGCCTCATCTCGGTGACTCCGTCGAAGAGACCGGCAAGCGGCTGGTCGAGATTCCCGGCATGGTGCCGTCGCTCAAGGAAGCGATGCCGGGGTGCCTCTTCGCGCCGCGCTGCCCGAATGCGAGCGAACGCTGCCGCACCGACGTGCCGCCGCTCGAGCCGCAAGGGCCGAGGCACTGGGCCGCGTGCTGGCACCCGATCGCGCTCGCGGTGAGACCAACCGTGGAGCAGATGGCATGACCGCGAAGGCGCGCGAAGTGCTGCTCGAAGTGGAAGGCCTGCGCAAGTACTACCCGACGCAGCAGGGCTGGCTCGGGCGCGGCACTGCGAAGGTGCACGCCGTCGACGGCGTGAGTTTCTCGATTGCGAGCGGCGAGACGCTCGGCCTGGTTGGCGAGTCCGGCTGCGGCAAGTCCACCACCGGCAAACTGATCCTGCGCCTGCAGGACCCCACGAACGGCACCATTCGCTGGCGCGGCCGCGACATCAGCCGCCTCACGCAGAGCGAAATGCGACCCGTGCGGCGCGAACTGCAGGCCGTGTTCCAGGACCCGTACGCATCGCTTAACCCGCGCATGCGCGCGGCCGATATCGTCGGCGAGCCAATCCGCAACTACGACTCACTGCTGGCCGCGCAGATGCGCGACCGCGTTGCCGCGCTCTTCGCGCGCGTGGGCCTGCGACCCGACCAGATGGTCAAGTACCCGTTCGAATTTTCTGGCGGCCAGCGCCAGCGGCTCGGCATCGCGAGAGCTCTTTCAGTGCAGCCGAAGCTGATCGTGTGCGACGAGCCGGTGTCCGCGCTCGACGTATCGGTGCAGGCGCAGGTGATCAATCTGCTGATGGACCTGCAGCGGGAATTCCATCTGTCGTATCTGTTCGTCGCCCATGACCTGGCGGTGGTCGAGCACATCAGCCACCGGGTCGCGGTGATGTACCTGGGCAAGATCGTCGAGATCGCACCGAAGAAAGCCATCTTCACGCGGCCGCAGCATCCGTACACCGAAGCGCTGCTGGAAGCGGTGCCGGTGCCGGATCCGACGCGGCACAAGCAGCGCCGCGTATTGAGCGGTGATGTGCCGAGCCCGATCAACCCGCCCTCGGGCTGTCGCTTCCACACGCGCTGCCCTTACGTGGAGGATCGCTGCAAGGTGGAAGAGCCGCCGCTGCAGCAGGTGGCAGACAGCCAGTGGGTTGCGTGTCATCTGCGGCAACCCGTTAGTTCGCCGGTACCGGAGACGATGGCATGAGTGGTGAAGCACGCGCAATTCGCAATCCTGGCGCCGCACCAGCGGCGGAACCCTATGGCGCGCGGCGCGCACTCGTGCTGAATCAGTCGGGCTTCGATGCAGCGCTTGCCGAAATTTCGAGCTGGCCCTCCTACGTGCCCACACCGCTGGTGCGGCTCGATGGCCTGGCGCGCGTGCTCGGCGTGGGTGTGATTCACTACAAGGACGAACGCGGACGCTTCGGCCTGAAGAGTTTCAAGGCACTGGGCGGCGCGTATGCGGTCGCCAACGTGCTGCGCCAGCGCGTCACGGCGACGACGGGTCGTTCGAGCATCACATCAAAGCAGCTTTTGTCTGGCGAATTTGCGGACATCGTGCGAAATGCAACCGTCACCTGCGCCACTGATGGCAATCACGGCCGCTCGGTCGCCTGGGGTGCGCAGCTGTTCGGCTGCACTTGTGTCATCTTCGTGCACGAACACGTGAGCCAGG
>DAITAC010000030.1:37496-39684 GCA_036824465.1 Burkholderiaceae bacterium
GCGCAGCTGTTCGGCTGCACTTGTGTCATCTTCGTGCACGAACACGTGAGCCAGGGGCGGCGCGACGCGATCGCGAAATACGGCGCCGACGTACGAGAGGTCAAAGGCAATTACGACGATGCGGTGCGCCATGCGGCCGCGACCGCGCGGGCCAATGGCTGGACCGTGGTGTCGGACACGTCGTATCCCGGCTATCGCGACATTCCGCTCGACGTGATGCATGGCTACGGTGTGATGGCGGCGGAGATCACGCAGCAACTCGCCGATGCGCCGCCGACGCATGTGTTCGCGCAGGCCGGCGTCGGCGCACTCGCGGCCGCGATCTGTGCGTACTTCTGGCTGCATTGGGGGCCACGGCGGCCGCTTTTCGTCGTCGTCGAACCGACACGCGCGGACTGCGTGTACCAGAGCCTGGCGGCGGGCAAGCCCGTGACCGTCGGCGGCTCGCTCGACACGGTGATGGCCGGGCTCGCCTGCGGCGAGGTGTCGGAACTCGCGTGGGAGATCCTGCACGGTGGTGCCAACGCCGCCGTGGCGATCGACGACGCGTACGCGCTCGACGCCGTGCGTGTACTGGCGCGACCGGCCGCAGGCGATCCCCCGATCGTCGCCGGCGAAACCGGCGGCACCGGACTGGCCGCGCTGCTCGCTGCGCGCGACTATCCTGAGATCAGGCAGACACTGGCGCTCGACGCCAAGTCGCACGTGCTGCTGCTCGGCAGCGAAGGAGATACCGACCCGCAGATCTACCGCGAGGTCGTCGGGCGCAATGCAGAGGAGGTGCTCGCATGAAAGCGGAAAGCCTGAGGATCAACGAAGCGCGCCTGCTGGCGCGCCTGAATCAACTTGCGGCGATCGGCCGCACGGAGGACGGCAGTTGCTGCCGCCTCGCGCTGACCGACGAGGACAAGGCCGGACGCGATCTCGTGTCGGGCTGGATGCGCGAACTCGGCCTCGAGGTGCGCGTCGACGGGATCGGCAATATCTTCGCCCTGCGCCGTGGCACGGAGGACACCGCGCCGGTGATGACCGGCTCGCATATCGATACCGTGCGCACCGGTGGCCGCTATGACGGCTGCCTCGGCGTGCTCGGCGGGCTTGAAGTCGTGCAGACGCTCGCCGACGCCGGCATCACCACGCGCCACCCGCTGGTCGTTGGCGCGTTCACCGACGAGGAAGGCGCGCGCTTTCATCCGGACATGGCGGGCTCGCTCGCCTACGTCGGCGGCATGCCGCTGAAGGAGCTGTACGCGACGCGCGGCATCGACGGCAAGCTCTTTCGCGACGAACTCGAGCGCATCGGCTACCTCGGCGATGCGCCCGTGCCGCTGTACCGTCCGCACGCGTATGTCGAGCTGCATATCGAGCAGGGGCCGGTGCTCGACCTCGAAGGCATCACGATCGGCGCGGTCGAGGACCTGCAGGGCATTTCGTGGACCGAGGTGCTGGTGACCGCCCAGTCGAATCACGCCGGCACCACCCCGATGCGGATGCGGCATGACGCCGGCTACTGCGCGGCGGCGATTGGCACGTTCGTACGGCAACTGACGAAGGAGATCGGCGGCAGCCAGGTCGGCACCGTGGGCTCGATCACGCTGCATCCGAACCTGACCAACGTGATCGCCGCGCGCGCGCGGGTCACGGTGGACCTGCGCAACACCGACGACGTGCTGCTCAAACGCGCGGAAGAGCGGTTGGCGGAGTTCCTCGCACAACTGGCGCGCGATGAAGGCGTGAAGATCGAAACTCACTCGCTCGCGCGCTTTGCGCCAGTGATCTTCGACAAGAACATTGCTGCCCTCATCGCGCGCATTTCGCAGCGGCTCGGGCACTCGTGCCGGCCGATGACTTCGGGTGCTGGCCACGATGCGCAGATGATCGCGCGCATCGCACCGACCGCGATGATCTTCGTGCCGTCGATCAAGGGCATCAGCCACAACCCGGCCGAGGACACGCGGCCGGAGCATCTGGCCGCCGGCGCGGACGTGCTGCTGCACACGCTGCTCGAGCTTTCCGCCTGAGGTCGCGGACGAATGGCGAGAATCATCACGGTCGGCGCAGCCCAGCTCGGACCGATTGCGCGCAACGACAATCGAGCGCAGGTGGTCGAGCGGATGCGCGCCCTGCTCCATCAAGCCAAAGCGCACGGCTGTGACCTGGTCGTATTTCCGGAACTGGCGCTGACGAC
>DAITAC010000209.1:0-3739 GCA_036824465.1 Burkholderiaceae bacterium
CTGCCTTTGGCGTCGTTGACGCGGTCCAGAACGGCACCGTCGAGGCGGCGCATACGGCGCCGTATTACTTCTTCGGCAAGGACGAGACCTTTGCCTTCGACTGTGCGGTGCCCTTTGGGATGAACTCGCGCCAGCAAACGGCGTGGATGTATGAAGGCAACGGCTTGAAGCTTCTGCGGGAGTTCTACAAGCAGTACAACATCGTCAACTTTCCGCTCGGCAATACCGGCGCCCAGATGGGTGGCTGGTACCGCAAGGAAATCAAGACGCTCGCCGACATCAAGGGCATGAAGATGCGCATTGGCGGCTTCGGCGGAAAGGTTCTTGCCGCGATTGGCGGCGTGCCGCAGAACATCCCGGGTGGTGAGATCTATCCGGCGCTGGAGAAAGGCACGATCGATGCCACCGAATGGATCGGGCCGTACGATGACGAGAAGCTGGGCTTCAACAAGGTCGCCAAGTTCTACTACTACCCCGGCTGGTGGGAGGGTGGCCCGCAGCTGTCGCTGTACGTGAACCAGAAAGCCTGGGATGCGCTGTCGGCAGAGTACAAGGCTCTGGTGACGGCCGCCGCATCGCACGGGCACGTCGTTATGCAGGCGCGTTACGACGCGCTGAACCCGGCGGCGCTGAAGCGTCTCGTCGGTTCGGGGACGCAATTGCGCGCGATGCCGCGCCCGGTGATGGATGCCGCCTTCAAGGCGGCCAATGAGGTATATGCGGAGCTGAATGCCAAGAACCAGAACTGGAAGAAGATCTACGATGACTGGGTCAAGTTCCGCAACGACGAGATCCTGTGGTTCCGTGTGACCGAGCGCGAGTTCGACAACTTCATGTCGGCACAGAAGCTGTAGTCCGCCTTCCGCCAAGTGCAAAAACCCCGCCGACGCGGGGTTTTTGCTATGTGGGTGAAGCTACTTCTTCTGCGCCGATTCCTGGAGTTGGCGTTGGATCTCCTTCATCGGATCGACTTCTTCTTCCTTCGACGGCTCGTCAGTCTTGGCCGGCTCGCCCTCTTTCGGCGCCTCCAGCGCCTTGAGCGGATCGACCGCGGGTGAGGGCTGGTCTGACTGCAGCTCGATCTTCACCTTGTCGATATCGACCTTCTGTTCCTTCTCGAACGCCATCGTCACCAGGCCGGGGAAGATGATGACCAGCGCCACCATCACGACCTGGATGCAGACGAAGGGGACTGCACCCCAGTAGATCTGCTCGGTGGTGACCTTCGCGATCGGCTTCTTGGTGACCCGGTCCGTGTAGTCCTCGTGCGCGGCCACGCTGCGCAGATAGAACAGTGCGAATCCGAACGGCGGATGCATGAACGAAGTCTGCATGTTCACGCCGAGCAGCACGCCGAACCAGATCAGGTCGATGCCCAGCTTCTCGGCCACCGGCCCCAGCAGCGGCACGATGATGAACGACAGCTCGAAGAAGTCGAGGAAAAACGCCAGCACGAACACCAGGATGTTGGTGACGATCAGGAAGCCGACCTGGCCGCCGGGCAGCCCTGTCAGAAGATGCTCGACCCATTTCGCGCCATCGACGCCCTGGAACACCAGATTGAAGATGGTCGATCCCAGCAGGATGAACACGACGAAGCAAGACAGCTTGGCGGTCGTGTCCATCGCCTGTTTCAGCAGCCGCAGACTCAGCCGCCGGCGCCCGAACGCCATAATCAGCGCGCCCGTCGCCCCCATCGCACCGCCTTCAGTTGGCGTGGCGATGCCGAGGAAGATCGTGCCGAGAACCAGAAATATCAGCGCCAGCGGCGGTATCAGCACGAAGGTGACCCGCTCCGCCATGCGCGACAGCAGCCCAAGCCTGAGCAGTTTGTTGGCCAGCGCCAGGAAAAAGCACAGCCCGATCGAGGCCAACATGCCGAGGATCACGAGTTCCTCGGTGCTGGCATTCGGTGTGTGCGACTGGTACCACTTGTCGAAGCCGATGCTGGCCGCGATCGCCACCACCACCAGCACGCCCAGCGACTTCAGGCCGCTCGAGCCATCGTCTTCGCGAATCGTGCGCGCTTCGGCAGGCAACGCCGGGACGTACTGGGGACGAAACAGCGTCACCAGAATGACGAAACCTGCATACAGGCCTGTCAACACAAAACCGGGGATGAACGCACCGCGGTACATGTCGCCCACACTCTTGCCAAGCTGGTCCGCCATGATGATCAGCACCAGCGACGGCGGGATAATCTGCGCCAGCGTGCCCGACGCGGCGATGACGCCCGTGGCAATGCGCCGGTCGTAGCCATAGCGCAGCATGATCGGCAGCGAAATCAGACCCATCGAGATGACGGAGGCCGCCACCACGCCCGTCGTCGCTGCCAGCATCGCGCCGACGAAGATCACCGCGAACGCCAGCCCGCCTCGTACGGTGCCGAACAACTGCCCGATCGTGTCGAGCAGATCCTCGGCCATGCCGCTGCGTTCCAGGATCAGCCCCATGAAGGTGAAGAACGGGATCGCCAGCAGCGTGTCATTCTTCATGATGCCGAAGATGCGCAGCGGGAACGCCTGAACCAGCGTCTGCGGCAGCAGGTTCAGTTCAATGCCGATGAAGCCGAAGAACAGGCCGCAGGCGGCCAGGCTGAATGCGACCGGGAACCCGAGCAGCAGAAAAACCACCAGCCCCGCGAACATGATCGGGGCGATGTTCTGGGCGATGAAGGCCATCATTGCCTTTCCCCCTTCGCGGTTCCGATGGCGACCGCCTCCTCTGCGAGTTCTCTCTCCGCTCGCGCGCGGATCGCCTCAGCCAGTTCCTCTTCCGCGGTCTTTTCGACCTTCTTCCGGGTCGGATCGTCAATCAGCCCCTGCAGGAACGCGAAGCGCTTGATCAGCTCCGAGATCCCCTGCAGCGTCAGCAGCGAAAAACCGATCGGCACCAGCATGTACACCGGCCAGCGGATCAGTCCGCCTGCATTCTCAGACATTTCCTTGCTGATGTACGCCTTCGTGAACAGCGGCCACGACAGCCATATCAGCAGCAGCGTCGCCGGCAGCAGGAAGCAGATCAGGCCGAAGATATCGATCTTGATCTGCGTGCGCTTGGCGAGGCGGTGCAGCAACACGTCGATACGCACATGCTCATTGCGCAGCAACGTGTAGCCGGCCCCGAGGAGGAAGATCCCGGAGAACAGGTACCACTGAACTTCGAGCCACGCGTTCGAACTGACGTCGAAGGCCTTGCGGATGATCGCGTTGCCCGCGCTGATCAGCACCGCGATCAACACCAGCCAGATGATCGTGCGCCCGACCCGCTCGTTGAGCCAGTCGATGCCGCGCGAGAGTCGCAGCAGTCCTTGCATGATTGCTCCTCCAACAGTTGCCGACTCGCCGTTCGGTTGTCGCGCCTGCCCGCCACGCCTGCCGCGGAAGCAGGTCGCGCGATTCTATCCACGAACTCAAGTCGTAGGGCGGTTGGAGAACAGAAAGCGAAGGATTGAGCGGGGGCGATGCCGATCAGCGTCCGGCCAGGCGTGCGCGCCAGCGCTCGACCTGGGCCTTGACCTGCACCGGCGCGGTGCCCCCGGGATGGTCGCGCGCGGCAACCGAACCGTCTATCCGGAGCATATCGAATACCTCGGCTCCGGTCGCGGGCGCCAGCCGCTGCAGGTCGGCGAGCGGCAACTGCGCCAGATCGCAGCCGCGCTCTGTGGCGAGCCGCACCGCCTTAGCCACCGCCTCGTGCGCATCGCGGAACGGCAGGCCCTTGCGCACGAGGTAATCGG
>DAITAC010000031.1:0-39442 GCA_036824465.1 Burkholderiaceae bacterium
GTCGTGGTGGACGACAAGACGCTGAAACTGAAGGCCGTGATCAAGGATCCGAAGCTGATCACGCCGACCGGCCACTTCAACGTCTACAACACGCAGCACGACGTGTACTGAAAGGAAAGATCGATGAAATCACGCAACGTAGTCGCTGCGCTGGCGATCGGCGCCTCAATTGCGGTCCCGGCGGCCGTGCGTGCTGATGAGGCGCTCGCCAAGAAGTACAACTGCCTTGCCTGCCATCAAACCGACAAGAAGCTCGTCGGACCGAGCTACAAGGACGTGGCCAAGAAATACAAGGGGCAAGCGGACGCCGTCGCCAAGCTTTCCGACAAGGTGAAGAAGGGCGGCGTCGGCGTCTGGGGCCAGGTTCCGATGCCCCCCAACGCGGCGGTGCCCGACGCCGATGTGAAGAAACTGGTGGAGTGGCTGCTGGCGATGTAGCTCGGCGTGCCACGCGCCTGCTGCAGGTAGGCATCGCCGTCGCGTTTGCGGCGGCGATGCCTTCAAAGGCCGATGAGCTGAGCGCGCAATCGTCCGATCGTCGGTGGATCCTGAGCGCCGACAACACGACGCGCACCCTGATCGCCGTCGACGCGCGCACCGGCGCGACGGTCAAGCGCATCGAAGTCGTCGATCGTCGAGGCGACAGATCCCGCGTCGCACGCGTGCTCGATGCGCCGGCGCGATCAAGCTTCATCGCGCTGCTCACCGACGTGCCCGAGGCGTGGGAGTTGACGTACGACCCACGCGCCGAACCTGTCTTCGAGGGGCTGGTCCACGATTACCGGATGGGCGAAGGCATCGCGGCGGGTGGCCCCTTGCCCGTCAGGCGCGTCGTGCTCGACGCGCCGATTACGGACGCATTGTTTGCACCTCGCTTCGACCACCTGGTCGGCGCGGTCGCGGGGGGCGAGCTGCACGTCGTCAATCTGAACGTGCGCCGCCGCATCGAAACCGTCTACACCGGAGGCGACCCGCGACCCGCCGACGGCGCCGTCTGGCAGCGCGACCGCACGGTGTTCCTCATTCCCGACCGCGCCCTGCCGCGCCTGCTCGTGCTCGACGCGCGCACCTGGCGTCTGCGCACATCGATTGAACTGCCCGCCGTGGCATCGTCTGTCCGCATCGATGGCGACGCAGTCGAGGTTGACACGGGCTCGGGGGTCGTACGATTGCAGGGTGTCGATCTGCGCCTCGACTGAGGCTGCAGCCACGCGCGCTTGACTCAACGCAAACAGACACCGCCTGCACTGCGCGCCGGCGTCTCGTGCGACGCTACGCTGTGTTTGCCGCCACATCGCTCAGCAGCGGCATCGCCACGCTGCGCGAAGGCGGCAAATGCAGCGTCTGTCAGTGCCGACGCAGTGGAGACACGGAATGGCCGTATCGATTGTCGACTTCAGCACACCCGCGGCAGGCTTCGATCAGCCGCTCGCGCTCTGGAACGCCTGCCACGATCGTGTGCGGCGGATGATCGGCCTGCTGCAGCGGCTGTCGGAGCACATGGAGAAGAGCGGCGTCGACAGCGACGCGCGCGTGACCGCCACTTCGATCCGGCGTTACTTCGACGAAGCGGCACCGCGCCACCATGAGGACGAAGAACTCGATCTGTTTGAACGCCTGCGCAACCGGCTCGATCAGCTCGAGCCGCCCCAGGCCGCGAAGGTGTCGGGCGCGTTGTCGAGGCTGCTCGACGACCACGTGGAATTGCACGCGATGTGGGATGCGTTGCGCAGACCGCTCGCCGACATCGAGCGCGGCAAGGCGGCCACGCTGGACGAGGCAACCGTTGCTCTGTACGTCAGCCGCTACCGCTCCCACATGGAAATCGAGGAAGGCGTGATCGAGCCGGCACTGAAGCGCGTGCTGACCCGGCGCGACCTGGAAGCGATTGGCAAGGCGATGGCACAGCGGCGCGGCGTCGACTGGAGCGATCTTTCAGCACCATCTGATCGCCCGATCTGATCAGCGCGCCGGATCGGGATTCAGCGCCTCCGCCCGCCCAGCAGCGAGCCCAGCACGCCGCGCGTGATCTCGCGCGCGATCGAGGAGCCGACCGAGCGCGCCGCGCTCTTGGCAAGCGCATCGACCATGCCCTCCCGCCGTCCCCCGCGCGGGCCGGTGGAGCCGAAGAGGATATTGCCCAGTCCGCCCAGCAAACCACCGCCTTCGCTTGCCGGTGCAGGCGCTTGCGCACCCGTGCCGGCAGGCGCCTGCACCCCGCCTGGAAGCGCTTGTCCGGTACCGGCTCTCGCCTTCAGCATCTCGAATGCACTGTCACGATCGACCGCTTTTTCGTACACGCCGGCGACCGCCGAGTCCTGGATCAGCTTCTTGCGATCGTCCGGGGTGATCGGCCCGATCTGGCTCGCCGGTGGCATCACGAAGGCACGCTCGGTGATGCTGGGCGTCCCCTTGGCGTCAAGGAATGAAATCAGCGCCTCGCCGACCGCAAGTTCCATGATCGCCTTCTGGATATCGAGCTTCGGATTGGCACGCATCGTCTCGGCCACCGACTGCACGGCCTTTTGATCGCGCGGCGTGAAGGCGCGCAAGGCATGTTGTACCCGGTTGCCAAGCTGGCCCAGCACCTTTTCGGGGATATCAAGCGGGTTCTGCGTGACGAAGAATACGCCGACGCCCTTGGAGCGGATCAGCCGCACCACCTGCTCGACCTTGTCGAGCAGTGCAGTCGGCGCCTCGTTGAACAGCAGGTGCGCCTCGTCGAAGAAGAACACCAGCTTGGGCTTCTCGCGGTCGCCGACTTCGGGCAGGTTTTCGTACAGCTCCGACAGCAGCCACAGCAGGAACGTGCCGTACAGTCGCGGCGAATTCAGCAGTCTGTCGGCAGCGAGGATGTTGATCACGCCCTTGCCGTCCGTCGTCTGCATCAGGTCTTCGATGTTGAGCATCGGCTCGCCGAAGAACTTGTTTCCACCCTGCTCGTCAATCTGCAGCAGCCCCCGCTGGATTGCGCCGATCGATGCGGACGACACATTGCCGTACTGCGTCTTGAACTGATCGGCGTTGTCGCCGACGTATTGAAGCAGCGCACGCAGGTCTTTCAGGTCGAGCAGCAGCAGGCCGTTGTCATCGGCGACCTTGAACACCAGCGCCAGCACGCCTTCCTGCGTCTCATTGAGGTTGAGCAATCGCGACAGCAGCAGCGGCCCCAGGTCGGAAATCGTCGCGCGCACCGGATGGCCCTGCTCCTGAAAGACATCCCACAGGGTGACCGGACACCCCTCCCATTTCGGCGTGTCGAGCTTGAGCATCTCGAGGCGCGCCTTCATCTTGTCGGTCAAGGCGCCCGGTTTGCAGATGCCGGTCAGGTCGCCCTTCACGTCGGCCATAAAGACCGGCACGCCGATCTTCGAAAAACTTTCGGCCAGTTTCTGCAGCGTGACGGTCTTGCCGGTGCCAGTGGCACCCGTGATGCAGCCGTGACGGTTGGCAAGCGCCGGAAGCAGCGCAAGATCGGTCATGCCTGCTTTGGCGATGATCAGGGGGTCGGCCATTTTGAGTCGGGAGTCGGGAGTCGGAAATTGGGAGTTTACGTCTCCCGCAAGCACGAGCGGTGCACTTGGCGTCTTCCTCAACTCTTCGCAAACGCGCGGCGCCTCGAACGGTACGGCCCCGCTCCCGACTCCCGACTACTGTTCCGCTAGACTCCGCGCCCGACTCCCGACGCCCGACATAGAAAATACCCATGGCAGGACATTCCAAGTGGGCCAACATCCAGCATCGCAAGAACCGGCAGGACGCGAAGCGCGGATCGCTATGGACCAAGGTCATTCGCGAAGTTCAGATCGCCGCGCGTGACGGCGGCGGCGATCCGGGAATGAACGCCCGGCTGCGGCTGGCGCTGGACAAGGCGCGGCTCGCCAACGTGCCGAAGGACAAGGTCAACAGCGCGATCGCTCGTGGCACCGGCAAGGCCGAGGGCCAGAGCCTGGAAGAAATACGCTACGAAGGGTATGGGATCGCTGGCGCCGCGATCATGATCGACTGCGTCACCGACAACCGCACCCGCACGGTGGCCGAGGTGCGCCACGCACTGTCGAAGAACGGCGGCAACCTCGGCACCGATGGTTCAGTGGCGTTCAACTTCAAGCACTGCGGCCAGTTTATCTTCGCGCCGGGGGCGTCCGAAGAACGCGTGATGGAAGTGGCGCTCGATGCGGGAGCCGAGGACGTCGTGGCCAATGAAGACGCTTCGATCGAGGTCATCAGCGCGCCGGGCGAGTTTGAAGCGGTCAAGCAGGCGCTCGCCAAGGCAGCGCTGACGCCGGCAGTTGCCGAGGTCACGATGAAACCGCTGGCCGAAACCGTGCTGACCGGCGAAGACGCGCAGAAGATGCAGAAACTGCTGGACGCGCTCGACGACCTGGACGACGTGCAGGCCGTGTACACCACGGCGGCACTCGAACAATGAAAGTCATGGTCATCGGTGGCGGCGGGCGCGAGCACGCGCTGGCCTGGAAACTCGCGCAATCGCCACGCGTGCAGACGGTCTTCCTTGCGCCCGGCAACGGTGGTACCGCGCGCGATACCGGCCCGCATGCGCGGCTCGCCAATGTGGCACTCACTGACATTCATGCGCTGGCCGATTTCGCCAGGAGCAATAGTGTCGCTCTGACCGTTGTGGGGCCCGAGGCACCGCTGGCCGCCGGCGCCGTTGATGAGTTTCGTGCGCATGGGCTGCGCGTGTTCGGCCCCTCGCGCGCCGCCGCGCAACTGGAAAGCTCGAAAGACTTTGCCAAGGCGTTCATGAAGCGCCACGGCATTCCGACCGCGGATTACGAGACTTTCACGGATGCCAGCGCGGCGCACGCATACGTCGAGCGCAAGGGTGCGCCGATCGTGATCAAGGCCGACGGCCTGGCGGCCGGCAAAGGCGTGGTCGTCGCCACTTCGACAGCCGACGCACATGCCGCGATCGATGCGATGCTGATCGACAACCGCATGGGTTCGGCCGGCGCGCGCGTGGTGATCGAAGAATTCCTCGCCGGCGAAGAAGCGAGCTTCATCGTGATGAGCGACGGCCGCAACGCGCTGGCGCTTGCAACGAGCCAGGACCACAAGCGGCTGCTCAATGGCGACCAGGGCCCCAACACCGGCGGCATGGGTGCGTATTCGCCGGCGCCTGTCGTGACGCCGACGCTGCACGCGCGCGTGATGCGCGAGATCATCCTGCCGACAATCCAGGGCATGGCAAGCGACGGCATCGTCTACACGGGGTTCCTCTACGCCGGCCTGATGATCGACGACACCGGCCGGCCGCGAACGCTTGAGTTCAACTGCCGCATGGGCGATCCCGAAACGCAGCCGATCATGATGCGGCTGAAATCAGACTTGGTCGACCTGCTGGAGCACGCCGTCGACGGCACGCTCGACCAGATTGAAGCTGATTGGGACCGTCGCAGCGCCCTCGGTGTGGTGATCGCCGCGGCAGGCTACCCCGACGCACCCCGCAAGGGTGACGTCATCGATGAACTGCCGGCCGACACTGAGGATTGCGTGACGTTTCACGCGGGCACCGAACTTCGACAAGGCATGAACAAGCTCGTGACCTGCGGCGGTCGCGTGCTGTGCGTCACCGCGCTCGGCGACAGTGTGCGCGCAGCGCAGCGCCGCGCCTATGAAGCGGCTGAGCAGGTCAAGTTCGCGGGCGCTCAGTATCGCAGCGACATCGGCCACCGCGCGCTGCGTGGCCGGACGCCGACAATCGGGTAGGCGGGCGCCGGCCGCCTGCTAGACGACGGCGATCGGCCCACCGGCCGAACCGGTCGCGCCCTTGATCGGCATCGGCGAGAAGATGTAGACGAACTGGTACTTCCTGTCCTTGATCAGTTCGTCGAACGTCAGGTTCTCGTGATTGAAGATGCCGTTCCTTGTGATCAGTTCGCCGTGCACCGGAAACGCGAGCCGCTTGTCGGGATTGGGCACGACCTCCGTGGCCCAGGTATCGGCACCCACGAGCGCCAGCTGCTTCTCGACCACCCAGCGCGCAACCTCGAGCCCGATGCCCGGCTCGCCGCTGTTGAAACGATCGTTGTTCTTCATCCAAAGCGCACCCCAGCCGGTGTTGAAGAACACCGCATCGCCCGCCTTGATGTCGGCTTCCTTGATCCCCTGCCTGTCGAACGCGGCGCGCACGTCGGCCAGCGTGACCTCCTGCCCGGCATCCCAGGCCTTCAGCGCCGCCACGTCTGCCAGATGTGCGCGGGTGAAGAATGGCTTGACCTTTTCCACACCGAGCTTGTTCAGACCATAGGTGCCATTGACCTCCTGAGCAGTCAGCCCGTTGTAGTAGTGCATCTGCGTCTTGTCGCCATCCTTGCCAAGCTGCATGCCAATGTGGCCGAGCCCGTCGAACTGCGTGCCCACCTGACCGACCTCGGTGCTCAGGAACTCGTCGTTGTAGACGAGCTTGTTTTCGCCGAACGGCCCGCCCGTGGGCGCGCCGGGAATGCGCAGCGCGAACACGCGCGCGCCGAACATCGGCATGCCGGATTCGTAGATGCGACCGATGCGATAGATCTTGCCTTCACGAATCCACTTCGCCGCGTCCAGGACCTTTTCTGGCGTGATCCAGTTCGATGCGCCGGCCTCGTCCGCCGCGCCCCAGCGCGACGGCCACCATTTCTGCGGCGCGCCGGCCTGCGCATGCGCATCCGAGATCAGCGGTGCGCTCGCGTACTTGCCGTGCAGCGCGCCGGCCACGGCGCCGACGGCGCCCGCCACCGCGGCAGCTTTGAAGAAATCGCGCCGGGGATTGGCGCCGGAAACGTCCAGCGGTGTCAAAGCGTCACTGGCCGCGGCATTTTCGTGGCGAGACTCGTCCATCTTGTTCTCCTTGGTTTGGGTCGATCGACTCGAGACAGCCCGGCTATGCTAGTTGCCCGCGCCGCGCGATTGCATGGCGCATGCAAGGGATACGATGAGCTGGTTCGGCTCCGATGAATCCGAGGCGCGCACGCCGGTGACTGTACTGACCGGTTTTCTCGGCAGCGGCAAGACGACGGTGCTGAACCATGCGCTGCGCCAGCCTGCGTTCGCCGACACGGCGGTCATCATCAATGAATTCGGTGCGATCGGCCTTGACCATTGGCTGGTCGAATCGGTTGACGGCGAGATGATCGTGCTCAAGAGCGGGTGCATCTGCTGCAGCGTGCGCTCGGATCTGGAAACCAGCTTGCGCGAATTGCTGGTGCGGCGCGACGAAGCACGCATCGATTTCAGGCGGATTGTCATTGAAACGACGGGACTGGCCGATCCCGCTCCGATCGTCCATCTGACGCTCGGTAATCCACTGACCGCGCATTTTCTTGCGCCGGCGCAGATTGTCACCACGGTCGATGCACCCTGCGGGGCTGAGCGACTGGCGCAGCACGCCGAGGCGCGCAAGCAGGTCGCGCTCGCCGACCAAGTTCTGCTGACACAGCTCGATCTCGCACCGGAACGCGATGCACAGACACGCGCCGCCGTCGCAGCGCTGAACCGGCACGCGCGGGTTGATCCGTGCCTGAACGGCGCAGTCGAACCGCGGGTGCTGTTGTCCCCTCCAACACGCCAGCGCTGGGGTGAACTGGCCCGGCACGTTGGGCATGATCACGCCACAGCACACGCAGGGATCGATGCCTTGTCACTCACCGCCAGCGAGCCGCTGGACTGGCTGCGCGTGCAGGCCTGGCTCGCCGCGCTGCGCACGCAGCATGGGCCGCAGCTTTTGCGCGTCAAGGGCTTGCTGAATCTGCAGGGCGAAGCGCAGCCGGTGGTGATTCAGGGCGTACATCATGTATTCCATCCGCCAGTGCGATTGGCTGCGTGGCCGACCGACGATATGACATCGCGGCTGGTGCTGATTACGCAGGATCTCGACGTCGAAGCAGTGCGCGAATCGTTCGTCGCGCACGTGCTGGATCGACAGACCAATACGGCACAATGACGCCCTCGTGAAATCGCCCAGCAGCAAATGACCAACGTCCCGTACAACGTCGAACAACACATCGCGCTCAGGCGCGTCACGGAGATCGCGGCTTCACCCGACGGGACCTGGCTTGCAGTGGCGGTGCAGCGTCTCGACCGCGACGGCGCCAAGTATGTCAGCGATCTGTGGCGTGTGCCCACCGATGGCAACGCCGCGGTTCAGCTCACGCGCGGAGATAGTAAGGACAGCGCGCCCTGTTTTCGCCACGACGGCTCGCTCGGCTTCCTGTCGAACCGGCAGCCGAACGAGCTCAAGCCGGACGAAGAGGCCGACAAACGTATGCAGGTCTGGCTGCTGCCGAAGGAGGGAGGTGAGCCGCAGCAATTGACCGACGAGCCGCTCGGCGTCGAAGTCTTCAAGTTCGCCTGCAAGGCGGATCGGCTGGTGTTGTTCGCGCCGTTGATCGCTGGCGTGCCGCACGACCAGCAGCGGGAAATCCATTCGAAGCGGATCAAGAACGGGCCCAGTGCGCGGCGCTTCACGCAACAGCCGGTGCGCCATTGGGATCACTGGTTGCACGAAAACGCCGATATGCCTTGCACGCACTTGATCGCCTGTGACGCCTCGGGCGGCAATCGCGTCGATCTGACGCCCAATGCGCGGCGCGAGTTTGCAATCGAGCCGGCGCTGGACATTTCGGCAGACGGCACGCGTGTCGCCGCGACACGGCAGACCCCGGGCAAGGACCGCGAACTCGATACCACGCTGCTGGTGATCGAACTCGATACGCGCGCGCAGCGGGTGCTTGGCCAGGCGGACAACGTGATGTTCGACGCGCCGCTTTTCTCGCCCGACGGCAATCGCATCGCCACGACGCGTAGCGTACGCAGCCCGAAGACGGTGATGCGCCCGCTGGCAACGATCATCGACGTGGCCAGCGGCGAAATGCGGCAGCTTGCTGCTCACTGGGACCGGTGGCCGGCACTTGCGCGCTGGAGCAGCGATGGGAAGCAGTTGGTCGCCACCGCCGACGACGAAGGCCACACGCCGGTATTCACGATCGATGCCACCAACGGTACCGTCGAGCGCATCACCGGCTGGGCCGCGGGCGGCATGCATACCAACCTCCACGCACTTGCGGATGGCCGGATTGCAGGCATCCGCTCGACCTTGCTCGACGCACCCGAATGCTTCGTCGTCGATGCCAGCCCGGTGTCGACACCAAGGACGCTGGCGCGCCTTTCCGGCTTCACGTCAGCGGCTGAGTGGGCGCAGGTTGAGAGCATGACGACGCCGTCGACTGACGGCGCGCCGATCCAGAGTTTTCTGCTCAAGCCGAAAGGCGCGACCAGGCCATTGCCGTTGCTGGTGTGGATCCACGGCGGTCCGATCGGCATGGACGTCGACGGCTGGCACTGGCGCTGGAATCCGCTGCTTACGGTCGCAGCCGGCTATGCGGTCGTGCTGCCAAACCCGCGCGGCTCGACCGGCTTCGGCCAGGACTTCATCCAGGGCATCTGGGGCAATGTCTGGGGTGATCAGTGCTACCAGGACCTGATGGCGGTCACCGATGCGCTGGTCGCGCGGCCGGAGATCGACGCCGCGCGCACGATGGCGATGGGCGGGTCCTTCGGTGGCTACATGACGAACTGGATCGGCACGCAGACCGACCGTTTCAAGTGCCTGATCACGCACGCAAGCATCGTGACGATGGCACAGTTCACCGGCACCACCGATCACCCGGCGTGGTGGTACCTGGAGATGGGCGGCGAGGATCCTTACGCCGACATGGCAAAGTTCGATCGCTTTGCGCCGATCCGTCACATCAGGAACTGGAAGACGCCCGTCCTGATCATCCACGGCGAGCTCGATTATCGTTGTCCCATCAACGAAGGGCTGAACCTGTTCGAGGCGATGCAGTACCACGGGGTTCCGAGCGAACTGCTGCTGTTCCCGGACGAGAATCACTGGATCCTGAAACCGAAGAACATCGTCGCCTGGTATCAGGCTGTGCTCGAGTTCATCGGGCGGCACCTGAAGACATGAGCGAGTTCGTCGATTCGCAATCGGTGCGCGAATACCTGCTGGGGCTGCAGCAGCGCATCGTTGCAAGATTCGAGGAACTTGACGGCAAGTTCTTCGCGCATGACGTGTGGGAGAAGCCCGCCGATTCAGCACTGGGCGGCGGCGGGCTCACACGCATCATCGAGGAAGGGACCCTGCTCGAGCGCGGCGGCGTGGGTTTCTCGCACGTCAAGGGCGCCAAGCTGCCGCCGTCGGCGACTGCGGCCCGGGCCGAACTGACCGGCCGAGGCTTCGAGGCAATGGGCGTCTCGCTTGTTTTCCATCCGCGCAACCCTTACGTGCCGACCGTCCACATGAATGTACGGATGTTCGTCGCGCGTGGAGAAGGCGCGCCCGATGTGTACTGGTTCGGCGGCGGCATGGATCTGACGCCGTATTACGGCTTTGAAGAGGACGCGCGCCACTTCCATGCCGCCTGCAAAGCCGCGCTCGAACCGTTCGGCGTCGAATATCACGCTCGCTTCAAGAAGTGGTGCGACGAGTATTTCTTTCTGAAGCATCGCGGCGAACCGCGTGGCGTCGGCGGCATCTTCTTCGACGACTTCCATGCGCTCGGATTCGAGCGCAGCTTCGCACTGATGCGATCAGTGGGTGATCGATTTCTCGAGGCCTATGTACCCATCGTCGAGCGGCGCCGGAGCCACCCGTACGGCGAGCGCGAGCGCGACTTCCAGGCGTACCGGCGTGGTCGCTATGTCGAGTTCAACCTCGTATACGACCGCGGTACGCTGTTCGGACTGCAGTCCGGAGGACGGACCGAGTCGATCCTGATGTCGCTGCCGCCGATCGTGAAGTGGCGCTATGACTGGCAGCCCGAGCCAGGAAGCAGCGAATCGAAGTTGTATTCGGATTTTCTGCGGGCACGCGAGTGGGTGTGATTTCCGTCTTCGGCAAACCAATGAAAGACCCGGCTTCAACACGGAGGCTGAGAGACCATGGAGAAGCACTCGTTTCGGTTTTCTCTGTTCACTCCGTGTCTCTGTGGTCAGAAATCCAGCGCACGGCATGACGCACCCGCGGCCCATAGGCCTGCTCGGCGGCAGTTTTGATCCGATCCACGTCGGACATGTGCAGTTGGCGCGCGACGCGCTGACGCAGTTGCGGCTGGCCGAGGTGCGCTTCATGCCGGCCGGTGAGCCGTGGCAGAAAGCGGTCGTGGCCGATGCGGCCCAGCGCGCGCATATGGTCGAGCTGGCAATCCGCGGCGAGCCGAAATTCCTGCTCGACATGCACGAGATCGAACGCGGCGGTGTGACCTACACCATCGATACCCTGCGCGCGCTGCGTGCCGCGCTCGGAAATGACGTGCCACTGGTGCTCATCATCGGTGGTGATCAGATGACACGGCTCGATACCTGGCGCGAGTGGCAGCACCTCCTCGGCCTGGCGCACATCGCAGTTGCACGCCGCAACGATGCCGTGCTGACCCTGAGTTGGGCGCTGCAGGAGTACTTCAACGCACATTGGGCACAGCGGGACGCGGTCTGCCTGCGGCCGGGTGGTGCCATCGTCGAAATTGACATGACGCCAGTGGATGCATCGGCCACACATGCACGTGCGCTGCTGGCACAGCCGCCTTCGCCCGCGCGCGACGCCCGTCTCGCCGCGATCGTCCCCGCCGCGGTGCTCGACTATATTCGAACCAACTCCCTTTATCGCTGAATCAATGGACATCCGAAAACTGCAGCGCCTGGTCGTCGACGCACTGGAAGAAGTCAAGGCACACAACATCGCCGTGTTCAACACCAGCAAGCTGTCGGATCTGTTTGACCGGGTGATCGTCGCCAGCGGCACGTCGAATCGGCAGACACGTGCGCTCGCGTCGAGCGTGGTGGAGAAAGTGAAGGCCGCCGGCGGAAACGTGATCAGCGTCGAGGGCACCGAGGCTGGCGAATGGGTGCTGGTCGACCTTGGCGATGTGGTTGTGCACGTGATGCAGCCGGCGATCCGCAAGTACTACGGACTGGAAGAGATCTGGGGCAGCAAGCCGGTCCGGATGAAGCTCGCGGCCGAACCGCGGCGCGCGGCGGCCGTGGCGTGACCGCCCGCATGGAGCTCGCATTAGACCGAGGGCGGTATCCCGCCCGGTCCGATTGACGGTGAAAATCACCCTTGTGGCCGTCGGCCTGCGGCAACCGCGCTGGGCCAAAGAGGCGGTCGATGATTTCGTCAAGCGGTTTCCACCTGGGTTCGCCGTGACGATCAAAGAAGTCAGAGCCGAAGCGCGCAGCGGTCAGCCGCTCGAGCGCATTCTCGCTGCGGAATCGGACCGGCTGCGCGCGGCGACTCCGGCCGGCAGCGTTCTGGTCGCACTCGACGAACGCGGGGAGGACTGGACATCGACACGGTTTGCCGAGCAACTGGGCAGGTGGCGCGACGCATCCGAGCACGTCGCGTTCCTGATCGGCGGACCTGACGGCCTGGCGCCGGAACTGAAGCGCGCCGCGCGCATTTTGCTGCGACTGTCGAGCATGACACTGCCGCACGCGCTGGCGCGGCTGGTGCTGGTCGAGCAGCTGTATCGGGCCTGGTCGCTGCTGGCAAATCACCCCTACCACAGGGCCTGAGACGGTGACGGATCTGTACCTCGCCTCGCGCAGTTCGCGCCGCCGCGATCTGCTCAAGCAGATCGGCGTGCGCTTCGAGCCGCTGTTACTGCGGCTCGCGCAGCCACGCGGCCCGGATATTGATGAGCAACTGCACACCGGCGAATCGCCGGCCGCCTATGTGGAGCGCGTTGCACACGCGAAGGCGGAATTCGGGCTGCGCGTGCTGGCGATGCGCTCGATGCTGGTCAAACCGGTGTTGGCCGCGGACACAATTGTCATCGTCGATGGCGAACTACTTGGCAAGCCGGCCGGCCGCACGGAGTCCGCCGCGTTCCTGCGTCGGCTGGCGGGTCGGATGCACGAAGTGCGAACCGCGGTGGCGCTCGCCTTCGCTGGATCGGGCACCCCGCGCATCAGTGTCGTGACATCGACGTCGCAGGTTCGCATGCGCGAAATCAGCGATGCCGAGATCACGCGCTACTGCGCAACGTCGGAACCCTACGACAAGGCCGGCGGTTATGCGATCCAGGGCATGGCCGCGATCTTCATCGATCGCATCGAAGGCAGTTATTCCGGCGTGATGGGCCTGCCGCTCGCCGAGACGGCGGAACTGCTTAAACAGGGCGGGATGCCGGTCTTGTAGTCGGAAGTCTGGTGTCAGGAGTCGGGAGTCAAGACCTCGCCAGGCTCAGCCGCCAACCCCGCGCCGTCGATGTGCGAGACTTCAGCACATCGCCGACGGTGCCGGCGCCTTTATCTCCCGACTCCCGACGGCCGACACCCGACAGCATGGACGACATCCTCATCAACATCACGCCGCAGGAGGCACGGGTCGCCGTGCTGATTGCTGGCGTCGTGCAGGAACTGCACATCGAACGCAGCGCACTGCGCGGCCTGGTCGGCAACATGTACCTGGGCAAGGTCGCACGCGTGCTGCCGGGCATGCAGTCGGCGTTCGTCGATATCGGCCTTGAACGCGCCGCGTTTCTGCACGTGGCCGATATCTGGGAGTACCGGCAACTGAACGGCGACAAGCCGCCGCCGATTGAACGCCTGGTGCGAGAGGGTGATGCGCTGCTGGTCCAGGTGGTGAAAGACCCAATCGGCACCAAGGGCGCACGACTGTCGACCCAGGTCAGCCTGGCGGGCCGAACGCTCGTGTACCTGCCGCAGGACCCGCATATCGGCGTGTCGCAGCGGATCGAGGACGAGACCGAGCGCGCGAACCTGCGTGAAATGCTGGCGCGCGTGGTACCGGCCGACGAGCGCGGCGGCTACATCATCCGTACCAGCGCGGAGGACGCAAACGACGCGGAACTGCTGGCCGACACCGAATATCTGCGCAAGCGCTGGAACCAGATTCGCGAGGCATCCACACAGGTCCCCGCGCCCTCGCTGCTTTACCAGGAGCTATCTCTGAGCCAACGCGTGCTGCGCGATGTCGTGACCGAGCAGACCAGCTCGATCCAGATCGATTCGCGCGAAAACTTCGTGGCGCTGCAGGCGTTTGCAAATCAGTACGTACCGAAGGTGGCCGGCAAATTGTCGCACTATGCGGGCGAACGGCCGCTGTTCGATCTGTACCAGATCGACGATGAGATCGAAAGGGCGCTGGGCCGTCGCGTCGATCTAAAAAGCGGCGGTTATCTGATCATCGATCAGACCGAAGCGATGACGACGATCGACGTCAATACCGGTGGCTTCGTTGGCACGCGCAATTTCGACGACACGATCTTCAAGACCAACCTCGAGGCCTCGCAATCGATCGCGCGCCAGTTGCGGCTGCGCAACCTCGGCGGCATCATCGTGGTCGATTTCATCGACATGACGAGTGTCGAGCATCGCGATGCGGTGTTGTCCGAGTTCAAGAAGGCCCTGGCACGCGATCGCACGCGTGTCACGGTCAGCGGCTTCACCCAGCTCGGCCTGGTGGAGATGACGCGCAAGCGCACGCGCGAGTCGCTCGCCCACATCCTGTGCGAACCCTGCCCGACCTGCAGCGGTCGCGGCGAGATCAAGACCGCGCGCACGGTCTGCTTCGAAATCCTGCGCGAGATCCTGCGCGAGGCGCGCCAGTTTGCCGAGACGCGCGAGTTCCGCATTCTGGCCTCGCAGACCGTGGTCGACCTATTCCTGGAAGAAGAGTCGCAATCGATGGCAATGCTTTCGGATTTCATCGGCAAGCCGATCTCCATGCAGGTCGAGACGGTCTACCATCAGGAGCGGTACGACATCGTATTGATGTAGTCGGCCGGGTCTGGGTATGGCACCAGGTATGCACTTGCTGCGACATAGTTGTGACACATTTCGGTTCATTGCGGATGCGGGTTCATTCCCTGCCGCCGACGGCCCGGCCAGTTGCACTGCGGCGTGCCACCTGGATCAAATCGCGCCATCCTTGCCAGATCCGGATTCAACGACCGGTGGACGCCGATGACCGTGATTGATCGATACAGGACGCGAGGCTTCGACTGCGTCTGTGGCAATTTGCGCATGGCCAGCCGCGCGATCACGCGCATGTACGACGAACAACTGCAGCCCTGTGGCTTGCGAGCCAGTCAACTTGCCGTACTTTGGGCAACGGGTGCGCTTGGACCGGCGACCGTGCAATCGATCGCACGCACAATTTCGATGGACCAGTCGACGCTGATTCGTAACCTACGACTGCTCGAAAGAGATTCTCTGGTCGCGATCGCGCCCGGCGCCGATCGCCGCGAACGCATTGTCCGAATCACCGCAAAGGGCCGTCGCCGTTTCGAGCGCGCGATGCCGCTCTGGGAGCAGGCGCAGAACCACGTATCGCGCACGCTGAGGTTGCGCAGCCCGCGCTCGGTAGCGAGTACCCTGCTCGGTCTGGCACGCGCGTTCGGGTAGGCCGATCGAAAGTGCCGGCGATCAAGCCGGCAGCGCCAACAAGTCCGGCAACCCGCCTCTTGCCGCACCAAGTGCGTCAAGGCGCGCCGCACTCGCAGATGTGTCAGAACCACCTTCGTCCACCATGGCGGATTCCGTGCCATCAACTGACAGAGTGTAGCCACGGCCATACGACGTCCTGATGCGGATGGCCATTGCTCCCGCTTCGCGCAGCTTGCGTCGGATGCGACACACGGCCATGTCAGCGCCGCGTCCGCGGTCGTCATCGCGCCCGAGATGGCGCGCAATGGCTTCGCGATTGACCGGTCGATCAGGGTGGGTTGCCAGCACGAACAGGACGTCGAACTCACTCGCCGTCAGAGGCAGGACTACATCGGCCGCGCGAGCGGTTCGAGTCGCCGTATCGAGCTGCAGGTTGCCTATCGAAACCCTGGTGGCGTGGCTCGCGGCCGAAGAGATCGCTGAACTGAGCCGGTTAAGCCGCGCGAGTAACAGTCGCGGTGAAGACGGTCGATTGATGACGTCCGCCGCGCCCACTTCCAGCGCCATGATCTGCCCGACCTCGTCGGCCGAATCGAGCAGCACGACGATCGGCGCGCGTGTGCTGCCCACAAGACCGCGTAACAGTGGAATGTATTCGACGCCAAGTCCCTCAGCATCGATCAGAACGACCACCGGATGCGCGCTGTGCAACGCGCCGCGCGCTGACTCGAGACTGTCGGCAAAAGCCAGCCCAACTCCATAGGCGGCAAACGCATCAAATGTTGCGCGCCACGCCATCACGTCGCGCGCGACCAGCAGACAGCAGCGCTGCGCATGGAGCTGTTTCATATCCGCTCCGACCTCAAGGCAGAATCATCCGCACCGCGATGCCGCAATGCACGGCCGGCCACGCCGAAATGCTGCCGCAGTTGCCGAAAGAGGGCCGACCGCGAGCCGAAACCCACGATATCGGCCACTTCGGCCAGACCCCGATCGCTGCGTTCGATCAGCCGCCGGGCCACGGTCAGCCTTTTGCGGCGCAGGTAGGCGTGTGGCGTTATGCCATGCACCTGCTGAAACAGCCGAACCAGGTAGTACTTCGAAAGATGGGCCGCTGCCGCGATGTCATCCAGCGTGATCGGTCGCGTATAGCTGGACTGGATGTAATCGGCGGCGATACGGACGCGCCGATGCAGTTCGTCGCGGGTCGACGGCTGCACCAATGTGATGCTGGCCGCCGAATTACGGAATCGATGTTCAGCGTCGATCAGCCGTCCAAGCAGCATCTGCAACTGCTCCTCGTACCAGAGTTCGTCGTCGTCTCCGGCTTCGACCTGGATGCGAATCCGGCGTAGCAGCGGCGAGACAGATTCGTCATGGGCGCGCAGATGCTCGGCGAAGTACGGCGCCTTCAGGGGAGACATCGCGCCGCATTCGAGCATCCGTCCCAGCGGCAAGCTCATGGCCCCGAGCACCTCGCTGGCAACACCTGGACGAAAGAAGACACTGAAGCTATCCACCGCCGCTGCCGCATCGACCATGCTGCTGTAACGGGCACCCTCGTTAAGGATGAGGTAATTGTCGTCGTCGACCGAAAGCCGTCGGCTGCCCAGGAAGTAGTGCTCACGCCCGCGCCAAGCCGCCTTGACCGATAACCCATGCGAGCAGGGACCGAATGCATTGTTGCGCAGCGATGCGCTGATCACGACGTTTTCCCGCTGCCAGCGCGACAGGATCGCCGCACGGCGCGCGACGTCCTCGGGTCGGCACGCCGTCGGCGAAAGGCAACTCAGAAACCCGCGAATGATCACAACTTCACCCCTGCAAGGCGGATTGTCCGAAACCTCGCCGTCACAGCAAGCCCTCCTGGTTGCAGGTCTTGCTTGTTGCAGCGATCACATCTGTTATTTGTATATGCATCTAGTTTTTAGTGTTGCGCAATCAACGGGCGATGTGCAACTTTTCCCCTGGACCGGTTGAGGTGAAACGGCCATGCGACGAAACACGCACCTCAACCACCGAAAGGCAGTAATCCGGGGGTGAACTTCCTTGATTACTGCGAGCGGACGTCAGATCGCTGTGACATTGATGTCACCAGATCGCTTCGGCTGGACAAGAGACGCTCACTGCGCTTGCGCGAAGAGGTTTCGCCCTTGCTGCGCGCTGTTGCTGCTCGACGACAGGCCAGTGCGGATGCAATCGCTGCAACACAGGCCGACCAAAGCGTTCGTAGAGTCACCGCACCGCGTACCGCCGCCACTTTCGAGCGGAGGTCGGGCTCGACTCGAAAGGGACTGGACATGTCAGAAAAGACTCGTCTTACCAAACGCCTGGGGCTCGTCTTCGGCGGCTGCATGGCGCTGGGAACGACGCCGTCGCTGGCGCAGCAGACGCCCGACGCACAGAAACTCGACAGGGTCGAGATCACCGGCTCGAGCATCAAGCGGATCGAGGGCGAGACTGCGCTGCCGGTTCAGGTGCTCACACGTGAGGATATTCAGCGCACGGGCGCGGCGACGGTGGAACAGTTGCTGCAGACGGTCGGGGCGATTTCCAGTTCAGGCGGACTGACCGCGGCGTCCGTCTCAGGCGCGACCACGGGTGGAATTTCATCCATTTCGCTGCGCGGCCTGAGCTCACTTCGGACGCTGATTCTGGTCAACGGACGCCGCGTCAGCCCGTACGGCATCGGGTTCACTGCCGACAGCGTGTCGGTGGACGTCAACAGCATTCCGCTGGCGGCGATCGAGCGCGTCGAAGTGCTGAAGGACGGTGCCTCCGCGATCTATGGATCAGATGCCATCGCTGGCGTGGTCAATTTCATCCTGCGCAAGGACTTCAAGGGCATCGAAGTCACTGGTGAATATGGGGACACCACGGATGGGGGCGCGCGGCTCACGCGCGCGTCACTCGCCTACGGCGTCGGCGATCTGGGAAAGGACCGATTCAACTTCATGTTGGTCGGCAACTATCAGAAGGAAACGACGCTCTTCGGCGGTCAGCGAGACTTCGCCCGTTCGTCGATCTTTCTCGAACATCTGAACGACGGTTCGTCAGGCAACACGTTTCCTGCCAACATCTCGCCGATCACCGGTACGCTCGCTGGCAGGACGCTCAATCCGGCGTACCCAACCGGGGACTGCTCGCCATCGGTCATCAGTCCTGTATACGAGTTTTTTGGCCTGAAGAACCGTTGCCGGTTTGACCCGTCACCACTAGTCCAACTGGTGCCCGAGGCTGAGCGCACCGGGATCTTTGCCTCCGCCAAGTTCGCCCTGACGAACAACATCGAGGCCTTTGCCGAGGCATCTTATTCGCGCAACAAGCAGAACAACACGATTCAGCCAGTTCCGCTGAGTGACCAGTTCGCGATTCCAGCCAACAATCCGCTGTTCAACGTTCCGCCATACAGCACGTTCGGTGGAACCAGCGCGATCGTTCTGAAACCGTCGAGCCAGTACTACCCAACCGCCTACATGCGATCACTGTTGCCCACCGGAGAGGAACTGCCGGAGGTGCTCGTGCGGTATCGCTCCTTCGTCACCGGCGGCCGTTCGCTGACAGATACATCGGAAGCGCCGCGCGCCACCGTCGGCATTAAGGGAACCGCAGCGAGCTGGGACTTCGACGCGTCGTTCCTCTACAGCGCAAGCAAAGTCGTCGAGACCATCAACGGCGGTTTCCCACTGCTCACGAAACTCATGCCGCTGCTCAACAGCGGGCGCGTCAACTTCTTCGGGCCGAATACGCCGGAAGTGGATGCCGAAGCGCGGGCCGCGAACTTCCTGGGCGACGCGTACAAGGTCGATACTTCGCTGACCGGAATTCAAGGCAAGGCATCGCGTGAGCTCTTTCAGCTGCCCGGCGGAACGCTGGCGCTCGCCGTCGGCGGCGAGGTGCGCGAGGAGAAATTCAGGTTCAACTCCAACCCCGCTTTCTCCACTGGCGATATCTCCGGCTATGGCGGCAACCTGCAGTCACTGGACAAGTCACGCAACGTGATGGCGCTGTTCGCTGAAGTGAACATCCCGATCGTCCGGTCGCTGGAGGCGAACGCGGCGTTCCGCTACGACGACTACCAGGGCAGCGGCAGCAAGACCACCCCCAAGGTCAGCCTGCGCTGGCAGCC
The DNA here is from genome assembly GCA_036824465.1 of Burkholderiaceae bacterium. GTDB lineage: Bacteria > Pseudomonadota > Gammaproteobacteria > Burkholderiales > Burkholderiaceae_F > JAKOQB01. The sequence goes on from DAITAC010000031.1 coordinate 19,550, forward strand.
GATGCGATCCGTCCTGGTTCGCGGCGCGTACGGCAAGGGCTTCCGCGCTCCCAGCCTGAATGATCTGTACTTCCCGCTCACCCTGAACGTGACACCACCCGGATTGAACGATCCGATCCGCTGTCCGGTCACTGGTGGATCAAACGACTGCGCAACTCAGTTCTCGACGACCAACGGCGGCAACACGGCGCTGAAACCCGAGGAGTCGGACAACATGACACTCGGGATCGTTCTGGAGCCAACCAACAACATCTCGATCGCGGTCGACGCGTTCAGGATTGAACTCAGGGAAACGATCGTCAATGGACTTCCGGCCGCCAACATCCTGGCGGACCTGAACCAGTTCGGATTCCTGGTCACGCGCGCCGCGCCAGATGCCGCCTTTCCGAACCTGCCCGGAAGAATCACGAACATCAGCCAGACCAACATCAACCTCGGCAAGACGAAACTGGCGGGGTTCGATGTTGATGCCAAGGTCGGGATTCCTGCGGGTGACGTCGGAAGGTTCACCGTCAACCTGACCGGCACGTACTTCACCAAGTATGACGGCGAGAATCCCGACGGTTCTTTCACCAGCGCCATTGATACACCCAACGTCAACACGGGTGGCTTTATCCCGCGCTGGAAGCATTACCTGTCGATCGACTGGACGCGGGGGCCCTGGAACGCTTCCATTGCGCAGACGTACCAGGGCGGCTACACGGACCAATGCGGCAATCTTGATGACTGCTCCCCTGGCAACACGCCGCTGCGAAAGGTCGGAGCATACGAAATCTATGACGTGCAGGGAACGTACACAGGCTTCAAGAACCTGCGCCTGACGCTGGGCGCGAGAAACATATTCAATACCGCCCCACCATTCACCCTGACCGGCGGCAATGTGTCGTTCCAGGCCGGCTACGATCCGCAATATGCCGATCCGCGCGGCCGCTTCATCTATGGGCGCGTGACGTATTCGATCAGATAGCCATCGCTGCAGGATCATGCGAAGGGGGCTGCGGCCCCCTCTTCTTGTTGCCCATCTTCAGGACTTCGGCACCCGACCCAGCAGATAGAACTCCTCGTTCGGCCGCATCGCAGTCATGTTCGCCATGCGATTGCTCAGCGCGAAGAACGCGGCAATGGCGCCAATGTCCCAGGTGTCTTCATCGCTGAAGCCGTGCGCGCGCAGCGCATCGAAATCGGCATCGGCAATACCGAGGGAATCGGTCGCCACCTTCAGCGCGAAATCAAGCATCGCCTTCTGCCGGGGAGTGATGTCGGCCTTGCGATAGTTGATCGCGACCTGGTCGGCAACCAGCGGATCTTTCGCGCGGATGCGCAGAATCGCCCCGTGTGCAACGACGCAGTAGTGGCACTGGTTGGCACCGCTCGTAGCGACCACGATCATCTCGCGCTCCGCCTTTGTGAGTCCGCCCTCCTTTTCCATCAGTGCGTCGTGATAGGCAAAGAACGCACGGAACTCGTCCGCGCGATGCGCAAGCGTGAGAAACACATTTGGCACGAAGCCGGATTTCTGCTGCACGGCGACGATGCGATCGCGAATGTCAGCCGGCAGATCCTTGAGCTCGGGCACTGGAAACCGGCTGATCTGGTGTGTCTTTGCAGTGCTGTTCATGTCGTTGCCTCCGCAGGTGCGGCGAATTGAATCCGATAGAGATGCGAATACAGGCCGCCGCGCGCCAGCAATTCGCCGTGCGAACCGATTTCAACCAGGCGCCCAGCTTCGAGCACGACGATGCGATCGGCGCGTTCGATCGTCGACAGACGGTGCGCAACGACAATCGTCGTGCGGCCCCGCATCAGGCGCTCGAGGGATGATTGAATGAAGCGCTCGGACTCCGAGTCCAACGCCGACGTCGCCTCATCCAGCAGCAGGACCGGGGCATCCTTCAGCAATGCGCGCGCGATCGACAGCCGCTGGCGCTGTCCGCCGGACAGCTTGACCGCGCCCTCACCAACGTGCGTTGACAAGCCCTGCGGCAGTGATTCGATGAACGGCAGCAGATACGCGGCCTCGGCCACCGCGCGGATTTCCTCGAGCGATGCGCCACGCGCCGAGCCATACGCGATGTTGGCGGCGATCGTGTCGTCGAACAGAACCACGTCCTGTGACACCAGCGCGATCTGCTGGCGCAGGCATGCGAGCGTCAGTTGCTGCGTGCCAATGCCGTCGATCAGGATCTGCCCCGCGCTCGGATTGATGAAGCGCGGCAACAGGTTGATCACCGTGGTCTTGCCCGCGCCGCTGGCGCCGACCAGCGCGACCATCTCGCCCGGACGCACCGCGAGCGAGAAATCCGCAAGCGCCGGCATCGATGTTCCCGCGTACTGATGCGTGACGCTGCGAAATTCGATCGCGCCGGCGGCGCGCTCGATGCTCTGCGTGCCGGTGTCGATTTCCTGTGGCGAGTCAACCAGTGCGAACACGCTCTCCGCGGCGGCCAGCATGCGCGCCAGCGGACCGTTCAGCCCCGCCAGATGCCGCAGCGGCTGCAGCAGCAGCAGGGCCGCGGTCAGGAACGTGATGAAATCGCCCGGCGTCAGGCGTGCGGCGCGCGCCTGCCACAGCGCGATGCCGATCACGAACGCAAGCCCGACGGCAGCGATGATCTGCGTCAAGGGCGTCGCCGCCGACCACGCGACCTGCATCTTCATCGCAAAGCGCCGCAGCTTCTGGTTGATGCCGCCGAATCGCGCGCGCTCGTACTCGAAGCCACCATAGACCTTGATCACGCGGCTGCCTTCATGCGCCTCCTGCACCGCGCGCGTCATCTCGCCCAGCATCTGCTGGTTTTCAATGTTCAGCCGCCGCAATCGCGCGCTGAACGCGCGCAACACCACCGCAATCAGCGGAGCGACCACAAGCGTCACCAGCGTCAGCTGCCAGTTGTAATACACGAGCACCGCCAGCAGTGCGATCACCGTCAGCGTGTCCCGCACGGCAGTCGTCATCACGTCGGCCGCCAGGTTCAGCGCGTTGGTCGCCTCGTTGATGAACTTGGAGATCACCAGCCCCGACGGCGTGTTCTCAAGCGTTGTCTGCGGCCAGTGCAGCAACCGCTCAAACATCGACGCACGCAGATCGACCAGCACGAACTGCGACACGTGATTCAGCAGATACGAGCTGACGAACGTCGAGATCCCGCGCAGCAGAAACAGGCCGACAAATGCGAGCGGTACCCACACGCCCGCGGAAGCGTTGCGCTGGTAGAAGCCCTGGTCGAGGAGCACGCCGGTGAGCTTCGCCATCACCGGTTCGGTCGAAGCGGTCACCGCCATCGCCGCAATCGCGATCGCCAGCCAGCGCTTGTGCGCGAGCACGAGCCGCAGTACGCGGCGGAACACCGGGTCGGCGTAGAACGGGAGGCGAGATGCGGCGGGATCGGTCATCGCGGAAACGCGCCCCTAGAATGCGCGCTCTGAAACAGCGCATGTGCCGGCGGCGCGGCGCGTAGTGTAGGCGATCGAACTCGGACTTCTCAGCGCATGCCCTCTCTGATCGTTCGACTGCCGAACCATCTCGGCGATGCCTGCATGGCGCTGCCGGCGCTCGGCCTGCTGGCGCGCGGCGGATTCGACCTCACGCTCGCCGGCAAGCCGTGGGCGCGGGACTTATTCGCCGCGTATCCGTGGCCGGCCATCGCACTCCCGTCGAGCAGGCTCGCGCGTGTGCGCACCCTGCGCGACTGGCGCAGCGTTCATCGCGGCGCGCAGGCGCTGCTGCTGACCAACTCGTTCGCCACCGCGCTGGAGTTCCGGCTTGCCGGCCTGCGGCCGATCGGCTATGCGACCGACGCGCGCGGCTGGCTGCTCGATCAGGCGGTTGACTTGCCGCAGCCGCTCAGCCAAGTGCACATGGTCGAGTACTACTACAGAATCGCTGCAACGATCGTGCGCGATGCGCCTGCGGTGCCTGCCGATCTTGCGCTGCGCGTGTCGGACGATGCCGTCGCACGTGCGAGTTCGATGCTCACCGCTGCGAAAGTCGCATCGCCGTACATCGTGGTGTGTCCGGTCGCGGTCGGGCAGCATCGAGGCCACGTCAAGGCATGGAACGGGTTCGCCCGCCTGTGCGATGGCCTGCTTGCGCGCGGCGAGCGGGTCGTCGCGTGTCCCGGGCCCGGCGAACACGACGCGGTCATGCGTGCAGTACCGAATGCTGTCGTGCTGCCGCAAACCGATGTCGGCACCTTTTCCGCCTTGCTCGCGGGAAGCCGACTCGTCGTCGCCAACGACAGCGGACCGGGACACCTGGCAGCGGCGGTCGGCGCGCAACTGGTGAGCGTGTTCGGCGTCACCGAACCGACGCGCACAAGGCCGTGGGGCAAGGCAGTAACGATCGTCGGATCGGAAAACGGCTGGCCGATCTACGACGAGGTCCTGGCGGCCGTCGAGACCAGGCTTGCCGGCTGATCGTTCTCTTTCGCCAAAAGACATCCGAGCAGCAGCGTGATCATGTGGCCTTCGTTGAATGTCTCGAAGTGCGAACTCACGAGGCTGGTCGCGGCCCAGGAGGCGAGCAGGGCCACTGCGCACACGCGATACGGCAGCGGCGCGCGCTGCCGCGCCGCTGCCAGCAGGAACCACGCGAACGCCAACGTGCCAATGACGCCCGCCTGCAACTGGATCGACAGATATTGGCTGTGCGGATCCTCGACCGCGGTCGCGCGCCAGCCGGTCTGGCTCTGCTTCGCGCGCGGCGCATATTCGGACGCGAAACCGCCGGTGCCGTAACCGAGCAACGGCCGCTCTTCGATCATGCGCGCGCTGATGCGCCAGGTCACCGCACGCATACCGACTGACGTCACGCCTTGGAGATTCGCCTCGTCGGTGAGTTCGTGCCAGCCGCGCGCGAAGCGCTCCTTGGCCATCGGTGCGATCAGCACGCCGAGCACGAGTGTGACCGGCAGCGCGACGAGCACCGCAACTCGCGCGCGTCCGCGCAAGAGCGCCAGCGCGGTCACGAGCGCCATGATCACCAGTCCGACCTGCGCACTGCGACCGGCGGTGACGAACAGCAGGTTGATTACCAGCAGGCCAGCAGCAGCAAGCAGCGCGAGCCGCAGCCGGCGATCAAGCCAGCGCTCGGTCAGCCCGACGACGACAGCCAGGTACGCGCACACCGCGAACGCGAGGCCCTGCGTTACGCCGTTGCGGAGCACCGTGCCGGCAGGATGAATCGCAAATACCTTGTAGTCGAGCGCCCATGTGGCCCATGCCGCCGCCGAGCCCAACAACGCCACCGGCACCGCGGCGAGCACGAGCCGCACTTTCCATTCGCGACGGTCGAACACCGCCATGCACAGGGGGATGGCGAGCAGCGTGCGCCAGCTCCACCAGTGGCTGAATCGCGCGCTCCACGGCGCGTTGCTCCAGAGCGTCGCGACTGCCATCACGGCGAGCAGCACGAGTGCGGCGCGCGGCAGCGGCTCGCGCAGCACCGCCTGCAGACGCGCGCGGGCGGAAGGCAGGCGCAGGAATGCAATCAGCAGGATTCCCAGACCCCAGTTGGCAAACGGCGGCAGCGTGAACGAACCGATGAACGCGACAATGGCGCCGCTGCGCGCCCAGGCGAGTGCGCGCCGTTCGCGCGCATCGATCGGCGTCACCGCGACAACCCTTGTCTGAGCCGCAGCCGCAGCCGCTTCCACCATTTGTCCCACTGGTATCGCAGCTTCACACGCCAGCGGCTGCGCGTCTCGCGCTTTTCATCGAGCACGCTGTCGAACAGTCCACTCATGCTGCCCTGTTCGACCAGCGGTTCGCGCAGCCAGTAGTGCGGCACGTCGATCGCCGCATCCATTTCGCGCATCAGCCAGTCGGCCGGGCGCACGATGCGATTCGCCTCGATCCACGCCAGCCGTCGCTGTGCCGCCTCGCGATTGAACGCCAGCGCATCGGTGGCCGGCAACAGGCCGCCCGAAACCAGCGCCGAAGCGCCCCTGCCCGCACCGACATATCGATTGTCGCCGCGACCGAGGTAGACCATCCAGGGACCGGCGATGAGATCGGCTTCCGCGACCGCGCGCGCCAAGCCTTCTGCAAAACCGCGGCTCAACACCGCGTCGTCCTCGAACACCAGGACCCGCCGGTGATTGCGCGCGACGCAAAGCCGCCAGGTCTCGATGTGCTTGAGCACCAGCGACTGATGGTTACGCTTCATGTCGCTTGGCGCGAAGACGCGGCCAATCGTCTCGTCTGGGATAGCATTGGCGTCGAACTCGAACACGAATTCGAACTTGATGCCATGGCGTGCCATCTCACGCTCCATGTGCGCGATCCGATCGTCGAACGAGCGCACCGACAGCACATACACCGCATCGACGAGTTGATTGATCCGCATGCCCGAGTTGACGACGATTTGCAGCCGCGCGCGAGTCTACGACACGCGTCCCGTCAAGAGATGAAACTCAGCGCGATCGTGATCGCAAAGAACGAGGAACGCGTGATCGAGCGCTGCCTGCGCTCGCTCGCGTTCTGCGACGAGACGCTGGTGATTGACTCCGGCAGCACCGACCGCACCCACGACATCGCCCGGCAATGCGGTGCGCTGCTCATCGTCGAAACCGACTGGCGCGGACCGGCGACGCAGCGCAACCGCGGGCTCGCGCGCGCGCGAGGCGAATGGTGTCTGCTGCTCGATGCCGATGAATGGGTCAGTGGTGCACTGCGCGCGGAAATCGAGCATCTTCTATCCGCACCACGCAGCGAGTCGGTCTTTCGCCTGCCGCGTTCGTCCAGCTACTGCGGCCAGTTCATGAAACATGGCGGCTGGTGGCCGGACCATGTGCTGCGGCTGCTGCGAAGAGGGCAAGCCCGCTTCGAGGGCGGCATCGTGCACGAGCGCTGCGTGCCCGACGGCGCGGTAGGCACGCTGACGCAGCCGCTGATGCACGAATCGTTCCGCGACCTGGAGCAGGTGCTCGCCAAAGTCAACGCGTATTCAACCTGGGGCGCGCAGGATCTTGCCGCGGCCGGCGTAAAACCGGGGCTGGTCTCCGCGCTGCTGCACGGTGCGTGGACGTTTCTCCGCACCTATGTGCTGCGCGCGGGCTTCCTCGATGGCCGGCGCGGACTGATGCTGGCGATCTCGAATGCCGAGGGCACCTACTACAAGTACGTCAAGGCATTGCTGCACGCGGAGCACGGCGGCCGCGGTGACGGACACCGATGATCAGCGTCATCGTCACGACCTACAACCGCCCCGACGCACTGCGCGCAGTGCTGGCCGGGCTGCTGGCGCAGACGCAGCGCAACTTCGAAATACTGGTGGCCGACGATGGCTCACGCGACGAAACACGACTGATGGTCGAATCGATGGCGCGCGCCGCTCCGCTGTCGATCGTGCACGTGTGGCAGGAAGACCGCGGCTTTCGCGCCGCGGCCGCGCGCAATCGCGCCGTGGCGCGCGCGCGCGGCGACTACCTGATCTTCCTCGATGGCGATTGCGTGCCGCGGCCGGCGTGGATTGGCACGCATGGCGCCTTGGCGGAACGCGGCTGGATGGTTGCGGGCAATCGCATCCTGCTGTCCGAGTCGCTGACGCGCGACGTGCTGGCGCGGCGCGAGCCGCTGCATGCGTGGAGCGGCGCGCGCTGGCATCTGGCCTGGGTCGCGGGCGATGTCAATCGTCGCCTGCCGTTCACGACCTTGCCATTGGGACCGCTGCGCAAGATCGCCGCGCATCGCTGGCAGCGCGTGCGCACCTGCAACCTAGGCATCTGGCGCGACGACTTCATGCGCGTGAACGGGTTCGACGAAAGCTATGAGGGCTGGGGCTTCGAGGACTCGGACCTTGCGGTGCGCCTGATCAACTCCGGTGTCCGCCGCAAGGAAGGTGCATTCGCCACCGGCGTGCTGCATCTGTGGCACAAGGAAAACGATCGCGCGCGCGAGGGTGAGAACTGGCAGCGACTGCAAGCACGCATCGCGTCGCGTGAGATGCGCGCGACCGTGGGGATCGATCACTACGCGGTCGATCAGAAGGTTCAGCCGTAGCTGAAGTCTGCGCCTCGCACGCGCGGCTGGGCGCGCAATTCTTCAAGCAGGCGTTCGTCGCCGCGCACGCGCCACGCGTCCGGCAGGCGGATATCGGCGCAGCCGTTGCTGTTGGCCACGTGCAGCACGACGCGGCAGCCCGCGGCGACATTCGATGCAGGCGTGCGGACTTCGCCATTACCGCCATTGCCGCCGTTGGCAATCGCCACGCGATACGGAACCAGTGTGTCTCTGAGCTTCGCCACGCTTGCCACATTCTCGACATCGATCCGCAATGCCGCCTGCGCGCGCGCGCGCGCCTCGGCCAGATCAATCACTTCGTCGGCAAGCACCGACAAGCGCTGATCGGCATCGCCCGGACGCACGCGGCCGGTGACGAAGACCAGGGTGTCCTCCTTCAGCAGCGCACGCTTGCGATCAAAGAGTTCAGAAAACACCGTGAGTTCGAGCGCGGCGGTACCGTCGTCGAGGACGATCACCCCCATGCGACCCCGCCGCGTGTTCTGCGAGCGCGCCGAGACGATGATGCCGGCGACGCGGATCGGGTCCCCACGACCTCCCTGGCCACCGGCCGCAGGTCGCACGTCGGCGAGTTTCGTTGGCGCAAGCCGGCGCGCTTCCGCCGCGTATTCGTTGAACAGGTGGCCGCTGAAGTAGTAGCCCAGCGCCAGCTTCTCGTTCGCAAGGCGCTCACGCTCGCTCCACGGCGCCACCGCGATGTAATCGATGGCTGCGACCTCGGCAGGTCCGCCGAACAGGCTGGCTTGTCCGATGCTCGCCGCTGCGCGCTCGGCCGCCTCCATCGCCCGCCCCACGCTTGCGAACAGCTTGGCGCGATCGGCATCGATCGAATCGAAGCCTCCGGCGCGCACCAGCGCTTCGACCACGCGCCGGTTGACGATATGCCGGTCGATCCGTGCGCAGAACTCAAACAGGTTTTCGAACGGCGTGGCGCCACGCATGGAAATGATGTGCTCAATCGCCCCCTGCCCTGTACCCTTGATCGCGCCCAGGCCGTAGCGGATCGTCTTCGCATTCACCGGCTCGAATGGGTGGACGCCGAGATTGACGCTCGGCGGCTCGACCGTCAGCCCCAGCGCACGGCTGTCTTCGACCAACCCCTTGACACTGTCGGTGTCGCCCATCAACGCGGTCAGGTTGGCCGCCATGAAAGCGGCTGGATGATGCGCCTTGAAGTACGCGGTCTGATAAGCGATCAGCGCATAGGCGGCCGAATGCGAGTTATGGACGATCAGTCCGTCGGCGACGAAGTTGTGATCGTCTTCGATCTCCAGGTCATAGACATCCTCTACACCGGCGTTGCCGATCTCGACCACGGTGTCCCAGTACACATCGGACGCCGCGACAGCCCCGAGCCGCTCGTCGCCGAGGAACTCGCCCAGACGCGCGATCGTGCCGCGGCGAAAGCCGCGTTTGCCGGCGCTGCCGGTGCCATAGAACTCCTTCATCGACTGGCCGCTGCGCGCCTCAAGTTCGCGCCATGTCAACTCGGCGCGGCGCCGCGCCTGGTCGACCCAACCGCGCACATCGCCGGGAATCGTGTCCCTGCTGCTCAATCCGGGCGCCGCGGCGCTGACGTAGGCACGCAGCGCTTCAACCTGCGCCGTCCGACCGGCACAGCGCGGCAGCACGATGTCGACAAATCGCGCGACACCGTCATCGCCGAGCGGGAACACCGCATAACCCGGACGCCTGCCGCCGCGATAGCGAAACTCCTTCTGCTGCACACGCGCGACGACGCCAAGGCGCAACAACAGGTCCTGCACATCGCGCGCCAATCCAGCGGAACTCGTCGCATAGAACGGCATGGTGTTCGACGTGCCGAAGAAGAAGCCATCGCCGGACCACAGCCGGCCGAGCAGCACGGCAATGTCCTCGTCCGCCAACGCGAACACTTCACGCGGCACCCGCTTCGCATCCGCCTTGCAACCGAGCAGTCCGAGCCGCTGCGCCCACATGAACGCGCCGCTGCGAACCGGCGCGGCTTCCTCGACCGCGACCGCGTTGCCACCGCTCGCATTCCACGGCCGCTGACCCGTGCGAAAACGCGCATCGCGGCCGGTCGAAACGCAGACTTCGCCGCGCGCGCCCCGTTGCGCAATGCGCGCGACCGAATTCGGAAACTGTGTCACCGCGCGGACGAAATCTGCAATCAGCTCGGCGTCGTTGTTGTAGAAGTAAAGGCAGGTCGGATGACAGGTGTTGCCTTCCGACAGCAAGCCGCCGAGGGTGATCAACTCGTGCTCCGCCCAACGGCGCGGGTGCGCGGCGCGCAGAACACGCGGCGCGGCAACGCGATCGCCCGGCTTCAGATCGCGCAGCAGGGTCCAGCCGTCGAGCGTGCGCAGCGGATGATTGCCGGTCGCGACCAACCGGCGGCCGAGTGCGGTACGCAGCTCGTACACACGGCGCCGCCCATTCCACACCACGTCGCGCACGCGTCGCGCGCGCAGTTTCCAGCTCGAGTCAACGGCGTGCAACGACAAATCAAGGTGCGCGCGGCGCTCGAACAATTCGCGCACCGTGTGCTGTGCGCCGGTCAACGCGTCGTGCACGCGCGTCTCGCCCACCACGCATTTGTTAAACCCGTAGCCCGCGAACTTCTCCATCTGGTCGAACAGCAGCTGCGCCTTGTTCTCTGGCATGCCGCGCTCGACGGCGCCCTGCAGGAAGATCGCACGCTGCTTGGCCATTTCGTCGGGCTTCTTCTTGCCCATCGCTCGTCGCAGCAGGTCGGCGCCACCCAGCGTGTAGCCACCGATGACCTGCGCGATGGTCATCACGTGCTCCTGATAGGTCATCACACCGTACGTGGGCCCCAGGATCGGCTCCAGCCGCGGATCGAGATACTCGGCCTTCTTGCGGCCGTGCTTGCATTCGATGAACTCCGGGATCAGGTCCATCGGCCCCGGCCGATACAGCGCGTTCAACGCGATCAGGTCTTCGAGCACGTTGGGCTTGGCGCGCTTGAGCATGCCGCGCATGCCTGCCGAGTCGAACTGGAACACGGCCGTCGTCTCGGCGCGCTTGAAGATGTCGTAGGTCTTCGCGTCGTCGAGCGGCAGGTTGTCGAGGGTGAGCGTCGAGGCCGGATCGAGCCGCTTCACATAGCGCAGCGTCAGATCGAGGATGGTCAGCGTGGTCAGGCCCAGGAAGTCGAACTTGACGAGGCCGATCGCCTCCACATCGTCCTTGTCGAACTGGCTCACCACCGCGTCGGTGCCCTGCGCGCAGTACAGCGGACAGAAGTCGGTGAGCTTCCCGGGCGCGATCAGCACGCCTCCGGCATGCATGCCGACGTTGCGCGTCAATCCTTCAAGGGGCTTCGACAGTTCGACCAGTTCACCATATTCCTCATCCGCTTTCACCGCTTCGGCGAACGCGGGCTCCTGCTCGAGCGCGCGCTGCAGCGTCCATGGATCGGCAGGGTTGTGTGGAATCAGCTTCGACAGCGTGTCGCACTTGGTGTAGGGCAGATCGAGCACGCGGCCGACGTCACGCACCACGGCCTTCGCACCGAGCGTGCCGAAGGTCGCGATCTGGCTGACTGCCTGCGCGCCGTACTTGTGCTTGACATAGTCGATCACGCGGTCGCGGTGGTCCTGGCAGAAATCGATGTCAAAGTCCGGCATCGATACGCGCTCGGGATTCAGGAATCGCTCAAACAGCAGTTCGTACCGCAGTGGATCAAGGTCGGTGACGTTCAGCGCATACGCGACCAGCGAACCCGCGCCGGATCCGCGCCCGGGCCCGACCGGAATGTCGTTCTCCTTGGCCCAGTTGATGAAGTCGGCCACGATCAGGAAGTACCCGGAGAAGCCCATCGTCGCGATCGTGCCGAGTTCCCACTCCAGGCGCTCCACGTAGACGGGACGCTGCTTGTCGCGCTCGCCTGCGTCGGGAAACAGCTTTTCCAGTCGCCGCTCCAACCCGGCACGCGCGATCTGGTGGCAATGCTCGTCGAGCGTGACCCCCGGAGGCGTCGGGAAATCGGGCAGTCGTGCCTTGCCAAGTGTCAGTTGCAGATTGCAGCGCCTGGCAATCTCAACCGAGTTCTGCAGCGCGGCAGGAATGTCCTTGAACATCTCCGCCATCTCGGCCGCGCTCTTGAAGTACTGCTCCGCAGTGAAGCGGCGCGGCCGCCGCGGATCGGCAAGCGTGTAGCCCTCGGCGATGCATACACGCGCTTCATGCGCGCGAAACTCTTCTCGCGCGATGAACTGCACCGGATGGGTCGCGACGACGGGAAGCTTCAATTGGTGCGCGAGGGAAAGGGACATATTGGCGCAGGCGTCATCACCGTTGCGACCCGCGCGCTGAAGTTCGAGATAGAAGCGCCCCGGGAACGCATCGGCCAGGCGCTGCGCCACGGCGCGGGCGATATCCCGGTTGCCGGCAAGCAGATTCACGCCAGTCTCGCCCTGCGCGCCCCCGGACAACGCGATCAGCCCGCGCGTTGCTGCGCCGCCAAGCCATTCGCTCTGGATCTCAGCGCGATTGCGGTGTTGGTTGGTAAGCCATGCGCGCGACAGGAGTTCACACAGGTTGAGATATCCAGCCTGATCCTGGACCAGCAACAGCAGGCGATACGGATGATCGCGATCTGTTTCGTTGGTGATCCACAGATCGCAGCCGAGGATCGGTTTCACGCCCTTCGCACGCGCGGCCTTGTAGAACCGAACGGCGCCGAACAGATTGGCGCTGTCGGTCAGCGCCAGCGCGCCCTGGCCGTCAATTGCGGCGGCCTGGACGGCGTCGTCAACCCGCACCAGGCCATCGACGACCGAAAACTCCGAATGCAGTCGAAGATGAACGAAGCGCGACAACATGCGGTGATTGTAGTCGGCACGGGAAACCACACGATGTGAAACCGTGGCCCGTCGCGCACGGGCCCGACATCTACCCGCTGTGCGAAATGATGCGCGTCAAATCCGCACTGCGCGGGTCCGTGTGGTCTCGGTCTTCACCTGGCGCCGCCCGGTGCGATCTGCCGCTGCGCCGCATTGCCACGCCGACCGCGAGAATATCGATCGCGACAAGATATAGAACGCGACTGATCATCGGGATGTGCGTCGCGACATCCTCAGGATGATCGATCGCAATCGCCACGGTCGCGCGCTTGGCAAGGGGCGAGTGAGTCGGGGCGATCGCAATCACCTCGGCGCCATTCTCGAGCGCATTGTCGACCGCCTTCAGCAGTTCGCCGATGCGGCCCGAGCCCGAAATTGCCACCACCACGTCGCCGCGGCCAAGCGCGGACGCGGCCATCGTCTGCAGCCCGGTTTCCGTGTATGCCGCCGCCGGCACACCGATGCGCAGGAACTTGTACTGCGCATCCTGCGCGACGACACCGTAGTTGCCGATCGCGTAGAACTCAATGCGGCGCGCGTGCTGCAGTTTCTCGATCGCGCGATCGACCGCGTCGCTGTTCAATTGATCGCGCACCTTGAGCAACGCTGATGCGGTGTTGTCGAGTACCTTGGCGCCCAGTTCGAGCGTTGAATCAGTCCGCTTGACCTGCGTGTGGGAGACGGGAATCGTGCCCGTGAGTCCGGATGCAAGCTTGAGCTTGAAGTCGGACAGCCCCTCGCAGCCGAGCGAACGGCAGAAGCGCACCACCGTGGGCTGCGATACGCCGGCGTGGCGCGCGATATCCATGATCGGATCGTTGAGCACGCTGCGCGGTTGCGACAGCACCAGATCCGCGACGCGCCGCTCCGCCTGTGACAGCGCGCTGCGCGCCTGCCGCACGCGCTCGACCAGAGTCGAGGCACCGCTGCGCTTCTTGAGCTGCGCGTTGAGAATCGCCGAAGTGCCGGTGAACGTCGGCGTTTCCGCGGTGATGACGTAGGTCGGCATGTGCCCCACGTAATCGGTCAGTCGGCCCTTCTCCTCAAAGCGTGCGCGGAATCCCGACCGATCAAAGTAAGTTCCAAGCCGCGGCACGATGCCACCGCCGATGAACAGGCCGCCGAATGCGCCGAGCGTGACCGCGACGTTGGCCGCCGCGGTGCCGAGCATTTCGCAGAAGACTTCGAGCGTCTCGGCACAGATCTGGCAGGAGCCATTCAGCCCGCGCTGCGTGATCTCCGGTGCCTTCAGCCCGTCGGCTGCCACGTCGGCGCGCGTCGCCAGCGCTCGATAGATCAGTTCAAGGCCGGCCGCGGAGATCAGGCGTTCCGCCGATACATGCTTGTACTGGCGCCACGCGAATTCAAGAATGAACATCTCACGCGCGTTGCGCGGTGCAAACGAGACGTGGCCACCTTCAGTGGCGAGCGCGACCCAGCCGTCCTCAACCGGGATCAGGCCCGACACGCCGAGGCCGGTTCCGGCGCCCACGATTCCCATCACGCTGCGTTCTTTTGGCTCACCGCCGCCAATCTGCCGATATTGCGACGGTGTCAGATAAGGCAGCGCCATCGCCAGCGCGGTGAAGTCGTTGACGACCAGCAATGTTTCGAAACCAACGCTCTCGCGAGTTTCCTCGATCGAGAAACGCCACGGGTAGTTGGTCATCTGCACCAGATCGCCCTCGACCGGGTTGGCGATCGCGATCGCCCCGTGGCGTACGTCCTTGGCGTCAACCAGCGCCAGATAGGCGCGCAGCGCGGACAGGAAATCCGGATAGTCTGCGCACGGAAGCGCGTGCTGGCTTTCATATATCGCCGGCTCGCGCTCGAGCGCGAAACGCGCATAGCGCGCACCGATGTCTGCAATCAGGCGGGGCTCGATCAGTCCGGGCATGGCGCGATGTTACGGTGAGCAAACAGAGATGATCGGCTTCATTTCCGCAATGCGCCTGCCTGCGCGGCAAGCCGCTCGATGCGAGTCCAGTCGCGCGCCGCGACGGCATCGGCCGGCGTCAACCACGAGCCGCCAACGCACGCAACGTTCTTCTGCGCGAGGTAATTCGCCGCGCTGTCGGCCGTAATGCCGCCGGTCGGGCAAAAGCGGACATCGGCAAACACCGACGCAAAAGCCTTCAGTGTCGCAATGCCGCCGACGGACTCGGCGGGGAAAAGCTTGAGGCGACGGAATCCAGCGTCGCGCGCTCGCATGACGTCGGACGCCGTCGCCGTTCCGGGCAGCAGTGGCACGGAGCGCCGCGTCGCGACGCTGGCGAGGGAATCCGTCAGTCCGGGCGAAACGACGAATCGCGCACCCGCGGCAATCGCCTCATCGTACTGCGCCTCGTTCAGCACCGTGCCCGCGCCAACGATCGCGTCGGCCAGTCGCGCCATTGCGCGCAGTGCATCGAGCGCGGCCGGGGTACGCAACGTCACTTCGAGCACTCGCAAACCGCCACGCAGCAGCGCCTGCGCAAGTGGAACCGCGGTTTCCGCATCGTCGATCACAATCACCGGTATGACCGGCGAAATGGCGAGGATCTCATCCAGCGCCAACGACGCTGAGTTCATGCGCGCACCTCGTCATCAGTCCAGCTCACCGCGCCTTGCTCGGCCGTTGCGCATCCGGCGCGATGGGCGGCAAACAACTCGCGGCCAATGCCGTGCGCGTTGTGCACGAGCGAGCCCCGGGCCGGCGTGCGCGCGGCCCACTCTGCCGCATCGACGAGCGCGGCAAGCACACCCGCGTCGCCGTCGACGCGCACCATGTCGCCGTCGCGCACACGTGCCAGATCGCCGCCGCGCGCGCACTCGGGCGTCACATGAATCGCCGCCGGCACCTTGCCCGACGCTCCCGACATGCGGCCATCGGTGACCAGCGCCACCTTGAAACCATTGTCCTGCAGCACCGCAAGGCTCGGCGTGAGTTTGTGCAGTTCCGGCATTCCGTTCGCGCGCGGTCCCTGAAATCGAACGACGACGACGACATCGCGATCCAGCGCGCCAGACTTGAATGCCTTGAGCATGTCGTCCTGGTCGTCGAACACCGCGGCCCTTGCCGTCACCGCGCGATGCTCAGGTTTCACCGCCGACGCCTTGAAGATCGCGCGCCCGAGATTGCCCATCAGCAACCGCACGCCGCCGTCGGGCTGAAATGGCTGCGCCACCGGCCGCAGCACATCGTTTGCGAGAGATGCCGTCGGAGCATCGCGCCACACGAGCTTCTCTGCATCGAGCCCGGGCTCGCGGGCGTAGGCGCGCAGTCCTGTGCCGGCGATCGTGCGCACGTCCTCGTGCAGCAGGCCGGCATCGAGCAACTCACGTACGAGGAATCCCATGCCGCCGGCGGCATGGAACTGGTTCACGTCCGCCTTGCCGTTCGGATAAACGCGCGCGAGCAAGGGCACGACCGCAGATAGCTCGGAAAAATCGTCCCAGTCGATCAGGATGCCGGCGGCGCGCGCGACCGCGATCAGATGGATCGTGTGATTGGTCGAGCCGCCCGTGGCCAACAATCCAACGATGCCGTTGACGATCGCACGCTCATCGATCATTTCGCCAATCGGCGTGTAGTTCGATCCCAGCGCCGTCAAACCGGTGACACGGCGCGCGGCTTCCTCAGTCAACGCAGTGCGCAGCGGCGTGCCTGGATTAATGAACGCCGTGCCGGGCAGGTGCAGTCCCATCACCTCCATCAGCATCTGGTTGCTGTTGGCGGTTCCATAGAAGGTGCAGGTGCCGGGGCCGTGGTACGCAGCCATTTCGGCTTCGAGCAGCGCCGTGCGATCGATCTTTCCTTGTGCGAACAGTTGCCGCTCCTTGGCCTTGTCGTCGTTCGACAGGCCCGAGGTCATCGGACCCGCGGGCACAAAGATCACCGGCAAATGACCAAACGCGAGCGCACCGATCAGCAGTCCCGGCACGATCTTGTCGCAAACGCCAAGCATCAGCGCGCCGTCGAACACGGCATGCGACAGCGCGATCGCGGTCGCTTGTGCAATCACATCGCGCGACCACAGCGACAATTCCATGCCGGGCTGGCCTTGCGTCACACCATCGCACATCGCGGGCACGCCTCCGGCGAACTGCGCGGTCGCGCCGACCGCGCGCGCAGCACGTTTGATGAGCTGCGGATACTCCTCGAGCGGTTGATGCGCCGACAGCATGTCGTTGTAAGCCGAGACGATTGCGATATTGGGCGTGCGCTGTGCTCGGATCTTGAGCTTGTCGTTCGCTGGCGAAGCAGCCATCGCGTGCGCGAGGTTCGTGCAGGACACGCGGGCACGTGCAGCATCCGGTACGGCCGCGTTCCGCACACGACTCAGGCAGCCGGACCGCCCGGTACGGCTGCGCTCGATGATTCGCTCGGTGACCCGGCTGAGCTGAGGGTGCATGCCGCCTTCCATTTGTTGTGAGACTACTCAGAAAGCGAAATCGTAGTACAAGTGCAACAACCGCGGCACGGGGGCCATTTTCGCACTAGCAGAGCAGGCCTTTCTATCCATTAAAAAACATAGCCTTACTGCTTTCTCCATGAACGCGGGACGGGCTTAGGCAGGGCTGTCCGCTGCCGCGGCTGGTGTAGTTTTGCTACATTCCAACTGCTGCGTCCCATCGACCTCAATATCGCCCATCGGGGCGGCTGGGGGCCGGACTGGTCACTCAGCGATCACAAGAAAATTCCCGAGGCAGGCGAGGAAGCGCGTGGCTGGTCAACTCTTCGACCTCGTGTTGTTTGGCGGTACGGGGGATCTCGCGGCACGCAAACTGCTGCCGGCGCTTTACTGCCGCTTTCGCGGCGGCGACATGGCGCCAGGAGCGCGCGTCATCGGCTCGGCGCGCCAGGCGCTCAGTGATGACGCGTACCGCACGCTGCTTGAAGATCGCGTTCGTCCACACATTCACGCCGCTGACTTCGATTCGCAGGTTTGGAATGAATTCCTGCGCCACGTCGAGTATGTGCCGACCCATGCCGGCGAAGCGTCGACCTTCAACGCGCTGGCGGCGCGCCTGCGGGCGCAGGACGACCGCGCACGGGTTTTCTTTCTCGCCACTTCACCCAGTTTCTTCACCGACATCTGCCAGCACCTTGCGGCCGTCGGCGCAGTCACGCCGCACTCGCGCGTGGTGCTGGAAATGCCTCTTGGCCGCGATCTCGCGTCGTCGCGCGCAATCAACGACATCGTCGGCTCGATCTTCTCCGAGGACCGCATCTATAGGATCGACCACTATCTGGGCAAGGAAAGCGTGCAGAACCTGCTCGCGCTGCGCTTCGGCAACACGATGTTCGAGCCACTGTGGACGCGCAGCTGGGTGCACGACGTGCAGATCACGATCGCCGAGGAGGTTGGCGTTGGAGGTCGCGGCGAGTTCTACGATCACACCGGTGCGCTGCGCGACATGGTGCAGAACCATCTGTTGCAGCTGCTGTGCATCGTCGCGATGGAGCCGCCGTCGTCGATCGGCGCCGACGCCGTGCGTGACGCCAAGCTGCAGGTACTGAGAGCACTGAAGCCCTTCACCGAAGCCGACGTGCACTCGCGCTCGGTCCGCGGCCAGTATCGCGCCGGCGCCAGCGGCGGCCAACCGGTCGCGGGCGATCTCGACGAACCCGGTATCCCCGCCGACAGCCACACGGAAACCTTCGTTGCGCTGCGCGTCGACATCGACAACTGGCGCTGGGCAGGTGTGCCCTTCTATCTGCGCACGGGCAAGCGCATGCAGGAGCGGCTGGCGGAGATCGTGGTCAATTTCCAGCGCGTTCCGCACCAGATCCTCGAAGCCACCCGCGGCGCATTCGCGCACAACCGCCTCGTCATTCGACTGCAGCCGGACGATGCGCTGATGCTGCAGGTGCAGGCGAAGACGCCGGGCGACGGCATGCGGCTGCAGCCGATGTCGCTCAGCCTCTCGTTCGAGGACTCATCCAGGATGCGCCGGCTCGATGCCTACGAACGCCTGCTGATGGATGTGATCCGCGGCAGGCTCACGCTCTTCATGCGTCGCGATGAGCTGGAAGCCGCGTGGCAGTGGGTCGAACCGATCATGCACGGCTGGGCGGCGTCGAACGACGCACCCAAGCCGTATACCAGCGGCACCTGGGGACCCGCGGCATCGAGCGCGCTGATCGGCCGCGACGACTGCGCGTGGCACGAAGAAGCATGAGCACCACTAGGCACAAACTGTATCCGTGGCTGGTCGCCGACATCGGCGGCACCAATGCGCGCTTTGGCCTGGTGCACGCGCCCGGCACGGCGGTCAAAGACATCATCGCGCTGCGATGTGCGGAATTCGCGTCACCGGAGGACGCAGCGCGTTCCTATCTCGATCGGGTCGGCGCGGATCGCGGCAGTGGCGTGCATCCGCAGCTGGCGGCATTCGCGCTAGCCACGCCGGTCAACGGCGACACGATCAAGATGACCAACAGCGCGTGGGTGATCTCGCGCGAGCAGGCGCAACACGCGCTCGGGTTGCAGCGTCTGCAGCTGCTGAATGACTTCGAAGCGCTGGCGCTGTCGCTGCCGCATCTGACGCGCGATGACATGACGCTGTTCGGCGACGGCACACCGGCGCCGGGCCAACCGATGGCTGTGATCGGACCCGGCACCGGCTTGGGTGTGTCTGCATGTATTCCGTGTGGACGCGCGTGGCGAGCCTTGGCGTGCGAAGGCGGCCATGTCACTGCCAGTGCGGCGGATGATTTCGAAAGCGACGTGCTGCGCGTGCTGCGCACCCGCTTTGATCATGTCTCCGCCGAGCGACTACTGTCGGGCATCGGCCTGCCGCAGCTGCATAGCGCCGTGGCAACCGTGCGCGGTGAAGCGGCCGGTCCGCTGACCGCGGAGGAAATCACGCGGCGCGCGCTGGAGGCGAACGATGCAACGTGTGCGGCGACCCTGGACACCTTCTGCGCGATGCTCGGCACTTTTGCCGGCAACGTCGCGCTCACTCTCGGCGCCCGCGGTGGCGTGTTCATCGCCGGCGGCATCGCGCAGAAACTCGGCCCGTTCTTCCTGAACTC
>DAITAC010000032.1:0-8682 GCA_036824465.1 Burkholderiaceae bacterium
TCCATCTGATCGATGCGTCTGGCGAGTGCGCCGACGCCGGCCGCAAACACCTCGATGCACAGGAAGTTGACGTCGCTGCGTGCCTGCGCGATCGTGGCGGTCGTCTCGCCCATGCCGAAGCCGATTTCGAGCACGATCGGCGCTACGCGGCCGAATGTTTGCGTGTAGTCGAGCACCGCCCGCGTGTAGGGCACCGCGTAGCGCGGGAAGACCTCTTCGTACGCGCGCCGCTGCGCGTTGGTGAAGTGTCCGCGTCGCAGCGCGAACGAGCGGATGTGAGCGTAGCCCGGACCGGTTGGCTCGTCGGTCGTTGGCGGGCCGTCGCTCATCAAGGCCGGGTCGACGCGATGACGCCCGCGGCGGGCGAACTGGGGCTCGCGCTGTAAAGCTTCTTCGGCATGCGGCCGGCGAGGAATGCTTCGCGGCCCGCCTGCACGGCCTTCTTCATCGCGCTTGCCATCAGCACGGGGTCCTTGGCGAGCGCGACGGCCGTGTTCATCAGCACGCCGGAGCAGCCGAGTTCCATGGCGATTGCGGCGTCGCTGGCGGTGCCGACGCCGGCGTCGACGATCACCGGCACTTTCGCTTTCTCAAGAATCAGCTGAATGTTCCACGGGTTGAGGATGCCCATGCCCGAGCCGATCAGCGAGGCGAGCGGCATCACCGCCACGCAACCGATCGATTCCAGCACCTGCGCCTGGATCGGATCGTCGGAGCAGTACACCATCACCTCGAAGCCTTCCTTGACGAGGATCTCCGCGGCCTTGATCGTCTCCGGCATGTTCGGATACAGCGTCTGCGGATCGCCGAGCACTTCGAGCTTGGTCAGCGCGTGGCCGTCGAGCAGTTCGCGCGCCAGCCGCAGCGTGCGCACGGCATCCTCCGCCGTGTAGCAGCCGGCGCTGTTGGGCAGCATCGTGTACTGGTTGGGCGGCAGCACGTCGAGCAGATTGGGCTCGTTCTTGTTCTGGCCGATGTTGGTGCGACGGATCGCGACCGTGACGATTTCCGCACCGCTCGCATCGACCGCGGCCCTCGTCTGCGCCAGGTCCTTGTATTTGCCGGTGCCGAGCAACAGGCGTGAGTGGAACGTGCGGCTGCCGATGCGCAGTACGTCGGGAGTCATGTCATCGCGTTTCATGTGACCACCGTAGGCTGAACCTTGACTTCGAAGTTGACCGAATTCGATATGAAGCAGTTGGCATGCGCCTTGCCGTGGATCTCGATCGCACGTGCGACGTGCGCGGCATCGGCAATCTTGACCTGCGGTCGCAGCACAACCTCGACCATCCGCATCTTGCCGTCCTTGATCGCCAGCGTGCCGGTCGCGCGGTCTTCGTACGAGACGATCCGCACGCCGGAGCGTTCGCAGATCGCCAGATATGTCAGGTGATGACACGCCATCAGCGAGGAAACCATCAGCGTTTCCGGGTTGTGCTTGCCGTCATCGCCGTTGAAGACGGCCGGCGAAGATCCCTCGATCGCTGCCTTGCCCGCGAACTGGATCGTGAAATCGCGCCCGAGCTTCAGTTTGCCGTCGACGTCGCTGACCTTACCGGTCCACCGCAAGCTGCCCTCGAACAGATGTGCCTGGCTCATCACCCGCCTCCAACCGCGATCACGACTTCAAGGTGATCATCATCGGCCAATTTGGTGACGCTGTGCTTGCTCTTTGGCACGATCTCGCCGTTGCGTTCGACCGCGACACGCTTGCCGGCCGTGTCCATCTGTGCAAGGACATCGGCGACGGTCGTGCCGGCGGCGAGGCGGCGTGCTTCGCCGTTAACAGTGATGCCGATGGTGTCGATCACGTTGTCCATGCAGTCGATGTCATGCAGTCGATTTCACGGCGTTGATGTTAGTGCATCAGCGCGGCTGCCTTGTGCGGCGGCGCTGATAGAGCCAAAAGCCGATCCCGATCGCAATCAACGCGGCGAACAGCCACTTCTCGATATGGCGGATCTCGCCCAGCACCCGCTGGATCGCCTCGCCAAACACCCATCCCAGCGCCGCGATCAGCGTCGCCCAGATCACCGCGCCAAGCGCGTTGAATGCGACGAAGCGCCACGCGGCGACGTTGGAGGTGCCGATCAGGATCGGCCCGGCGATGCGCAGCCCATAGGCGAACCGAACGCCGACGATCACCCCCTCGTGATAACGCTCGATCAGCTGATGGACCTTGCCTGCCTGCGCCGTCACCGATGGAAAGCGCGCCAGAATGCGGTCGCCATGGCGGCGACCGAGCCAGAAGTAGAACGTGTCGCCGCTGAAACCGGCGACCGCGGCGATCACGACCACGATCGGAAACGACAGGTAGCCGCGATGCGCGGCAAACCCCGCAAGCGCCAGCAAGGTTTCGCCTTCAAGCAGCGCGCCGAGCGCGAGCACCCAATAGCCGTGGCTTGAAACCAGTTCGCCCAGATTCATCGATCGCTCCGACACCGATCATCGCAAACCGCAGCCGACGCTCAAAGTCGGTCTGACGCGTGGCGCAGGCGCCATTTCGTGCAAAGATGCGCGGCGCGCTCGCCGGCGCCGATCAAGAACGAGAACGTGAAGCGCTCCCCGACCAATCTGCGCGAGAAACTGCGCGCCGCGCTGCATGCGCTGGGGCCGGGCCTCGTCACCGGCGCTGCGGACGATGACCCGAGCGGCATCGCGACTTACTCGCAGGCCGGCGCGCAGTTTGGCTTCGGTCTGCTGTGGACCACGCTGCTGACCACGCCGTTCATGATCGCAATCCAGCTCGCTGCTGCGCGGGTCGGGCGCGTGACCGGCGACGGGCTGGCGGGCAACCTGCGAGCGCACTATCCGCGCCCGCTGGTGCTGGCGCTGGTGGCGCTGCTGGTCGCGGCGAACACGATCAACATCACGGCGGATATCGCGGCCATGGGCGAAGCGCTGCAACTGGTCGTCGGCGGTCCTGAGCATGGTCACGCGCTCGTCTTTGGTGTGGTGCTGGCATGGCTGCAGGTCAAGTTGCCGTACTACCGGCTCGCCGAAATCTTCAAGTGGCTGTGCCTGTCGCTGCTTGCCTATGTGGGCGTCCTGGCCTTCGTCGATGTCGACTGGCTGCACGCGGTTCAGGGATTCATCTGGCCGCGCATCGATTTCACTTTCGATGCGCTGATGATGGTGGTCGCGGTGCTGGGCACCACCATCAGTCCGTACCTCTTCTTCTGGCAGGCGTCGCAGGAGGTCGAAGAGATGCGGCGCAAGAACGTGGCTCCCTTGCTGCAGGTGCCGGAGCGCGCACCCGGAGCGCTGCTGCGAATACGCTTGGATACGGCATCGGGCATGGTGTTCTCGAACGTGATTGCGCTGGCGATCATGCTGGCCGCCGCAGGCACATTGCACGTGAGTGGCGTCACCGAGGTTCAGACCGCGGCACAGGCGGCCGAAGCGCTACGGCCAATCGCCGGCGAGCAGGCATTCTTCCTCTTCGCGCTCGGCGTGATCTCGACCGGGCTGCTGGCGGTGCCGGTGCTGGCCGGTTCCGCCGCGTATGCGGTGTCGGAGGTGATGAACTGGGGTGGCGGCCTGGACCATACGTGGCACGAGGCGCGCGGCTTCTACACCATCGTGATTGTCTGCACGATCGCCGGCACGCTGCTGGACTTCTCGCCCGTCGATCCGATCACGGCCCTTTTCTACAGCGCGGTGATCAACGGAGTGATCGCCGTGCCGATCATGGCGATGCTCGTGCTGCTGGCGTCGAATCGCAAGGCGCTCGGCGAGTTCGCGATTGTCGGGCCGGTGCGCTGGCTGGGCTGGCTGGCGACACTGCTGATGGGCGCCGCAGTGGGATTGATGTTGCTCGCAGCATTGAAGGGTTGAGGCCTGTCGCGCGCGGCGAGTGCCTCGCTTAGAATTGGCGCGAATGCGGGTGTAGTTCAATGGTAGAACGGCAGCTTCCCAAGCTGCATACGAGGGTTCGATTCCCTTCACCCGCTCCATTCTTATTCGCGCTGCACTCCGCGCAGCCGGTTTGCCCAAACATCATGCACACGACCCTCGACGGCAAGGCGCTGGATCAGATTTTCCGTCTGGCGCGCACCCTCAACGGCTTTCTCGATCAGCCGGTCAGCGATGCGCAGCTGCGCGCGATACACGACCTGATGAAATGGGGACCGACCACGGCGAATTCGCAGCCGGGACGCTTTCTGTTCCTGCGCTCGAAGGCCGCCAAGGAGCGCCTGCGCCCCGCGCTGTCGCACGGCAATCTGGACAAGACGATGGCTGCGCCGGTGACAGCGATCGTCGCCTACGACCTCGAGTTCTACGAGAACCTGCCCCGGACCTTTCCGCACACGGATGCGCGCAGCTGGTTTGCCGGCAAGACGGCGCATGTCCAGACCACGGCATTGCGCAACGGGTCGCTGCAGGGCGCGTACTTCATCATCGCGGCGCGCGCGGTCGGCCTGGATTGCGGGCCGATGTCGGGCTTCGACAACGCCAAGGTCGATGCCGAGTTCTTTCCGGACGGCAAGTGGAAGTCGAACTTTCTTTGCAACCTCGGCGTCGGCGACCCGACCAAGCTGTACGTCCGTAATCCGCGGCTCGAGTTCGATGAGATGTGCCGGATCCTGTGATTGCCTGACTGCTTCGCTTGGCGGCTTCGACGCGAGGTGATGAGTGGCTGAAACCGGACTCGATCCGTTACCTTGGCCGGTGACGGCGTTGGCTCGCCGTCGAAGGCAGCAATGCAAGTCTGGTTCTAACCGGCTGCGGCGATAGCCCCTCACAGCTGGGTGGCGTCAGTCGTGGCGACCTGTCCAGTTCATTCAAATCCGACATTCGTTCCGCAGCGATCGGCCTGAATTCAAGAGAATCGGCAGAACGGGACGATGTCGAGAACGCGCCGCCCGCTGATCGGTCTCGTTGTTGGATATCGCGATTGGTCGATGCTTTCGTGCCAGGTTGCGGGAGCCATCATCTTGATGCATCATGATGAATCAAGACGATGACATCTGGTGGTGCGTCCATGGGATCGGTACGGGAAAAGTTCTCTTCGCAGGCAGACGTCAAGTTGCTGGCGGAGATGAGGAAGATTGCGCGTAGCGAGGGCCGTCAGCTTCAGGCCTTGCTCGATGAAGCCCTGCGTGACTATGTGGAGAAGAAGCATTCCGGCAAAGCGCGACCGAATGTGCGCAAAGCATTTGCCGAAAGTCTGCGTGACTTCGACGCCCTGTACAAAGAATTGGCAAAGTAATACGTGGTGACCGACTACTTGACGGTCGCCGACGTGCTCGAGTTGCACGCCGAGCTGATCGCCCGCTATGGCGGCGCGGCCGGCGTGCGTGACCCTGGGGCGCTGGAGTCAGCGCTGTTCAGACCGCAGAGCGGCTATTACGACGACATCATTCAGGAGGCTGCGGCACTGATGGAAAGCCTTGCGATCAATCATCCATTCGTCGATGGCAACAAGCGCATTGCATTTGCCGCGGTCGACGTATTCCTACGCATGAACGGTTACCGCATTCAGGGTCGCCCGATGACAATCCATCGTCAATTGATGAAGCTCTTCGAAACGGGCAGCTTCGAATTGCACTCCTTGCACAGTATGTTGCGCAAGCTCGTGGTGGAAGATCGTTAGGAACTCATGTCCACATGCTGGCTTAAGAGCTTGTCCGTGAATAATTCGTGCGTGCGACGGGCGTATTTGGCTTGCAGTGCTAGGCGCGAGGAGCGCGGTTTGGTCAATCCAAATAAGGCCGGAGCACCGCTCCGGCAAGCAACAACGCAATGCGAGCCAAACTTCCTGCAACGCGGACTGTCAGCTGACCGGAGGGCCGAGACCAATTGCCTTTCGCAACGGTGACTGGCTCCATTGGCAAGGACCAGGAACTTCAGTTGCCTGAAATTCATCGTGCACGGTGGTGTCGAGCGCTTTACGCCGCCGTCCCAATCCAGTTCGTTGACTACGCCGCCGCAGCGATAATCGCGCGGTGATTGCGCTCATCTACGCCCACCCGCATCCGGACCGTTCGCTCGCCGGACGCGCTCTGATCGACGCAGTGCGCGATTTGCCCGGCGTCACGCTACGCTCGCTGTACGACGCCTATCCCGATTTCTCGATCGACGTGGCCGCCGAGCGCGAGCTTCTGCAGCGCTCCCGCCTCGTGATCTGGCAGCACCCGTTGTACTGGTACGGCGTGCCGTCGCTGCTCAAGCGCTGGATGGAGGTCGTGCTGGAAAGCGGCTGGGCGTACGACGAGGGCGGCACCGCGCTAGCGGGCAAGGATTGCCTATGGGTCACCAGCACGGGCGCGGCTCCGGACGCCTACACGCCGCAGGGTAAGCATGCGCACGCGTTCTCCGCGTTCGTGCCCGCCGTCGAGCAGACCGCTCGCTTCTGCGGCATGAACTGGCTAGCGCCGATTGTCGTGCATGGCGCGCATCGCATCACCGCGTCCGAACTGCAGTCGCACGCGGCGGCGTATCGCGCGTGGCTCGTCGACTATCTCGCTTCGCAACGCTGAGGCTCATGTGCTGCTCGATCTGATCATCTATCTCGGCGCCGCCGTCGTCTGCGTGCCGCTCGCCAAGCGCCTGGGCCTGGGTTCCGTGCTCGGATATCTGATCGCGGGTTGCCTGATCGGCCCGTGGGGCGCGCGGTTCGTGACCGACGTGGAGACGATCCTGCATTTCGCCGAGTTCGGCGTCGTGCTGATGCTGTTCCTGATCGGCCTCGAACTCGACACGCGCCGCTTATGGCAGATGCGCGTGCCGGTGTTCGGCGGCGGAGGCTTGCAGATAGTCGCGAGCGGCGCGTTGCTTTCGGGCGGGTTGCTGCTGCTCGGTCTCACGTGGCAGGCCGCGCTCGCCGCGGGGCTGGCGCTGGCGATGTCGTCCACCGCGATCGCGGTGCAGACGATGAGCGAGCGCAATCTGCTGAACGCACCGGTCGGCAAGAGCGGCTTCGCGATCCTGCTGTTCCAGGACATCGCGGCCATTCCGCTGATTGCGCTGGTACCGCTCCTGGGAGCGGACAGCCCGGCCGGCGAACCGGGCTGGGTTCAGGCGAGCAAGGCGCTGGCGGCAATTGCCGGCGTCATCCTGATCGGCCGCTTTCTGACCCGGCCCGTGATGCGGCTGATCGCGCGCGCCGGCGTGCGCGAGATCTTTACCGCGTTCGCGCTGCTGCTGGTGATCGGCATCGCACAGCTGATGTCGCTGGCGGGGCTGTCGATGGCCCTCGGTGCGTTCCTGGCCGGCGTGCTGCTCGCGAGCTCCGAATACCGTCATGCGCTGGAGACCGATATCGCGCCGTTCAAGGGCCTGCTGCTGGGACTGTTCTTCATTGCGGTGGGCATGTCGATCGACTTCGGCGTCGTGCTCGCGCAGCCCGCGCTGCTCGCGGTGCTCGTGTGCGGCCTGCTGCTGGTGAAGGCAGTCGTGCTGGCGGCACTCGCGCCGCGGCTCGATGTGGCGCCGACGCAGCGCTGGCTGCTGGCCGCGTTGCTCGCGCAGGCAGGAGAGTTCGCGTTCGTGGTGTTTGGCATCGCGCGCCAGGCAAACGTGCTGTCGGGCGAGTGGGAGGCGCGGCTGACGGCGGCGGTCGCGCTGTCGATGGCAATCACGCCGCTGCTGGTGATGGCGTACGACAAGCTGTGCGCGGCGCAGGCGCGCGCATTGCGCGAAGCCGATGCAATTGACGATGATTCCGCGCCGGTCATTATTGCCGGTGCGGGACGCTACGGGCAGATCGTCGGCCGGCTGCTGTTCGCGCAGGGCATCACCGCCACCGTGCTCGATCACGATCCGGACCAGATCGATCAGTTGCGCAAGTTCGGCTACAAGGTCTTTTACGGCGATGCCACGCGGCTTGACCTGCTCGAAGCCGCCGGCGCCGCGAAGGCGCGGTTGCTGGTGGTGGCGATCGACGACGTTGAAGAAAGCCTCTCGCTCGTCGATCGCGTGCGCCAGCATTTTCCGTCACTGCGCATCGTTGCACGCGCGCGCAACGTGCGGCACTGGCTGGAGCTTTCCGAGCGCGGCGTCGAATCGATTGAACGCGAGACCTTTGAAGCCGCGCTGCGCACCGGGCGGCAGGTGCTCGAGGCGCTGGGCATGGCGCCGTTCGAGGCGCGCGAGCTGGCCGACACGTTCCGCCGCTCCAACGTCGCCACGCTGCGCGCGTTGCAGCCGCACTTTCGCGACGAGAGCAAGACCGTCGCGATCGCCAAGAGCGGGCGCGAGGAACTGGAAGAAAACCTCAGGCGCGATCGCGAAGCGCGCGCTGAGCGCGGCGGCGCCAGGGGCTGGCACTGACCGCGCAGGCAGATTACGAGTAGATGTAGCTCTGCAGCTGCGAGATCGTCAGCTCGTGGTCGGTGATGATGTCGTCCATGATGTCGCGGATCGAGATCATGCCGAGCACGGTGTCGCCGTCCAGCACAGGCAGGTGGCGGATCTTCCTGCGGCTCATCAGGGCCATGCATTCGCGCGTACGCGTCTGTGGCGACACCACGATCACGTCGCGCGTCATGATCTCGGCCACCCGGGTGTCCTTCGAGCTCCTGCCCTGCAGCGCGATCTTGCGCGTGTAGTCGCGCTCGGAGACGACGCCGACCAGTTTGCCGTGCTCCATCACCATCAGCGCACCGACCTCGTGCTCGGCGAGAAGCTTCAGCGCATCAAACACGGTGTCCTCGGGCCTGACGTGCCACAGGGTCACGT
>DAITAC010000032.1:8782-15964 GCA_036824465.1 Burkholderiaceae bacterium
AACCGACAAAACCCACCGTCTTGTGCGAACTGTCGCAGAACGGTTTGTGCTTGCTGTGTCCGCAGCGGCACAGCCAGCACTTGTCGCCGGCGATGAATGTCGAGCCGTCTGTGGCCTTGAGTTCGATCCAGCCCTCAACCATCAGCGGACCGTTGGCGACCGGCTTGAGATTGACCGTGCCAGTGGGCGGTTGCGCCGCAGCCGGCTTGTCGCGATCGCGTGCATTGCACGCGCCGGCATCCGTGAAGCCGGACTTCTTGTGGCTGCCGTCACAGAACGGTTTGTTGGCGCTGGCGCCGCAACGGCATAGCGCGACGCGCGTGTACTCGACCGTCGTCGCGTCCGGGCCGCCGGCATACACGACGCGGCCGCGCAGATACAGCGGGCCATTGGGTTCGATCACGACAGTATTCGTCGCGTCGGGTTGCTCCGCTGCGCCGCCGTCCTTGCGTTCGAGCGTCAGTGCGCCGGTGGGGCAGCGGCGGATCACCGCCGCGAGTTCGTTCGCGTCCGCGCTTTCTGGTCGTATCCAGGGCTTGGCCTGCGGATCGAACACGGTGGGCAGACCGCGCACGCACTCTGCAGCGTGGATGCAGCGCTTGGCGTCGTACAGGACGACGGCGACCTTGCTCTCGTAGCGATGAACGGCCATGGTTTCGCTCCCCGAGTCAGATGCCGATGCACACGTACTTGGTGATCAGGTATTCCTCGATGCCCTGATACGAGCCTTCGCGGCCGAAGCCGGACTGCTTGACGCCGCCGAACGGCGCCACTTCGGTCGAGATGATGCCGGTGTTGACGCCGACCATGCCGAACTCGAGTTGCTCGGCGACGCGCAGCACGCGGCCCACATCACGCGAGAAGAAGTATGCGGCGAGCCCGTATTCGACACTGTTCGCCGCCGCCACTGCCTCGTCATCGGTTTCGAACCTGAACACGGGCGCGACCGGGCCGAAGGTTTCCTCGCGCGCGACCAGCATGTCCTTGGTCACGTTGGCGAGTACGGTCGGCGCGTAGAAGGTGCCGCCGCGTTCATGCGGCTTGCCACCGGTCAGCACCGTCGCGCCCTTGCTGACGGCATCGGCCACATGCGCCTCGACCTTGGCGAGCGCGTTGGCATCGATCAGCGGCCCCTGCTGCACGCCGGCGTCGAAGCCCGATCCCACCTTGAGCGTCGCCGCCTTCGTGGCCAGCTTCTGCACGAACTCGTCGTAGATCTTCGCGTGCGCGAAAAAGCGGTTGGTGCACACGCACGTCTGCCCCGTGTTGCGGTACTTCGAGATCAATGCGCCTTCGACCGCCGCATCGACGTCGGCATCGCCAAAGACAATAAAAGGCGCGTTGCCGCCGAGTTCGAGCGAGAGTTTCTTCAGCGTCGGCGCGCACTGCTGCATCAGGATACGGCCGACCTGCGTCGAGCCGGTGAACGACAGCTTGCGCACGATCGGCGAATCGCACAGCACCTTGCCGACTGCGATCGACTGCTTTTCATCGGCGGTCACGATGTTGAACACGCCGGGCGGCATGCCCGCACGTTGTGCGAGTTCGGCGAGCGCGAGCGCCGACAGCGGCGTCTGCTCGGCCGGCTTGATGACGGCAGTACAGCCGGCAGCCAGCGCGGGGGCCACCTTGCGCGTGATCATCGCGTTGGGAAAATTCCACGGCGTGATCGCCGCCGTGACGCCGATCGGCTCCTTGAATGCCAGCAGGCGCTTGTCGACCCACGGTGACGGGATCGTGTCGCCGTAGACGCGCTTGCCTTCTTCGGCAAACCACTCGACGAAGCTCGCGCCATAAGCGATCTCGCCACGGCTTTCGGCCAGCGGCTTGCCCTGCTCGGCGGTCATCAGCTTGGCGAGATCCTCCTGCGCGGCCATCATCAGCTCGAACCATTTGCGCAGGATGGCGGCGCGTTCCTTCGCCGTCTTCGCGCGCCAGGCGGGGAAGGCCTTCGCGGCGGCATCGATCGCGCGCTGCGCCTCGGCCGGGCCGCAGTTGGCCACCTCGACCAGCGTGCCGCCGTCGGCCGGGTTGGTGACCGCGAACTTGCCCTGGCTGCCGTCGACCCAGGCGCCATCGATGAACGCCTGCGTGCGCACCAGCGCTGTGTCGGTCAGGGTGGGAAGCGAAGAAACTCGTTGCAGCATGGCAGTCTCCCTCTTGGATTTGCGAAGAATAGCGCGTGGCCCGCCGCTGCTCGCGGCGCTATCCTCACGCAAGAATGGGCGGGAGCGACCCGATGCAATTCGAGTCATTGAATGCGGATCTCAGGGCATGGCTGAAGACGTCGGTCGAGGGCGGCTACGCGCGCGACGCCCTGATTCAGTCGATGCGCAGCGCGGGGTACCAGCAGGGATTTGCGCAGCAGGCCGTTGATCTCGCTCTCGCGCGCTTTGGCGCTGCAGTCGCGCCGGCGGCGGTCGTGGTCGCGGAGTCAACGGCTGGCGTGGCGGCGCCGACCGCAAAGACCTCGAGCGAACTGCTGGCCGAAAGCGCGAACGCGATCCAGACGTCGGATCGCCGGGTCGACATCCTGTTCGTCCTCAATGCGCCGCGGATCGTCCTGTTCGGCAATCTGCTGTCGCTGGAAGAGTGCGATGCGATGATCGAATACTCGAGCCGGAAGCTGCAGCGCTCGACCGTCGTCAACGCAAAAACCGGCGCCTATGACGTGCATCCGGACCGCACCAGCAGCGGCACCTATTTCGAGCGTGCCGAAAACGAGGTCGTCGCCCGTATCGAACGCCGCATCAGCGATCTGCTCGGCGTTCCGGCCGAAAACGGCGAGCCGATCCAGATCCTGCACTACACGCCCGGCGCCGAATACAAGGCGCATTGGGACTACTTTGATCCGGCGCACCCCGGCAACGAAAAGGTGCTGGCGATGGGCGGCCAGCGCGTCGCCACGCTGATCATGTACCTGAACGATGTGGAGTCAGGTGGGTCGACCGTCTTCCCCGACGTCGGCATCGACGTGCTGCCGCGCAAGGGCAACGCGGTGTACTTCGCCTATACGACCGAAGACGGCCAGCTCGATCGCCGCACGCTGCATGGCGGCAGCCCGGTCATCTCGGGTGAGAAGTGGATCGCGACCAAGTGGCTGCGGGAGCGTGCATATGTGGTGCCGCCGGGGGTTGCTGATTCGCAATCAGCTGCATGAACGCGTAGTTGCCGATACCCAGATCCGAGGATCGTTTGCACTGGCGTGTCCTCGACCCGCGTGATCGCGTCTTGCGGCCAGGTACCTTTGCGCGTGCAATCGCGCGCATTGCAGCAAGCTAGGGCCATGGTCGAGGTCAAGTCCTTGGACACCAATCGCGTCGCTGTCATCTCGGTACACGGCATCGCCGACCAGCAGCCTGGTCAGGCCGTGCGCGAACTGGCGCGGCTGCTATGCCACGGCGGCGAAGCAGAGCCGCGCTATGTGCAGGGTGAGACGCATGGCGTACTGGTTCCGGTCGGGAAACTCGAACCCGGTCCCGACGAAGGAGTGGCGACGGCCCCCGCCGCTGAAATGCGTGCCTTGCCCGGCGCGCCGAGCGGTTTCTTTCGTGAGCGGCAGGCCGTCGTCACGGCGGCCGGTGTGCCGGAACAACGCGATCTCGGCATCAGCCTCACCGACTATCTTCTCCGGCAGCATCGACTGACCGAACTCGACGCGCTGTACGAGTCGACGCGCATTTCGCTCACCCGCCGCGATGACGGACGCGCGGTCGATATCTACGAGATGCACTGGGCCGACCTGTCGCGTCTGCGCGCCGGAGGGGTGCGCGCGCTGTCGGCGCTGTATCAGCTCTTCTTCCATTTGAACACGCTGGCGCGCGACATCGTCGATCAGGTCGCGCTTGTGGTCGGCGCAAGCGCAGGCTGGCGAGTGCTGCAGCGCCTGCACGCGTGGTCCGCATGGTTGATGAAGGTGCCAGCAGCGTTGATCCAACTTTCCATGCTGATCCTGGTGCCGTTCGGCGCGGCCGCCTTGGTGCCGGCCGCCCAGCACCGCTACCTGCTTGCCGCGCTCGCCGGCGCAGCGGCGGCGTTATTGGCGGGCGGGGCCGTGCTGATCGGATTGCGCGAACTCTCTGCCTCGAAGCGATGGTTGAAACTCACGCCACTGCTGCTTGCCGCGGCCGGTTGTGCAGGCATTGCAGTGATCGCTCTCGATAGCGAGGGGCCAAGCGCCCGGCTTTACCTCGTGTTCTGCGTGTTCTTGACCGGAGCCGCCGGCGCGCTGCTGGTCGGGCGCTATGCGCGTGCTGCGCGAGGCGTTGGTGCGCCTGGTTACTTGCTGATCGCTGCGACCTGCGCCGCGCTGCTAGTCGAGGCCAAGCGGTCGCTTCCTGAAGTGACGACGTTGCCCGAATGGATGCTGACCTGCGCGTTGCACGTTGGCGAGTATCTGCTCGCGGCGATGCTGATCATCTGGGCGGCGCTCGCCAGCGTGCAGATCGGCGCACTGCTGCTCGGCCTCTGGCTCGGACGCGCGCACGATTCCCATGTGAGGGAGTCGCTCTACACCGCGCGGCTCGGCATGATCTTTTCGGCGGGTCTATTCGCCGTGCTGAGCCTGGTCCTATGGTCGGTGATCACCTATGTCGCCGGGCTGTCGATCGAAGACTTCACCTATGCGCCGGTGGTGTTCGGCCCGGGCTATCGCGGTGCCGCGATCTTTCTCGAATCGCGCGTGCAAGGCGTCGGCGGCTTCTTCACGCCGATGGTTGTCGCCGGCGCACTGCTTGCGTTCGCGGCACTGCTGGTGCTGGCGCCCTCGCTGCGCGAGGAGCTTGCGCCGACCATGAACGCCGACGCGAAAGGCGTGCGGCGCGATGCAACGCTGTGGGCGCCACGGCTCGGCCGGTGGCTGAGCGGCGGAATGGCGCGCCTGCGAATCGCGCTCGGCCTTTTGGTGCCGCTGCTGGCGATCGCCGGCGGAGTGCTCTATCTCGCCTTCGTCACTCAGCAATTCCTCCCTGGTCTGTCCGTCGCGAATTGGCTTGCGGACGGGCTGGAGTCTCTTCAGGGTGAAGCACTGGTCGCGGTGGGCAAGTGGGTGGCGGGCGGCGCACTGACGATCACCGCGCTGGGGGCGCGCTTCACGCAGACTTTTGGCCGGTTGCGCGTCGTGCTCGACGCGGTGCTCGACATCGACAACTACTTTGCGGATCCGCTTGACCATCAGCCGCCGCGTGCCCGCATCTTTGCGCGTTATGCGAGTCTGCTCGCCTATGTGCGCGAGCGCGGCTATGCGCGCGTGGTCATCGTTGCGCACAGCCAGGGCACGGTGATAAGCGCCGAACTGCTCCGTTACCTGAACGTGCAGCGTCGCCTGCGCACGGTGACCGGCGAGTTGCCGCTGGCGTTGGTGACAGTCGGCTCACCGTTGCGCGACCTGTACGCCGCGCGTTTCCCGCTGCTGTATCGCTGGATGGGTTCGAATGCGCAGGGATTCGCCTCCGCGCAACCGGCGGCGGCCGACATCGGTGCGACGGAATGGATCAACGCGTATCGCGCAGGTGACTATGTCGGCCGTGCGTTGTGGACCGCTGCAGGCGAAGACGCGATTTTCGCCGTTGCTGCCGTTGACGCGAACGGCGAAGTGCAGGCGCAGCGCGCCGGCGATCGCACCGAGTTCTGCCTCGGCGCCGGCGCGCATACGCACTACTTCAGCAACGATGCGGTCGCACTGGCGGTGGAAGTCGATCGATTGATCGCGGCGTGACTTGAAGCGAGAAGGTTGGTGTGTTGTGCAAGATTCCAAATTGTGACCAACGGAGAAAAAGCGCGTTGCGCTGCCGATTGAGCTTCTGACCCGCTTGGAGAACCGCCGTAGTCTGCACTGCGACGGTCCCATCATCCCCGGAGATGATGATCGTGACCGAGTGTTACGCGAGGACTTGTACACCGGGCAGCCGGTCGCGTAAGCGCGAGATCGATGGCCGACTCAGTCAGCGCTTTCGATGGAATCTCAGGACCGGGTTTCGCTGAGCCGCCGTCGCGCAACGGGTTCATCACACGCCGGGATCGAACAACAGATCATCGCGCGGTGCCAGTTCGCCGTTCATGAACATCAGCTGGCGGACAGCGAAGTCCGGGTGGTCCGTGCCGATGCCGATCAGCCAGGCGAGCGGCACGCCATCGCCAAGCAATCGGCGCTGGTATCGCCTGAGCCGGTCATGCTCCTCGCGGACCGCGGCGGGCGGAACACGCTCATCCAGCGCGAATGCGGCCAGCGCGCCGGCGGCTTCGCCGATATTCCATTCCACCGGATGCAGCCGATAGCAGCCGTTTGTGATGTGCGTGGTCCCGAGGTTCTTGCCGCCCGCGATCAGGTTGCGGACGCGCATCGGCAGCAGTGCACCGAGCGGGATCTGGAATGGCCTGGTCCTGCAGCTGGCACCCACGTCGTCCGGACCGGAGCGGTGGATATCGATCGGGTACCAGCCAATGCCGACCGAGTCATCGAAGTGCGCGGCACGAGGCCCCGGTTGATGGTGCGCTGAAACCTCCTGTTCAACGATCGTCTTGATCGCGCGGATGCGCCGAGATTCGCGGATGTACGGATGCTTGGACAGGCCGTCGCGGCTACCCATGATGTCGGGTCGCAGGCGGATCTCCGGTGCTCCGACGCGTGTTCCCGTCGCCGGGGCCTCGGTCTGCAGCCAGTACAGGAAACCCAGGCTCACACGCTTGGCATCCTGCAATGCGCAGGCCGCTTCAATCGCAGAGACGTCCAGAATGCTCCGGTCGCGGTAGTCGTTGCCCGGCCAGTTGAACATCGTGATGTCGTGATCGACACCAGCGCCGAAATTGCTCCGGTCAACCAGGCGACGATATGTCCACAAACCACCCTTGGTTCCCGGCATGGTGTCGTACAGCCGGTACTCGAGCCACCCGCTCGTCTCGCCGTAGATCTCGCCGCCATGAACCTCGATGCGCAGGCTGTAGGGTTGTGCCGACCTGTAGTGCTCGTATTTCTCCGGTCGCGGAATGACGTGGCTTTCGCCCTCAGCGCGCCGTTCGCAGGCAAAGGTGTAGGTGAAACTTTGCACGCAGTGCGGCTTGGGTTCGACCGGCTGCGCCTGCTTCTCACCTGTCTGGGCCACGGTCTCGGCGCCGACCACATGCTCGGCCTCGCACAGCGGGAGCAGGTCACCCAGTTCGGTGGCGTCGATGACCAGCTCCGGA
>DAITAC010000032.1:16064-32726 GCA_036824465.1 Burkholderiaceae bacterium
GTTTCTTCGAGCAGCACGACACGCCGACCGCCGCGCGCCGCCGCGAGCGCGGCGGCAACGCCGCCGGTGCCCGCACCGACGATCAGAATTTCACACGATTCGTTGCGCGCGCTCTGAAACGCTGGGACAGGCCGCACAGCGACCGCAGGGTCGCCACTCGCAGGCACCCGCATCACGTCGAGCACGGCATCCAGCGCTCGCTGCAAAGCGTTACCTTTACTTGGCCATCGTGCCCGGCAGCCAGAGCGCGATCTGCGGAAACGCGATCACCAGGCCGAGCGCGACGATCTGCAGGCCCATGTAGGGCCAGATCGACGAAAAGATATCGCCGAGCGAGATGCCCGCGGGCGTCACCCCCTTGAGGTAGAACGCGGCGGGGCCGAACGGCGGCGAGATGTAGGAGATCTGCATGTTCATGCAGAACAGCACCCCCATCCATACCGGGTCGAAGCCCAGCGCGATCACCACCGGTACGAAGATCGGCGCCGTCAGCAGCAGGATACCGATCCAGTCGATGAAGCAGCCCAGCACGATCCAGATGATCTGGATCAGGATCACGACGCCGAGCGGTCCGACCGGCAACGCGGTCATCACATCCTGGATCAGCTTGGTGCCGCCCGCGAGGGTGTAGACGCCGATCAATGCCGATGAGCCGAAGAACAGCCAGTACAGCATGACCGTGACCTTGGCTGTGTCCTCGGCTGCGAGACGTAGCTTCATCCACGTGAGCTTGCCGTTCCACCACATCGCAAGGACCGCGCCGAGCACGCCAACCCCCGCGGCCTCGGTGGGAGTGGCCCAGCCGAAATACAGCGAACCGAGCACGCCGAAAGCGACCAGCGCCGGCACGATGAGCTCGTGCAACAGGCCGATCTTCTCCCGCAGCGTGATCGCCAGTTCCGCATCGCTGGCAGCGGGCGCGAAGTCCGGCCGTTGATGGCAGCGGATCACGATGTAGGCGATGTACATCGCCGCGAGCATCAGTCCCGGAACGACGCCGGCTGCATAGAGCTGGCCGATCGAAACCCCCGCGGTCAGGCCGTACATGATGAACACGACGCTCGGTGGAATGAGTGTCGCCAGCCCACCGCCGGCGCAGATGCAACCAAGCGCGAGTTCCTTCTTGTAGCCGCGCGCCAGCATCGCGGGCAGTGCGACCACACCCATGGTGACGATTTCGGCGCCGATCACGCCCACCATCGTTGCCATCAGCGCGCAGGAAAGAATGACCGCGACGGCCAGGCCACCGCGCATCCTTCCGGCCCAGACGTGCGCGGCGCGAAATATCGCTTCCGCGATGCCGGCGCGCTCCAGCACGCAGGCCATGAAGACAAACAGCGGCACCGACACCAGCACGTAATTGCCCATCAGCGTGAACACGCGGCTGACCACCAGGGTCAGTCCGGGCCAGCCGAACAGCACGACCGCGAACACCGCGGCCACGGCCCCAGTGGCAAAGGCGAGCGGCAATCCGGTGAGCAGGATCGCGGCGAATACCGCCACGAACAGCAGACTCAGCAGCTCGATGCTCACGACGCCTTGCTTTCCCGGCGCGCCACGCCGATGTCGCGCAGCAGGTTGGCAATGCCCTGCAGCAGCAGCAGCAAGGCCGCAATCGGAATGGCGAGCTTGACCGGCCAGATCGGCGGATTCCAGGGCGTGCCGGTACCTTCACCCTGCTGAAACGACGTCCACCCCATCGTCGTTCCGACCCAGATCAGGGCGCCGACGTAAATCAGAAAGAAGATGAAGGTGAACAGATCCAGCG
Source organism: Burkholderiaceae bacterium (assembly GCA_036824465.1). Taxonomy (GTDB): domain Bacteria; phylum Pseudomonadota; class Gammaproteobacteria; order Burkholderiales; family Burkholderiaceae_F; genus JAKOQB01. Next base: position 17,833 of record DAITAC010000032.1, read on the forward strand.
CGGCGCGTGCCCGGGGAGATAACCGCTCGTAGATCAGGTCGATGCGCACATGCCGGCGGTGCGCCAGTGCGTATCCGCCACCGATCAGATACGCGATGGCGGACAGGTAGATGGTGGTCTCATTGCTCCACAGCGTTCCCTGACCGAACGCACCGCGCGAAACGACCTCGTAGAGGACCGCCAGCGTGACTGCGAAGATGGCGAGCGCCCAGAAGCGCCCAACCGAGCTGTTGATGCGATCGACAAGGTCGCAATAGCGATCGGCCAGCGAGTCCCGCGCCGGGGGCAGATCCGTTGCGCCCCCGGCGGCGCGATGCTCGTCGATCAAGCGATCACCTTGAGGTCCTTGAGCCAGGCCAGTTGCGAGTCGTACGCGGCCTTGGCCAGCGGCGTCTTCTTCGACCATTCTTCCCAGGTGCGCTGCGCCAGAGGACGGATCTTCGCCATCTCAGCCTCGGGCCACGCGGCGGTGTTGACCCCCTTCGCGGCGAGTTCCTTGGACACGCGCACGTCGTCGACCGCAACGCGCTGCACCTGGTCCCAGGTCCATTCACGCACCGCCGAGGTGAGCAGCGCCTTCAGGTCGTCGGGCAGCTTCTTCCACGCGTCCATGTTGACCGCGAAATCCTGCATCGGCATCGAATGGAACAGCTTGGTCGGATTCTTTGCGATGGCGTGAAAGCCCATGCGCTCGTTCATCGAGACCGTCGCCCAGTCGGCGGCGTCCACCACGCCCTTATCGAGTGCGGAATACACCTCGCCGCCGGGCAGCACGACGATCGAGGCGCCAAGCTTGGTGAGAATCTCTGCCGTCATGCCCTGCGGCGAACGGAATTTCACGCCCTTGAAGTCTTCCATCTTGTCGATCGCTTTCTTCGACACGATGGACTCCACGCCCCACCAACTCGCACCGACCGGATAGATGTTGTACTTGGCATAAGCCTCGCGCAGCATCTGCAGGCCGCCCCGGTGGTAGAACCACGCTTCCGCCTGCCACGGATGCTGGTAGCCGAACACGAAATCGCTGAGGACGGCCAGGCCGGCATCCTTGCCGGTCCAGTAGCCGGGCCACGACGACTGCGCCTGCAACACGCCCGAGCTGACCGCGTCCAGCGTTTCGAACGCGCCGGTCACCGCACCGGCGGCAAACGGCTGGATCACCAGGCGACCGTTCGACGCGGCCTTGACCCGGTCGCAGAAGTCAGAGAAGCACTTATGCGTGAGTTCCGCCGCACTCCACAGCGTCTGGCAGCGCCAGGTGGTCACCTGCTGGGAATGCACGATCGCGGGCGCAGCGGCGATCGCTCCACCCACGCCTGCGAGCGCAGCCGATTTCAGGAGACTTCTTCTCGACGTCGACATGATTGCACTCCTCCGTGTAGCGCTGGAATCGGCGTTGGCTGGTTGCCGCTGCGCTCCGGGACGCCGTGCCGCGGCCGCGCCTGATATACCTCAAACATACTACGCGTCGGTTTTCCGCACTGTCAACGCACAGTCGCCGACCTGCGGCGGTGCAATGCGGCAGGCCGATTGCAGGACATCTGCGTGAAGTTGGCGCGCGCAAGTTCTGCGGGCATTCCGTCCGGCCGTCAATGCTGCGGCTGCTCTGGTCTCATGGTCCGACGCGCACACACCGCCGCATGTTGTTTCATGGGCAGGGAGGCGGGCCGACGGCTAAACATATTCATGATATGTTAGCCATCAGCAGACGCACCGCGCGGAGGAAACACACCATGCCCAAGCTGCTGAGCCAGGCCGCCATCGACGCCTACCGTCGCGACGGCTACTACTTCCCGATCCGAGTCATGTCCGCCGAGGACGCGCATCGATATCGCGTTGCGCTCGAAACGCACGAGGCGAAGAAGGGCGAACCGCTGCAGGGAAACTGGCGGCACAAGTCGCATCTGCTCTTCACCTGGGCCGACGAACTGGTGCATCACCCCAGGATTCTCGATGCGGTCGAAGATGTCATCGGCCCGGACATCCTGTGCTGGACGACGAATTTCTTCATCAAGGAGGCGATGAGCCCCGGTTTCGTTTCCTGGCACCAGGACTCCACGTACTGGGGCCTGGACCCGGACGACGTCATCACGGCGTGGATCGCGTTCACCGACGTGACGCCGGAAAACGGCTACATGCAGGTCATCCCCGGCAGTCACAAGATCGACCAACTGCCGCACGTGGATACTTTCCACAAGGACAACCTGCTGTCGCGCGGCCAGGAAATCGCGGTCGAGGTCGACAGGTCGAAAGCCGTGGGGCTTGCGCTCAAGCCCGGCGAGATATCGCTGCACCACATCAAGCTGGTGCATGGCTCCGACGCCAATCGCACCAGCGACCGCCGTATCGGGCTGGCGATCCGCTACATCCCGACTTACGTGCGGCAGACCAAGGTGCGCGATGCGGCGATGCTCGTGCGCGGCACAGACAAGTACCATCATTTCGACTACGAGCCGCGACCGAAGGCCGACCTCGATGAGGGCGCGCTTGCCGCCCACGCGGACTCGATCTCGCGCCAGGTGAAGGCGCTTTACCAGGGCACCGAAAAGACCGCGTTCCGCGCCTGAGCCGGGCACTGAAATCCGGAAGGAAACCGATCGATGGCTGAAGAACGCAAGAAGCTGACCGTTCCGGACCTCGCCATGCGCAAGAAGGCGGGCGAGAAGGTGGTGATGGCCTCGATTCCGGACTATCCGTCGGCGGTCTGGGCCGAGCGCGCGGGCATCGACATCGCTGCCGTCGGCGACAGCCTCGGCATGGTCAGCTACGGCTTCCCGAACACCTTGCCGGTGACGATCGACATGATGATCGCGCACGCGCAGGCGGTGCGTCGCGGTGCGCCCAACTGCATGATCATGGTTTCGATGACGTACGGCAGCTACGCCACGCCCGAGCTCGGCGTGGCGAACGCGGTGCGCCTGATGAAGGAGGGCGGGGCGGACGTCGTGAAGATGCAGGGCGGCAAGGAAAAGGCGCACGTGATCCGGGCGATCGCCGACGCCGGCGTGCCCGTGATGAGCCATGTGGGCATGTGCCCGCACTTCGTGCACCAATACGGCGGGTTCAAGCTGCAGGGCCGCACCGCGGCGGAGGCGATGCGCATCGTCGAGGACGGCATTGCCATCGAAGCGGCCGGCGCGGTCGGCTTCGAGATCGAGGCAGTACCGGCGCCGGTCGCCAAGGCGGTTGACGACGCGGTCAAGGTCTTCACCTTCGGGATCGGGGCCGGAAGTGCAAGTTGTGGCCAGTTGCTGCTTGCATTTGACCTGCTCGGCGTCTTCGACCAGTTCAAGCCGAAGTTCACCAAGCGCTACGCGCAGATTGCCGAAGTCGCGGTCGACGCCTTGAGCCGGTTTGCGGCGGAGGTGCGCGAGGGCAAGTTCCCGGATGCCGAACATTCCTACGGCATGAAACCGGAGGAGCAGGAACAGTTCGCGAAGCTGCTCGCGCAACGCGGGCGCTGAAGGACCACCGGGCAGATTCGCGCCGGCGACGGCCACCATGAGCGGACAGAGCACGGGTCATCCCGACGCGCCGCGCGCCACCCTCGAGCGGATATTGGCGCGGCACGGGCTGCGTGTACGGGGCGGCTGGATTCCTACCGCGCTCGATTCGCTGCCATCGCTGCCGGACGGCCAGACGGCCGCAGTGGTGTGGATGGTGGGACAGGTTGGCTCGGAGTGCTGGAGTGCTTTCGCAGCGTCGCCGTTCTTCAGCGACGGACAGGCTGACCCTCTGGATCGTTGGAGCAAGTCGATCGGCAAACCGTTGGCGGAGCAGTTCGGCGGGGTCGCAGTGTTTCCGGCCGATGGCCCGCCGTATTTCCCGTTTCAACAGTGGGCAGCGCGCGCCGAGCCGCTGCGGATCAGCCCGCTGTTGCTCCAGATTCACCCGGAGTACGGGCTTTGGCATGCCTACCGGTTTGCGCTGGCCCTGCCCGGCCTGGTGGCCGAGGATGCAGGTGAGATCAAACGCGGCCCACGGCCGACAGTGGTCGACCTGTGCGCGCGCTGCGAGGGCCGACCCTGCCTGCGAGCCTGTCCGGTTCAGGCATTTGATGGAAGCGGCTACAGCGTGGAACGATGCGCGGCGCACCTGCATCGACCCGAGGGATCGGCCTGTCTGCAGGCCGGTTGCCTCGCCCGTCTGGCGTGCCCGGTCGGAACGGAGTACCGCTATGCAGCCGAGCATGCCGCGTTCCACATGACCTCGTTCGCCAACCGGCATTGACTCGATCGGCGCAGTGATCGTCTGCAATGCTCGGGCGCCGGTCGGGCGCGCCGCCGCGCTGCCGCTGGCGTTGCCGGCCCGGCCTCTGATATCTTGTCAACATACCAGTGGTCGACAACTGGTTTGTCGAGGTCCGTACTGCGGGGAGGGTGTCCATGGGCCAGAACGAACGCAAGAAGCGCAGCATCGTCGAGATACGCGAGTCGAAGAAGACCGGCGAAAAGATGGTCTACACGTCGGTCCTCGACTACACGTCCGCCAAATGGGCGGAGGCCGCGGGGGTCGATGTCTGCGTTGTCGGCGACAGCCTGGCCATGACCGCTCACGGTCATCCCAACACCATCCCGGCGACGATGGACATGATGATCCTGCATTCCCAGGCGGTGCGGCGCGGCGCTCCCAATACGTTCGTGCTGGGCTGCATGCCCTACCAGAGCTATCACACCGTCGAGCGTGCGCTGGGCAATGCCACGCGCTTCATGCAGGAGGCGCTGTGCGATGCCGTCAAACCGCAGGGCGGCAGGAGTCAGGCGCACATCCTGAAGGCGCTGGTGGATGCCGGCATTCCCACCGCCTCGCACATCGGGCTGACCCCGCACACCGTCGCCAACTTCGGCGGATTCAAGATCCAGGGCAAGACGGCGGAGGCGGCGATGAAGATCCTCGAGGATGCGCTGGCCATCCAGGATGCGGGCTGTTTCATGCTGGAGTTCGAGGCCGTGCCGGCGAAGATCGCCGCGGCGATCTCGGCGCAACTGGAGATTCCGACCATCGGGATCGGCGCCGGGGTCGGCACCGATGGACAGATCCTGCTGTCCTATGACCTGCTCGGCGTGTTCACTGATTTCAAGCCCAAGTTCACGAAGCGCTTCGCCAATCTGACCGAGGTCGCCGTCAACGGCCTCAGGCAGTACGTGGCGGAAGTCAAGGCTGGCGCTTTCCCCGACGACGACCACAGCTATGGCGTCGATGAGAAGGAGTACGAGCGCTTCCTCGGCATGATCGAAAAAAGGAAACACGCGTGAAAGCCACCCGTCGCCGCGCCGCGGTTGCGTCAGCGCTACGCACGAAGGTCGCACGGCGCAAGCCTGCAGACGCTGATCAAACCCTGACCGACCGCGCCTACGACGCCCTCGAGGAAATGATCGTCACGCTGAAACTGGCGCCGGGCAGCGCGGTTTCCGAGGCCGAGTTGTCGCAACGACTCGGCATCGGCCGCACGCCGATCCGCGAGGCGTTGCAGCGGCTGGCCCGAGAACTGCTGGTTCAGATCCTGCCCCGCCGCGGCGTCATCGTGTCGGACATCAACGTCAAGACGCAGTTGCGCCTGCTTGAAGTGCGACGCGAGGTTGAACGCCTCGTTGCGCGCAGCGCGGCGCGGCGGGCGCTGCCCGAAGAACGCGAGCATTTCGCCGCGCTGGCCGCCATGTTCGAGCGCGCCGCCAAGGCCAACGACGATGTGGCGTTCATGCGCACGGATCACGAATTCAATGAATTGTGCGTGCTGGCCGCGCGCAACGACTTTGCGGCAGCGACGATGCGGCTGATCCAGCCGCTGTCGCGGCGCTTCTGGTATGTCCATTACAAGCAGGCCGCTGACATGCCGGAAGCGGCCAAACTGCACGCGGCGATCGCGCGCGCGGTTGCCGCGGGCAAGGAAGAGCAAGCCGCTCAGGCCACTGACGCACTACTCGACAACATCGAGGCGTTTACCCGCGCCACGGTCGGTGCTGACCTCTGAGGAGGAGCGAACGTGCACACACACAGATCGCGCATGCTCGCCGCGTTCCGCGGCGAATCGGTGGACACGTTGCCGTATGTTCCACGCCTGGATCTCTGGTATCTCGCGAATGCGACCTCGGGCACATTGCCGAGGCAGTATGTCGGCCGCCGCATGAACGAGATCGCCCGCGCCGAAGGCTGGGCGGTCTATTTTCGCTTCGCGGACGACCAGTTAAGCGAGGAGGATCGCCCCAAGTACCTGCATCGCGGCATCGGCCTGTACGCCAGCCGCGACACGGTGTACGACATCATTTTTCCGCGCGATGTTGAAATTCGCGTCCGGCGTGACGGTGGCCGCCAGCGCGTCGAATATCACACGCCGCTGGGGATGGTCAGCGCCACCGTGCACTACGACGTCGAAGCGCAGAAGCTCGGCATCACCATTCCCACCATCGTCGAGCACCTGATCAAGACGCCGGCGGACTACGCGCCCGCGGGTTATCTGTTCGAGCATCTCGACGTCAAGCCTAACTTCGAACGCTTCAATCGCTGGTCAGCGGAGGAAATCCGCGATGACGGCGTACCCGTGGCCCTGGGCTTCCTGGGCGCCTCACCGGTCAACGAAATCCAGCGCGACCTGATCGATTCGACGCAGTTCTTCTTTCACTACAAGGATCATCAGGACAAGCTCCTGCGGCTCGCTGAACAGATGGAGCCGTTATTTGAAAAGATCCTCGCGATCATGTGCCGGTCACCGGCCGACGTGGTGTGGTGGGGGGCCAACTTCGACGACATGATCACTTACCCTCCGTACTTCGCAAAGGAAATCCAGCCCTGGATTCGCAAGGTGTCGGACACCCTGGCGCGGCACGGCAAGCTGCTGATGTGCCATACCGACGGCGAGAACGAAGGCCTGATGGACCTGATTCGGGACTCAGGCATGCACATCGCGGAGTCGATCTGTCCGGCGCCGATGACGAAACTGAGCCTCGCCGAGTACTACCGGCGCTGGAGCCCGAATCTGACGCTGTTCGGCGGTGTGCCTTCAACGGTGGTGCTGGACGAAACAAGCGACGCGGACTTTGAAGCCTATATGGACGAGTTGTTCCGCGCCGTCGCACCGGGCACGCGCTACCTGGTCGGCATTGCCGACCAGGTGCCTCCGAACGCGATCTTTTCGCGGCTGCAACGCATCGGCGAGCGGGTGACCAAGGAAGGCGCGTTGCCGCTCAAGGCGGGCACGGCGCGACCCCTGACTGCCACAGCGCTTGGCCAGCCCGTTGCAGCGGCAGCGGCGGACGCAGTCGACGACATCTACGCCGATGTGCGCCAGGACGTTGCCAAGGGCAGGCACATCGCGATCAAGGATCACGTGGGCGACCTGCTGGCGCGCGGGATCCCCGCCCCGCAGATCCTCGACAAGGGCCTGATCGCCGCCATCGACGTGGTCGGCAAGCGCATGGCGGCCGGCCAGGCGTATATCCCGGAGGTGCTGCTTGCGGCCCGCGCGATGAGCGCGGCGGTGTCGGTGCTCGAACCCCATCTGGCCGCCAGCGGTGATCAGCAACGCGGCAAGATTCTTATCGGCACTGTCACCGGTGACATGCATGACATCGGCAAGAACCTCGTCGTCACCATGCTCAAGGGCGTGGGTTTCGACGTCGTCGACCTTGGGGTGAATGTGTCGCGCGAGCAGTTCTGCGATGCCGTGGCCGAACACCAGCCCGATGTCCTGGGTCTGTCCGCTCTGCTCACTACCACCATGATGGAGATGCGCGAAATCATCAAGGCGCTTGATGCGCGTGGACTGCGCTCGAAATGCAAGGTTGTCGTCGGCGGCGCGCCGGTGAGCGAACATTTCGCCCACCAGATCGGAGCCGACGGCTTCGCGCCGGACGCGGTTCAGGCGGTGACGATCGCCAAGCGTCTCGTCGCGGCGCAGTCCGCCTGATCATTGCCGGTGCTGCGGCGCGAGAGCATGGCGGCGCTGGACACCGTGTTGCATATACTCATAACATATCAGTCGTGTGCAGGAACACTGCCCCGGCCCGACAAGGAGTACTGAGATGGCAGAACTGATCGAACGCCACAACCCCTCGCCGCGGCAGCTCAAATTCCGCGAGCAGTACCGCTCCCAGATCCACCCCGCCTACAACGGGCCGCTGCACATCGGCGTCATCTACGCGGTCGGCATCGCCGTCATCTCCTGGTGCGTGGGCCGGCTGGACCACGCCAGCTGGGAATGGCTGCTCGTGATCCCGGTGTTCTTCTTCTCCAATCTGTTCGAGTGGTACATGCACAAGTACGTGATGCACCGCCTGGTGGACGTGTGGGCGCTGCGCGCGATCTACGACCGCCATACGCGCCAGCATCACCAGTACTTCACCGACAGTGAAATGACGGTCGAGTCGACGCGCGAGTGGCGCATCATCTTCTTCCCCTGGCGCGCTCTGTTCACGTTCATGGGACTGGGCGTACCCTTCGCCTTACTGCTTGCCCAGATTGTCAATGTCAATGCGGGCTACGTCCTGATGATCACCATCGTCGGCCAGTATCTGATCTACGAGACCTTCCACTACTGCTGCCATGTGCACGACAACTGGTTCGTGCGTTACGTGCCGTTTGTCAACACGATTCGCCGCCACCACACGGCGCACCACAACTACGGCGTCATGATGACTCACAACATGAACCTCACGTTCCCGATCGCCGACTGGTTCATGGGTACCAGCGACCTGAATCGCGGGCTTATCGGCACATTGTTCAACGGTTACAACGAGGACTACATCAAGCCGGAACTCAAGCCCACCATCGAGAAGTATCGTCGTCCCGATGCGCCGGTTTCCCTCGATGGGCCGATAGGAGAGCAAGCCGCATAACCGCACCCCCGTGCATATGACAGCGATGAGAGGAGAGCAAACGTGAAGAAGCGTGAATTCCTGAAGGTCAGTGCCGCCGCATCAGCCGGACTTGCTGTCGTACCGCCGGCGCAGGCGCAGGCAACGTACAACTGGAAAATGGCGACCGGCTGGCCCGGTGGTCCGCTGATGGACATCGGCGCCAAGGCCTTCGCCGAGAAGCTGGAGACAATGTCAGGCGGCCGCTTCAAGATTCAGGCTTTCCCCGGCGGCGCTTTGGGCAATGCGCTGAAAGTGCCGGAGACCGTGAAGAACGGCGTCGCGGAATGCGGACATACCTGGATGGGTTACGACTGGGGCAAGGATCCGACCACGGTGCTGTTCGGTGGCTACGCCGGCTCGTTCGACACCGAACGCATGTTGCATTGGATCTATGAGGGCGGCGGCGCGGAACTGCAGCGCCAGTTCCGCGAAGAGTCGGAGGGCATCATCTCGATTCCGCTGTTCATTCGCACGGCCGAGGTCTTCCTGCATTCTCGCAAACCGGTCAAGACGCTCGCGGACCTGAAGGGCCTCAAGATCCGCACCGCCGGCGCGTGGCTCGAAATGGCCAAGGACCTTGGCGCAGCGCCCGTCACGACCGCGGGTGGGGACGTCTACCCGATGCTGGAGCGCGGTGCGATCGATGCCACCGAGTGGGGCACGCTGTGGGAGAACATTTCCCCGGGTTTCTACAAGGTCGCCAAGTACCTGATCTACCCCGGCGTGCATCAGCCCACTGCGCCTTTTGAGCTGACAATCAACAAGGATGCCTGGAACAAGCTGTCAGCGGCCGACAAGAAACTGGTCGAAACCGTGGCCAAGCTCGTCACCTTCGAAAGCTGGCTCAGGATCGGCCAGGAAGACGCCAAGGCCCTGGATTTCTATCGCAAGGCCGGCAACACGATCATCGAACTCGACGACGAAGTTCAGTATGCCGGGCGCAAGATCGGACTCGACTGGGCCGAGAAGGTCGCCAAGGAAAACAAGTACCCGTGGTTCGCCAAAGTGCACAAGAGTCTTCAGGAATTCGAGGTGCTGTGGGCGAACGCCGATCACTATCGCAAGGTCAAGGTGAAGACCTGATCATCGTCAGAGCCGAGACGGGGCGCGCAAGCGCCCCGTTTTCTGTCAATTCCTCAAATGTCCCAGAACAACAGTGAGCCAGGCGCGATGGATGCGCTGATACGTTTTATCGAGCGCATCACCGGCAGCGTCGGCATTATGGCCTCGTTTGCGATCGTGCCCCTGGTGATCGCCACCTGCTACGAGGTGTTCGCCCGCTACGTCATGGGCGCACCCACGGTGTGGGCCTACGAGGTGGGATACATCCTCACCGGTTCGCACTTCCTGCTCGGCATGGCCTACACGCTGCGAGCCGACGCCCATATCCGCATCGACATATTCAGCGGGCACTTTTCGCCGCGCACGCGCGCCGCCATCGACCTGGCCGCCTATTCCGTCATCCTGCCGCTGATGGTGTGGCTGTCCTACACGCTGTACCAGCACCTGATGACTGGCTATCTGCGCAGCGAGAGAAGCGGTCAGTCGGCGATGAATCTGCCCGTGTGGCCGTTCCGCATTGTCTTCCTCGTTGCCTTTTCGCTGCTGGCGCTGCAGATGCTGGCCGAAGTGGTGAAGCGGGCGCGCAACCTGAAGCGCGGAAATTGATGGACTACCTGCCGTTCCTGATGCTGCCGGTGGCCTTCGTGCTCATGTTCCTCGGCGTGCACGTGGCGTTCTCGATGATGCTCACGGCCGTGCTGTTCGGGCTGGCGATCTTCGGCAACCGGGTGGTGTTCCAGTTCGTCGAGAAGATCGAGGACATCTCGTCGAACTTCGTGTTTGCCGCCATTCCGCTCTTCGTGTTCATGGGCGCGATGCTGGAAAAATCCGGCATCGCTGACAAGCTGTTCGAGGCCATCCACATCTGGACGCGGCGCCTGCCGGGAGGCTTGGCGCTGGCGACGGTGACGATGTGCATTTTTTTCGCCGCATCGTCCGGTGTGATCGGTGCGACGGAGTCGGTGGTGGGACTGCTCACCATTCCCATCATGCTGCGCTACGGGTACGACAAGCCGCTCATCTCCGGCACCATCTGTGCCGGCGGATCGCTCGGAACCATCATCCCGCCCTCGGTGGTGGCGGTCGTGATGGGCCCGATGGCCAATCAGTCGGTCGGCGACCTGCTCTACGGAATGACCTTGCCCGGCCTCATCATGGGCCTGCTGTACATCATCTACATCTTCTTCCTGTGTTTGTTCAAGCCGGAAATGGGGCCGCGCATTCCGCCTGAGCCCAGTGATCCCAGCTTCATCGAAAAACTGTGGATCACGGCGAAGAACATGGTGCCACCAGTGTTCATGATCTTTGCGGTGCTCGGCTCGATTCTGCTGGGCTGGGCCTCTCCAACCGAGGCGGCCGCCATCGGCGCCCTATGCTCGGTTCTGCTCACGGTGCTGTATCGCAACTTCTCGTGGAGCGGACTGTACGAGGCGTTGCTCAAGACGCTCACGATCACCGCGATGATCATGACGGTGCTGATGGCCGGGACGCTCTTCACCGGCGTCTTCATCGGCGGCGGCGGCATCAATACTGCCAGCCTGCTCATCGCCAAGATGCAGCTTTCACCGTGGATGCTGCTCGCGCTGATGATGCTGATCATCTTCATCGCCGGGTTCTTCCTCGACTGGATCTCGATCGTGCTGATCTTCGTGCCGCTGTTCACGCCACTGGCGATCGGTGCCGGCTTTGATCCGGTGTGGTTCTGTGTGCTTTTCCTGATCATGATCCAGACCAGTTACCTGACGCCGCCCATGGCGCCGGCCATCTTCTACCTGCGCGCCGTGGCACCGGCGGAGATCACGATCCGCCACATGTACGCCGGCGTGGTGCCGTTCATTGCCCTGCAATGCCTGACGCTCATCATCGTCATGATCTTTCCACGGCTGGTGAGCTGGCTGCCGAGCGTGATGCTGCAGATGAAGTAGCGGCGGATGTCCGTTGACAGGTACAGACATATCTGTAATATGTCACGAGTACACAACGCCTCGGGAGGATGGCGATGTCGGAAGCTATTGCGGCGATCAAGGATTGGGTGATCAAGGGCAAGAAGAATGAGGCAGTAGCAGCGACGCGCGCGGCGCTCGCGGCCGGCGTCGATCCCGGCGCCATCATGAAGGACGGTCTCATCGCCGCCATGTCGGTGGTGGGGCAGAAGTATTCCTCGGGCGAGTTCTTCCTGCCGCAGATGATGATCGCCGCCCGTGCGATGACGGAGGTCGTGCCGGTGCTCAAGCCCCACCTGGTGGGCAAGGCGGCCGAGTCCAAGGGCAAGGCGGTCATCGGGACCGTGCAGGGCGACTTCCACGACATCGGCAAGAACATCGTGCGCATGATGATGGAGGGCGCCGGCTACGAGGTGATCGACCTGGGTGTTGACGTCACCGCTGACAAGTTCGTGGAGGCGGTGCGCAAGGAAACGCCGCAGTTCGTGCTGATGAGTGCCCTCATCACCCTCACCATGGAGAGCATGCGCCGCACCATCGCCGCAATCGACGCGGCCGGGCTGCGCTCATCGGTGCGCATCGGTGTCGGGGGCGCCCCGCTCACCCACAAGTACGCAGAGGAAATCGGCGCCGATTTCTACAGCGAAGACGCCTACGAATGCGTCCAGGCCTGCAACCGACTGGTCCACTGAGCGCACGAGGAAGAGCCAGATGAAACCAAGAGAACGCGTTCTGACAGCGCTCAAACGCGGGCAACCGGACAAGGTGCCCTGGATCGAGAACGACATCGAAGAGGAAATGCAGGTGCGCATCATGGGCGGACGCACCGACTACACGCCGGGCGAGTTGTGCCGGGCACTGGGCCTGGACGGCTTCGGCTACCACTTTCCGAGCGGGCAGCGCGCCAGTGACGGCCAGTCGATCCAGACCACCGGCAAGACGGGCAAGGAGGCCTGGTACTACCCGCAGCGCATCACCTTCGATTTCGTCCCGCCCTGGATCGCCGAGATGGGCACTGATCCGTCCAACGGCCGCACCTATGTGAAACAGGGTCTGCTGACCAGCCGCGAGTCGCTGGAACTGTTCGATCGCTTTCTGCCTGACCCGGACCACCCGGCGCGCTACGAAAAAGTGGCGGAGTGGATCGAGAAGTATCGCGAGGATTTCGCGGTTTTCGCCCGCATCCGCCTCGGCGGTGCCAGCACGTTCGAGAGCATGGGCCTGGATGCGTTCTCGATCATGATGTACGACGACCCGGACCTGGTGAAGGAGATCCATCGGCGCTTTTCCGAGTGGTCGGCGCGCGTCGTGCAGCATCTGAACAAGATGGACTTCGACTTCATCTGGGCCAACGACGACCACGCCGACACCAAGATGCCGTGGGTCAGCATCGAGATGTGGGAAGAGTTCATGAAGCCCTACCAGATGATGGTGGCGCGGGAAATCAAGAAGCCCTGGATCTTCCACAGCGACGGCAATCTGTTTCCGCTTCTCGACGGACTGATCACGCTCGGCATGAACGGGATACATCCGGTGCAGCCGTCGGCGATGGATATCAACCGGCTCAAGGAGCAGTACGGCGACCGGCTCTGCATCGTCGGCAACATCGATCTGGACTACACGCTGCCGCGCGGCACCGAAGCTGAAGTCGAGGCCGAAGTGCGCGATCGCATCGAGAAGGTGGGCAAAGGCGGCGGCTACATGATCTCCAGCGGCAACAGCATCACCGACTACTGCAAGCTCGAAAACGTCTGGGCCATGTCGCGCGCGATTAACGCGTACCGTACCTATCGCTGATCGACACGCCCACTGCAACTGCGGTCCCGCCAGGGCCCGCTAACTCCGGTCTCATCATCGTGTTCGCCCTGCGCCGCTGGTCTGTACGACACGCAGGCGTGGTGGAAGCGGTCTATCGCCTGCTGGCCCGTGTGCTTGATGCACTGCGTCCGCTGGTGCGCACGATCGGCTTCGAGCGCATGGAGCGCCCGGTCGCAGCCTTCGAGCGCGTGACCAAGGGACTGCTGTTCGACTGCCGGATGTGCGGAGCGTGCACGCTTTCAGCCACCGGCATGGCCTGCTCGATGAATTGCCCCAAGTCGATGCGCAACGGCCCCTGTGGCGGCGTGCGCTTAGATGGCGGTTGCGAAGTGGTGCCGGAGATGCCCTGTGTCTGGATTGAGGCCCGGCGCGGTGCCGAGCGCATGCGGGCGGCAGTCTTGCCGTCCGTGCCCAATCCGCCGGTCGAGCACCACTACGCCGGCCGGTCGAGCTGGCTGCGCGTATTGCGCCAGGAGCCGTGGCCAAAGCCGCTGGTCACCGAATCGCCGCAATCCGACGAGCCGATCGCCGGCAGCAGGTTGGAGGCGTTACTCCGCGCGGGCGCCTTCGTCGTGACCTCTGAATGCTCGCCCCCCGATTCAGCCGACGCCGCCGATGTGCTCACGCGCACACACCACTACGAGGGCTGGGTCGACGCACTGAACGTCACCGATGCGCCGGGCGCCCATTGCCACATGTCGAGCCTTGGCGTCTCGCTCATCCTGGCGCGCGCCGGTTGGGAGCCGGTGATGCAGATGACCTGCCGCGATCGCAATCGAATTGCGATCCAGGGCGACATCCTGGCGGCTTCAGCATTGGGAATCCGAAACCTGTTGTGCCTCACGGGCGACGCTATCGGCAATGGCGACGACCCGGGCGCCAAGCCGGTGTTTGATCTCGATGCCGTCTCATTGCTCGACACGGCGCGCCGGCTGCGCGACGACGGTCTGTACCGCTCGGGCCGCAAGCTTGCGGGCCGCCCGCGCCTTTTTCTCGGCGCGGTGGAAAACCCCTTCGTTCCGCCGTTCGACCTGCGCCCGTTGCGTTTGGCGCGCAAGGTTGTCGCTGGTGCCCGGTTCGTGCAGACGCAGTACTGCTTCGACATCGCGATGCTGGAGCGATACATGACCGCCGTGCGCGCGGAAGGCCTGCACCACCGTTGCCACATTCTGGTCGGAGTCGGGCCTCTGGTTTCGGCGCGCACCGCGCACTGGATGCG
>DAITAC010000032.1:32826-39113 GCA_036824465.1 Burkholderiaceae bacterium
ACATTCTGGTCGGAGTCGGGCCTCTGGTTTCGGCGCGCACCGCGCACTGGATGCGAGCCCACGTACCGGGGGTTCACATCCCGGACGCGATCATTGCCCGTCTCGAACACTCGCCCGATCCGCAAGCCGAAGGGGTGCGCATCTGTGTCGAGCTGATCAGGCGCGTTCGCGAGATCGAGGGGATCGCCGGCATCCACCTCATGGCGCCGAAGAAGGAGCATCTGATCGGCCCGATCGTCTCCGACTCCGGCGCGCTGGCCGGCCGACCGCCGCCCTCTCAACCGATAGGAGAGTCTCCTTGTCTATCCCCGGCCTGACCATCATCGGAGAGCGCATCAATCCGGGATTTCGCTCCACCCAGGCGCTCTTCGAAAAGGAGGATTTCAAGGGCATCCAGGATCTCGCCGTCAGGCAGGCCAAGGCTGGCGCAAGTTATCTCAACGTCAATGCCGGGACCAAGGCGCTCAAGGACCCGCAGTTCATGGTCGAGGTGGTACGTTGCATCCAGGCGGTCGTTGATCTGCCGCTTTCGCTCGATTGCCCCGACTTCGCGGTTCAGGAAACCGTCCTCAAGGCGTACGACGCAGACAAGGCGCGCGGCCGAAAACCGGTCATCAATTCGATCTCCGAGTCACGCTGGGAACTGGCGGAGCTGCTGAAGATCCGACCATGCAAGGCCATTCTCATGTCGTCCGAACAAGTCAGGGACGGACGCATGGTGCCCAATCGCAGCGGCGCGGAAGTGCACGAGGTCGCAAAGCGAAAGATCCGCAGATTGCTTGCAGGCGGCTACGGCATGGCCAACGACGACTTCATTGTCGACGTCTCGATCGCCACGCTCGCGGCCGACACGGAGGGGCTGATCAGGATGGCGCTCGACGGCATCCGCCTGGTACGGCAGGACCCCGAGCTGGCGGGCGTTCACATCATGGGTGGGCTGTCCAACCTGCCGCAGCATCTGCCCGACAAGGCGGCCGATGGCTCCGACCTGAAGTTCCAGCTCGAATGCGCGTTCCTCACCGTCGCGATGCCCACCGGATTCGACACGGTGCTCGGCACTCCCTGGCGCGGTTACACACTGCTGCCCGAGGACAACTTCGTGCTGCGCGAATTCCGCCGCATCATCGAGCTGCGCGACAGTGACGCGCTGATGGCGGTCGTGGATCTGTACCAGGACACATGAGGACACTGATCGCCAGCCGCTGGTTCGACGGCGAGTGCTATCACGCCACGCCGGTGAGCATCGTCATCGATGGCGGACGCATTGCCGATGTCATACCGGGCGAACGGGACGCTGGCGACACCCAGCGTTGCGCCTTTGTGATGCCCGGACTGGTGGAAGCGCATTGCCATCTGTTTCTTGACGGCGGCGAACTGGACTTCGGCGTTCGCACGCGATATCTCGACGCACCCTTCGCAAACATGATGGACGTAGCACGGGGAAACGTCGCACGCACGCTTGCCCGCGGCATCTCGCTGGTGCGAGATGCCGGCGACCGCTACGGAATCAACCACGCCATCCGAAGCGAGTCCGCGAGCCTGGAAGTGCGCTCCGCAGGCATCGCGCTGCGCCGGCCGAAGCGCTACGGCGCCTTCATCGCGCGTGAAGTGGCCACGCTTGAAGACGCGCTCGCCGCAGTAAGCGAGCTGGCGGAGACGATTGACGATTTGAAGATCATCGAGACCGGCATCATCGATTTCGAATCCGGCACGGTGAAAGGCGACCCCCAGTTCGATCTGGATTCCCTGAAGCTCATCGTGCGACGTGCGCGCGACGCCGGCATCCGCAGCTTCGCGCACTGCAGCGGCACCGAGGGCATCGCCGTGGCGGTTGAAGCCGGCGTCGATTCCATCGAGCATGGCTTCTTCATGACCGGCGACATCCTGCGCCGCATGGCCGACCGGGGCACGGCCTGGGTCCCGACATTCTCTCCGGTGCATTTCCAGTGGCAGGCGCCGGAAGTCGCCGGCTGGAGTCCGCAAACGGTCGCGAAACTGCGCGGCATCCTCGACGCTCACGAAGAGCACGTCGCACTGGCGGCGCAGCTTGGCGTGAATCTCGTCGCCGGCTCCGACGCGGGCAGCCCCGGCGTGGAGCACGGGGCCGGACTCATCGACGAGTTGTTCCATTTCCTCCGCTGCGGAATGACGATGGAACAGACGCTGCGCACGGCCACATCCCGGCCGCGCCGGCTGTGGGGAGCGGAACCCGCCGACATCCGCAAGGGCAACCGGGTGAATCTGGCGCAGTTCGACGCCGACCCGTTCGACGACCCCCGCAATCTGCGCAAAGCAGCGGGCGTCATGCGCGCGGCGTCGTAGAAGAAGCACGGGCTTGCGCCGCGTTGCGTCCGGCGCCGTTGACGGCATCGGGTACGTTGATAATATGTCAGCAGCATACCAGTCGCCTGCCAACCGCATCTTCATGCATCGGGTCACCATTCATCCGGATTCGCGCAGTGTCGAAGTGCGGCACGGCGAGCGGATGCTCGCCGCGGCGTGGAAGAGCGGCGTGGGAATCAAGTCGATCTGCGGCGGTCGCGGAAAGTGCGGCAGTTGCATCGTGCAGATCGATGCGGCGGACGCCGGCGCGCTGAGCCCGCCGAGCAAGACGGAACGGGATCTGCTGCCTGCCCATCCCGAGGGTGGGACCTATCGCCTCGCCTGCCTGTGTGAGGTGCATGGCGATGTCGCGATCTCCATTCCGCCCGAAAGCCAGGCGGTGCGAAGCGCCCCGCGCAAGCCACACACCGTGACTGCAATTGCCGCGCGCCCGCTGGTGTGCCGCGTCACCGTCGAGGTTGACAGCGCGAACGCGCCGCCACCGCGTTCCCTCGCGGCGCGCATCACGGAGGCCACGGCCGCGGCGCTCGGCAAACGCACGGTTGAGCTGCCGCTTGAAGTGATGGCCGACTATGCGAGTCAGCGCGGGTTCGACGCCGCGCGCGAACTGACGGCGACCGTGGTGCGCGAGCGGCATGTCATCCAGCTGCTGCCGGGGCGCCGCGAAAGATCCGTTGGCATCGCGGTGGACATCGGCACCACTTCGTTCGTGGTTTTTCTTTGCGATCTGCTGCGAAGTGAAATCCTTGCCATGCGCACCGCCGGAAATCCCCAGGCGATCTACGGCGAGGACGTGATCTCCCGCATGACCCACATCCAGCAGGATCCGGCGCTGCTCACGGCCATGCGCCGCCTGCTGCTCGACGACATCAACCGGCTGGTCGCCGATGCGTGCGAAGAAGCAGGCGTTGCCGCCGACGACATCGTGGATGCGGTGCTGGTGGGCAATCCGACCATGCAGCACATCCTGCTCGGACTCAATCCCGAATCGCTCGGCCGTGGCCCCTATCTGCCGGTGTGGTCGGAAGGGGTGAACATCGAGGCACGGGAACTCGGACTTGCCATCGCGCCCCATGCCAGGGCCTATGTTTTTCCCATGGTGTCCGGGTATATCGGCGGCGATACGCTGGCGGCCCTGCTGACTCGCGGCGCGGATTTCTATCGCGGTTCGCAGCTTCTCGTCGATGTGGGTACCAACGGCGAAGTGGTGCTGGCGCACAACGGCCGCCTTTCCGCCGCGTCGTGCGCGACGGGGCCGGTCTACGAAGGCGCGCATATCCGCTGCGGCGTAAGGGCTGCTCCCGGCGCGGTCGAGCGCGTCTGGGTGGAGCCGAACGGAGCGATACGCTGGGCCGCGATTCCGAACGATGCGGCGCGCGGTGACAAACGGCCCATCGGCCTGTGCGGCTCAGGGGTGATTTCCAGCGTGGCCGCTGGCGTGCGCGCGGGCCTGATCGGCACCGACGGCGCACTTGCGGCAGTGGGAACGCATCCGCAACTGCGCGCCAATGGCGCGGGCCGCAGCGATGAGCTCGTGCTGGTGCGCGGCGCCTACGCGCGCACGGGCCGCGACATCGTGCTCACGCAGCAGGACGTGCGCGCAGTGCAACTTGGCAAATCAGCCCTGCGCGCTGGCATCGAAATCCTGCTCGCCGAGAACGGCGTCACCCATCTCGACCACATCTACCTCGCGGGCACCTTTGGCAATCACCTTGAACCCGAGGACATCCTCAACATCGGACTGGTGCCGCCCCTGCCGGTGGAAAACATTCGCTCCATCGGCAACGCGGCGGGCGACGGCGCACGTGCCGCGTTGTTCAATCGTCACCATCGCGGCCGCGTTGCCTCGCTGGCGCGTCGCCTGAACGTGCTTGAACTCAGCGGACGATCCGACTTTCAGGATCTGTTCATCATGCACACCGAGCTGGCGCCAACCGCCGCCGAGGCCATGGCCTGAACGAGGAGCGAACGATGGGCCGGCCAACCGTGGTGATCTCCTGCAGCGTGCTGAACGATCTGCTCGGCAAGCGGCTGCCCGCCGGCATTCCGGTGACGTGGATGGACATCACGCTTCACAACACGCCGAAGAAACTCGCCGCGGCGCTGCAGGAGCGCATCGACGCGCTTTCCGAGCCCAGCACGATCATCGTCGGCTACGGCCTGTGCGGCAACGGCCTCGTCGGCGTGAAGTCCGGCGTGCATACGCTGGTGATACCGCGCACGCACGACTGCGTGGCAATCTTTCTCGGCTCGCACCAGCGCTATGTGGAACGGTTCTTCGCCAGCGCCAACACCTACTACCTCACCAAAGGCTGGCTCGATGCCAGGGACGAGCCGCTCAGCGACTACCTGGACTACGTAAAGCAGTTCGATGAAGAGACCGCTGACTACCTCGTGGAGATGAAGTACAAGCACTATCGAAAGCTGTGCATGGTCGGCTTTTCGCAGCAAGAGCTCGACGGCTGCCGTGCCGATGCGATGAAGGTGGCAGACTTCTGCAAGCAGCGCTTTGGCATGGAGTATGAGGAGACCATCGGCACCACGGAACTGATCGAGGCGCTGATCAGCATGCCGGAGAGAATCGATTCGGGTGACGAGGAATTTGTCGTTGTACCGCCTGGCGGCGAGATCACGCTGGACATGTTCCTGCGCGCCGGCGAAGGCGCGCCCCAGCCCATGGGGCGCAAGGAAGGCTAAGAGCTTGTCCGTGAATAATTCGTACGATGCGTTGCCGCCAGAAAGCCCGACTGCAAGGCGCGCGGCGCAGGACAGTAGCCGGGCCTACGGCCAAGCCGCGCAACACCGCAGCCGGGCTTTCTGGCGGCAACCCTTCGGGACGGGCCGATTTGGCTCGCATTGCGTTGTTGCTTTCCGGAGCGGTGCTCCGGCCTTATTTGGATCGACCAAACCGCGCTCCTCGCGCCTAGCACTGCAAGCCAAATAGGCCCGTCGAACGCACGAATTATTTACGGACAAGCTCTAGGTCCACCCGGAGAATTTCCATGACCCCCGAAAAGATCCTGTCGTATCCCGCTCGTGTGCTGACCCAGGCGCAGCGCGAGTTCTACTTTCGCGAGGGATACCTGCTGCTCGAGAAGATCATTCCCGAAGACTGGATCAGGCGGCTGCGCGCGGTGTCGACTGAATTTGCTGAGCGCAGCCGCGCAGTGACGCAGTCTGACGCCATTTTCGATCTGGAGCCTGATCATCGGCCCGATGCACCGCGGCTGCGTCGCGTATCGAACCCCGATCAACACCACCCGACGATCTGGGAATACTGCACCCAGTCAATTCTCGCTGACGTCGTTGCCGACCTGGTCGGCCCCGATGTGAAGTTCCACCACTCGAAGCTCAACTACAAATGGGCCAAGGGCGGCGAGGAGGTCAAATGGCACTACGACATTGGCTTCTGGCCGCATACCAACTACTCGCCGCTGACCGTCGGGACGTTGCTCTATGACTGCGGGATGGATCAGGGCCCGCTGGGCGTACTGCCCGGCAGCCATGAATGGGAACTGATTCCCCAGTACGACGACCAGGGCCAGTGGATCGGCTGCCTGAAAGCTGACGAGCTTGCCCGGCTCGATCTTTCGAAGGCGGTCTACCTGACCGGGCCCGCCGGATCGTTGACATTGCACAACTGCCGGACCCTGCACGGCTCACCGCGCAATGAGTCGGACACCGGTCGGCCCTTGCTTCTCTTCACGTTCGCATCGGCCGACGCGCTGCCCTATACGGTGAATCCGCTGAAACCGGAACACTCGGAAACGATCGTGCGAGGCAAGCGTGCCGCGTGGGCTCACCACGATCCAAGGCCGTGCCCCATGCCGCCGGACTGGTCGCGGGGCTATAGCTCCATCTTCGCCCTGCAGCAGAAGGACGCGACCGTCTAGCAGGCTGTCACTTCGTGGCGGGGGATCATCGGTCTCAAACTTTCGGTCAGC
>DAITAC010000033.1:0-6271 GCA_036824465.1 Burkholderiaceae bacterium
CGGCTGATCGCGCCTGGAAGAAGGACGAGTCTGAATCCGGCGCCCGATGGCAAGACCCGGCTCCAAATATACTGAGCCCCTGGAGGGGAAAATCATGACGATTCGTGCAGTATTGTTTGACGTCTTCGGCACCCTGCTCGACGTACAGTCGGTCTGGGCGCGCGCCGATCAGCTCTTTCCCGGTAACGGAGCGCAGCTGGCGCGGCTGTGGCGCGAAAAACAGCTCGAGTACACACGGCTGCGCACGATCTCGGGCCGCTATGTGCCCTTCACGCGCGTCACCGAGGATGCGCTTCAGTTCGCAAGCGATGCGCTGTCTCTGCCGCTGGACGCCGCCGCACGAGGTATGTTGATGCACGAATACACGCAGCTTGATCCGTTTCCTGACGCGATTCCGTCACTGAAAAAGCTTGAGAAGGCGGGTGTGACGATGGGCGTGCTCAGCAACGGCGATCCGGGACTGCTGGACGACGTGATGCACGGGGCGGGATTGAGCGACTTTTTCGACGTGGTCCTGTCGGCGGATCAGGTGCATGCATTCAAGACCGCGCCCGCGGTGTACGAGCTTGGGCCGTTGACACTCAAGCATCCCGCATCGGAGATCGCTCTGGTCAGCAGCAATGCCTGGGATGCGATCGGAGCCAAGTGGTACGGCTATGTCAGTTTCTGGGTCAACCGCACGGGCGGGCCGCTCGATCGTCTCGGCGAGCGACCCGACGCGAGTGGGAAGTCGCTCGATGATGCCGCAAGTTTCGTTCTGCAATCCATCAGGAAGTAGGAGAAGTGATGAGTCTGCCCCAAGGCGTCGAGATCAAGGCGCCGATCAAGCCCGGCTACGACCGGATTCTCTCGACCGATGCGTTGGCGCTGGTTGCGAAACTGCATCGGGCATATGAAACCCGCCGCCAGGAACTGCTGACGAAACGAGTTGAACGCACGAGGCGGCTCGACGCCGGCGAACGTCCGGATTTTCTTGCGGAAACGAAATGGATCCGCGATGGCAATTGGAAGATCGCCCCGATCCCGGCCGATCTGCAATGTCGCCGGGTGGAAATCACCGGCCCGGTCGAGCGCAAGATGATCATCAACGCGCTGAACTCTGGCGCGGATGCCTACATGACCGATTTCGAGGACAGCAACTCACCCAACTGGGACAACCAGATCCAGGGGCAGATCAACCTGATCGATGCGATCCGTCGCACGATCACGCTGGAGCAGGGCGGCAAGTTCTACAAACTCAACGACAAAGTGGCCACGCTCGTGGTGCGGCCGCGCGGCTGGCACCTGGACGAGAAGCACGTGTTCGTCGATGGCCAGCGTGTTTCGGGTGGCATATTTGACTTCGCACTGTTCATGTTCCACAACGCGAAGGAGCTGCTGGCGCGCGGCACCGGCCCGTACTTCTACCTCCCGAAGATGGAGTCGCATCTCGAGGCGCGACTGTGGAACGACATCTTCGTGATGACGCAGAAGGAACTCGGCATTCCGCAGGGGACGATCAAGGCGACCGTGCTGATCGAGACCATTGTGGCCGCGTTCGAAATGGATGAGATCCTTTACGAATTGCGTGAACATTCGGCCGGACTGAACGCCGGGCGCTGGGACTACATCTTCTCGTGCATCAAGAAATTCAAGCTCAATCGCGACTTCTGCCTGGCTGATCGCGGCCAGATCACGATGCGCGTGCCGTTCATGGAGGCGTATGCGTTGCTGCTGCTCAAGACCTGTCACCGGCGAGAGGCGCCCGCCATCGGCGGCATGAATGCGCAGATTCCGGTCAAGAACAATCCGGAACTCAATCAGCGCGCCATTGATGCCGTGCGCGGTGACAAGGCTCGCGCCGCGCAGGATGGCTACGACGGTGCATGGGTGGCGCACCCGGGGCTGGTCGAGCCCGCGATGCAGGAATTCGTTGCAGTGCTCGGAGACAAGCCGAACCAGATCGAAAAGCAGCGAGACGATGTGGCGGTTTTCGCAGCCGACCTGCTGAATTTCAAGCCGGAAACGCCGATCACCGAGGCTGGCCTGCGGATGAACATCAACGTCGGGATCCATTACCTCGGCTCGTGGTTGGCCGGCAATGGCTGCGTGCCAATCCACAACCTGATGGAAGATGCCGCGACTGCGGAGATCAGTCGCTCGCAGGTGTGGCAATGGATCCGTTCGGCCAAGGGGCGGCTCGAGGATGGCCGCAAGGTAACGGCCGATCTGGTGCGATCCTTGATTCCGGAGGAACTCGCCAAGGTCAAGGCAGTCGTTGGCGCGGAGGCCGGCAATACTTACGATCGCGCCGCGCAGATCTTCGAGCAGATGAGCACGCAGGAATCGTTTGCGGAATTTCTGACCCTGCCGCTGTACGAAGAGATCGCCTGAGGATTGCGCGTATCGTGTAGCGGTGCTGTCAACGGGAGATCGAGATGACACTTTGCCCAATCGCGATTGTTGCCGGGTGCCGTAAGTGCCCGGCCTTTTCGATCTGTCCGCTCAAGGGCGTGATCGGGGATCAGACGAAGGCGGAGCAGGACGAGGCACCCGAGTCGCGCTCGTCCGGGTCGAAGGCCAAGAAGAAGTAACGCCGCGCGCGATGCGGTACAGCGCGTGGGGCGCTGCGGGTGGCCCTCTGGCGGGCGCGGATGATCGAAATCGTCCGCGGCGTCGTGCGTCAGGCCGATTCTGTCCATTGCGCTTGGTGACCGAGAGTTTCCGGCGAGGGTGAACGGGACAATTTCGTCAAGCTGCAGTTCATCGAACCCGAATGCGTGCGCGACATGTGTGCCGCTTCTGTCGCACAGCCTTTCCTCCAGGCCGAATGCCAGGCAGCAGATGTCCAGGCATGACGTGAAGCGCGCTTCAAACGTCGGCTTGCTGGGTCCAGCGAGGCCTGGGCAGCGGCCGTTTGATGTCCGGGCACCAATTGCCTCAGCGGTGCTCGGGAATCACAGCCTGCTTGTGACCCAGCATGGCATCGGAATCGGTGCGGGCAAACGCTGTGGGGAAAGAGTTCCAGCGTCGTGAAATCCCCATTCGGGTCTGCAAATACCGCACCTGCTTCGTCGCGCCATGAACGGAGGCGAACTCGCTTGCCAGCGAGTTCGGGCACGGAACGGTTCATGCCGAGCGGGAAGATGGTGTTATCTGGATCACCCGCGTTTAGACGGAGTGTTCCACCGGGCAGGCGGCTTCAAACGCTAGGATTTGACTTCCCTGTCTCGGACATTTCGTCATGACGCCATCCGACTCGCCGTTGCAGATGCAGTCGCTGTTCGAGGCTCAGCGTGCGGCGTATGCACGCGAACCGTTCCCCGACTGGGCCACGCGCCGCGATCGGCTGCGACGTCTTCAGCGAATGCTGACGGACAATCAGTCCGCGATCGAGCAGGCGATCGATGCCGACTTCGGCGGTCGCCCGGCAATCGAGACACAGCTGCTTGAGCTGTTTCCCAGTCTCGACGAGCTGAAATCCGTCCTCCGTCATGGTCGCAACTGGATGAAACCGCGTCGGGCCGCAATTTCGAAATGGTTCCTCCCGGCGACCGGACAGGTTGTGCCACAGCCACTTGGCGTGGTGGGGATCATCGTGCCGTGGAACTATCCGCTGTTTCTTGCGGTCGGGCCCCTGGTCACTGCAATCGCGGCCGGTAACCGCACACTGGTCAAACTCTCCGAGTACACGCCGGCCTTCGGCGAGTTGTTTTCGCGTCTTTGCGCGCAGCACTTTGCCGCTGACGAAGTTGCTGTGGTGCTCGGCGGTCCCGACGTCGCGGCCGCGTTCAGTGCGCTGCCGTTGGACCATCTGCTCTTCACCGGATCGACGACGGTTGGTCGCAAGGTGATGGCTGCGGCGGCCGCAAATCTGACGCCGGTCACACTGGAACTAGGCGGCAAGTCGCCGGCAGTGATTGCACCCGGCTATTCGCTACCGCATGCGGTCAGGCGAATTCTGGTGGGCAAATTGATCAATGCCGGCCAGACCTGTATTGCGCCCGATTATCTGCTGCTGCCACGCGCGCAGTTAGAGCCTTTCATCGCGACTGCGCGCAGAGTTGCCAAGCGCATGCATCCGGCGGGGCTGGCGGATCGCGATTTCTGCAGCGTGATCGATTCCCGGCAGTACACGCGCCTGACCGGATACCTGCAACAGGCACAGAAACGAGGCAGCCGAATTGAGCCATTGTTCGACGGCAGGCAACGGGACGATGCGGCCCACCGACTGGCGCCGCAACTCATTGTCGATCCCGCCGCCGACCTCGACCTGATGCGCGACGAGATCTTTGGCCCGCTGTTGCCGCTTGTGCCCTACGACGCGATTGACGACGTCATCGCCTTCATTGCCGAACGGCCGCGGCCACTGGCGCTTTACTGGTTCGACCATGACCGATCACGATCGGACGCCGCGCTGCGTGCAACGCACGCCGGAGGCGTGTCGGTGAACGATGTCCTGATGCACATCGCTCAGGATTCGATGCCTTTCGGCGGCGTTGGCCCGTCGGGCATGGGTCACCACCGCGGCCGCTGGGGTTTCA
Organism: Burkholderiaceae bacterium; assembly: GCA_036824465.1. Lineage (GTDB taxonomy): Bacteria > Pseudomonadota > Gammaproteobacteria > Burkholderiales > Burkholderiaceae_F > JAKOQB01. The sequence goes on from DAITAC010000033.1 coordinate 4,524, forward strand.
ACACCTTCAGCAAGCTGAAGCCCGTTTTTCATCAGTCGCGCATCAATGCGCTCGGCCTGTTCGAGCCGCCGTATCGGCCGCTGGCGAAAAAGATGCTACAGATCATGAAGCGTTACTAGTCAAGCAGGGAGAGCGCGATCGTGTCGACGAGATCGCAGGCCCGGTAGCGGGAGCGCGGTCCGAGGGCAATCAGCCCATCGGCGTTCGCATTGGAAAGCTCATGATTGCCCGCCAAGGGGCTTCAATTCTTCGAACGAATTGAAGTTGGCAAACGCAGATGCGTCGTCGAAACCAACGGCGACGGCACCGACCGAACGCAACCATGCCTCGGTCTTGCGTTCCCCGGCTCGCAGCCTGCGCCCAAGATCAGCGGCGAGGTTGGTACTGAGCAGGCAGAAGACCGGCTGCAGGCCATCGACCGTGCGCGCGACTGCGGCGCTCGCGCCGCCGATAGCTTCCGCAAGGCGCGCCACGAGGTCGAGCGGCAGTCGCGGTGCATCGCAGGGCACGCACGCCACCCAGTTGGTCGTCGCCGCGCGTAATCCGGCCAGCATGCCGGCCAACGGGCCTGCATGTGATTCCTGTCCCGTATTCTCATCGGCGATGACGCGGTCAGCGAGCAGGGCGTATTGATCGAGGTTTCGATTCGCGCTGATGATCAACTCACCGACCTGCGGCCTGAGCCGATCGATCACATGCTGCACCATCGGTTTACCGATTACTTCGACGAGGCCCTTGTCGACGCCGCCCATTCGAGTTGCGCGTCCGCCGGCAAGAACCAGTCCCGTGACATCCTGCTGGATCGGTTTGGCCACGAGCGGAAGCCTCGCTCAGCCACCGATGTAGGACATTTCAATCTTCGTTGCGCCGATGGTGGCCGCGCTGCGCAGTTCGGAGTAGCGGTCGGTACGCGCGCGCCAGATGTGCGCGATGGCCGTTGAAATCTCGCCATCGCTGGCGCCGCCGCGGACCAGCGCACGCAAGTCATGGCCGCTCTGCGCGAACAGGCACAGATAAAGCTTGCCTTCCGTCGACAGCCGCGCACGCGTGCAGGTGCTGCAGAACGCCTGCGTTACGCTCGAAATGACCCCAATCTCGCCGCCGCCATCGCGGTAGCGCCAGCGTTCGGCGACCTCGCCAGGGTAGTTGGCATCAAGCGGCTCGAGCGGCAACTCAGCGGAGATTCGCGCGACCACCTCGGCCGACGGCACGACGTCGTCGAGTCGCCAACCGTTTGAGGTGCCGACGTCCATGAACTCGATAAAGCGCACGATGTGCCCGCTGCGCCTGAACAGGCGCGCCATCGGCAGGATCTCGTGGTCGTTGATGCCGCGTTTCACGACCATGTTGATCTTGACCGGTGCAAGTCCGGCCGCGACGGCTGCGTCGATGCCGTGCAGCACGTCGGCGACGGGGAAATCGACATCGTTCATGCGCCGGAACACCGCGTCGTCGAGCGCATCGAGGGAAACGGTCACGCGCTTGAGCCCGGCGCTGGCAAGCGATCGCGCCTTGCGCGCCAGGATCGATGCATTGGTGGTCAGCGTCAAGTCAAGCAGTGCGCCGGAGCGGGTCTTTAACGGCGCGAGCATCTCGATCAGGTGTTCCAGATCCTTTCGCAGCAGCGGTTCGCCACCGGTCAGCCGGATCTTTTCCACGCCATGCTCGATGAAGATGCCTGCGAGCCGGGTGATCTCCTCGAACGTCAGCAAATCGGCGTGCGGCAGGAAGTGGTAGCGCGAATCGAA
>DAITAC010000033.1:6371-39063 GCA_036824465.1 Burkholderiaceae bacterium
TCTCCTCGAACGTCAGCAAATCGGCGTGCGGCAGGAAGTGGTAGCGCGAATCGAATACTTCCTTCGGCATGCAATACGTGCAACGGAAGTTGCAGCGGTCCGTGACCGAGATGCGCAGATCGTGCAGCGGTCGTGTCAGACGGTCCGTCAACCGGCCGTCCGGCGTTTCGAGCACGGTTGGCCGTTGCGGCACCCTCACCGGGACGCGCTCGTCGAGCAAGGGAATGATGCGATCAGTCATGGCTGGACATGTTACCGGTCTGTGGCAGGCGGCGTCGCAAGGCCCCTTTTGCCCGCGGAGAAATGGCGGGTTGGCAACCGCCTCACAGCGGTTGGACCGGGACCAGTCGCGGGTTGACCTATGTAGTATATGCAACTATAATGTTGCATATGCTACACAAAAGCAGTGCCGTTGATTGGACCTTGCTGGTCACCACGCAGCCGACCGGCAACGCCGCCGTCCGGATGCGTGTCTGGCGCGAGGTCCGGCGACTCGGTGCGGCCATCCTGCGCGACGGCGTGTACCTCCTGCCGGCGCGGCCAGAACTCGCGTCTGCGTTTGATCAGCTTGCACGGAATGTTGAGCAGGGCGCGGGCAGTGCGCACGTCATGCAGGTCGATGCCAGCAGTGATCAGCAAGCGCAGTGGCGGGCATTGTTCGACCGCAGTTCGGACTACGGAGAGCTACTCAAGCGCTGCCAGAAGCTCCGCGGACGGCTCGGACGCGATCGTGTCGACGTACTGCGCAAGGCCGTGCGCGAGCTCGACGGCGAATTGGCGGCATTAGCTTCAATCGATTACTTTCCCGGACCAACTGCCGAGCAGCTCGCCAGCGCACTCAATGATCTGCGCATTGCGGTCGAGCGGCTGGCGACGCCGGATGAACCAACCGCCGCCCCAGGCGACATCACGCGCCGCGCGCGCACGCGCTACACCGGCCGTATCTGGGCCACGCGACGCGGGCTATGGGTTGATCGTGTTGCGTGCGCGTGGCTGATCCGCCGCTTCATTGATCCTGAGGCGCGCTTCGCCTGGCTCGCCAAGCCGGCCGAAATGCCCAGGCGCGCGGTCGGATTTGATTTCGATGGCGCCGACTTCGCTCATGTGGCAGGTCGCGTGACGTTCGAGGTGCTGGTGTTGAGCTTTGATCTGAACCGGGATGCCGCGCTGGTGGCAATGGGAGCGATCGTCCATGCGCTCGATGCTGGCGGCGCACCGGTGGAGACAGCAGCCGGTATCGAGCTTGTACTGAAAGGGCTGCGCCAGACCTGCGTCGATGATGACGAATTTCTCTGTGCCGCGAGCGCCGTTCTGGATGCGCTGTACGCCGCGTTATCGGCCAACACGCAGGAAACCGAGGCCCAGTCCAAGTGAAGCACGAAGTGCCTTACAGCGTGCCGCCTGTCCCGTTTCTCACCGCACTGCGCTTCTGGCTGAAGCTGGGTTTCGTCAGCTTCGGCGGACCAGCAGGACAGATCGCGGTCATGCATCAGGAACTGGTCGAGCGGCGCCGCTGGATTTCCGAGCGGCGTTTTCTGCACGCCTTGAACTTCTGCATGCTGCTGCCTGGCCCCGAGGCGCAACAACTCGCGACGTACATCGGCTGGCTGATGCATCGGACCTGGGGCGGCCTCGTCGCCGGCGGTCTTTTTGTGCTGCCGTCGCTGGCGCTGCTGATTGTGCTGTCTTGGATCTATGTTGCGTTCGGCGATGTGCCGCTGGTCGCGGGCGTCTTTTATGGCATCAAGCCGGCGGTGACGGCGATCGTGCTGCATGCCGCCTGGCGCATCGGCTCGCGCGCGTTGAAGAACGCCTGGTTGTGGACGATCGCGGCGACGGCCTTTGCCGCCATCTTCGCCCTTGATGCACCGTTTCCGCTGATCGTCGCGATTGCCGCGGCGGTTGGTGCCATTGGGGGCCGCGTTGCGCCTGCTCGGTTTTCGCCGGGCGGCGGGCACCCGGTGACTGCGACCTCAAGGCACGTGCCGGCGTTGATCGACGATGACACGCCGCCTCCCGCACACGCGCAATTCTCGAGACAGCGACTGCTGTACACCGCGCTGATCGGCAGTTTGCTGTGGGGCACAGCGATGCTGCTGCTGATCGCGTCATTTGGTTGGCAGGCGACGTTGACACAGATGGGTTGGTTCTTCACCAAGGCCGCGCTGCTGACGTTTGGCGGTGCCTATGCGGTGTTGCCCTATGTCTATCAGGGTGCCGTCGAGCACTATCAGTGGCTGTCAGCGCCACAGATGATCGCGGGCCTCGCGCTGGGTGAAACGACGCCAGGGCCGCTGATCATGGTGGTCGCGTTTGTCGGCTTCGTGGGGGCGTGGCAGCAACACGTGTTTGGTCCCGACGCGTCGTTCCTGGCGGGCGCTGCGGCCGCATGCATCGTGACCTTCTTCACCTTTCTGCCGTCGTTCGTCTTCATCTTTGCCGGTGCACCGTTCATCGAATCCACGCACGGCGACTTGCGCTTCACCGCGCCTTTGACGGCAATCACCGCGGCAGTGGTCGGTGTGATCGTCAATCTCGCCTTGTTCTTTGCCTGGCATGTGATGTGGCCACAAGGGTACGCCGGCGCATTCGACTGGGTCGCTGCGCTTATCACGGCCGCTGCAGTGATTGCGTTGTTTCGTTTCAAGGTCGGTGTGATTCCCGTCATCGGCGCCTGCGCTCTGGCAGGGCTGATCCTGGTGTGGATACGCTGAGGAGGAGTACGGAATGAACTACGAACTGAAACCGCTGCCCTTCGATGCCACTGAATTGCGAGGACTGTCCGAGCGATTGATCGTCAGCCACCACCGCAATAACTACGCGGGCGCGGTGGGGAGACTGAATGCGATCCGCACGCGTGTGCGTTCGATTGACATCGAGAAGGTGGCGGGGTTCGAATTGAATGGGCTCAAACGCGAAGAACTGATCGCTGCCAATTCAATGCTGTTGCACGAGGTGCACTTCGATAACCTCGGTGGCAAAAGTGAACTCGCCGACGGTCCGCTGCGGACCGCGCTGGCGGCTGCTTTCGGCTCGTTTGACCGCTGGCGCGCCGAATTCGTCGCGATGGGCAAAGCGCTGGCGGGCGGCTCCGGCTGGGTGCTGATGTCATGGTTTCCGCGCGGCGGTCAACTGGTCAACCAATGGTCCGCGGACCACGCGCATGCGCTGGGTGAGGCAACGCCGATCATCGCGCTCGATATGTACGAACATGCGTATCACATTGATTACGGCTCGGCCGCCGCCGATTACGTGCAGGCTTTCATGCATAACCTGCACTGGGATCGGATCGCTGAGCGTTTCGAGCTGGCTGTGGCGGCAACTGCTGCATCGATTGAAATCGCGCCCGATGCACTCGCGGCGCAGCTCAATGACTGGCAAATCATCGACGTCAGACGCCGTCCGGTGTTTGAGGCGGCGGAAGAAGTGATCGTCGGTGCTCGCTGGCGCGATCCCGAACACGTCGATGTGTGGGCCTGCGACCTGGATCGTGCGCGGCCGATGGCGCTTTACTGCGTGCATGGCCACGCGATCAGCCGTGCAACGGCGCTCGCGCTGAGACACCGTGGCTTCGATGTGCACTGCGTTGCCGGCGGCATCGAGGCCTGGCGTGCGCGCAATCTGCCGCTTAAGAGGAAGGAAGGCCAACCATGAAATGGGTCACACGCGAACGTCCAAAGATCGACCGCATCGCCTGCCCATGGCTGATCCGGCGCTTCATCGATCCGGAGGGGGAAATTCTTTTCGTGCCGAGCGCGCAGGTGCAGCAGGTTGCGCGCGCAACGCCGGCGACGCCGTTTGACGTGCCAGGCGTCGAACTCACGCACGTCGGCGAGCTGTGCAGCTTCGATGCGTTCCTGCGCAAGTACGCAATCGTCCAGCCCGGGCTGGATACGCTTGCGTTAATCGTGCGTGCCGCCGATACGGATCGACTAGACCTTGCACCGCAGGCGTCTGGACTGCTGGCGATTTCGCTCGGCCTGGGCGAAAAGTATGCGGATGATCATGCGCTGCTGGCGCAGGGCATGATCCTCTATGACGCGCTGTACGCGTGGTGCCGTTCAGCGCGACGCGAGCGCCTAGCTCGGAACTGCACGAGCTGAGGCGTCCGCGGTTTACGCCGGTTGCGAAGGTTGCATGTCGCGCCGGCGCGTTTCCACCTGAATCAGCGGACCCAGATCAAGGGGCGGCAACACCGGGCGTTCGCGCGGAACCCGAATCGGCCCGGGCTCGGCGGCGATGCGCGCGAGGACCTCGGCATGCTTGGCAGGCGCCGTCTGCACCAGCATCAACCCGGCTTGCTCGAGCAGCGGTGTCAGTGTCTCGATCGACATTGGCGCTGCTTCAACGCGCGGCAAGGCGATTGATGGTGGCGCGGCAGCGGCAATGACGGGCTGCTGCAACTGCGGGGTCGGCTCATTTGGCTCCGCCACGGCTTCGGCAAACTGCGGTGCTGCGGCGATCGGCGCCTCCTCCGTCGCTATGGTGGGCACGGGCGATTCGATGGCCTCTGTCCCTTGAGCGACGGCCGTATCTGCTCGTTCGACGTCCCGCTCGCCGCCCCGTCCACGGCGACGGCGACGGCGCCGCCCGCGGCGGTCGTCTCCGCCCTCGTCGGCCCCCGGTGTCAAATCTGACACCGTCGGTGCCTCGAGCGCAGCGACTGCGGAAGAGGCGAGCGCGACCGGCACAGCGAGAGGCGCACTCACGTCGATATCGATCGCCGGCTTTGGAAGTTCCGCTGACTCGACTCGTTGCGCCTCTGCTTGCTGGCGAGGACGTTGTCCCCGCTCCGGGCGCGGTGGACGACGTTCACGAGTCTCCGCTTCGGGGCGCGCCTCAGCGGGCTTGCGGTCGCGTTCCTCGGGCCGCTCATTCCGACCCGGACGCTGGTCTCGCCTCTGCCCCTCCGGCCGGGGGCCACGTGACCCGTCGCGGCCTCCACGTTCGCTGCGCTTCTCACGGCGACCGTTGCCGCGTTCGCCACGATCACGTCCGGTCTCATTCGCACCACGCCCCGGCCGAGGCGGTTCTGCTGCGCGCGGCGCTGCGAGGGCCGGGGCGGAAGCCACCGTTGGCTCTCCGGCAAAGAAGCGCTTGAGGCGATTCCAGAGCGAAGCCGCCGGCGCAGCGACCACGGCGGGCGCCGGAATCGGAGCAGCCGCGGGAGGAGGGGCGACGACCGGCGCGGGTGTCTCGGGCACGATGCCGCGGACAACGGCCTCCTGCTTCGGCCGTGCGCGCTCGGCTTCGGCCGCCTTGGCGGCGCCGTAGACGGTATCCAGCGCAGGTGCCTCAGCACGGTCATAGCTGGCCTTGGCCAGATCCAGACGCTCGTCGTCGTGCTTCAGGCGCTCGATCTTGTAGTGCGGGGTCTCAAGGTGCTTGTTCGGAATCAACACGAGCGACACGCGATGCCGCGCCTCGAGCTTGGCGATATCGGCGCGCTTCTCGTTGAGCAGGTAGGTGGCAACTTCGACCGGCAACTGCGCGTGAATCGCCGCGGTGTTTTCCTTCATCACTTCTTCCTGCAGGATGCGCAGGATGTGAAGCGCCGAGCTGTCCGTGTCGCGGATCACGCCGACGCCATTACAGCGCGGGCAGGCAACGTGGCTGCCTTCCGACAGCGCCGGCCGCAGCCGCTGCCGTGACAGTTCCATCAGCCCGAAGCGCGAGATCTTGCCCATCTGCACGCGCGCGCGGTCGTAATGCAGTGCATCCTTCAACCGGTTCTCGACCGCGCGCTGGTTCTTGGCGTCTTCCATGTCGATGAAGTCGATCACGATCAGCCCGCCCAGATCGCGCAGACGCAGCTGACGTGCCGCTTCATCGGCCGCCTCGGCGTTGGTCTTGAGCGCCGTTTCCTCGATATCCGATCCTTTGGTTGCCCGCGCCGAGTTGACGTCGATCGACACCAGCGCCTCGGTATGGTCGATCACGATCGCGCCGCCGGACGGCAGCGGGACCGTGCGCGAGTGCGCAGTCTCGATCTGATGCTCGATCTGGAAGCGTGAAAAAAGCGGGATGTCGTCCTTGTAACGCTTGACGCGATTGACCATGTCCGGCATTACGTGCGACATGAACTGCTGCGCCTGCTCGGCGACATCGTCGGTGTCGACCAGGATCTCGCCGATCTCCGGATGGAAGTAGTCGCGAATCGCGCGGATCACGAGGCTCGATTCCTCGAAGATCAGAAACGGCGCCGGATTCAGGCGCTTGTTCTTCTGCCCATCGCTTGAAGCGTCCTTGACCGTGTTGCCGGCCGCATCGCGATACAGCGCTGTGGACGCGCCCTCGATCGCGCGCCACAATTGCAGCAGATAGTTCAGGTCCCACTGCAGTTCTTCCACGGCACGGCCGATTCCGGCAGTGCGCGCGATCACGCTCATGCCAGATGGCAATTCGAGCTTGTCGACCGCTTCGCGCAATTCCTGCCGATCTTCACCTTCGACGCGACGCGACACGCCGCCGCCGCGGGGGTTGTTCGGCATCAGCACCAGATATCGGCCGGCCAGGGAGACGAACGTGGTGAGCGCCGCGCCCTTATTGCCGCGCTCTTCCTTCTCAACCTGGACGATCATCTCCTGCCCTTCGGAGATGGCCTCATTGATGCGGGCGCGCCCGACATCGACGCCTGACTTGAAGAAGTTGCGCGAGATTTCCTTGAACGGCAGGAAGCCGTGGCGCTCTTCGCCGTAGTCGACGAAGCAGGCTTCGAGGCTCGGTTCGACGCGGGTGACAAGGCCCTTGTAGATGTTCGACTTGCGCTGTTCGCGCCCTGCGGTCTCGATGTCGATGTCGATGAGCTTCTGTCCATCGACGATCGCCACGCGCAGCTCTTCTGCATGCGTGGCGTTGAAAAGCATCCGTTTCATTCAGCTCTCCTGCGCGCCTCTTTTCGGGGCGCTTTGACGCTGAATCGATTCGGGCCGAAACGCGCCGCGGTGCGCGGCGGACCGCAACTCAGTCGAGACGATGTCCGAGCGGACGACGCGGCGGATACTCCACCGTCCGTGCCACTTCATTGCCGGCCAAGGCAAACTTTCCTCTCGCGGCGGTTGCTCGTCCTGAAGTCATGCTGTCGGTTCGCGTCACACCCGCTCACAACGGCGGGCCAAGCTCGATTCGATTCAACCGGGCGGACGACTGTCGGATGACCGTCGCGCGTTGCCCTCGGGTTACTCGTTGCGGCGACCACGAAGTCGTCGCGCTTTGTATATCACCGGCCTTCAATCGTGACCGATGTGCCTGCGTCGATTCTGCTCCGATGCATCCTGCCCTAAGCCGGCGCCATCGGCCGTTAGAATCGCCCCACGTCGAACTTGCGGCAGCCGGCTCGACTTCGTTGCCCCGCCTCGCAGGGCTCAACTCCTGAGCCGTCACTTGAAGTGCGCTGCCTAACTTCAACGCGCGCTCAAGTATATGCAACATGGACGCTCCCGGCAAAACGCGTACTGAACGGGCAGCCCGGTCGGGTGAACGGCGGCGGCCAACTGGCGCTCCTGCCGCACCGGCCGCGGTGTCGGCCGACCGGGTTGCACAGGTCACGGTCGGCGAAGACGGAGCCGGCCAGCGCCTCGATAACTACCTGCTGAAGCTCGCCAAGGGCGTGCCGAAAAGCCACGTCTATCGGATCGTCCGCAGCGGAGAGGTACGCGTGAACAAGGCACGCGCGACGGTGAGTCAGCGGCTCGCCGCGGGAGATGTGCTGCGCGTTCCGCCGCTGCGAACCGCCGCCTGCGCCACGCCGCGCGCGACGCCGCTGGCCGACCTGCCGCCGATCCTGTTCGAGGACGAGCACCTGCTTGTGATCGATAAGCCGGCCGGCCTGGCTGCACATGGGGGCAGCGGTATCGCGTTCGGGCTGATCGAGCGGTTGCGAGCCGCACGACCGCAGCAACCGTTCCTTGAACTTGCGCACCGCCTGGATCGGGGGACGTCGGGCGTGCTGCTGCTGGCAAAGTCGCGCCGCGCGCTGGTGCGGCTGCACGAACAACTGCGCGAAGGGCAGGTGGACAAGCGCTACCTGACGCTGGTTGCAGGTGACTGGGTAAATGATCGGCAGCACATCAAGGCGGCGTTGACCAAGTATGTGACCAAGGCCGGCGAGCGTCGCGTGGCGGTTGATCCCGAGGGAATGCCGTCGCACACGATCATCACACTGCGGGAGCGGCTCGGGGAGTTTTCCTTGCTCGAGGCACAGCTCAAGAGCGGACGCACGCATCAGATACGCGTACACCTTGCACATGCGGGATTTGCGATCGTGGGCGACGAAAAGTACGGAGACTTTGATCTGAATCGGCGCCTGGCAAGGGGTGATTTCGGCGCAAAGTTCGGGCGGATGTTTCTGCATGCCTTTCACGCCAGTCTTGTCCACCCGGTGAGCGGGGAAAGGCTTGTGCTGGAAGCACAGCTTCCGCCCGAATGCGATGAACTGCTGCGGACGCTGCGACATGCTTGAACGTTTCGATCTCGTTGTCTTCGACTGGGATGGCACCTTGATCGACTCCACCCCGACCATCGCCCGCAGCATTCAGGCGGCGGCGTCTGACCTTGGATTGCCGGTCCCGGATTTCGAGCGCGCCAGCCACGTGATCGGGCTGGGGCTGCGCGACGCACTGGCGCTTGCGGTGCCCGATCTGGAACCAGCGCGCGCCGCGGCGTTTTCGGAGCGTTATCGCGTGCATTATCTGGCGGCGGAAAACGACTTTGATCTGTTTGATGGCGCCCGCGAACTGATCGATGCAATTCGCGCACGCGACGTGCGGCTTGCTATCGCGACCGGCAAGAGCCGGGCGGGACTGGCGCGTGCGCTGGGGGCGGCGGAAATGAACGGGGTGTTCGCGGCCACGCGCTGCGCCGACCAGACGCATCCGAAGCCGCATCCGGCAATGCTGCTCGAACTGACGGAAGAATTGATGGTTGAACCTGACCGCACGCTGATGATCGGCGACACCACACATGACCTGCAGATGGCCGCGGCGGCACGGACGCACGCGGTCGGTGTGACTCACGGCGCGCATCCAGCCGAGGCGCTGCGCGCGCTCGCCCCGCTCGCCATGTTCAATTCGCTGCGCGAGTTGCACGCATGGTTGCTGCCGAGGCGGTAATCGAACTGTGCGCGGCTGATGCGCTACGCGACGGCAGCACCGGTATTCGTTTCGAACTGATCGCGGGCGGCGAGCGGGCAACCGGATTCGTGATCCGCCATCGCGGTCGCGTGCATGGCTACGTCAATCGCTGCGCGCATGTGGCAATGGAGCTTGACTGGCAGCCGGGCGAGTTCTTCGACTTTGACCGCGAGTTTCTTGTCTGCGCCACGCATGGCGCTTTGTACGAACCGAACTCCGGCGCCTGTGCGGGCGGACCTTGTGCGGGGCGCGGCAGTCTGCGTCGGCTCGACGTATTCGAGCGCGACGGCACGATCTACTGGCGACCCGATCCGTTCGCGCGTGCGCCCGATCGTCGCTGAGCAGCGGCGGGCTCGGGCACGGCGAGTAACGAGAAAACGGCGGGATGCCGCTGAAGCGGGGGGCGCTTGTCCTCGGAGAGCGCTGACCATTCGCCAACCGTGTGCGTGGCGATTCGTTCGTTCGTGGTCGTCAGTTCGACCGCGAGGCTGAGTCGAGTGGTCGTCCGGCAAGCCTGAAGAATCGCGTCCAGCAATCGCCGATTGCGATACGGCGTCTCGATGAAAATCTGCGTCTCGCCGCGCAGAGAGTCGCGCTCGATTTCACGCAGGCGCTGCGCCAGTGGGCCGGCGTCGCGCGGCAGGTAGCCAACGAAGCGGAACTGCTGACCGTTCAATCCGCTCGCCATCAATGCGAGCAGAAGCGAGGACGGACCGACCAGCGGGCGAACAACAATGCCGAGCGCGTGCGCACGGGCGACGATCTCGGCACCCGGATCGGCAATCCCCGGGCAGCCTGCTTCGGAAACGAGTGCGGCGTCGATGCCTTCGCGCAGAAGCGGAGCAAGCCAGGCATCGATGCGCGAGCCGTCCGGAGTGTGTCCAATTTCAACCACTCGAATTTCAGCGATCGGTTTCGGATGTCCAATCGTCTTCAGCAGTGACCGGGCACTGCGAGCATTCTCGGCCAGCACATAGTCGATCCCGCGCGCGGTGTCGAGCGTGCTGTTTGGCAAGACCGCGTCAGCCGCGGTCTCGCCAAGCAATGCCGGCAGCAGATAGAGAACGCCTGGTTGTTTGCTCATGGCAGCGGCAAGGACACACCGCACGCAGCCAGCATCGACGTGAGCCGGATCAACGGCAGACCGATCAGTGCCGTCGGATCCTCGGAACGGACCGATTCCACCAACGCGATTCCGAGTGACTCGATCTTGGCCGCACCGGCACAGTCGTAAGGTGTCTCCGCATGCAGGTAGGTTTCCAGCGCCTGGCGGGGCAGGCTTCGAAATTTCACCGTCGTCGGCACTGAATCAACCTCGATCAGCGAGGGCGCTCGACAAACAACGGCGAGCGCCGTGTGAAACACGATCGATCGCCCCTGCATCCGTAAGAGCTGGGCAAGCGCTGCGTCATGACCGCCGGGTTTTGAGAGCGGCTCACCGTCGACATCAGCGACCTGATCGGATCCGATCACGATGGCGTCGGGGAATCGGTCGGAAATCGCATGCGCCTTGGCCAACGCCAACCGGCATGCTGTCTCAAACGGCGTCTCGCCAGCGGCCGCGCTTTCGTCAACCTCCGGTGCCGCCACCGAAAACGGCAGTCGCAGCCGCGCCAGCAGCTCGCGGCGATAGGGAGAGGTCGATGCGAGTACGATCGGCGGCACTGGCGCAGTTTAGCCGCGCGCCTGGTCACTCATGGATGGTTGCTGTCATGAGGAAGTCCGAGCCCGTTACCCTGCCAACAATCGATGTGTTCACACTGGCGCGCTCAAACGGACGCATCGAAGGGCGAACTGAACTCTCACACATGGACCGGCTCGTGCCGCTGCTGGCATCGACTGATGGCGGGCTTGCCTGGGAACTTGAATGCGCAACCGACCCGCGCGGGCGACCGGCGGCATCGCTGAGAGTTCGGGGTATGGTGGTGGTGAGCTGCGACAAGTGCGGACTGAATCTGGAGTTGCCGATCGACATCGACTCAGAATTCTGGTTTGTCCGCACCGAGGCGGAATTGAACGCGCAGCCGATCAACGTCGACGAGAGCGAGCCGCTGCTTGGCAGCCTCAGCTTCGCGCCAGCGCAGCTTGTGGAGGACGAAGTGATTCTTGCGCTGCCGATCTCGCCGCGGCACACACAATGCCGATTGGAGCGGCAGCCGGTGGCGGAGCCCGGACAGCACCGAGCCTTGGCGGCGCTCTCTGCGCTAAAGTCTCGCCACTAATACACTTTTTGCTCCGATCCCGCATGCTGCGCTAGACTACGCGGCTAGTTTGCAAACGAGGAATGCCATGGCAGTCCAGCAGAACAAGAAGTCGGCATCGAGGCGCGGTATGCATCGCGCGCACGATTTCCTGACGAATCCGCCGACCGCGATTGAGCCGAGCACAGGCGAGGTTCATCGCCGTCATCACGTCAGCCCCAACGGCTACTACCGCGGCAAGAAGATCATCCAGACCAAGAACGACGAGTAAGCAACTCGTCTGCGCGGTAGTGATCCGCGCCAATCAACCCTGCAGCGTGCCGCGCCCGCCTTCGCCGAGACGATGAAGGTCCGGATATCCATCGACTGCATGGGCGGAGATCACGGCACTGCGGTGACCGTCCCGGCGGCCGTTGCGTTTGCTCGTGCGGAGTCTGACGCGCAATTGCTGCTGGTTGGGCGGCAGAGCGAAATTGAACCACGTCTGAAAGCCGCGCGCGCTGAGTACGCACGGCTTGAAATCGTTCACACCGACGAAGTGGTCGAGATGGACGATCCGCCGGCTCAGGCACTGCGCGGAAAGCGCAATTCGTCGATGCGCGTGGCTGTCAATCTCGTCAAGGACGGGCGCGCGGACGCTTGTGTCAGTGCCGGTAACACCGGCGCACTGATGGCGATTTCCCGCTTCGTACTCAAGACGCTTGACGGGATCGACCGGCCTGCGATCGCGTCGGTCATGCCCAACCAGAAGGGGGGCGTGACGACGATCCTCGACCTCGGCGCCAACGTCGATTGCACGCCGGAGCACTTGTTGCAGTTCGCAGTGCTGGGATCCGCGCTCGTTGCCGCCGTCGAGGAAAAGGACCGGCCGAGTGTCGGCCTGCTGAACATCGGCGAAGAGGTGATCAAGGGCAACGAGGTCGTCAAACGCGCGGCGGAACTGCTGCGCGCGAGTTCGCTGAACTTCTATGGCAACGTCGAGGGTGACGACATCTACAAGGGAACCACTGATGTCGTGGTCTGCGACGGTTTTGTCGGCAACGTTGCGCTGAAGGCGTCGGAAGGCCTCGCGCAGCTGCTGGGCAACATGGTGAAGGAGGAGTTCACGCGCAACGCGCTCACGCGGTTACAGGCCTTAATAGCGTATCCGGTCCTGCAGCACTTTCGCAGGCGCGTGGACCACCGCAATTACAACGGCGCGAGCCTGCTGGGCCTGCGCGGCATCGTGATCAAGAGTCATGGTTCGGCCGATGCCTATGCGTTTGAGCGCGCGATTGCGCGCGGTTACGCGGAGGCTCGTCACCGTCTGCTCGAGCGGACGGAGGCAGCGATGAGACCATTCCTGATGCAATTGAACGCAACCGCGCGCGCGCCGGCAGTAGAGGCTTCGTCGTGAGCTCAAACAGGCCGATGACCACACGGATCGCCGGAACGGGCAGCGCGCTCCCCGGCCGGCCGGTCGGCAATGCAGAACTTGCGCAACGATTGGCTGCGCGCGGCATCGAGACTTCCGACGAATGGATCGTTGCTCGCACCGGCATTCGTCAGCGATATCTCGCCGAGACGGGTGTATCGACCACGGAACTGGGGGCGCGCGCTGCGCGGGAGGCTTTGACGGCTGCGGGGTACGATGCGGCGACGCTCGATCTGATCGTCGTCGCGACTTCAACACCCGATCAGGTTTTTCCGAGCACCGCCTGCCTGATTCAGGCCCAGTTGAGTGCGCGCGGCGCCGCCGCGTTCGACGTGCAGGCGGTTTGCAGCGGCTTTGTCTACGGTGTGACCGTCGCCGATGCTTTGATCCGAACCGGAACCTATCGACGCGCGCTGGTAATCGGCGCAGAACTCTTCTCGCGGATTCTTGATTGGAGCGATCGCACGACCTGTGTGCTATTTGGCGACGGCGCTGGTGCCATCATCCTCGAGGCAGCGGATCGACCTGGCTTGCTCGCAAGCCGACTGCATGCCGACGGCTCGCAGGCATCGATCCTGTGCACCGCCGGGAGGATTTCCGAAGGCGCCGTCGTAGGTGATCCGTTCCTGCGCATGGATGGACAAGCCGTGTTCAAGCTCGCCGTCAATGTGCTCGATTCATCGGCGCGGGAAGTACTGGCCGAGGCTGGCATGACAACGTCACAGGTCGACTGGCTGATTCCGCACCAGGCGAATGTGCGCATCATGTCCGCCACCGCGCGCAAGCTCGGGATGGGGGAAGATCGTGTAATTGTGACTGTCGATCGCCACGGCAACACGTCGGCCGCTTCCGTGCCCCTCGCGCTGGACGAGGCTGTGCGGGACGGGCGTGTGAAGCGTGGCCAGTTAGTCATGTTGCAGGGCGTGGGCGGCGGCTTCACGTGGGGATCGGTTCTTTTGCGCTACTGAGAGATGAAATTCGCATTTGTATTTCCCGGACAAGGTTCGCAGTCGGTGGGCATGCTGGCGTCCTTCGCTGGTAATCCCGCGGTTGACGCTGTGCTGCGGCGAGCGTCGGCGACGCTTGGTGAAGACGTTGGGCGTCTGATTGCCGAGGGGCCGGCCGAGACGCTCAGTCTCACGGTCAACACGCAGCCCTGCATGCTGGTCGCAGGGTACGCGCTGTTCGCCGCGTGGCGTGCCGCGGATGGCCCGATGCCATCAATGATGGCCGGCCACAGTCTCGGCGAATACACGGCCCTTGCCGCGGCGGGCGCACTGAAATTGGAAGACGCTGTCAGTCTGGTGCGCTTTCGGGCGCAGGTGATGCAGGAAGCCGTTCCGGTTGGCACCGGCAGCATGGCAGCCATCCTTGGGCTGTCCGATGACCTTGTGCGCGAAGCCTGTCGCATGGCCGGGCAAGGCGAAGTGGTCGAGGCGGTGAACTTCAATGCACCGTCTCAGGTTGTGATCGCGGGTCATGCGGCGGCCGTCGAACGCGCCTGCGCGGCGGCGAAGAAACTCGGCGCCAAGCGGGCGATGGCCCTGCCGGTGTCGGTGGCGTTTCATTCTTCGCTACTGGTGCCGGCGCGGGACCGGCTGCGTGAACGGCTTGCGACGGTTGATATCTCGCCGCCCGTGGTTGCAGTCATCAACAACATCGACGTCGCGGCCGAGGACGAACCGGCGCGCATTCGCGACGCGCTGGCACGACAAGCGGCGGGACCGGTGCGCTGGTCCGAGACCCTCGTCCGCATGGCGCGAGAGGGCGTTTCCCATGTGATTGAATGTGGTCCCGGCAAGGTTCTGGCGGGACTGACCAAGCGGGCCGCCCCGGGCGTTGAGAGTTTCGCAATCACCGATCCGGCAAGTCTTCAGGACGTTTTGGCAAAGGTGCGCGGTTGAGATGACCGAGGGCAACCTGTTCTCACCGAATGCGTTGAGCGGGGAGGTCGCGCTGGTGACAGGCGCATCGCGCGGTATCGGACGCGCGATTCTGGACGCGTTGGCGCGCGCTGGTGCCACCGTGGTCGGTACCGCGACAAGTGAGGCGGGCGCCGCAGCGATCGAACAGCATGCGGCTCAGATCGGCGTGAGTGGCCGAAGTGCGGTTCTTGACGTGCGTGACGCCGCCGCTGGCGACGCGCTTGTCGATCGGATCATGCGGGACCATGGCCGCCTGTCGGTGCTGGTGAACAACGCTGGCATTACGCGCGACACGCTGGCGATGCGCATGAGGAATGACGACTGGGCCGCGGTGATCGATACCAACATGAGTGCGGTGTTTCGTCTGTCGCGGGCAGTGCTACGTGGCATGATGAAGGCAAAACATGGCCGGATCATCAACATCACGTCGGTTGTCGGTAGCTCAGGTAACGCGGGCCAGGCGAACTATGCGGCGGCCAAAGCCGGAGTGGCCGGCATGACGCGCGCACTTGCGCGGGAGGTGGGCAGCCGCGGCATCACCGTGAATTGCATCGCGCCGGGCTTTATCGACACGGACATGACCCGGGCGTTGAACGAGCAGCAGACTCAGGCGCTGCTGGCGCAGGTTCCGCTTGGCCGGCTTGGACAGCCGGACGACATTGCGGCTGCCGTCGTGTTTCTTGCGTCACGCGCCGGCGCGTACGTCACTGGTGCCACGCTGCATGTCAACGGCGGCATGTATATGAGTTGAGCAGGATCGAGGAAGGCAGAAGGCGGGCTGTTAGAATCGCGCCCGCTTTTTGGCCGACGACGCAATCACGGTTGCAGGATCAAGCTGCACCACCTTAGGAGGGGTCCATGGAAAACATTGAACAGCGAGTGAAAAAGATCGTCGCCGAGCAACTTGGAGTCAACGAGGCCGACATCAAGAATGAATCTGCCTTCGTTGAAGACCTGGGTGCCGACTCGCTGGACACGGTGGAACTCGTCATGGCGCTCGAAGACGAGTTCGAAACCGAGATTCCCGACGAGGAGGCAGAAAAGATCCGCACGGTTCAGCAGGCCATCGACTACATCAATGGCCACGCGAAGAAGGCCTGAGTCGGTCAAGGGGCCGCTGTCGCGGATCTGCCGCAACACCGAATGGACGAACGCCGCCGCGTAGCCGTTACCGGCCTGGGAGTCATTTCTCCCGTCGGCAATGACGTTGCCAGCGCGTGGAGCAATTTGATTGCAGGCAGGTCTGGCGTAACGCGCATCACACGCTTCGATGCTTCGACCTTCCGCACGCAGATCGCAGGCGAGGTCAAGGGCTTCGATGTCGGTGCGTACATTCCCGCCAAGGAAGCGCGCCGAATGGATACGTTCATCCACTACGGCCTTGCGGCATCAGCGCAGGCGATCAAGGATTCCGGCCTCGAGATCACTGATGCGAACCGCGAACAGATCGGCTGCATGGTCGGTTCCGGCATTGGCGGGCTGCCGTTGATCGAAGAGAACTACCAGGAATTCAGCACACGCGGCGCGCGGCGCATCTCGCCGTTCCTGATCCCGGGCGCAATCATCAACATGATTTCGGGCAACCTGTCGATTCTGTATGGGTTGAAGGGGCCGAACCTCGCGATCGTGACCGCTTGCACGACGGGGCTGCATTGCATCGGTGGGGCCGGGCGACTGATTGAATACGGCGATGCGGACATCATGGTCGCCGGTGGCGCCGAGGCAACGTTGTGCCCGCTCGGTATCGGTGGTTTCGCGTCGATGCAGGCGCTATCGACGCGCAACGAGGATCCGGAAACCGCGAGCCGTCCTTGGGACAGGGATCGTGACGGATTTGTGCTGGGCGAAGGCGCTGGCGTGATGGTGCTGGAGGAATATGAGCACGCCCGCCGCCGCGGCGCCCGCATCTACTGCGAGCTGGCGGGTCTTGGGATGAGTGCCGACGCGTACCACATGACCGCTCCGGACGTCGACGGACCGCGGCGCTCGATGCAAAGCGCGCTGCGGCGCGCCCGCATCAATGCCGACGAGGTCAACTATCTGAATGCGCACGGCACTTCCACACCGCTGGGCGATATCAATGAGACCAACGCGATCAAACTTGCGCTCGGCAATGCGGCGCGCAAAGTCGTCATCAATTCCACCAAGTCGATGACTGGTCATCTGCTTGGCGGTGCCGGGGGGCTGGAGTCGGTGGTCACCGCGCTCGCGGTCCACCACCAGGTGTCACCGCCGACCATCAATATCTTCAACCAGGATCCCGAGTGCGATCTCGACTACGCCGCCAATACGGCGCGCGACATGAAGATAGACGTCGCGCTTAAGAACTCCTTCGGTTTTGGCGGCACGAACGGCACGCTTGTATTCAAGCGTGTCGTCTGAAATCGCGTTCCCTTGGGTTACGTTGCGCCGGTCGGAACGCGCGCGCCGGCTCATGCGGCTCGGATTCGGATTGACCTGTGCGGCAGCGCTGCTGACCGGCGCGGCCACGTTTGTTTCGCCCACGCCACTGCGGGCTCTCACAGCTGCCGCATCCGCGGCCGCGCTGGCTGCCGCCGGGCTGGCATTGCGCCGCCAGGTTGGAGCGGTGCAACTGCGGTTGACCCCGGCGGCCGAGGTCTTGATGCGTGCCGACGAGCGGGCCGAGCCGCGACTGATGCAATCCCTGTTCGTGATGCCTTGGCTGATCGTGCTGGGTGACCGGGGAGGGACGTTGCAGGTCTGGCCGGACCGGCTCGGAGCCCAGGAGTACCGACGCCTTGCCGTGGCTTGCCGCTGGCGCCGGCTTGCGGAGAAAGCGTGAGCTCCGTCAAGAAGACGATTCATCCTATTTGCGGCACGGAGAACTATTTGCCAGCGAACGGGTCACAGTCGGGCGCAATCTGCTCTCGTGCAGACGGGATCGGTCGATGAGCGAGCGCGATGTCGACCAGCAACTCGTCGCGCGGGTGCAGCGCGGTGACAAGCGGGCGTTCGAACTGCTGGTCGCGAAGTACCAGAGGAAGATATTTCGCCTGCTTTCCCGGCTGATACGGGATCAGGCTGAAATCGAGGACATCGCACAGGAAGCATTCATAAAAGCCTATCGGGCGCTACCCAACTTCAGAGGCGAAAGCGCGTTTTACACATGGCTGTACCGAATCGCGATCAACACCGCCAAGAATTTCCTCGTATCTCAAGGTCGGCGTCCGCCAACGACAACCGAGAGCGAGGTCGAAGACGCGGAGAATTTCGAGGACGCGACCTTGTTGCGCGACGTCGATACGCCCGAATCAATGCTGTTGTCGAAGCAGGTCGGCGAGGTGGTCAACCGGGCCATCGGGCGGCTGCCGGAGGACTTGCGCACCGCAATCGTGCTGCGCGAACTGGAAGGATTGAGTTACGAGGAAATCGCGGCCACGATGAACTGTCCGATCGGTACGGTACGCTCGCGTATCTTTCGCGCGCGCGAGGCGATCGCCGGGGAGTTGCGGCCCCTTCTCGAGACATCGAAAGACAAGCGATGGTGAGGTGGTCATGCAAACCAGGCTGAATCAAGCTTTGGAAGCAGCGCAGGACGCTGATTGCCGTGAGACGCTGTCCTGTCTGATTGATGGCGAGCTCAGCCAGGCCGAGTGCGCTGCGATCCTTGATCGGCTGTGCACCGACCAGCGCGCCCGCCACGAGTGGGTATGGATGCATGCCGCTGGGGATGCCCTGCGTTCAAGCGAGGTCGCGGCCCTGCACTCGAACGGCTTTCTTGAGCGTGTCTCGGCGGCGGTTGCCAGCGAGCCGACGATACTTGCGCCGGCTGCTCTGGCGCATCGCCGCTACCGGCGCGTACTGATTCCCGGCGTGGCGGTGGCAGCGGCGGCGGCACTGCTGGTGGTCGTCGCGGTTCCGCAACTGCGCGGGAACGGTGAAACCGGTCAGGTCGCTGCGACAGCAGTCAGCGCGCCGTCAAGCGCTGCAACGCAGATGGTCGAAGTCGCGCGCGTGCCCGAGCTGGAGCGCTACCTGAGAGCGCATCGCGAATTGGCAGGTGGTGCAGTGATGCCGCACGCGACACCGTATCTGCGAACGTCCAACAACCTGCCGCTGGAGCCGCGCAGATGACTCGAGGCCGGGCGATACGCCCGACCAGGTTCGTTGCAACGACGCTCGCCCAGCGCGCTCTGGGGCTGATCCTTGCCCTGTTCGCGTACGCGAGCGTTGCGAGTGCCCAGTCGACGACGGGGCAGAAGGGGAGCGCGCGCGCGGCGCAGGCGCGCAGCGAACTGCAGTGGCTGCAGGCGATTCAGGTGGCCGCACAGCGGTTGAATTATTCTGGGACAGTGATCTATCAGCAGGGCGAGGAAGTCAGAGCGTCGCGTCTGACGCATGTGTTTGACGGCAGTGTTGCGCACGAAAGACTGCAGCCGCTGGACGGCCAGCTGCGTGAATTCATTCGCCATGACGACGAGGTGCAGTGCCTGATGCCGGAGTCACGCCGGATCGTGATAGAGCGGCGTCTTGCACAGGACGCATTTC
This sequence comes from Burkholderiaceae bacterium, assembly GCA_036824465.1. Classification (GTDB taxonomy): domain Bacteria; phylum Pseudomonadota; class Gammaproteobacteria; order Burkholderiales; family Burkholderiaceae_F; genus JAKOQB01. The sequence continues at coordinate 25,552 of DAITAC010000033.1, forward strand.
CGGCGATCGCCACGACCGAACCAGCGAGAATTCTCGAGCACTACACGGTGCGACTGGGCGAAACCGACAGGGTGGCCGGAATTGAATGCCAGGTCATTCACATCGAACCCAGGGATCGACTGCGCTACGGCTATCGTCTTTGGGTCGACCGGGCCAGCGGACTCCTGCTGCGCGCGGTCACGCTCAATGAACGCAATGAGGTGCTCGAGCAGATGGCCTTTGCCGAGGTCCGCATCGGCGAGCGCGTCGATAGAAGTCAGCTCAGGCCATCCTGGTCAACTGACGGCTGGCGGATCGAGAGGACTGAACAGCCATCGATTGAACTCGCGCGATATGGCTGGCACATCTCTGCGCCAATGGGATTTCACAAACAGCGCGAAGTGATGCGCTCCCTCTGGGGCCCGACCGAGCGCAAGGCCATGCAGGCAATCTTTACCGACGGCATCGCGAGCGTTTCTGTCTTCATTGAACCGGCATCGCAGGACACGGTGGTCGAGGCCGGGCAAGCAAACGGCCCGACCAGTGTGTATGCGCGACGCGTGGCGGACGCCCGGATAACCGTGGTTGGAGAGGTTCCGATCGCAACCGTGAAGTCGCTCGCGCAGTCGGTCGAATTTCGTGCACCGCGCTAAACCCGGACCAGAAGATGAACGACCAACCAACATGAACTTACTGACCAGACTTCTACTTGTTTCGTGGATTTCATTCGCATCGAGCCTGGTGCAGGCGCAGACTGCCCAGCTACCTGATTTCACCGAGCTGGTGGAAAGATCGAGTCCTGCCGTGGTGAACATCCGGACGACGGCACGCATCGGAGCCGGGCAGGCTATGCCGCAGATTCCTGGCCTGGAAGAGGGCGATCCCTTCTACGATTTCTTTCGCCGGTTCTTCCCGCAGCCTATGCCGCAGCCACAACCGCGTCAGGGGCCGCAGCCACGGAGTCCGCGGGGAGAGCGTGAGGTTCCACGCGGGCTTGGATCAGGTTTCATCATCTCCCCTGACGGTTACCTGATGACGAATCATCACGTCGTTGATGGCGCGGAAGAGATCATTGTCACGTTGCCGGACCGGCGCGAGTTTCGCGGCAAACTGATCGGCTCCGATCAGCGTACTGACGTGGCCTTGGTCAAGGTTGAGGCGACCGGACTTCCATCGGTCCGCATCGGCGATTCAGGCCGGCTGAAGGTGGGGGAATGGGTGATTGCAATCGGGTCTCCGTTTGGACTCGACAGTACGGTGACAGTAGGCATTGTCAGCGCGAAGGGACGGGAAACCGGTGATTTCCTGCCTTTCATTCAGACGGACGCGGCGGTTAATCCGGGAAACTCTGGCGGTCCGCTGATCAACATGCGCGGCGAGGTGGTCGGCATCAACTCGCAGATCTTCACGACCTCCGGGTCCTACGCTGGGATTTCCTTCGCCATCCCGATCGATGAGGCCATGCGGGTCCAGGAACAGTTGCGGGCGCAAGGCCGCGTGATTCGGGGCCGAATCGGGGTCACGATTGGCGAGGTCACGCGTGACGTGGCTGAAGGCATTGGCCTGGGCAAGCCACAGGGCGCGTTGGTGTCAAATGTCGAGCGCGATGGCCCGGCCGAAAAGGCCGGCCTGGAGGCAGGTGACGTGATCCTGCGCTTCGATGGCAAGGCCATCGACCGCTCTTCTGAACTGCCACGAGTCGTGGGCGCGACCAAGCCGGGAACGCGGGTTGGCATGACCGTATGGCGCAAAGGAAAAAGCATCGAACTACAGGTTACGGTCGCTGAGTTGCAGACCGACGCGCGCCAGGCGCGGCGTGGAGAACCGCAGCCGAAACCCGTCCCCGCCACCAATCCTCTTGGTTTGGCTGTATCTGACCTTTCGGCAGAGCGATTGAAGGAACTTCGTCTGCGAGGCGCAGTGATGGTCGAAAGCGTGGAAGGGGCCGCCGCTACAGCCGGAATTCGGGCCGGCGACCTCATCCTTTCTCTTAACAATGTCGACATACAAAATACAAAACAATTCAATGATATAGCATCTAAACTTGATCTAAAACATAACATTGCGGTGCTGGTTCGTCGGGGCGAGCAGACGCAGTTCTTGATCATTCGACCAGCGGGTCGGTAAGTCACTGCGGAATCAGGCGGGACGAACGCGCGCGGTAGAATTCGCGCCCAAGCCAAGGGGTGGTCCGGTGGATCACCCCTTTTTCTCGCCCCGCGGCCGTCAACGCAGAGACGATGGACGAGGTCGACTCTTTGACGGTTCATGCCGCTTGACAGGCGTGCTGTCGCAAGCGTGATGCAACACATTCGAAACTTTTCCATCATCGCCCACATCGACCATGGCAAGTCGACGCTTGCGGATCGACTGATCCAGCGCTGCGGTGGATTGTCCGATCGCGAGATGGAGGAGCAGGTGCTGGATTCGATGGCGCTGGAGCGCGAGCGCGGCATCACCATCAAGGCGCAGACGGCAGCGCTTGAATACAAGGCGGCCGACGGCCAGGTTTACGAACTGAATCTGATCGACACACCCGGGCATGTTGACTTCTCGTACGAGGTCAGCCGCTCGCTGTCGGCTTGCGAAGGCGCGTTGCTGGTGGTGGACGCCTCGCAGGGAGTCGAGGCGCAAACGGTTGCCAACTGCTATACGGCCATAGAACTGGGCGTCGAAGTGCTGCCGGTTTTGAACAAGATGGATTTGCCGCAGGCGAATGCAGAGGAGGCGCGCGCCGAGATCGAAGACGTGATCGGCATTGACGCGCATGACGCAGTGCTGGCGAGCGCCAAGACCGGAATGGGGGTGGATGAGATCCTGGAGCGGATCATCCAGCGCGTGCCCGCACCGAAAGGCGATCCGGCCGCAGCGCTGCAGGCGCTGATCATCGACTCGTGGTTCGACAACTATGTTGGCGTCGTGATGCTGGTCCGCGTTTTCAATGGCACGATCACGCCCAAGGACAAGATCCTGCTGATGGCGACCGGAGCGACGCACCTGGTTGAACAGGTTGGGGTATTCACCCCTAAGGCAAAACAGCGCGAAGAACTGATGGCAGGTGAGGTCGGTTTCGTGATCTCGGGCATCAAGGAGTTGCGCGACGCACGGGTTGGTGACACTGTGACCCATGCGCCGAGCCACTCCAAGCGGCCGGCCTCGGCGCCGCTGCCGGGATTCAAGGAAATCAAGCCGCAGGTCTTCGCCGGCCTTTATCCGGTTGAGTCAAATCAATATGAGGCTCTGCGCGACGCTCTGACCAAGCTGCAATTGAACGACGCGTCGCTGCACTTCGAGCCTGAAGTTTCGCAGGCGCTCGGTTTTGGCTTCCGCTGCGGTTTTCTCGGCCTGCTGCATATGGACATCGTGCAGGAGCGGCTCGAGCGTGAATACGACATGGACCTGATCACCACCGCCCCGTCGGTGGTGTACGAGGTACTGCTGCGCGACGGTTCGGTGGTGCAGGTCGAGAACCCGTCAAAGATGCCTGATCCGGGCAGGATCGAAGAGATCCGCGAGCCGATCGTCACCGTCATTGTCTTCGTGCCACAGGAGTACGTCGGGCCGGTGATGACGCTATGCACCGGCAAGCGCGGCGTGCAGGTCGACCTCGCATATCACAGCCGCCATGTGCACTTGACCTACGAGCTGCCGCTGGCCGAGATCGTGCTCGATTTCTTCGACAAGTTGAAATCGGTCTCGCGCGGTTATGCCTCGATGGACTACGAGTTCAAGGAATATCGCGCTGCCGACGTGGTCAAGGTGGACATGCTGATCAACAACGATCGGGTCGACGCATTGAGCGTGATCGTGCATCGTGCCAACTCGCAGTACCGCGGGCGCGAAATTGCGGCCAAGATGCGCTCGCTGATACCGCGCCAGATGTACGACGTCGCAATCCAGGCCGCGATCGGCGCCAACATCATCGCGCGCGAGAACGTCAAGGCGCTGCGCAAGAACGTGCTGGCCAAGTGCTACGGCGGCGACATCACGCGCAAGAAGAAACTGCTTGAAAAACAGAAGGCTGGCAAGAAACGCATGAAGCAGGTGGGCACGGTTGAGATTCCGCAGGAGGCGTTTCTCGCGATCCTGCAGGTGGAAGAAAAATGAACTTCGCGTTGATTCTGTTCATCCTTCTCGTCATCAGCGGCGTGATGTGGTTGCTTGACGTGCTGTGGCTGAAGAAGACCCGGCTGACGGCAGCCGGCGCGGCACTGGGCGATTTTGATGCGCGCAACGCTGGCAAGATCGGCGTCAATACGGCTGCACTCGCGGCCGACCGCGCGGCACTGGAAGATCGCATCACGCGCCGGCCCTGGTACCTCGAGTACACCGCCAGCTTCTTTCCGGTCATTCTGCTGGTGTTCGTGCTGCGGTCTTTCTTCTTTGAACCGTTTCGCATTCCCTCGGGATCAATGATCCCGACGCTTCAGATCGGCGACCTGATTCTGGTGAACAAGTACCAGTACGGCGTCCGATTGCCGGTCATCAACAAGAAGCTCATCGAGCTCGGATCGCCCCAGCGTGGCGACGTGATGGTGTTCCGCTTCCCGCATAACACTCAGCAGGATTACATCAAACGTGTTGTGGGACTGCCCGGGGACAGGGTGGAATATGTCGATCGGCGTTTGACGATCAACGGCCAGCCGGTCGAAACAAGCCCGCTGGGACGTTACTTCGAGGAAGGGCGGGTACAGTACTACTCCCAGTTCACCGAGAAGCTGGGCGCTGTGAGCCACCGGATCATCTTGAGCGAAGGCGGCATGGGTGTCCCGATCATGCAGTCGGGCCCTCACACCCATCCAGATTCATGCCGCTATCAGCCGGACGGGCGAGGCGTGGCCTGCGTGGTACCGACGGGCCATTATTTCATGATGGGCGACAATCGCGACAATAGCGAGGACAGCCGCTTCTGGGGCTTTGTACCTGACGAAAACATCGTCGGTCGCGCCTTTTTCATCTGGATGAATTTTGGCAATATCGGTCGCATCGGCAGCTTCAACTGACAGCCCGTAACGGGAGGAGACAATGGAAATAGTTAATCCTGCGCGGCGACAGCGAGGGCTGAGCCTGATCGGGCTCCTTTTTGTCGGGTTGATCGTCGTCTTCCTGCTCGTGATCGGCTTCAAGCTGGTTCCGGCCGTGACCGAGTACATCTCGATTGAAAAGGCGATCCGCAAGATCAACAAGGACGGGGCAACCGTTGGCCAGATCCGGCGTGAATTCGAGAACTTCACGATCATCGACGACATCAAGTCAATCGGTCCCAAGGACCTCGACATCACCAAGGAGAATGATCGCGTTGTCATCTCATACGCGTACTCCTATTCGATACCCATCTTGGACAACGTTCGGCTGGTGATCGATTTCTCAGGCTCAACGCGCACGCGCAGCAAGCCGACACCCTGACCGTGACGTGCAAGGACCCGTGGCATGATTCTGGCGGCGCTTGAACAGCGCCTGGGATACAAGTTTGAGAATCCGGCATTGCTGGAGCAGGCGGTAACGCACCGCAGCCACGGCGCGGTTCACAACGAGCGACTCGAGTTCCTCGGCGACGCCGTGCTGAACTGCACGATCGCGCAGCTCCTCTATCAGAAGTACGCGCGGCTGAATGAGGGTGATTTGTCCCGGCTGCGCGCAAATCTGGTCAAGCAGTCTTCGCTCGCCGACATCGCCGAGAAACTCGGCCTGAGTGACTTCCTGCGGCTGGGTGAAGGCGAGATGAAGAGTGGCGGGTTTCGCCGGCCCTCGATCCTGGCGGACACGATGGAGGCGATCTACGGCGCAGTCCTGGTTGATGGCGGTTTCGAGGCAGCACGCGACGCCATCGCGCGACTTTTCGAGCCCGTCCTCAAGTCGGTCGACCCGAAGACACTGGGCAAGGACAGTAAGACGTTGCTGCAGGAGTATCTGCAGGGAAAGCGTCTGCCGCTGCCCGTCTACACCATCGTTGAGACACGTGGTGCCGCACACAATCAGGAATTCGAAGTCGAATGTTCGATCCCGAAGCTGGAGATCAGCGTGCGCGGCACCGGTCGCAGCCGTCGTGCCGCCGAGCAGTCTGCTGCGAAGCAGGGGTTTGATCAGGCGCACGCGGTCGTTCAGGCCGCCCGGCGTGCCAAGCGGCGCGGAGCGGATGCCGCGGCATCGTCTGAAGCCACGCAGCCGTCGCTTCCCCTCACGGACGCGGTCCCAGAGAAAGCCAGCGACGCGCTCGCCGCCAAATCGCTGGCAGAGAAATAGACATGCCCGACGCACCCCCGATCGTGCGCCCACGCACGGGATTTGTTGCGATCATCGGCCGTCCAAACGTTGGCAAATCAACCCTGCTCAACGCGCTGGTCGGAGAGCATGTTTCGATCACTTCACGCAAGCCACAGACCACCCGGCAACGCGTGATCGGCGTGCTGACGCGCGGTGATCCGCCGGCAACGACGCAATTCATCTTCGTCGATACCCCGGGCTTCCAGCGCCAGCACAGGTCGTTGCTGACGCGTCGGATGAACGAGGAAATCACGGCGGCGCTTGCAGGCGTCGACGCAATCGTGCTGGTCATCGAAGCCAAGGGCTGGACTGTCGACGATGATCGTCTGCTGCAGGTGATTCCGCCGGAGGGCGGCAACGTTGTCCTGGCGATCAACAAGACCGACGTGATCACCGATCGCGATGCGCTGTTGCCGCTGCTCGCTCAATCCGCGCAGAAATTCCCGTTCACTGCATTGGTGCCGGTCAGCGCCGAACGCGAGCGTCAACTTGGCGATCTGCTGCTTGCCGTTGAAAGGCTTCTGCCCGAAGGCGAGCCGCTGTTCGACGCCGATCAGTTCACTGACCGCAGCGCGCGCTTTCTCGCCGCCGAGTTCATTCGCGAGAAGGCTTTCCGTCTGCTGGGCGATGAGCTGCCATACGGTATCGCCGTAACGATCGACAAGTGGGAGGAAGACGAGCGCCGCGCCAACATCGCCGCGTCCCTCCTGGTGGCACGCGATTCACACAAGGGCATTGTGATCGGCGAGGGGGGCGCGAAGCTGCGTGAAATCGGTCGCCTGGCGCGGGCCGAAATCGAACAGATGCTCGGCAAGTCTGTCTATCTGGAGACCTGGGTGCGGGTCAAACGCGGCTGGACCGACGATGCACGCGCGCTGAAGGGGTTGGGCTATGAGTAGTCGCGCAGGCGTACGGCGCGGATCGGATGCGCGTGTTGAGCATCAGCCGGCGTTTCTGCTGCATTCCTATGCCTGGCGCGAGACCAGCCTGGTGGTCGAAGTCTTTACGCGCGACCATGGTCGAATGGGGCTGGTCGCTCGGGGTGCGAAGCGTCCAACGTCGCATTTTCGCGGCGTGCTGACTGCTTTCTGCCCGCTGCTGCTCGCGTGGAGTGGCCGCAACGATGTCAAGACACTGATGCGTGCCGAGTGGTGCGGCGGACTGGCGCCACTGCGCGGTGACGGACTTCTTGCCGGGTTCTATCTGAATGAGCTGCTGGTGCGGTTGCTGGCCCGCGGTGACGCACACGAAGCCTTGTTTGCTGCGTATGGTCAGGCAATCGCGGAACTCGCACGCGCTGCGCAACCCGCGGCAACGCTGCGCACCTTTGAAGTCGTTCTGCTGCGCGAGATCGGGTACCTGCCAGCGTTGGATCATTGCGCCGATGGCGCGCCGATCGAGCCCGGCGCGCGCTATCGCATCGAATCCGCGCGCGGCCTGGTCCGCGTCGGCGAGGTCGGAGAGGACCTGTGCATTCACGGTTCAACAGCGCTGGCAATGGCACGCGGGGAATTTGATGACGCGAACGTTGCTGGCGAGAGCAAGAACGCGCTGCGGCAGTTGATTCGCTACCATCTTGATGGCCGGCCGCTGAATACGCGCCGCATCCTGCAGGATCTCAAGGAACTGTGACAGCGCTCAGTGTCAACTTGAACAAGGTCGCTTTGTTGCGCAATACGCGCACGCTCGGCGTTCCCAGCGTGCTGCACGCGGCGACGATTGCGCTCGAGTCCGGTGCCGACGGGATCACGGTGCATCCTCGCCCCGACGGCCGCCACGTGCGCGGCGAAGATGTGCGGGAGCTGGCCAGAATGCTCAGGCAATGGCCCGCATGCGAATTCAACATCGAGGGCAATCCGTTTCATCAGCTGCTCGACTACGTGAGCGAGGTTCGTCCCAGCCAGTGCACATTTGTACCGGACGAGACAGGCGCCTTTACCTCCGACCATGGCTGGGATCTACCGCGTGACATGGAAAGACTGCGGCCGGTGGTCGGCGCAGTACGCGAACTCGGCGTGCGCGTCAGCCTGTTCATGGACCCGAATCCGGAGGCGATGTCGCTGGCGCGTGACCTTGGCGCCGATCGTATCGAGCTCTACACGGAGCCATACGCGCGGGCGTTCGGCTCGCCGGCTCAGGCGGCTGAACTTGAGCGCTATCGGCTGGCGTCGGAGGCGGCGCAAAGGGTCGGCCTTGGTGTCAACGCCGGCCACGACCTGAATCGAGGGAACCTGGCCGCGTTCCTGATCGGTGTGCCCGGGGTGCTGGAAGTCTCGATCGGCCACGCCCTGATTGCCGACGCGCTTGAATTCGGCCTGGCCGAAACGGTGCGCAAGTATCTGGCTGAGATTCGTCGCGCCGGTGCGGCGCTTCCCCACGCACTTCGACACGCCCGGTGATCTACGGCATCGGCATCGATCTGATCGAGATTCAGCGCATCGCAGCAGCCTGCGCGCGTCACGGCGACCGCTTCGCGCAACGAATTCTCGGCCCCGATGAGCTCGAGCGGTATGGCGCGCGGCGCCGACGCTCCGAGTCGCGTGGTCTGGCCTTTCTCGCCACGCGGTTCGCGGCCAAGGAAGCCATCTCCAAGGCGCTTGGACTTGGCATGCGGCAGCCGATGAGCTGGCGCGCAGTACAGATCCTCAATGCGCCATCGGGCCGTCCCGAGGCGGTTGCAAGCGGAATCCTCGCTGAATTCATGCGCGCGCGACAGATGCGATTGCAGGTCTCGGTCACGGACGAGCGCACATTCGCCGCCGCGTATGCAATCGCCGAGATCGTAGAGCAGGGCCAATAGATGACCGGACCCATCGTGATCGATATCGCGGGCTTGACGTTGTGCACGGAGGATCGCGAGCGGCTCGCGCATCCTCTGGTCGGCATGGTGATCCTGTTCGCGCGCAACTTCGAATCGCCCGCGCAGCTGAGAGCGCTGTGTGACGAGATCCATGCCATCCGCACGCCGCCGCTGCTGATTGCCGTCGATCACGAAGGTGGTCGCGTACAGCGCTTTCGCAGCGCCCCATTTACCGCCATTCCGGCGATGGACGCGTTGGGGCGACGATGGGATCGCGACGTGTTGGGGGCGTGCCGCACCGCTGTTTCAACCGGATATGTGATGGGCGCCGAGCTGCGCGCGCATGGCGTCGATCTGACATTCGCTCCGGTGCTTGATCTGGCGTGGAGTCGAAGCTCGGTAATCGGCGATCGCGCTTTTCATCATGACGCGCGCGTCGTGGCGATGCTTGCCAATCATTTATGCCACGGACTGTCGCTTGCCGGCATGGCCAATTGCGGCAAACACTTCCCCGGCCATGGCTGGGCGCACGCGGATTCGCATGTGGATGTTCCGGTCGACGAACGCGCGCTGGCGGCGATTCTCGACGCCGACGCAGCGCCGTATCGCTGGCTGGGCGCCTCGCTCGCCGGCGTGATGCCGGCTCACGTCATCTACCCCGAAGTGGATGCGATGCCGGCCGGCTTTTCGCACCGCTGGCTGCAGCAGATCCTGCGCCGTCAGCTTGGCTTCACCGGCGCAGTCTTCAGCGACGACCTTTCGATGGAAGGCGCAAAGGTGGCCGGAGACACCGTTGCCCGCGCGCAAGCCGCACTCGATGCGGGGTGTGACTTCATTCTGGTGTGCAACGACGCCGCAGCCGCGAATCAGGTGCTGGAAGGCGCGCGCTGGAGACGCGGCGCGGCCTTCGAGGAGCGCGCTGCGCGCCTGATGCCACGTGGCACGGCCCTCGGCATGGATTTGCTGCAGCAAACCGCGACGTACTGCGCTGCGCGCGCGGATGTCGGGTCATTGCAGGATTGATGCAAGCGGCGCCTCGAACGTGCTCTTCTAAATGAGCGCTCAGTGCCTCAGGCGCGCTCGATATATGCGCCGTCGTCCGTGTTGACGCGAACTTTGTCGCCCGGATTGACGAACGGTGGCACCTGCACCGTGATGCCGGTTTCCATCTTCGCCGGCTTGAATGTCGTGGTGGCGGTTGCGTTCTTGATGCCCGGTTCCGTGTCGATCACTTCCAGCACGACGCTGCTCGGCAACTGCACGCCGAGCGCGCGGCCGTTGTGAAAATTGATGTCAACTTCCATGTTCGGCAGCAGAAACCCGCTCTGGCCTTCGAGGAACTCCGCGCTCAGATTGAGCTGCTCGAAAGTCTCGTTGTCCATGAAGACGTACGAGTCGCCATCCTGATAGGAGTAGGTCATGGTGCGCTTGTCGATATACGGGCGCTCAATCTTCTCGTCGGTCGCGAGCCTTTCATTGCGCTTCTGACCGGTTTCGATGTCCTTCATCTCGATCTGCATGTACGCGCCGCCACGGCCGCCGACATGGACGTGATACTGCTTCAGCACGCGCCACAGGCGCTTGTCCCATTCGATCAGGTTGCCGGCACGAATTTCGGTCGCAAGAATCTTTGCCATGTTGGGTCCGCGGGCGACTCGTAAAATGTGAGCCGCAATCAAGGAAACCCGCGATTATAGAGGCGCGGCCCATCTCTTTCGACTCCACGCCGTGCCCGAATCGCCGATCGACTTCGATCCCAAGGCTCTCATCGAGCGCCTGCCGCATCTGCCCGGCGTCTACCGGATGCTGGATGCCGACGGCTCCGCCCAGTATGTCGGCAAGGCGCGCGACTTGAAGAAACGTGTCGCGTCGTATTTCAACAAGGGCGTGGGACCGCGCATTGCGCTGATGCTGGCGCGCGTGGTGAGCATCGAGACGACTGTGACGCGCTCCGAGGCAGAAGCGCTGCTGCTCGAGAACAACCTGATCAAGTCGCTGGCGCCGAAGTTCAACATCCTGTTTCGTGACGACAAGTCGTATCCGTACCTGAAACTCACCGATCACGAGTTCCCGCGGGTGGCCTACTACCGCGGCGCGACCGATCGGCGCGCGCGCTACTTCGGTCCCTTCCCCAATGCGTGGGCGGTCAAGGATTCGATCCAGATCCTGCAGAAGGTATTCCGGCTGCGAAGCTGCGAGGACACGGTGTTCAACCATCGGTCAAGGCCGTGTCTCCTGCATCAGATCCAGCGCTGTACTGCACCATGCGTCGGCCTGATCGACGCCACGAGCTATGGCCAGGACGTCGATCGTGCGGCACGTTTCCTGCGCGGGCAAACCGATGAGGTGATGGCCGAGCTCGAGTCGAAGATGCAGGCGTTCGCCGCCGAGCTTCAGTTCGAGCGCGCGGCGGCCGTGCGCGACCAGCTCGGCGCACTCGCGCGCGTGCTGCACCAGCAGGCGATCGAGACCACGGGTGGCGACACCGATGCCGACATCCTCGCCGTGGTCGCCGAAGGCGGGCAGGCCTGCGTGAATCTGGCGATGGTCCGGGGCAGCCGACATCTCGGCGACCACGCCTACTTTCCGACGCGGCTCGACGATGGCGCGGAAAACGCGGAAGTGCTGGAGGCGTTCATCTCGCAGCACTACATCGGCCTGCCCGTCCCGCCCGTGCTGATCGTCAACGCGGAACTCGACATCGCGGAACTGCAGGACATGCTGTCGACCGAGGATCACAGGGTCCAGATTCTTGGCGGCACGGACGGTGGATTGCGAGCTCAGCGCCGCCGCTGGCTTGAGATGGCCGAATCCAACGCCAGGCTCGCACTGGCACGCCGGCTGGCGGAAGAAGGCTCGCAGCAGGCACGTACACGTGCGCTGATCGAGACGCTGGGCATCGAACTGCAAGACCCCGATCCGGCAACGCTGCGCATCGAGTGCTTCGATGTCAGCCACACGATGGGCGAAGCGACGCAGTCATCCTGCGTCGTGTATCGCGGCCATTCGATGCAGGCGGCCGAGTATCGGCGCTTCAATATCGAAGGCATCGAGCCGGGCGACGACTACGCGGCCATGCGGCAGACGCTGACGCGCCGTTATGGACCGGCGGCGCGCGGTGAGGCGCAACTGCCGCACCTTGTACTGGTTGACGGCGGTGCGGGGCAGGTCAGCGTCGCGGTGCAGGCGTTCGAGGAACTCGGCCTGGATCCATCAATCATCGTCGGTGTCGCGAAAGGTGCAGAGCGCAAGACCGGCCTGGAAGAACTCATTTTCGCCGATGGCCGCGCGCCGCTGACGCTCGGCCGCGATTCGCAGGCGCTGATGCTGATTGCGCAGATCCGGGATGAGGCACATCGCTTTGCGATCACCGGCATGCGTGCCCGCCGCGCAAAATCGCGTCAGTCGTCACACTTGGAGGATCTGGACGGGATCGGGCCGAAGCGGCGGCAAAAACTGCTTTCCCGGTTCGGCGGTGTGCGCGGGCTGATGGCAGCATCAATCGACGATATTGCGAAGGTTGAAGGGGTTTCGCGTAAGCTCGCCGCACGGATCTATGCCCAACTCCACGGCCAGCCCACCTGAAGCCCGTCTACGCGCAGGGACCGCGCCGATGTCGATCAATGTCGCAATGTGGTTGACCTGGGCACGCATCGCGATGATCCCGCTCGTTGTCGGCGTCTTCTATCTGCCGGAGGCATGGATCGGCGGCCAATGGAAGAACGTGACCGCCTGCACGCTGTTCACCGTCGCGGCGGTCACGGATGCATTCGACGGGTGGTATGCGCGCAAGTACGGAATGATCACGCGGCTGGGCGCATTTCTCGATCCGGTCGCTGACAAGCTGATGGTGTGCGCCGCGCTGATCGTACTGCTCGCACTCGATCGCGTCGACGCGTTCGTCGCGCTCATTATCATAGGTCGCGAGATAACGATCTCGGCGCTGCGCGAGTGGATGGCACAGGTTGGCGCGTCGGCCAGCGTCGCGGTCAACTGGCTCGGCAAGATGAAGACGATCATGCAGATGGTTGCGATTCCGCTGCTGCTGTATCACGACCGGTTGTTCGGCGTGATCGACGTGCGCCTGCTGGGGACCGTGATGATCTATGTAGCCGCGGCGCTGACCGTCTACTCGATGGTGTACTACCTGCGCAAGGCGTGGCCGCATCTGGATGAGCGGCGGTAATTTTTTGACAGAGATAGGTGCGCCGCTATAATTCGCGTCCGTTTTGCGGGAATAGCTCAGTTGGTAGAGCGCAACCTTGCCAAGGTTGAGGTCGCGAGTTCGAGACTCGTTTCCCGCTCCAGAATCTCGAGGGGAAGCAATCGGCTTCCCCTTTTTTCTCCGGTCAAGCGATCGGGTCGCCGCTAGAATGGCTTCAGTGGCGGGGTGGCAGAGTGGCCATGCAGCGGACTGCAAATCCGTGTACGCCGGTTCGATTCCGACCCCCGCCTCCAGTTCTTTTCCG
>DAITAC010000210.1:0-3659 GCA_036824465.1 Burkholderiaceae bacterium
GCCTCGATCCGCAAGAGGATCAAGGAGTGCGCTTTATTTGTGCCGGTCGTCTCGGCAGGCACGAATGCGCGAAGCGAAGGCTACTTCCGTCTGGAATGGAAGCTGGCCGTGGACCGCTCGCACTTGATGGCGGAAGACCAGGCTTTCCTGTTGCCGGTGGTGATCGACGGCACGCCGGAGCCGACCGCCCGGGTCCCCGACAAGTTTCGCGAGCGGCAGTGGTCGCGACTGACCGACGATCGCTCGCTGGCCGCATTTGCCGATCGTGTGAGCGGCATCCTGTCGGGCCATGTCCGGCCTGCCGTGGCACCCGCCCTCGTATCGACGCCGCCCGCCGCGGCTCCGGATGATGGCGACACCCCGTCGATCGCGGTACTCGCCTTCGCCAACCGCAGCAGCGATCCGAACGACGAGTACTTCTCCGATGGACTGGCCGATGAACTCCTGAACGTGCTCGCCAAGATCCGCGGCCTGCGTGTGGCGGCGCGCACCTCGTCCTTCCAGTTCAAGGGCAGGAGCGACGACATCGCCGTGATCGGCCGCAAGCTCAATGTCTCGACCGTGCTGGAAGGCAGCGTGCGCAAGTCCGGCAATCGCGTGCGCATTTCGGTGCAGCTGGTGAAGGTGGCCGACGGCTTCCAGCTCTGGTCCGAGACGTACGACCGGACGCTCGAGGACATCTTCGCGGTGCAGGACGACATCGCGCAGACGGTGGTCGGCGCCCTGCGCGAAATGCTGCTGGGTGCCAGGCCCGACGCGGCGGCGATCGGCAACGTGTCGAAAGAGGTGGCGCAGGCGGCACGGGGCCGGAGCCACAACCCCGAGGCGTATCGCCTGTACCTGCAGGGCCGCTACCTCGTCGACCGCCTGACGGGTCCCGACATCACCCGGGGCATCGAGTGCCTGCAGGCGGCCATCGCACTCGATCGGGACTTCGCCCTGGCCCACGCCACGCAGTCGCAAGCCCACACCTACGAAGGCGGCTGGGGCCTTCGCGCGCCCCAGGACGCCACCGCGCTCGCCCGCGCGGCGGCGCTGCGATCGCTCGCCCTCGAGCCCGACCTGGTCGAGGGACTCCTTGCGCTCGGCACCCTCCAGCTGTGGCACGACTGGGATTGGGGGGGCGCGCGCGCGTCGCTCGGCCGGGCGCGCGAACTCGCGCCGGGCAAGCCCGAGGTCCTGAGGGACTTCGGCCTTCTCATGTACTCACTCGGCCGGTACGAGGAGGCGGTCACGAACGGCCGGCGCGCGATCGAGCTGGATCCGCTCAGCGCCATCAGCTACCTCTACCTCAGCATGTCGCTGCTTGCGCTGGGCGAGCTCAAGGAGGCGGAGTCGGCCTGCCGCAAGGCGCTCGAGATCTCGCCGGACGTGATGGCCTTGCGCTACTGGATGGGGATGGTCCTCGATGCGCAGGGCAGGCAGGAGGAAGCCCTGGCTGATGCCCTCCTCGAAAAGGTGGATTGGGTTCGCCTGACGACGCTCGCCTGCCTGTATCACCGCATCGGCCGCCGGCCGGAGTCGGACGCCGCATTGGCTGAACTGAAGGCTACGAACGCGGATCTTGCGGCTTTCCAGGTCGCGCAGGTGCACGCGTTTCGCGGCGAAGTCGACGATGCGTTCGCCTGGCTGGAGCGCGCCTACGACCAGCGCGATGCGGGCATTTCCATGGTCAAGTCGTGCCCCTGGTTCGACAACATCAAGGGCGACCCGCGCTGGGACAAGTTCCTGCGCAAGGTCGGGCTCGGGGATTGATCGCCATGCCGGTTCCGACGAAGGCCGTCTTCGATTGATCCGACTCTGCCTGTCGTGATCTCCTTCATCCGGCGCTACCAGCGGCTGCTGGGCGTCGGCCTTTTTCTCGGCGTGCTGCTGGCGGTCTTCGAGTTCTCCGGATTGCGGGATCACTTCAATCTGGCGTTCATGCGGCAAGTCATCCTGCAGCACAGGATCGGCGGCCTGCTGCTCTTCGTCCTGCTCTTTTCGCTGGGCAACCTGATCCAGATCCCGGGTTGGATATTTCTCGCTGCGGCGGTGCTCACTCTCGGCCGGGTGTGGGGAGGCGCGGTCACCTATGCGGCCGCCGTCGTCTCGTGTGTGTTGACGTTCGTGACCATTCGCGCGCTCGGCGGAGACGCGCTGAGATCGCTCAAGAACCGGCTTGCGGTCCGCATCCTGCGCCAGCTCGACGCCTACCCGATCACGAGCGTCGCGCTGCTGCGCCTGCTGTTTCAAACGGCACCGGCGCTGAACTATGCGCTCGCAATGTCGGGAACCAGATTCCGCACCTACCTGATCGGCACGCTCGCAGGACTCCCCGTACCGATCGCCCTGTACTGCATCTTCTTCGACTATCTGGCGATGGTGCTGCACGTCCGGTAGCGCATCGGATGCGCGGGACGTCTCAAGTCGGGCGCCGGCGGCGGGCACAGGCCGCCTCGGGCTCTTCGCTTCGACTGCGCGGCGCCGATTCCGCCTGCGCTACTGCGCAGGCTTCGCCTTTGGCGACCGCGATGCCAGCGCCAGCCCCGCCAGCGTCAGTGCGCAGAACGCCGCGCCCGCATAGAACGTGAACGCGGCACCGAACTGATCCCACAGCAATCCGGCGATTGCGCTGGCGAGCAGCATCGCAACGCCGCTGACGAGATTGAAGAATCCGTAAGCGGTGCCGCGCAGGTCCTCGGGCGCGGTGTCCGCAATCATCGTGGCGAGCAGTCCCTGCGTCATGCCCATGTGCAGGCCCCACAGCAGCACGCCCGCGAGCACGATGCTCCAGTGATTGCCGGATGCGAGCACGAGATCGGCGGCGATCAGCACCAGCAATCCCAGCATCAGCAGTTTCGCGTGGCTCATGCGGTCGGACAGGTGACCGAACGGGTATGCAGACGATGCGTACACCAAGTTCATCGCCACCATCACCAGTGGCACCCACGCGACTGGCATGCCGCCCTGCTGCGCGCGCAGCACCAGGAAAGCTTCGCTGAAACGCGCCAGCGTGAACAAGGCACCGACGCCCACGACCATCCAGTAAGTGCGCGGGAGGCGGCGCAGGTTTTCGCGGCGGATCGGGTTTGAGCGCTTTGAACCATCGACGTGTCGCTCTGGTTCACGCACACCGAAGATCAGCAGCGTCACTGCCATCATTCCCGGGATCACGGCGACCCAGAACACGGCGCGGAAATCGTTCGACCACAACAGCATCAAGGCGACGGCGAGCAGCGGACCGACAAAGGCGCCGACCGTGTCGAGCGACTGGCGCAGCCCGAACGCCGCGCCGCGGATCTCCGGTGGTGCGAGGTCGGCGACCAGCGCATCGCGCGGCGCACCGCGAATGCCCTTGCCGATCCGATCGGTCACCCGCGCGGTCAGGATCACGGTCAGGCTCGACGACATGGCGAACAGCGGCTTGGTGAACGCGCCGAGTGCATAGCCGATCACTGCCAGCAGCTTGCGCTTGCCGAGATAGTCGGACAGCACGCCCGAGAACACTTTGACGATCAGCGCTGTGGCCTCGGCCGCGCCTTCGATCAGCCCGACCGCGAGCGCACTCGCGCCCAGCACCGAGACCATGAACATCGGCAGCAGGCTGTGGATCATCTCGGAGGAGATATCCATCAGCAGGCTGACGAAGCCCAGCGCCCAGATGCCGGGCGGGATGC
>DAITAC010000114.1:0-11955 GCA_036824465.1 Burkholderiaceae bacterium
CGCGCCATGTCCTCGAACATCCACCGACCCTTGGCCGGCACCGTCACCGGGCTCGCGTTGCCGGTGGCCTTGAACACACCCCCCAGCAGCATCGGCCGCCACACGATCTCGGCGCTGCAGTCAGCCGCGAACTTCAGCAATTGCGTGTACGCGAGGTACGTGGTCGGGCTACCGAAGTCGAAGAAGAATTCAACGGTTTTTGCCATCTCGCCCTCTCGCTACACCTTCTTCCAATGCCGCGGATCCGCTGCACGAGCCACACCCTCGCCGGCGGCGTACGGTAACTTATGGCGCCGCGATTTTGGAGCCAACCCGCGGTGTCTGCGCAATCCAGCCGCAGGACGCCGTGTCGGCACGAAGCGCGCGCCGTGTCACACTACTGAACCGACCACCGACAAGTCCCAAGTCTCGCGCCAGTACTGGCGTTGCGCGCGGGCTCTCTTGCAGATCCGCGAGTTCGTCCGCCAATACTTTCGACGCATATCACCCCTCATCCGGGCACGGTATGTATTGGCGTGTGTAACGCTGGCATAGACAGCACGGAGGTCATCCGGCGGCTGCAGAACGCAGGGCGGGGACCGCGCATTGTCACCGGCCGTCCGCCTGTGTCCACGCAGCCGCAGCGCAGAGGCCAAATCAACATGCCGCACCCGAAGGAAGTCCTTGGACCGGGACCCACGGACAACCTGCTGGAACAGAGGGAACTGAAACAGGCAATGTCAATGAAATACGCCATCGCAATCGAACCGGGCACGATCGCGCGGCTGGCTTTGCAAGCGCGTCAGCGAAGCCTGCCCTGCCTGGCGAGCTCGCACCGCGCTGCTCCCCGGCGCGGTGAACTCTGACAGGTTCCTTGGCCGTACGCTCACCGCACCGGTGACGGTCGTTTCCATTTTCACCGCTCACCAAAAACAAAGACTCAGCACAGCGGCGTTTGCGGTTGGCTTGGCAGACTTTGCCATTGGAGACCGCCACGAGCCGCGCTTTCATTCGACAACTCTTGGCCGCAGGCGGTCGTCCGACTGAAATTGCTGAAGAAACCATCCGGCGAACATTGCCCACCTAGGAAACACCCACCGCTGCGATTCATGCTTGCCGAGATGTCCACCCCTTGAACCACTCCCGAAAGTCATGAACAAACTCTTCCTGCAACTGTGAGGGGGCGTGATTGGCAGGGTGATACATGTAGAGATCGAAGCTCACCGCCGGCACGAACGGACGAATCACCACCCGGGCCAGATCTGCAAGTGAGGCGGCGGCCTTGTCGATCACCGTTACGCCTGCGCCATTAGCCACCAGCGCCAGCGCCAACGCGGACTGCGGTGTGGTCAGGCGAATGTCGCGCTCGATTGCCTGCGGCTCAAAGGCGGCCTCGACGCGCGAGCGCGAGCGGTCCACGTCCGCCAGCGAAATGAAAGCTTCGCCGCGCAGGTCTTCTGCGCGCACCAGTTTGCGCTGGGCAAGCCTATGGCCGACTGGCAGGGCGCACACCGCCCCGATCTTGCCCAGCCGCTCCACACGCACGCCCGGCCGCGGCGCCAGGATCGCTGCGATGCCAATATCGGCTTGCCCGTCTGCGGTCCAGTCAATCACGCGCAGAGAGGACTGCGAGTGCAGCGCAATCGTGGCCTTGTTCGCCTTTCGCGAAAACTGAGCGATAAAGGTCGGCAGCAGAGTCTGCGCAAAGCTCGGGAAGGAGACCACCGTCAGTCGGCCACGTCGCATGTCGCGCACATCCTTTGCGGCCTCCTTCAATTCGACGACTCCACGCCAGGCGCGATCCAAAGATCCCATCAGAGACATCGCTTCCGCGGTCGGTATCAGGCGCCCGCCCTGGCGTTCGAACAGCAGCAGCTTCAGCTCGTCCTGCAGCTGAACAAGCAACTTGCTCATTGCCGGCTGCGAAATCCGCAGCGAACGTGCCGCCGCAGACACGGTGCCGCACTCGACCATGGCCTTGAAGGCTTCTATCAGCCTGAATTTCATATGCCCCCGCCTGCAGACTATAACCGCCGGTTATGGCCAGTCGAACTTGTGCATTTCATGGTTGGAAACTTCAACCGCGAGGCCCGATACTGGCCGCGTAAACAAGACAAAGTTTGAATCATCGGAGGGGAAATGGATCGTCGTGAATTCGTCATAGGCGCGGCAACGCTCAGCGCCAACGCCGCCGCCAGTCGCATCGCGTACGCGCAGCAGACCGGTGCACCGGTGGAGAAACGCTCCATCATCACCAGCACAGCGCAGTTCGACCCGGCTCGACCCGAGATCGCGCGGCTCGTCGCACAGGCCTGCAAGTCGCTGGGCTGGGAAGTCGAGGCCAACCCGATCGATTACAACCAGGGCATCCAGAAAGTCATCATGCAGCATGACTACGAGATGTTTCTGGTCGCGCTCGCTGGTTCGGCGATCCGCATCGACCCCAACTTCTTTGTCTACGCCGTCCACCACTCTGGCGAGCACAAGCGTGGCGGCTTCAACTGGATGGGCTACAAGAGCGCCCGTCTGGACGCCGTGGCGACAGTGCAAAGCCGCTTCATGGATCTGGAGGACCGCAAGAGACCGGTTTTCGAGGCGCAGGAGATCATATTTGCTGACCAGCCCGGCACGGTGTTGGCCTATCCGCAGATCACAATGGCGCACCGCTCGGACAAACTCAAGGGCCTGATTCCGCTGCTGGGCGAAGGCATCGGCAGCTTCTGGTCCGACATCAACATGGAAGTAACGGGCGACGGTTACTCGCGCTCCGGTATGAACGTGGACGTGAAGCATCTGAATCCGCTCGCCGTCAATGACGAGCTCGAGTTCAAGGAACTGTCCATCATCTACGATCGGCTGTTCCGCATCGGTCCGGACGGCAAGCCCGTGCCTTGGGCGGCCACGGGGATGAAGGTGGTCGATAGCAAGACGATCGACATTACCGTCCGCTCCGGCATGCGCTGGCATGACGGCAAGCCGGTCACGGTCGAGGACGTCAAGTTCACTTTCGAATATCAAAAGAAGTGGAAGGCACCGTTCTTCCTCGCCGCGCTCAACAACGTCGTCGCCGTGGAGCTGCCCGGTGCCAACACGGTGCGCATCCGACTCGAGAATCCCTCTGCACCCTTTATCTCCAATGTGCTGGCGGCGATGTTCCTGATTCCGAAACACATCTGGGCAGAAATCCCGGACAAAGCGGGCATCGATGACCCACTCAAGTTCCCGAACGACAAGCCGATTGGCAGCGGACCTTTCAAGTTCGATCATTGGCGGCGTGGCTCCGAGCTGAAGGTCAGCGCTTTCCGCGAGCACTTCAACCCGCCGAAGTGCGCCGGCATCATCCGCATCGTTTACGGCAGCCATGACGCTATCGCTGCCGCGATCGAGAGAGGCGAATGCGACCGTTCGCGCTACATTCTCTCGCCAGCCTTGGTCGATCGTCTCAAGACCGTGAAGAACGTGGTCGCGAGAGGGTATCCGAGTCACGGGCTCTATCACCTGTCGTACAACAACGCGATCAAACCCTTTGACGATCCAGCCTTCCGCCAGGCGCTCAACCACGTGATGCCGCGCAAGATGATTTCGGAGCTGGTGCTGCTGAGCTATTCCGACCCTGGTGCGTCGATCATCTCGCCCGCCAATGCCTTCTGGCACAACCCCGCCGTCAAGGTCCCGGCCGAGGACGTAAAGAAGGCCCGCGACCTGCTTGCAAAGGCCGGCTACCGCTGGAACGCGCAAGACAGGCTGCTCTACCCACGTACTTAGCGCGACTGAACGCCATGCGGGCGCGCGGCGCCCGCATGCTGCCGCTCATGAACCGGGGAACTCCTTAATGACGGCCTACGTCGTCCGTCGCTTCTGCGCAGCATTGCTCACGCTCTTAGGCGTGGCAGTCATTCTGTTCATCCTGTTCCGGTTGATGCCGGGTGATCCGACGGCGCAGATCCTCAGCCCGGCGCTCGACGAGGCCGCACAGGCCCGGCTCAAGCAGGCCTTCGGGCTGGACCTGCCACTGTGGCAGCAGTTCCTCATTTACCTGAAGAATCTGGCCACCCTCGAGTGGGGCCGGTCTTTCACAAGCGGCCAGCCGGTGGCGAGTCTTCTTGGCCATTGGCTGGTCAATACGTTGCTGCTGATGAGTACGGGGCTCATTCTGGCGATCGCAATAGGCATCGTGCTCGGCATCATGATGGCTGCCCGTCGAGGCGGCGCGCTCGATATCGGCGCAACCGTCGTGGGCCTGGTATTTCAGGCGGCTCCGCCCTTCGTGATCGGCATCCTGCTGCTCATCACCTTCAGCTATGGGATGGAACTCTTCCCGTCCGGTGGCATGTTCACGCCCGGTGCTGATCCCGGCAGCACGTGGGCCCTCCTCACCTCGGCGGACTTCCTGCACCACCTGGTCCTGCCCACGCTCACCATCACGGCACTTTATCTGGTCACGCCCATGCTGGTCATGCGCGATTCGATGCTCGAAGTGCTGGGATCGGACTATGTCGAGTTCGCTCGCGCCAAGGGCCTGAGCCCGGCGCGCGTGCTGTTCCGGCATGCGGCGCGCAATGCCCTGCTGGCAGTGGTCACGGTGTCTTCGCTGATCCTGGGCTTTGCCATTGGCGGCCAAGTCGTGATCGAGACCGTGTTTTCCTGGCCGGGCATGGGCAAGGCCATGGTTGAAGCCGCCCTGCAGCACGATTACCCGGTCGCGCAGGCCGCCTTCTTCCTCATGGCGGCGATCGTGATCGGTCTGAACTTTCTCACCGATCTTTCGTACAGCCTGCTGGATCCGCGCATCCGGCTGGGGAGTGCGTGATGGACGGGAGCACCCGCGTCGTGACGATGGCGCCGGTGGTTGCGGCGGAACTGTTCGAAGTCGAGGCAGCGTTCGCTACTCCTTACAAGCTGTCCAAGGCGTATGGCACGCTTGCCACTACGCGCGCCCTGATGTTGAAGCTGAGCGACGCCGATGGGATCGAAGGTTGGGGCGAGGCAAATCCGATGCAGCCCTTCACCGTCGAGTCGCCGAGGCAGGCTGCGAACGCGTTGCAGGAGGCTCTGCTGCCCGCGGTGTTTGGAGCCGCGTGTCCTGAGCCTGGCCGCATCGATGCGCTGCTGGACACGTTGCTGTCGGACCATCTCTGCGCCAAGGGCGCGGTGAGCATGGCTCTGCTCGACATCCTCGGCAAGCGGTTGGGTGTCGCGGTCGCGACGCTCCTTGGCGGCGCGCTGCGTGAGTCGCTGCCGGTGCTGTGGCCCCTTGGCAGTGGCACGGCAGAGGACGATTTCCCGATCATCGACGAGCGGGCCGCAATGGGCTTTTCGAGCTTCATGCTCAAGATGGGTTCGGCACCGGTGCGCGAAGATGTTCAGCGGGTGGCCAAACTCAGGATGCGCTACGGGGATCGTGTCTCGCTGATCGCTGATGCCAACCAGGGCTGGAGTCGCGACGAGGCTCGACAGTTTCTGGCCGGAGTCAGCGGCTCGCGGCTCGCGTTCGTCGAGCAGCCTTTGGCGAAGGACGACCTTGAGGGCATGGCCCTGCTTGCCGAGGCCAGCACACTGCCGATTTCGGCCGACGAGTCACTCACCGGGATCGCCGAGGCCGCGCGGATCGCATGTCTCGGCGCCGCTCGCGTTTTCAGCATCAAGAGCAGCAAGAACGGCGGTCCGCTGCGTGCGCAGCGCATCGCTGGTGTAGCGCAAGCGTTCGGCATCCGCTGTTACATGAACTCGATGCTGGAGTTCGGCATCACGCAGGCCGCCTCGCTCCAGCACGCCGCGACCGTAACCAACCTGGTCGACGCCGGCCACGCCTTCATGTCGACGCTGCGTCTGGCACAGGACCCGACCGACTTCTCCTCGTTCGTGCGCGACGGCGTGGTGCACCTGCCACGACGCGCCGGACTGGGCGTGCAGATCGACGAGGCGCATGTACGGCGCTTGGCAGTGGCCGGCCTCCGGCTCGGCGCCCCACGGTGAACCCCGAACCGCTCGACAGCGTTGCCGCTCCGATGCCCACTGGCGGCATGCGGCGTTGGGCGGCCGCGCTGCGTCGCGAACTGGCCCACAACTGGCGGATCATTCGCGCCGATCGCTTGGGAAGCTTCGGCATGGTGGTGATCGTGTTCGCGGCTTTCGTAGCAGTGTTCGGCCCCTGGTTGATGCCGCACGACCCGTACGCATCGTTGCGGATGACCGACGGCCGCATGGCGGTGCTGCAGCAGCCCGGCGCCGAGTTCCCACTGGGGACGACGAACCTCGCGCGCGATCTGCTGTCGCAGATGATTGCAGCCACGCGCACGACGATGATCATCGGGCTCGTCAGCGGGCTGATCTCCATTTTCATCGGCGCCAACATCGGGCTGATTGCGGGCTACTACGGCGGGCGCGTCGACAACGTGCTGATGCGTCTCACCGATATCGTCTACGGCATGCCGTTCCTGCCCTTCATCATTGTGCTGATCGCCCTGTTTGGGCGTTCGATCGGCTTCGTGATGCTGGCGATCGTGGTGATCGTGTGGCGAACGTCGGCACGCGTGATCCGCGCCCAGACCATCGCGCTCAAGCAGCGCCAGTTCGTGGCATTCGCGCGGGCCCGCGGCGCGAGCGACCTGCGCATCATCTACCGCCACATCGGCCCCAACATCCTGCCGCTGCTGTTGCTCTATACCTCGTTCAACATCGCCTGGGCCATTGTCACCGAGGCCTCGGCAAGTTTCCTCGGATTCGGCGACCCCAACGCGCTGACGTGGGGCGGCATCTTGCAGGACCTTTGGGTTTCGGGCTACACGCGCCGGGCCTGGTGGTGGTTTGCCGCGCCGTCGCTCGCGATCGTGCTTCTCGTGAGTGCCTTTGTGTTCGTCAGTCGCGCCTACGAAGTTGTCGCCAACCCTCGACTGGCGGACCGCTAGCATGCTTCTCGAAGCCCGCAATCTGTGCGTCACTTATCGAAGCGTCCACGGTGACGTACGCGCCGTCGATGGTCTGGACCTTTCGATTTCCGAGCACGAGGTCTTTGGCCTGGTCGGCGAGTCCGGCTGCGGCAAGACCACCCTTGTCAAGGCCTTGCTGAGACTGGTGCCGGCACAGACCCGGGTCGAGGCAGATGTGCTGCGCTTCAAGGGGCACAACCTGCTGGAGCTGCCGCAGCGGCGCTTCCGCCGCGAGATCCTGATGCGAGAAATCGCGCTGGTGCCGCAGAGTGCGCAGAACTCACTCAACCCGGTGCAGCGTGTGGGCGCACAGATCGTCGAGGCGATTCGTGCCCATTCGAGCACGTCGCGTGGCAAGGCGCACGAGCGTGTGGCCGAGCTCTTCGACATCGTCGGCCTGCAACCCGAGTTGATGGACCGCTTTCCGCACGAGTTCTCGGGCGGCATGCGCCAGCGCGCGATGATCGCGATGGCGCTTGTGTTTGAACCAGCACTCCTGGTGATGGACGAGCCCACCACCGGCCTCGATGTGTTGGTGCAAGAACGGCTCCTCCGGCGCATCCGGGCGATTCGCGAGCGGGTGCAGTCTTCGATCCTGCTTATCACGCACGACATCGGCGTGATTGCGGAGACCGCCGATCGGGTGGGTGTGATGTATGCCGGGCGGCTGGTGGAGTGTGCTCCCACGCTGCCGCTGTTCGAGCAGCCCTGGCATCCCTATACGTTGGGACTGAAGAACGCCTTTCCCAGCATCCTTGAACTGGGGCGCGAGCTGATTTCGATTCCTGGCTCCCCGCCGGATCTTTCGAACCCGCCGGCAGGTTGCGGCTTTGCCGGGCGCTGCCCCTTCGTGCTCGACGTTTGCCATGCAACCCGCCCACCCGCGGTGGACGTCGCAACCGGTCGCGTTTCGGCCTGCACGCGCACAGCGGACATCGAACACATACGCGCCGCCGCCGCGGAAAAGGTGACATGGCACTGCTGAGCGTCGAGCACGTCACCAAGCACTACCGCATCGGGCGCAGCCTGGGCGCGGCGCTGCGGCGCTTGCCTCCAAACTGGATCAAGCCGGTCGAAGACCTGAGCTTTTCCATCGCCGAGGGCGAGATCCTCGGCATCGTCGGCGAATCCGGCTGCGGCAAGTCAACTACCTGCAATATCCTCGCCAAGCTCACGGACGCCACGAGCGGCCGCGTTCTATTCGACGGCGAGGACGTCACACATTTGAGCAGCGCCGCCCTTGCACGCTATCGCACTCAGGTGCAACTGATCTTCCAGGACCCATTCGACTCCCTCAATCCGCGCCTGCGAGCATTCGACCTGGTGGCCGAGGCGCCACGCGCGCTCAGGCTGTGGGACGAACCTGAGATCGCACGGCGCGTGCCGCGCATGCTCGCCTTTGTGGGCCTGCCGCCCGAACGCTACGCGCAGCGCTACCCGCATCAAATGAGCGGCGGCGAGCGTCAGCGCGTGGGCATAGCCTCGGCCCTCGTGGCCGAGCCGCGGCTGGTAATCGCGGACGAACCGGTGTCCATGCTTGACGTGTCGATCCGCGCGGGTGTGATGGATTTGCTGCGCGATTCGTCCAGGCGCCTGGGCTTTTCCTGCCTTTACGTCTCGCACGACTTATCAATCCTCACCCATCTATGCGACCGCGTGATGGTGATGTACCTCGGGCAGTTGCTCGAAGTTGCCACCTCGAGAGATTTGGTGCGCTCGCCGCGCCATCCGTATACGCGCGCGCTGGTGGCTGCCGTGCCGGTGCCGGACCCGTCCTACAAGCGCCCGCCGATCGAGATCAAAGGCGAACTCGCCAAACCGGTCAATCCGCCGCCAGGGTGCCGCTTCGCGCCGCGCTGTCCGCAGGCGATGACCGTGTGCAGCACCACGCCGCCCATGCAAACTGTCGCGCCCGGTCACACCGTGGCCTGCCATGCCGTGGTGACCGCGCTTGAACGGAAAGTGGCATGAAGCACGCCGACGTGATTGTCTGCGGCGCCGGTGTCATCGGTGCGGCCGTGGCCTATGGACTTGCCACTCATGGACGAAAGACGCTGGTGCTCGACGGCCCTGATACTGCCAAGCGCGCCTCACGTGGCAACTTCGGACTGGTGTGGGTGCACGGCAAGGGTCTGGGCATGCGACCGTATGCGCGCTGGTCGTTGGCCTCGGCTGACCAGTATGCAGACTTTGCTGCCGAGTTGCGTGAGCGTTCCGGCGTGGACTGCAGCTTTCGTCGCACGGGGGGCGTGTGGCTGACGCTCGGTGAGCGCGAGTTCGCGGGGCACAAGCAGCTAATCGCCCGCCTGCGCGCCGAGGCCGGCGCAGAGGGTTATCGCGCTGAAATGCTGAGCAGGGACGACATAGATCGACTGATGCCGGGCGTGGGTCCGACTGTGGCTGGCGGCTCATGGAGCGAGGACGACGGCGAGGTCAATCCGCTCTCCCTGCTGCACGCACTGCATGGAGCATTGCCAACGGTCGGCGCCATGCGTTGCGTTGACTGCACGGTCAATGCAATCGAACCTGCAAGCGGAGGCGGTTTTGAGCTTAGTGTCAGCGGCGAGCGGCTGGGCTGCGAGCAGCTGGTGATTGCGGCCGGCCTTGGAAGCAAGCCACTTGCGGCAATGCTGGGCATGAACGTTCCAGTACGCCCGGACCGTGGCCAGATTCTGGTGACCGAGCGCATCGCACCGCGCTTTTCCGTCACCTCGAACTATGTCCGACAGACTCCTGAGGGCTCGATCCTGATCGGTGCCACCAGCGAAAACGTGGGCGAGG
This sequence comes from Burkholderiaceae bacterium, assembly GCA_036824465.1. Taxonomy (GTDB): domain Bacteria; phylum Pseudomonadota; class Gammaproteobacteria; order Burkholderiales; family Burkholderiaceae_F; genus JAKOQB01. The sequence goes on from DAITAC010000114.1 coordinate 9,690, forward strand.
ACGACCGCGTCGACCGCACCGGCCTGTGCAACGTGGCGCGTCTAGGCACCACCGCTTTCCCCTTCCTGAAGCGGCTGCGTGTAGTGCGCAGTTGGGGCGCGCTGCGCGTACTCACGCCCGACGGCTACCCCATCTACGAAGAGGTGCCGGACCATCCGGGCGCCTTCGTCGTCACAGCACACAGCGGCATCACGCTTGCAGCAGTGCATGCACGCCGGCTGGCAACCGCTATTGCCGCTGGACAGCTACCCGATGACCTCGCGGCCTTCACATCCACCCGCTTTCATTCCGACCATGTTGCGATACTGCACTGAACCCGAATCTGCCGCGATCACCGTAGTGGTCGAGGGCCAACCGGTCCCGGCGCATGTAGACGAAAGCGTGGCCGCCGTCCTGCTGCGAGTGTTCGGCGCCGACTACCGAATCAGCAGCGTCGATGGCGGCACACGCGCTCCCTACTGCCTTATGGGCGTGTGCTTCGAGTGCCTGGCAGAAGTCGACGGTGTGCCCAACCGCCAAGGGTGCCTGGTACCGGTGCGCGAAGGAATGGTCATCGCGCGCCAGCTCGGTCGTACCGAGGTGGACTAATGGAAGAGACTGATCTGCTTGTCGTCGGCGCTGGACCAGCTGGAATGGCGGCAACGCTCTCGGCGCGGCGCCATGGTCTGCGGGTGCTCGTCGTCGACGAGAACACCGAGCCCGGTGGCCAGATCTACCGCAGCGTGCTGAGCAACTCGCAGCGGCCGCAGCGAGCTCGTGTGCTTGGGCCGACCTATTTTGATGGCCGGGCGCTGGCGCAGGCCTTTGTCGAGAGCGGCGCCGACTGGCGTCCGCAATCGACCGTATTCGAGATCGCCTACGATGGCAGTGCGAGCATCGTTGCGCCGGACCGCGGCGCCTACGTGGTACGCGCCCAGGCCGTCTTGATTGCCCCCGGCGCATACGAACGCGCCTTCCCCGTGCGGGGTTGGACCCTACCCGGCGTGATGACCGCGGGCGCTGCCCAGACGCTACTGAAGACGAGCGGGCAAGTGCCACAGGGGCGCATCGTTCTGGCCGGCGGTGGACCACTGTTGTGGTACGCAGCCTGGCAGTTGCGCGCAGCAGGCGCGGACGTGGCGGCGATCCTCAGCTTCACGTCAGCGGCGGACTACGTTCGCTGCGCCGCCGCCGCACTTTCTGCTTGGCGGTCTATCGGCGATCTCGTTACTGGCGCCAAATGGATGGCAGCGCTGCAGTTCCGTGTCCCGCGCATCGTTCACAGCGCACGTGTGACTTGCATCGAAGGCCGGGTACCGAGCTTGCGCGTCCATTACGAAACTGGCGGGAGAAGCTGCATGGAAGATGCCGCCACCGTGCTGCTGCACGCAGGCCTGATCCCGAACATCCAGGCCAGCAAGTCGCTACGCCTGGAGCACGAATGGGATGAGACGCAACAATACTGGCGCCCGAGCGTGGACGCTTGGGGCGTCAGCAGCAACCCGGCGATCCTGATCGCGGGCGACGGCGCCGGCATCGCAGGCGCGAAGGACGCCGTACGCGGTGGAACGCTGGCGGTGCTCGCACTGGCGGCGCGGCTGGGACGAGTCAGCGCCGAACAACGCGACGCTGAGGCCGCGCCGCTGCTCGCGGCGCGTCGGCGCGAACACAAGCTGAGAGCCTTCCTCGAAGCACTCTACGCCCCACCCAGCTGGGTCCGGGTGCCCGAAGACGACGCGACGCAGGTATGTCGTTGCGAGGAGGTAACGTTGAGTCAAATCCGCGCTGCTGTGCATCTGGGCGCCGCCGGTCCCAATCAGGTCAAGGATTACGTGCGTGCCGGCATGGGCGCCTGCCAAGGTCGTATGTGCGCGCAAACGGTCGCCGCGATCGTCGCGCAGGAGCACGGCGTATCCCCGCGCCTGGTGCCGACGCAACAGGTGCGTCCGCCGCTGAAGCCTGTGCATCTGGGCGATGTCGCGGCGATGGACATCGGCGAGATCCAGAGTGGCGGCCCGTCGATCGCGGAGGCACTTCTGCATGCGCCTGCCGCGGAGGCGGACACGCAGGGGGCGGTGAAACTGCACTGAGCCAGACTCGTGCCGCGGAGCACTGCGACGAGCCGGATATGGGAGTCGCGCTGAAAAACATACCCGGCCCCCCGCGCAAAGCGCGCGGCGACCTTCCGCCGCCAAGTTCAAAGCGGGCGGATCGAACTAGTGTACTGATGCATTAATTCGCGTACAAAAGCGACCGACGGACTCGATGATCTCGTCGGCCGTCTTGT
>DAITAC010000211.1:0-3606 GCA_036824465.1 Burkholderiaceae bacterium
GCAGGATCAGTAGCTCGGCCTACGGCCCAGCCGTGCAACGCCGCAGCCGGGCTTTCTGGCGGCAACCCGAAGGGACGGGCCGATTTGGCTCGCATTGCGTTGTTGCTCGTCGCTTATTTGGATCGACCAAACCGCACTCCTCGCGCCTAGCACTGCAAGCCAAATAGGCGCGTCGCACGCACGAATTATTCACGGACAAGCTCTTAGCCCGCGGCAAAGGCACTCGCGGCTGCAGCCCCTGGGCCTCAATCACTGATCGCGCGTTCGAGGCGCCGCCGATTCCTATAATTGGCGGATGCCAGCCATTCCTGCCGCCGACACGCGCCCGCGCCGGGCGATCCGCCCGTTGCCTGACCTGCTGGTAAGCCAGATCGCCGCCGGCGAAGTGATCGAGCGCCCGGCGTCGATCGTCAAGGAGCTGGTGGAAAACGCACTCGACGCAGGTGCGACGCGCATCGACGTGCGACTCGAAGGCGGCGGCATCCGGCGCATTGTCGTCACGGACGACGGCGGCGGAATCCCGGAAGATGAACTGCCGCTTGCGCTGGCGCGCCACGCCACCAGCAAGATTGCGTCGCTGCGCGACCTTGAATCGGTGGCGTCTCTCGGTTTTCGCGGTGAGGCGCTGGCGTCGATCACTTCCGTTGCCGCGGTGACGATCACGTCCCGAACCGTGCAGGCACAAAGCGCGTTTCGCATCGACGCCGAAGCCGGGGTGATCGAGCCAGCCGCCGGAGCGCAAGGCACGCGAGTTGAAGTCGCCGACCTTTTCTTTAAGACACCGGCGCGACGCAAGTTCCTGCGCGCAGAGAACACCGAACTCGGCCACTGCGTGGTGCAGGTCGAGCGCATCGCCGCCGCTCATCCGCACGTCGAGTTCAACGTGATGCATGAGAGCCGCACGGTGCTCTCGTTGCCGCCGGCCGATGTCGAAGACCGCACGCAACGGTTGATGCCCGACGCATTCGCCCAGGCGCAGCGTGAGGTGCTGGCCGTGGCACCGGGCATCCGCGTCAGCGGCTGGGCCGCAGCGCCAACCGCCGCCCGAGCGCGCGCCGATGCACAGCTGTTCTTCGTCAATGGCCGCTACGTGCGCGACAAGGTGCTCACGCATGCGGTGCGCGCCGCCTATGCGGACGTGCTGCACGGCCAGTCGCAACCGATGTATGTACTGTTCCTCGACATCGATCCGACGCGCGTCGACGTGAACGTGCATCCGACCAAGATTGAAGTGCGCTTCCGCGATTCGCAGGCCGTGCATCAGTTCGTGCTGCATGCGGTGCAGGCGGCGCTGGCGGAGTCGGTGCGCAACGCGCCGGTCCTGGCGCACGCCCCACCCTCTTCGCTGGCTGAACTGGCGGCCCTGCGCGAGGCGGCCCAGCGCGCGGAACGCGGTTTTCCGATGCCACAGCCGCGCGCAGACAGCGCGCACGCGCAACGCACGCTGGGTATCGCGCAACCGGTGGCCGAATACCTGGCCATGATGGCGCCCGCGCTTGCAGCACCGCAGGTCGGTCTGCCGAGCGAAGCACCCCACCGCACACCACCGATCGCCGGCCATGACATCGACCTGCCGCTCGGCCTGGCCATCGCACAGATCGGCGGAATCTACGTGCTGGCGCAGAACCGCGCCGGGCTGGTGATCGTCGACATGCACGCCGCGCACGAGCGCATCGTGTACGAAAAACTGAAGCAGCAGCTTGACGCGCGCTCGATTCCGCAGCAACGGCTGCTGATTCCGCAGGTCTTCGGTGCCGACGCGCTCGATGTCGCCAGTGCCGAGGAACATGCCGCCGTGTTGGCACTGCTCGGCATGGATCTCGCGCCCGCCGCGCCGACGCAGCTTGCGCTGCGCGCGGTGCCCGCGTTGCTCGCCGGCAGTGACGGCGCGTCACTGGCGCGCGATGTGTTGCGCGACCTGCGCGACTACGGCGGCAGTCGCGTATTGACCGAGCACCGCAACGAACTGCTCGCCACGCTGGCCTGCCACGGCGCCGTGCGCGCCAACCGGCGGCTGACAGTCGAAGAGATGAACGCGCTGCTGCGCGAAATGGAAGCAACCGAGCGCGCCGACCAGTGCAACCACGGCCGGCCGACGTGGGTGCAATTGTCGATCAGTGACCTCGACAAGCTTTTTCTGCGCGGGCGTTAGGGTCCGCGTCTGTTGCCCGGCATCTCCCTCGCCCCAGCCCCTTGCCCATCGGGAGGGGGTGGCGCGCAGCGCCGGGTGAGGGAAGATCGTTCGTGATGCGCAATACGCCTGCGGTGCGCGACGCGGCATTGTCGCCGCTGCTGCTGCTCATTTTCATGGCGTCGTTCGCGTCGCTGCAGCCGCTGGCAACCGACCTCTTCCAGTCCGCGTTGCCGGCGATCGGCGCTGCGTTCGAGGCGCCGGTCGCGAGGGTGCAGTTGACGCTGACTGTATTCATCGCGGCGTTCGGCCCGTGGCAGCTCGTCGCCGGGCCGCTGTCCGATCGTTTTGGTCGCTATCCGGTCGCGCTCGCGGGTGTGTTCGCCTATGCGGCGGCCAGCGCGCTGTGCACATTTGCGCCGTCGATGGCGTGGCTCATTTTCGGGCGCGCGCTGCAGGCGCTGGGCGCGTGCTCATGCCTGGTGGCGGCGCGCGCGATGGTGCGCGATCGACTGGTCCCCGCCGAAGGCGCGCGCCTGCTCGCCGCGAGCGGCACGATCCTCGGCGTCTTTGCGCTTTCCGCGCCAATCATCGGCGGCCTGATGCTCGCGGCGTCAGGCTGGCGCGCCACCTTTGGCACGATGTTCGCGCTTTCGACCGCGCTCGCGCTGGCGGCCGTATGGCGGCTGAAGGAAACGATCCGCGCGCCCAACCCGCGCGCGCTGCGCCTCGGCCCGCTGCTGCGCTCGTACGCCGACGTCGTGCGCTCGCCGACCTGGCACGCGTACACGTGGCCTGCCGTGTTCAGCTACGCGGGGCTTTTCTCCTTCATCTCGGGCGGCTCGTTCGTCCTGATCAAGGTGCTCGGCGTTTCGCCGGTCAACTACGGCTTCTGCTTCAGCTTCGTCATTGCCGGCTACGTCGCCGGCACGCTGATCTGCCGCCGCAACGTTGCGCGTCACGGCCTGCAGTGGACGATGCGCAGCGGCGCGCTGGTGCAACTGGCCGCAGGTCTCACGATGGCCGTCCTTGCGCTCGCCGAGGTGCACCATCCGCTCGCGCTGCTGGTGCCGCAGTTTGTTTTCATGGTGGCGCACGGCTTGATCCAGCCGGTGTCGCAGGCCGGCAGCGTGGCACGCTTTGCGCACAGCGCCGGCGTGGCGACTGCCGCGCTCGGGCTGGCGATGATGCTGACCGCCGCCGCCGTCGGGCAGTGGATCGGCGCGAGCTTCAACGGCACGGTCTATCCGCTCGCGCTCACGATCTGTGCGTGCAGCATCGCCACCGCGATCTCGGTCTGGGCGCTGGTGCGCAAACACGGTCATGTCGACTGACCCGTCAATCGACGCCGTGCTGCTGCTCGGCCCGACCGCGTGCGGCAAGAGCGCGATCGCGCTGCAGTTGGCGCGAATCATCCCCTTGGAAATCGTGTCGATCGACTCGGCGCAGGTGTATCGCGGCATGGATATCGGCAC
>DAITAC010000034.1:0-38075 GCA_036824465.1 Burkholderiaceae bacterium
ACGCACGGATAGTCGCTGAGATACGGTGCCGTGTGCAGCCCGGTCGACGAGTAAAAGACCCTCGGCACGGTCAAGATCACACCGTTCCCGATCACCATGGCGGGCGCGCGCCTCGGCGTGCGCATTGATCCTCCCAGGTTGCGACAGCGCACGATGGAACTGCTGGCCGGAATCGGCTACGGTGCAAAGCAGATCGAGGCATTGCGCGACACGCGCGCAATTGCCTGAGTCAGAATCGAATGCTGCCGATCAGGAGACACAGATGAAGACAGAGGTGACCCGGACGCTCGCGAATCGCCGCGTGACCTTGCAGCGGCTGATGGCGCTGACCGGCGGCGCCGCTCTCCTTGCGGCCCTCGGCCGCGCGCGTGCGCAGGTCGGCGAGAAAACGGTGCGCTTCATCCTGCCGAATGCGACCGGCTCCGGCATCGACGCGATCACCCGCGCCGCCCAGCCGGCGCTGGCGAAGGCGCTTGGCTACCCGGTGATCGTCGACAACCAGCCGGGCGCCGGCGGCATCGTCGGCGTGCAGCAACTGGTGCGCGCTGCACCGGACGGCTTCACGTTGAGCATCGTGTCGAACAACCATGTGATCTACCCTAGCGTCTACAAATCGGTGCCGTTTGACCCGATCAGTGACATCACGCCGATCGCCGTGATCGGCACCACGCCGGTCGTTCTGGTGGTCAATCCCAACAAGGTAACAGCCAGGACCTCGCCGGAATTCATTGCGCTGCTGAAAGCCAGGCCCGACGCCTACAACTACGGATCGGGCGGCAACGGCACGATCCTGCATCTGGCGAGCGAGTTGTTCCTCGACGAGGCCAAGGTCCAGGCGAAACACATTCCATACAAGGGCGTGGGGCCGATGGTCACTGACCTGATCGGCGGGCAGATTGACTTCGCCACCGTGGCGCTGCCGTCGGTGCAGGGTCAGCTCAAGGCGGGCACCCTGCGCGCGATCGGCGTGGCCACGGCCGAGCGCGTACCGGCGGCTCCCGAGATTCCCACCTTCGTCGAGCAGGGCCTGCCCGGGTACGTGATCGAGGCCTGGTTCGGTTTCATCGGGCCAAAAGGTCTGTCCGCGGGCGACGTCAAGCGCCTGCACGCGGCAGTGGCGACCGCATTCAATGCGCCCGACGTCCGCGAAGCGATGTCCAGGCAGGGCAACGTCATCAACGTCAGCACCGTCGAGTACGCCGGCCAGTTCTTCCGCAGCGAGCTGGCGCGCTATGCCAAGCTGGTCAAGAAAGCGGGCATCGAGCCGCAATAACTGCCTTGCGGGCGAGCGGCTGCCGCTGGCAGTCAATCCACCGGATCGAGCAACTCAGCTATGCCTGCGCCACCCGCATCGCGTCGGCATCAAACGGAATCAGCGCCGCGTGCGGATCCACGTTCGGATCAAGCCATGCGGCATAGCGATCCGCCGCGACAATGACCGGCATGCGGTCGTGAATCGACGCGAGCGCCGCGTTGGCATCGGTCGTGATGATCGTGTAGGTCTCGACACCTTCGCCCGACGCCGGATCCTTCCACCACTCCCACAGCCCGGCGAGCGCAAACAGCCGCTCATCCTTCAGCCCGATACGCCACTTGATCTTGTGGCCGGCGGGCCCGCTCCATTCGTAGAAACTGTTGACCGGCACCAGGCAGCGCCGCTTGCCGTATGCAGCGCGAAAGGATGGCGCGGAAGCAATCGTTTCCGCGCGTGCATTGATGCAGCGATTGCCGAACTTCAACTCCTTGGCCCAGATCGGCACCAGGCCCCAGCGCGCGAACACACATTCGCGGCCACCCTCGCGATCGAGCCGAACGATCGGATTCACCTGCGTCGGCCGCACATCGAGATTCGGCGCGAACTCCGGCACGCGCGGCACCGAGAACTTCGCCTTGATCGCAGCAGGATTGTCCGACAGGTCGTAGCGGCCGCACATCGTTCAGAGCCTTGCGTCAACGCGCCTGCTGTTGCAGCAGCAGGAGTTCGGACTGCATACGAACGTACTCGTTCTGCAACCTCTGCTGTTCGATGCGCAGCTCGTTGGCTCGGCGTTCCATCTCGCGCAGTTCGGAATCGATGCGCCGGCGCGCCTCCTCGTTCTTCGACATCTCGATCTGCAGCCGTGCGATCTGCGCCTGCGCGGCTTCGGCTGTGGGCGCGCCCGGAGCGCGCTGCGCGAACACGGGCGCGGCGGCGAGAACGGTGAACGCGATGACAAGCGCACGCATCGACGTCTGCCTACTGCATCCGCCGCCAGACCAGGTTGGCGAGCGCCACGTCTTCGAGCCCGATGCCGACCGACTTGTAGAGCACGATGTCGCTCGCGCGCCGCTCGTAACGCGTGCCGTGCACAAGCAGCTTGCCGAGCTCGACGACGCGCCCCTGCTTCATTGCCTCGTCGATGATTCCGATGCCAGCGCGCACGAACTCACCGGCTTCGGCCTGCGCCGCGGCAAGCCACTCGACCACAATCAGCTCGGCGCGCGCGAGCAATGTATCGTCGATCTCGCGCGCGGCCGGCTTGCTCGCGCCCGTCGCAGCAATGAACGCGCCCGGCCGCACCAGCGCGCCATCGAACAGTGGTTCGACCGCACGCGTGCAGGTGGCAATGACGTCAGCCTCGCGCGCCGCATGTGCCGCCTCGACGGCCTGCGCCGGCACGCCGAACTCGGTTGCGATCCAGTTGGCGAAATCAGGCGCGCCGGCACGACCGGACACGAGCACGCGCTCGAACGCGTGTGACAGCAGGAACGCTTCGGTATGCGCGCGGGCCTGCACGCCAGTACCGAAAATCGCCAGCGTGCGGCTGTCGCGCCGCGCCAGGCGCTGCATCGCCACGGCGCTCGCCGCCGCGGTGCGCAGGCGCGTGAGCTCGTTGGCCTCAATCGCGGCGAGCGGCGCGCCGGTGAGCGACGAAAACAACACGACCACGAAGTTGAACCGGCCGCCGACGGTGGCGTAAACCTTGGCGCCGACCACGCCGCTGGCGGGCAGGGACGCGCCAAGCGTGGAGAGCGTGACCGGCTGCGAATCGTGTGCGGCCGTTGCGCGCACCCGCGGCGCGATCGCACCAGTGCCGTTGCCAAACTGTTCGAATGCGGCCGCCATCGCGGCGATCGCTTCGCGCATCGTTACCACGCCGGCGACTTCCTCGTCGGTGATCAGGCGCATGCCGACTGGCTCCTTTTGATGGAGCCTTCAGCTTACCCCGCCTGCTGTGGCGCTACGCGCGTGCTGTGACTGTCCAGTGTGGCGAGCGCCGCGCAATCACGCGTCGCAACGGCGTCAGCCTCGAATAGCCGCATCGCCCGCAGCGACGCGATGTCGGTTCAGTCCTGAATCCACGGCAGTCCCGCCCGCCGCCAGCCGTTGATCTTGCCGCGCTGTTGCGTGACGTCGATCTGGCCTTCGAATCCTTCGAGCACGTTGTAGACGCGCTTGAAGCCGGACTCTACGGCCGCGAGCGCGGCGTCATCCGAGCGCACCGCACTGCGACATATGAACAGCAGCGGCGCGTCGCGCCGTGCGACCTTGCCCAGCGACTGGACAAACGCCGCGCGCGGCAGCAAATCGAAGCCGCGCCACTCGATGTTGATCGAGCCCGGGACCCGGCCGACGAATTTGACTTCCGGTGAGGTACGCACATCGATGATCGTGGCGGCGCCCTGACGCAGCAACTGCCATGCCTCGGGTGGTGTGACGGCGCCGGCGTACTCGAGGTCGAACTCCAGCCGCCGCACCGCCGCCAGATCGAAGATCTGATCGGCGGTCAACGGCGCCGCGTCTGCTGCGTCGGTCTGGTCTGCAATGTCGCGGTGAGTGATGGTCATGGCGTTCTCCGGCAATTCGGTCGCCCGATTATCGGTGCCTGACCACCGCGGCTTAGGACCAAGTTTTCATATGCGAAGAACGGCTGGTTCGATCGGCGCCGCAACAAACTTCTCGGATGCAGCTATGACGATGGTCAATCGGTCCGCGTGCACGGCCGGGCACTTCGCGACGAGTGCGCGCGCCCCGCGTCCAATACAGAGATTGCGCCCCGTCGCTTACGCAGCGTTTCCCTGCGCGTCGTCGGCGACCTTCAACACCAGCTTTCCAGTGTTCTCGCCCTTGAAGAGCTTGAGCAGCGCCTCGGGGAAGTTTTCCAGCCCGACGCTCACATCGGTGCGCGCCTTGAGTTTTCCCTGCGCCATCCAGCCCGCCATCTCGCGCGCCGCGAGGTGATAACGGTCGGCGTAGTCGAACACCACCATGCCCTTCATCATCGCGCGATTGACCAGCAGCGACAGGTAATTGCTCGGGCCCTTGACTGGTGCCGTGGTGTTGTACTGCGAGATTGCGCCGCAGATGATGACGCGCGCATTGCGCGCCAGCCGCGCGAGCACCGCATCAAGAATATCGCCGCCAACATTGTCGAAATAGACGTCGACACCTTTGGCGCAGTGCCGCTTCAATGCCGCGCCGACCTCCTCGTGCTTGTAGTCGATTGCGGCGTCGAAGCCCAGTTCGTCGACGATCCAGCGGCACTTGTCCTGCCCACCTGCAATACCAATCGCGCGACAGCCCCTGATCTTCGCAATCTGTCCAACGACCGTGCCGACTGCGCCGGCAGCGCCGGAGACGACGACGGTTTCACCCTCCTTCGGCTGACCGATGTCGAGCAGCCCGAAGTACGCGGTCATGCCCGGCATCCCAAGCGTGCCCAGGAACACCGGTAGCGGTGCGACGCGCGGGTCGACCTTGACTATGTCCTTGCCATCTGAAATCGCGTATTCCTGCACGCCAAATCCGCCGGTGACGTAGTCGCCGACCGCAAATTGCGGGAGATTCGATGCGATCACCTTGCCCGCCGCGCCGGCCCGCATCACATCCCCAAGCGCGACCGGCTTGATGTACGAGCGGCCCTCGTTCATCCAGCCGCGCATGGCGGGGTCGAGCGAGAGGTACAGGACCTTGACGAGTACTTCCTTTGCGCCGGGCTGTTTCACCGGCTCTTCGGTGAAACTCCAGTCATTGCGCTTGGGCAGCCCGACCGGGCGTGCGGCAAGACGAATCTGATGATTGATTGTCATTGGGAAATGCGGTGGGGAATCGGGACGCGGCCAGTCTACGGCAACGCCGCCGTGCGCCGTGCAAGCGTCACGCGCTGGCGTCGAGCGGCGTCAGCGTCAAGTGCAGCAATCGATTACGGCGCACGATGCGCAGCACGCTGAGTCTGCCGATGCGCGACGCATCGAGCAGGCGTTGCAGGTCATCGATCCCGGCAACGATGGTCCCATCAAGTCCAACGACCAGGTCGCCATCTTCCAGCCCTGCCGAGTGTGCCGGGCTTCCTGGCTGCACCTCCTGGACCCGCACGCCGCTCGCCTGTTCGAGCGTTAGCGCGCGCTGCAGGACGCGCGGCAACGGTGCGGTCGCGCCGCCGACTCCGATGAACGCACGCCGCACACGGCCATGCGCGAACAGTTGTCCCACCACCCAGCGCGCGGTGTCGATGCCGGTGGCAAAGCAGATCGCCTGCGCGCCGGGAATGATCGCGGTGTTGACGCCGATCACGTCGCCCGTCGAATTGCAGAGCGGTCCGCCGGAGTTGCCAGGGTTCAGGGCCGCATCGGTCTGGATCACGTCGTCGATCAGGCGCCCGCTTTGCGAACGCAGCGAACGGCCAAGTGCAGAGATCACGCCGGCGGTCACGGTGTTCTGGAAGCCCAGCGGATTGCCGATCGCCACCGCGATCTGGCCCACGCGCAATGCGCGCGAGTGACCAAGGCTGACGGTGGGCAGATCGTGACCGCCGACGCGAATCATCGCCAGGTCGGTATCGGGATCATCTCCGATCAGATCGGCATCGAACTCGCGCCCGTCCGCGAACGCGACGCGGATGTGGCTCGCACCGTGTACGACGTGGCTGTTTGTGAGCAGATAGCCGTCGGGCGTGAAAGTGAATCCCGAACCGGTGCCGCGCTGGGCACGCACTGAGCGCGGGCCCCGGGTCTTGCGCACCGAAACGAACCCCACCGCCGGACCGACCCGTTCGACGACATCCACGATCGTGCGCGAATACGCATCGAGCAGTGGCGCCTCAACAGCAGGCGCGGCGGCTTGCGCAGAAAGGCCGCCGTTGGCGGCGACAAACTGAGGGCGTTCACCCATGCGGCGCAGTTGGGCATGCGGCGCTGCTTTTCAAGTCGATAATCGACGCCATGGCTGCATTACCCCGGAAGGCCGTGATCCTGTTCGCGCATGGTGCGCGCGATGCTCGCTGGTCGCTCACGCTGGGCGAGCTGGCGCAGCGGGTTCGGGCCCGCACGCCGGATGCGCACGTGGCACAGGCGTTCCTCGAGTTCCAGCCGCCGACGCTGGAAGAGACGATCCGCGAGGTATTGCACGCCGGCTGTACGCAGATCGACATCGTGCCGGTCTTCTGGGCCAGCGGTGGTCATATCGCGTACGACGTGCCGCCACTGCTCGCAAATCTGCGGACGCGCTACCCGATGATCGAACTGCGCCTGCTTCCAGTGCTGTCGGAACTGCCAGGCATGCTCGATTTCATTGCCGACGCCGTCGTCCAGCGGTAGAGCCTCCATGAACTCGTCTTTGAGTCTGACGATGCGTACTGTCCTTGCGGCGACTGTGGTGGCCATCCTGGCGGGCTGTGCCGCGCGGCCGCCGTCATTGGAGGCGCGCGGCGGTCTTTCGTTCGCGCTGATCGGCGACATGCCGTACAGCACGCGCGAGGAGGGCTTGTTTGACTCGGTGATCGACACCATCAACGCCGATCCCTCGGTCAGCTTCGTGATGCACGTCGGCGACATCAAGGGCGGCGGCGAGCCGTGCACCGACGCGCTGATCCGCGCGCGCTACGAGCAGTTGCAGCGCTTTCGCAGTGCGCTCATCTATACGCCCGGCGACAACGAGTGGACCGACTGCCATCGCCCCGCCGCGGGTCGCTTCCATCCCCTGGAGCGGCTGGCGTTCGTCCGCTCACTTTTCTTCAGCGATCCGCTGCGTACCAGCGGGCAGCGCCCGTTCGCAGTTGAGCCGCAGAGTGCGCAGGCTGGCTTCAACGAGTATGTCGAAAACACGCTGTTCGTGCGCGAGCGCGTGGTGTTCGCGACACTGCACATCATCGGCAGCGACAACGATCTCGAACCCTGGACCGGATTTGACGCGGCCGATACGCGTGCGTCGCCGCGTGCGGACCGCCTCGCGGAGGTCGAGCGGCGCACCGCGGCCGCGCTGGAGTGGCTCGATCACGCCTTTGCGCGCGCGCGCGTGATTGATGCAGCCGGGGTGTTCCTGATGATGCAGGCGAATCCCCGCTTCGATCTTCCGCCTACGCATGCAGAGCGCATTCCTTTCGAGCCGCTGCTGCGGCGACTGCGCGAACGCGCGCTCGACTTCGCCAGGCCGGTCGTGCTGGCTCACGGCGACTTTCATGAACTGATCATCGATCAACCTTTCACCCGCGCAGCCGAAGGCAGGCCAGCGACCAACGTGACGCGTGTTCAGACCTTCGGCAGTCCGCGCATCCGCTGGATTCGAGTGCGTGTCGATCCGGCGTCACCGGCATTGTTCACCTTCGAGCCGAAGTAGCCGCGGCGCACTGAAGCGCAGCGCGGCGGCCACCGGTGCGCCGCAAGGCCTCATGAAAACGGATGAGCGCCAGATGAGGAGCGGTATGTCGGAGCCGACGCGCTACGACATCAGGAGCTATGTATTACGGATGAATCTCGATAGGCTGACGCTCACTCATTTGCAAAAAGATGGAGCGCCGCGCAACTCGCGCATCCATGGGAGACAGCATGAAGGACGCCGCGCGCGAGCGCGTCAAGGAGAAGGCGACTCCGCTGTCGCATCTCAAGCTCTTGTTTGTCCACAGCCATGTCGGACGCCGACTGATGGCGATGTTCCTGCTCGCGGCACTGTTTCCGGTTTCGGTCATGGGGCTGGCGCTGTTCGTTCAGATCGGCGACGTCCTGAAGGCCTCGCAGGACGCGGAGATCGCGCAGGCGGCACAGGCGTACGGCGCCGTCGTCATCGAGCGCCTGTCACGCGTCGACGATACGTTGCGGACCGCCGAGTGGCGCAATGTCAATCCGACGCTCGATGTTGCGGCCGCGATCAGGCGCATTGGGCGCGAGTTCAAGGGCGTGGCGGTGCTCGACCGCGACGGTTCGGTGCTGACAGCGCGCGGTGTCGTCCCGGAACCATCCGCATTGAGGAAGCTTGCCGAAACAACGGGGTCGGGCAAAGCGCGCGTGGCCAGCGTCAAGAACGAGCAGGGGACGGCGGTCTTGATGGCGCGTCGGATCAGCACCGCGGACCGCGAGCAGATCGTCGTCGTCAACGTGGACGCAAATTTCCTCTGGTCCGGTGCTGCACCATTGACGATGTTCACCGAATTCTGCGTCGCGACCTCCGATGGAATCTACCTTTACTGCACGGACCCGGCGTCGACCAACAAAGCGCCCTTGTTCGGTCTCGGCAAGGCGGATGAAACACGCGAGATGCACTGGGTCCGCAACGGTGAACCGATGCAGGCGACAACGAGCGCGCTGCGCATCGCGCAGTTCTTCGATGGCGAGCACTGGGTGGTGACTGCGATCCGCTCGAAACAACTGGCCGAGCAGACATCGCGTTCGTTCCGTTTCTTCTCCATCCTCGCAGCCGCGCTCGCTGCGCTGGTCGCCCTTTTTCTGAGCCTGCGCCAGATGCGCAGCATTCTCGTGCCGCTGGAGCGCTTGCTGATCGGCGCCAAGAGTATTGCCAACCGCGATTTCTCGGCTCGCATCAAAGTCACGGCGCGCGATGAGTTCGGTCGTGTGGCCTCGGCGTTCAATGCGATGGCAGAACGACTCGGCGTGCACTTTCAGGCGCTGCACACTTTCTCGGAGATCGACAAGACGATCCTGACGTCGCCCGACACCGGCAAGATCGCCAAGCTGGCGCTCGACACACTGAAGGAAATCACGCATGTTGACTACGTGAGCATCGGCGTGGTGGAACCCAGCAGTCCGGCGCAGCTTCGCATCTACTTCTGTGAAGGACCCGACGGCGAACTCGCGCCGGCGCACGAAGTCGCCTGGAACCCGGATCCGAAGCTGTTCCTGGGTCGGAAGTCCGCCTGGGTCTGGACCGACGAACCGCCGCTGCCGAACGGCTATCTGCAGGCGTACAAGCCGGGACCTGAGAAGGTCTTCTTTGTACAGCCGATTGCGCGCAACCAGCGAATCTGGGGCCTGATCGTCATGGGCCACCGCGAGGCGAAGGAATTCCCGAACCATCGGCGCGCGTTGATACGCGATATCGCCGACCGTCTCGCCGTCGCGCTTTCAACCGCCGAACGAGACCGGCGCCTGCATGTGCTGGCGCACCTTGACGGTCTGACCGGCCTGCCGAACCGCCAGCGTCTGCTGGGCATCCTCGATCACGAACTGGCCGAAGCCAGTGCCGGCAAGAGACGCGTCGGCGTGTTGTTCATCGATCTGGATCGCTTCAAGGAAACCAATGACACGCTCGGTCACTCCGCCGGCGACACCTTGCTCAAGCGCGTCTCCGAACGTATCCGTGAAAACGTGCGAGACGCCGATCAGGTCGGGCGCCACGGCGGCGACGAGTTCGTCGTTGTGCTGCGGGATTTCGCGACCGTGGCCGATGCCGGCAATGTGGCGCGCAAGCTGGTGAAAGCGATGGCCAAGCCGTTCGAGGTCGAAGGGCACAACGTGTATGCGGGTGCGAGTATCGGCATATCGATCTTTCCCGACGATGGCAATGATGGCGCCGACCTGCTCAAGAAGGCCGACACCGCGATGTACCAGGCCAAGGAAGAGGGCCGCGGTCGATTCGCGTTCTTCAGGCAGAGCATGAACGTGGAAATGAATCGTCGCGTCACGCTTGACCGCGAACTGCGACAGGCGCTCGAGCGCAACGAGTTCGTTCTGTTCTTCCAGCCGCAGATCGATCTGCGCACGGGCCGCGTGTGCAGCGCCGAAGCGCTGCTGCGCTGGCGGCATCCGACCCGCGGCCTGCTGACGCCGAGCCATTTCATCGAAATGGCCGAGGACACCGGACTGATCGAAAAGCTCGGCGTTTGGGTGATGCGCGAAGCGTGCCTGCAACACGGGCGCTGGCGCAAGGAGGGCGTTCCGATTCCGCGCGTCTCGGTGAACGTGTCGAGCCGGCAACTGCGCCAGCCGGAGTTCGTCCCGACGGTCGACTGCACCATGGTGGCGACGAACATGGCGCCGGACAGCCTCGAAGTCGAAGTGACCGAATCGCTCATCCTCGACGGTGGTGAACTTGCCATCTCGTCCTTGCGCGCGCTGGAACGGGCCGGCGCCTGCGTGGCGATCGACGACTTCGGCACCGGCTACTCGTCGTTCAGCTACCTGAAGACCTTGCCGGCCTCGATCCTGAAACTCGATAAAACATTCGTCGCCGACATCGCTACCGACAAGGATGCGGGTACGATCGCGGCGGCTATCATCAACATGGCGCATACGCTGCGCAAGGAGGTGGTAGCGGAGGGAGTGGAAACGATCGAACAACTCGAATTCCTGGGCAAAGCCGGCTGCGAGAAAGTGCAGGGCTATCTGCTCAGTCCGCCGCTGCCGGCGGACCGGCTTGTGGCCCTTGCGCGTTGCTCGGAAACCGGCGGCGTCGCCGCGGTGATCGAGGAAACGCGCCGCCGGATGCGCGGCGCGGAATCAAGCGATCCGCTGCGGACCACGGTTCCATCGCCAGAGTTGGTCGGACCCGCAACGGCCCCACGCGTGGTGCCCGTGACATGATGATCATGGCGCGATCGGTTCCAATGTGCCAGGCGCGCGCGCGATCCTGGCGGAGACACGCACTGTGACCGCCTTCACCGTCGCCTTTCACGGCATCACCAAGAACTCAGAAGCCGCGGCGCGCTCGATGCTGCGCCTGTTGTTGCCCATGCTCGGCAACCACTGGCGTGTCACGGACCCGGCGACGAGCGATGTCGTGCTGCTCGATGCCGACTCGCTGGAGCAATTGAATTCTGCCGGCACGGCGCGCGAGTCCGCCTTGTACATCGTTTTCGACGGCTCAGGGCCGCCGCCGCCCAACACGTTCTGCGTGATCCACCGTCCGCTGAACAGCGCGCGCACGATTGAAGTTCTCCACAAGGCGCAGGCCGAACTTGAAAGGCGCCGCGGAGGAATGGGCGCCACCACCACTTTGCCGCCGCAGGGAACAGACGTGGCCGAGTCCGAACGTGGCATCCGCACATCGATGCGCACCGCGACGCGCTGGGTTCTGCAGGACCCCGCGCGCGCGGTCACCGTGCTGACCCCCACGGAGTCAAAGATCTTCTCCGCGCTTCCGGGCCGCGGAATCACAACGCGACTGCGGGCAACCGATCTGGCGGATCTGATCCGTGCGAACGTGCCCGTCATATTGCTCAATCTCACAGATGACGAACAGGCCGCACTGGTCAAGCGCGGACGCGCGTTCGAGCCGCCGGCCAAGCTGGAGTGGATCTACTGGGTAGCCGGTTCCAATGGCGAGCTTCGACCTGAGCTGAATGTCAGCAAGCCATATCGACTGAGAAAGTGGCCCGATTTCAGCCGACTGCCGCACTATCGCTCAGACGTGCGCATGGCTTCGCTGCTGAAGGCAGAGGCACTGACCGTCGGCGAGCTGGCGACGCGCGCCGACGTGCGCCTTGAGACCGCGTGCAATTTTGTCAATGCATGTTCCGCGCTGGGCCTGCTTGGCAGCGCAAGAGCGCGCACCGCGATCGCAGGAAGCGACGCAGCGAAGGCCGTTTCGGCGCCACCGGCCGACGCCGAAAAGCATGAGAAGAAGGGCGGGCTGCTGGGCTCGCTGCGCAGCGCGCTGGGATTGAACCGAGGTTCGTCCGACACGCCGACACGAAAATCCTGACGCGTTGAGTCGCGATCAGGATCGGTTCCACGACGGTGCTGCTTCCGGGGCACGCTGCGCGGGCACGTTCTATCGGTCGACACTTTCCCACCGTTAAATGCACGCGGTGCGGTCATCGCAGGCCGGATCGCGATTTCGGACTCGCATCGAAGTCGCTTGTCACGTCATTCGCACGGATGAATCGCATCCGAGGAGCGGTGGCGTGGCGCGGACGGAATGCGATGCCGCACGCTTCCTGCGACCGGATTGCCCGGCTAGGCTGGCGTTCACTTCTCGACGGGAAGAGATTCACGCGGATCTGGCATTACGCATCCGCGCCACAGCCAATGAGCGAGCAGAACGCGGCAGCGCCGAGCGCGGAAGTCCGCGAGCAGCGCATCCCTTACCTGAAGCTGCTGTTCGTGCACAGCCATGTCGGTCGCCGGCTCGTATTGCTGTTTCTGATTGCGACGCTGGTGCCCGTAACACTGCTCGGCCTTTCGCTATTGCTGCGAATGGGCGGATTTCTGCGCGAAGCGGACCTGACCGAAATGGCGCGGACGGCGCAGGCCTACAGCACCCATGTGCTGGAACACTTGCGCCGCATCGATGCCGAACTGAAGGCATTCGGCGGCAACCCGGCCAGCAAATCTCCGGCCCCCTCGTCGGGTCCGGTTGTGTTCAGTCAGGAGATCAGTGCGGTTGCTCTGCTTGATCGCGACGGCAAGGTGCTTCATTCGTACGGCGAGATTCCCGAGCCGGTCGTGCTGCGCAGGTTCGCGGCCGAAAGCGACCCGGTCCGGCCCAGCGTTCTCGTTCACATCGGATCAGCATCGAACGATGTTGTGCTGGTCCGCCCGTTCGGGGTCGGCGCAGCGCGCACGCTTGTCGTCGCGGTGATCAATTCGGATGCGCTGTGGGCAAGCGCCGACCCGAGCACGATCACGACCGAGATGTGCGTGACCACCGCCGGCGGCATTCAGTTGCACTGTTCCAATCCGGCGCTTTCGATCCCCGCAACCGACCCTGGCGAACGTGTTCGTGCGCCGTCATCGGTCATGCATTGGATGCACGGCGACGAACCGATGTTGGCGATGTCATTCCCGCTGCCGCTGCGCGCAGTGTTTTCCAGCGAGGACTGGGTGGTAACGGCAATCCGTTCAGAGGACGCCTCGGTGCAGACGAACCGTTCGTTCTACCTGCACGTGATGCTGGTCGCCGGCCTCGCGGCGCTGATGGCGCTGTTGCTCAGCCTCAATCAGATGCGATGCATCCTGGTGCCGCTCGAGCGGCTGCTGCTCGGCGCGCAAGGCATCGCCGAGCGCGATTTTTCGGTTCGCATTCCGGCGGCGGCGTCGGACGAATTCGGTCGTGTGGCGCAGGCCTTCAATTCGATGGCCGAGCGGCTTGGTCTGCATTTCCGCACCATGCATACGTTCTCGGAAATCGACAGGACAATTCTGGTGTCGCCCGACATCGGCAAGGTCGGCAAGCTGGCGCTGGATGCGTTGAAGGACATCACCGGCGCCGATCTGGTGAGCCTCGGGGTGGCCGAAGCGGGCACTCCGGGGCAGCTACGCATCCATGCATTTGACGCGTCGGGCACCGAGCTCGCGCCGACGACTGCGATTGCGTGGAATCCGGACCCGAAACTGTTCGTCGGCCCGGCAGCCGTCTGGGACTGGCAGGAGCGGCCGCTGCTCCCGAACGGCTATGTGCCAGCGCTGCAACCAGCGAAGGCAAATGTCTTTCTGGTGCAACCGATCGCGCGCAATCGGCGCGTGTGGGGCCTGATCGTGCTCGGTCACTCGGAAGGAATCGCTCTATCGAAACAGCGGCGTGCGCTGATCCGCGATATCGCGGACCGGGTCGCGGTCGCACTGTCCACCGCCGAGCGCGACCGGCGTTTGCACGTGATGGCGCACCTGGATGCATTGACGGGGCTGCCAAACCGGCAGCACCTTCTGACCATTCTCGACCAGGAATTGCAGCAGGCCCAGGCCAGTGGTACCCGTGCCGCCGTGCTGTTCATCGATCTGGACCGCTTCAAGGAAACAAACGACACGCTCGGCCACTCGGCCGGGGACACGCTGCTCAAGCGGGCGACTGAGCGCATTCGCGCCAGCGTGCGCGAGGGCGATCAGGTTGGCCGCCATGGCGGCGACGAGTTCACCGTCATCCTGAACGGAATCAATTCAGCCAAGGACGCCAGTCACGTGGCGCGCAAGCTGGTCAAGGCGATGGCAAAACCGTTTGATGTCGAGGGCCACCGCGTGTACGCCGGCGCGAGCGTGGGCATCGCCATTTATCCCGACGACGGCCGCGCCGGCGCCGAATTGGTGAAGAAGGCCGACACCGCGATGTATGGCGCCAAGGAAAATGGCCGCGGCCGCTACGCGTTCTTCGAGAAGACGATGAACGTCGAGATGAACCGGCGCGTTACGCTCGATCGCGAATTGCGGCAGGCGATCGAGAACAATGAATTCGTGCTCTTCTATCAGCCGCAGTTCGAGCTTCAGTCTGGCCGCATCTGCGCTGCCGAGGCGCTGCTGCGCTGGCGCCATCCGGTGCGCGGCCTGCTCGCGCCCAGCACCTTCATCGAACTGGCCGAGGAGACCGGACTGATCGAACAGCTCGGTCTGTGGGTGCTGCGCGAGGCATGTATGCAGCATGGCCGCTGGATCAGTGAAGGCGTGCGGATACCGCGCGTCGCGGTCAACGTTTCGAACCGGCAACTGCGGCAGCCCGAGTTTGTGCCATCGGTCTACTACACGATGGCCGCCACGCACATGGAACCGGACAGCCTGGAAATTGAGGTCACCGAGTCGCTGATCATCGACGGCGGCGAGGCGGCGATGTCAGCGCTGCGCGCCCTGGAAAAGGCGGCTGCGCGCGTCGCAATCGACGACTTTGGCACCGGCTACTCCTCGTTCACCTATCTGAAGACGCTGCCAGCATCGATCCTGAAGCTCGACAAGTCGTTCATGGTGAACGTGACCACCGACCACGACGCGGCAACGATCGCATCGGCGATCATCAACATGGCGCACACGCTGCGCAAGGAAGTGGTTGCCGAGGGAGTGGAGACCGCAGAGCAACTGGCATTCCTGCGCGCCGCCGGCTGCGAGAAAGTCCAGGGCTATTTCCTGAGTCCGCCACTGCCGCCGAACAAGCTGGCAGCGCTGGCGCGTCTGTCCGCCACCGCAGGTCTGGACGCGGTCCTCGAAGAGACACGCTTGCGGATGAACCGCATCGCCGCGCGTGCCGAAATGAAGAAGGAACGGTCGCCACAGGCAGCGTGAGGTCGTCCGCGTCGATGTGAGCGTCCGGCCCTTGGCCGGAATCTGTGGCGCGAATGCCCCCTGAGGACACCGCCGGCCCCGCCCGCAACAGGTTCCGTTGGCCACTGATGCGCGCTACGCTCCAGGCATGCGATCTGGAGCCATTCGCGCCTGGCTGGGCGCATCCGCGGCCGCGTGGTCGTGAACGTCAACGCCTGAGCGCGCGCGGCTGGGGCGGCCGGAGATGACATGAAGATCGTCTGCATCGGCGGCGGACCCGCCGGGCTCTACTTTGCCCTCCTGATGAAGAAATTGGGGGCGCACCACGACATCACCGTCGTCGAGCGCAACCGGCCGTATGACACGTTCGGCTGGGGCGTGGTGTTTTCCGATGCGACGATGGACAACATGCGTGCATGGGACGCGGAAACGGCGGACGCAATCGAGCAGTCGTTCGCGCATTGGGACGATATCGAGCTGCACTTCAAGGGCCGCACGATCCGCTCCGGCGGCCATGGCTTCGTCGGCATCGGGCGCAAGAAGCTGCTCAACATCCTGCAGGCGCGCTGCGAAGCACTGGACGTCAGGCTCGTCTTCGAGACCGAGGCGGAGTCGGACGCCGACTACCCGGACGCCGACCTCATCATTGCCTGCGACGGCATCAACTCGAGGATTCGCAGCAAGTACGCCGGGATCTTCAGACCCGACATCGTCACCCGCCCCAACCGCTTCATCTGGCTCGGCACCAACAAGCTCTACGACGCCTTCACCTTCCTCTTCGAGAAGACCGAGCATGGCTGGTTTCAGGCCCATATCTACAAGTTCGACGATTCGACCAGCACCTTCATCGTCGAGTGTCCGGAACACGTGTGGAAGGCGCACGGCCTGGATCAGGCCGACCAGGAACAGTCGATCGCGTTCTGCGAGAAGCTCTTCGCCGGGAATCTCCAGGGCGAGAAACTGATGACCAACGCGCGCCACTTGCGCGGCTCGGCGTGGCTGAACTTCCAGCGCGTGAAGTGCGAGCAGTGGTCGCACTTCAACGGCAGGAACCATGTCGTGCTGATGGGGGACGCCGTGCACACGGCGCACTTTGCGATCGGCTCCGGCACCAAACTGGCGCTCGAAGACGCGATCGAACTCACGCGGCAGTTCAGGCAGGCGGGCGATACCGTTGAACACATCCCCGCAGTGCTGGCACGCTACCAGGAAGCACGCGCGATCGACGTCATCCGCCTGCAGAACGCGGCCTGGAATGCGATGGAGTGGTTCGAAGTGTGCGGCGAACGCTACTGCGATCAGCTCGAACCCGAACAGTTCATGTACTCGATGCTCACACGCAGCCAGCGCATCAGCCATGAAAACCTGCGCCTGCGCGACCGGGGCTGGCTCGAAGGTTTCGAGCGCTGGTTCGATGCCAGGAGCGGGTTGTCTGCGCCCATCGCGGTACCGCCGATGTTCACGCCGTACACCATGCGCTCGGTGACGCTGAAGAACCGCGTCGTCGTCTCGCCGATGGCGCAGTACTCCTGTGTCGACGGCGTGCCGGGGGAATTTCACCTCGTGCACCTGGGTGCACGCGCGCTCGGCGGCGCCGGGATGGTGGTCGCCGAAATGACCTGCACCAGTGCCGATGCGCGCATCACGCCCGGTTGTCCGGGGTTGTGGGACGAGGCACAGCGTGACGCGTGGAAACGCATTGTCGACTTCGTGCATCGCGAGACCGATGCGAAGATCGCGCTGCAGATCGGCCACGCGGGCCCCAAGGGTTCGACCAACGCGCCGTGGCAGGGAAGAGGCGAGAACCGGCCGCTGGAGGCTGGCAACTGGCCGCTGCTTGCCGCCTCGGCGCTGCCCTACCTCGAAGACAGCGCGCTGCCGCGCGCAATGACCCGCACGGACATGGATCGCGTACGCGACGACTTTGTACGCAGCGCGCGCCTCGCTGCAACGACCGGCTTCGACTGGCTGGAGCTGCATTGCGCGCACGGCTACCTGCTGTCGAGTTTCATCTCACCGCTCACGAACCGGCGCAACGACGACTACGGCGGCTTGCTGGCCAACCGCCTGCGCTATCCACTCGAAGTGTTCCGCGCCGTGCGCGCGGCGTGGCCGCAGGACAAACCGATGTCGGTGCGCATCTCGGCCCACGACTGGGTCGAAGGCGGCATCACGCCGGTCGATGCGGTGCAGATCGCACGCGCATTCAAGGCGGCCGGCGCCGACATGATCGACTGTTCGTCGGGGCAGGTCAGCGCTGAACAGAAACCCACCTACGGTCGCATGTACCAGACGCCGTTTGCTGACCGCATCCGCAATGAGGCGGGCATCGCCACCATTGCGGTGGGCGCGATCTCGGAGGCCGACCACGTCAACAGCATCATCGCCGCCGGACGTGCCGATCTGTGCGCGATCGCGCGGCCGCACCTTGCCAACCCCGCGTGGACGCTGACCGAGGCGGCGAAGATCGGTTTCACCGCCATCGACTGGCCCAGGCAGTACCTGTCGGGCAAAGCACAGATGGAAGCCAACTTCCAGCGTGAACGCGCCGCCCAGGCGCTCAAGCCATGACTTGCGGCGACGCGCTGATCACCGGCGCCGATGTCAACGGACAGGCCATCGCGGTGTGCGGTGGCGCAGCGATGTGAAACGACGAGGACCCCATGCCATGAACGAACGCGTCGATCCCACCCTGGCCGCGGGCAACCGCGTCGCACTGGCCGGCTACGCGGCCGAGCACTTCGTCTGGAAGGTGGACCACGGCGTCGGTCTTGTCACGCTCAATCGCCCCGAGCGCAAGAACCCGCTGACCTTCGCCTCCTATGCCGAACTGCGCGACCTGTTCCGCCGCTTGCGCTACGCCACCGACGTGCACTGCGTCGTGGTGCACGGCGCTGGCGGCAATTTCTGCTCCGGCGGCGACGTGCACGAGATTATCGGCCCGCTGCTGCAGCTGAAGGCGCCCGAGCTGCTGATGTTCACGCGCATGACGGGCGATCTGGTCAAGGCGATGCGGCACTGCCCGCAGCCGGTGATCGCCGCGGTGGATGGTGTGTGCGCAGGCGCCGGTGCAATCGTCGCAATGGCGAGCGACATTCGACTCGGCACCGTGCGCAGCAGAACCGCATTCCTCTTCAATCGCGTCGGGCTGGCCGGCTGCGATATGGGCGCGTGTGCACTGCTGCCGCGCATCGTCGGGCATGGACGCGCCAGCGAGTGGCTCTACACCGGTCGCGCGTTGCCGGGCGAAGAGGCACAGCAATGGGGTTTCTACAACCGCCTGATCGCGCCCGACGCACTCGAAGCGGAGGCGCTGGCGCTGGCCCGCGAACTGGCCAGCGGTCCCACGTTTGCCAATGGCATCACCAAGACCATGCTGCATCAGGAATGGAACATGGGCATCGATCAGGCGATCGAGTCCGAAGCGCAAGCGCAGGCGCTGTGCATGCTGACCGAGGATTTCGGCCGCGCCTACCGTGCGTTCGTCGCCAAGTCGAAGCCGGTGTTCGAAGGCGACTGATGAACCCGCTCGAGCATCTGCGCTGGCCCTTCTTCGACGACCGCCACCGCGAGTTCGCCGCCGCGCTCGACATCTGGGCGCAGCGCGAAGTCCGCGATGTGCATGGTGCCGATGTCGATGCGCTGTGCCGGCAACTGGTGCGCCAGCTGGGAGAAGCCGGCTGGCTGCGCCACGTCGTAGGCGGCATCGCATTTGGCGGCGCAGCCGACGCGCTCGACACCCGGATGCTGTGCCTCGCCCGCGAAACGCTGGCGCGTCATTCGGGGCTCGCCGATTTCGCCTTCGCGATGCAGGGGCTGGGCTCTGGCGCGATCACACTGGCGGGCACGCCCGAGCAGAAGACGCGCTGGCTGCCACGCGTGGCGCGCGGCGAGGCGATCGCGGCATTTGCGCTGTCCGAGCCCGACGCCGGCTCCGACGTCGCCGCACTGCAATGCGCCGCGCACATCGACGGCGACCACGCCGTGCTGGACGGCGAGAAGACCTGGATCTCCAACGGCGGCATCGCCGATTTCTACGTCGTCTTCGCGCGCAGTGCCGAGGCCGCGGGAGCGCGCGGCATCTCGGCATTCATCGTCGAGGCCGATACGCCGGGCTTCGAGATCGCCGGGCGCATCGACGTCATCGCACCGCACCCGCTGGCACGACTGCGTTTCACCCACTGCCGCGTGCCGCTGACGCAGCGCGTCGGCGCCGGCGGCGAGGGCTTCAAGATCGCAATGCGCACGCTCGACGTATTCCGCACCAGTGTGGCCGCCGCCGCGCTGGGCTTCGCGCGCCGGGCGATGCAAGAGGGTCTCGCACGCGCTGCTTCACGCCGGATGTTCGGCCAGATGCTCGCCGACTTCCAGCTCACGCAGGCCAGGCTCGCGCAGATGGCGACCACGATCGACAGTGCCGCACTGCTGACCTACCGCGCCGCGTGGCAGCGCGACCAGGGCGAGAACGTCACCCGCCAGGCTGCGATGGCCAAGCTCGCCGCCACCGAGGGCGCGCAGCAAGTCATCGACGCCGCGGTGCAGCTCTTCGGCGGGCTGGGTGTCGTCAGCGGGCACCCGGTGGAGCGCCTGTACCGCGAGATCCGCTCGCTGCGCATCTACGAAGGTGCGACCGAAGTGCAGCAGCTGATCATCGGCCGCGATCTGCTGAAGGCGACGGGACGTTGAGGCTGGCGGTATTCGAACGCGACGCGCGGGACAGGGCGATGTCGTTGAGCGTCGCGAACCGACTGCGGATGCGCTTGCCAACTCGCTGCGGATCACCCGCCAGCCCTTGAGCGCGAAGCGCCGGGTCGCGTGCGGTGGCGACAGCGCTTGCTCCAGTGACGACACCACGCGACGGTGGACGGGCCTCAGGCGTTGGGCCCCTCTTCGTCGAACCCGTAGTCACGCAGCGCCGCTTCGCGGCTGATCTTGTCGTCGCGCAGATCGGCACGGACCAGTGTGCGGTCGCGGCGGCGCGGGTCGCCGTAACCGCCTGCGCCCGGAAGACGAATGCTCACCAGATCGCCCGCGCGCAGCGTGTCGAGTCCCTTCGATGCCAGCGGGCGCTCCGTGGACGTTCCCGGGTTGAGCACGAACGCGCCACAGGCGCCGGGCAGCCCACCGAACAAACCCTGTGGTGCGAACTTGTGGCGATCGCCATAGCGCGCGAAGCTCACGCGATCGGCGAGCAGACGCACGTCGCGCCGCAGCGCCAGTCCGCCGCGATACGTGCCGGGCCCACCCGAATCACGGATGAACTCGTAGCGCTCGATACGCACCGGGAACTGCCGCTCGAGCACCTCGACCGGCGTGTTCATGAAACGCGGCAGGTGGCTGTCCTGCCCGTCGCGGCCGTCGCGATATGGACGCGCGCCCGAGCCGCCGCCCTGGATGTCGGTGTAGATGAATGGCGCGCCCGTGTCGGGGTCGCGCCCGCCGAAACCGCAGGTACTGATCTGTCCGTGCGAGCCGGCAGTCACGCGCTCCGGCACCGCGATCGACAGTGCGCGCAGCATCGCCTCGACGATCTTCTGCGAGGCGTTGGTGCGCGCCGCGACTGCGCCCGGCGGCAGCGGATCGACGATGCTGCCCGGACGCGTGACGACCTTGATCGGTCGATAGCAGCCGGAGTTCGGCGGGATGCCCGGATCGACGACCGCAATCATCACGTAGTACGCGGCCGCATGCGTGTTGGCGAGCGTGGAGTTGGTGTTGCCCTCGGCCTGCGGATCGCTGCCGGTCAGGTCGACCACGACATCGCCATCACCGATCGTGAGCTTCACATGGATGCGGATCGGCCGATCGTTGACGCCGTCGTCGTCGATGAAGTCCTGCGCTTCGTAGGTGCCCGCGGGCAATGCGGCCAGACCAAGCCGCATGCGCCGCTCCGAATAGTCGAGCAGTTCCGCGCATGCCGATCGCATCGTGTCCTCGCCATGGCGGCGGAACATGCGGCCGAGCCGCTCGGTACCCACCATCAGCGACGCAACCTGCGCGCGGATGTCGCCCAGCGTCTTGTCCGGCAGCCGGATCTGGTTCGCGATGATGGCGACGATCTCCGCATCTTCGCGGCCCGCCTTGTACAGCTTCACCATCGGCAGGCGCAGGCCTTCGAGATAGATCTCGCGAATGCCGCCGGCAACACCGCCCGCGGCCACACCGCCGAGGTCGGAGTGATGCGTGATGTTGCCGACAAAGCCGATTAGATGCCCGTTGTGAAACGCGGGCGAAATCGCGTACAGGTCCATGATGTGCTGGCCGCCGCGATACGGATCGTTGGTGATGATCACGTCACCGGGTGCAAGGCGCTCCGGCGGATAGGCCGCAACGAGTTCGCGCATCGTGATCTCGAAGCCGGCCAGCAGGCTCGGATTGTGGTGCGCCTGCGCCACCGTCTGGCCGCACGCATCGGTGACCACGCACGAGATGTCCTTGATCTCGGTGATGATGGTCGAGCGCCCGGTGCGCACCAACGTGTTGCCCATTTCGTCCGCCACCTGCTCCAGGCCGTAGCGGATCACCTGCATCCTGATGACGTCGGTCATGTGCGCTCCTCCTGCGCCGGTGGCTCGGACTCCAGTGGCACCACCAATCCGAGATCGTCGAGAACATCGGCATACACGCCCGGCGGCACGAGCGTCGATGAAGTCTCTTCCTCGATCAGCGCGGGGCCTGTCACCACCATGCCCGGACGCAAGCGGTCCCGCTCGTACACCGCCGTTGGGGTAAACCCTCTCTTCTCGAAGTACACTGGCCGCGTCGCCTTGAGCGCAGCCTCGGGAGCCGCACTCGAGCGCGCGTGGCGCGTCAGCTCGATCGGCGCGTTGCAGCCAAATGCGGCCAGACGCAGGTTGACGATCTCGATCGGCTCTCCGTCAAAGAAGAACGCATAGCGCTCGCGGTACAGGCGCGCAAAGGCGTCGAGCAATGCGCGCACTCCGGCCTTATTCAGCGCACCGGCGTTCGGCAAAGGCAGCGAAAGTTCATACGTCTGCCCAGCGACCTTCAGATCCGCGTAACGGACAAGGCGCTTCGCTGCCGCGTCAAAGCCCTGTTCCGCGAGTTCGGCTTCCGCCTGTTGCTCCATCGCGCGAAAGGCGGCTTCGAGCGCGTTGAGATCGGCCAGGTCACTGGGCACGCCGCCGAGCGCGGTCACGTAATCGAGGCGCACGTCGGTCACCAGCAGGCCCACGGCGGAGAACGTGCCGGGCATGGGAGGAACGATCGCCTCGCGCATCGACAGCGCGCGCGCGAGGTCTACCGCATGCACGCCGCCGGCACCACCAAACGACAGCAGCGAGAAGTCGCGCACGTCGATGCCGCGCAGGATGGTGACGGCGGCGATGCCCTTGACCATGTTGGCGTTGACCACGCGCACGATGCCGAGCGCCGTTTCTTCCAGGCTCATGCCCATTTCCGTCGCCAGCGCGCCGACAACCTGGCGTGCCGCACCGAAGTCGAGGTGCATGCGCCCGCCGTTGAAGTAGTCGGCGCTGAGTCGGCCGAGCACCAGGTTGGCGTCGGTGACGGTCGCCACCGTTCCGCCGCGGCCATAGCAGGCCGGCCCCGGCTCGGCGCCGGCCGAACGGGGGCCCACCTGCAACGCACCGCCGGCGTCACGCCACGCGATCGATCCGCCGCCGGCGCCGATGATGTGCAGGTCAATGATCGGCACGCGCACCGGCAGGCCCTGCAGATTGCCCTCGGTCGTGATCGCGCACGCGCCGTCTTCAACGAGGCCGATGTCGAATGACGTTCCGCCCATGTCGACCGAAACGATCCGGTTTCGCGCGTGCCGGCGACCGTAGAACGCGGCAGCGACGACGCCCCCGGCCGGTCCCGAGTTCACCGTGGTCACCGCGCGCCGGCACGCCGCCGTAACCGTCGCCGAACCGCCGTTGGCCTGGATGACCGACAAGCGCACAGACCCGAGCTTCTCTTCGAGCCGGCGCTGCAGCGAATCGAGGTAGGTCGCCATCACCGGCGTGAGATACGCGTTGATCACGGTCGTCGAACTGCGCTCGTACTCGCGCATCTCCGGGCACACGCGCGATGACAAGCTGATCGGCACGCCGGGCAGGCGCTGCGCAAGAATCCGTTCGGCGATTTCCTCATGTGCCGGATTGAGAAACGCAAAGAGGAAGCACACCGCGACCGCCTCGACGCGCTCGCGCGCGAAGGCCTCGGCCGCCGCCCGCACCGATGCTTCGTCCAGCGGTGTCAGCACGCGGCCACGGGCATCGAGTCGCTCGCGCGCTTCGAGACGCAGGTAACGCGGCACCAGCGGCAGCGGCAGGTCGACCGAGAAGTCGTATAGCCCGGCGTCCGGACGCATGATGCGGCCGATCTCGAGCACATCGCGAAAGCCTTCGGTGGTCAGCAGTCCTACCTTGGCGCCGGTGCGTTCGATCAACGCATTGGTGCCCGTGGTCGAGCCGTGCACGACTTCGCTCACCTGCCCGGCACGTGCACCGGCCTCCTCGAGCGCCACGGCGATGCCGTCGAGCACGCCCAGCGCGCGATCGCGCGGCGTGGTGGGCACCTTGGCGGAACGCAGCCGTCCGCTGGCACTGTCGAGCAAAGTGACGTCGGTAAACGTGCCGCCGACGTCAACCGCCAGCCGGAGTGTTTGTGCGTTCATGCACTGAAGGCGAAGGTTGTCGTCTGCATCGGGTAGTGCCGGCTGCCGCCGGTGAACGGCGGCAGCCGGCGCGAGTCGGCGCGCATCTCGGCAAGTACGGGAGAAGCGAGCGCGGCCGCCAGCGCTTCGGGGCTGTCGAACATGACGCGGTTGCGCTGCATGTGGTCGACGCGCCGCCACGGCATCGCGTCACACCAGTCGACACGCGTGCAGACCTCGATGTCGCGGATGCCCGGAAACTTCGCCATCAATCGCGTGTGTTGCTGCATGTAATGCCGCAGCCACGCATTGAGGTCCTGTGCCGGACCGGGATAGTGAACGAGGAAGCTGCACAGCGTGGCCGCAGCGGAAGTCTTCGGTTGCGGTACCGGAAACGAGCGCGCGAACATGGCCTGGTGCGTGACCGTTGTGCCGGCGAGGCTTGGCCAATGCTCGAGCGCGGCGAGGCGCTGCAGATGCCCGTCCTCCAGGATCGCCGCTTCCAGTGCGGGCAGCGTCGCGAAGTACAACTGCAGCGCGAGCACCGGCGCAGCGCCGTCGCCGCTGAACGGAGTCTTCGCCGCGGCAGGCGTATACGCGTGCCCCTTCACCAAGCCCGGCGTTCGACGCAGCAGGTCGATCAGCGCGGCGCGGTCCGGCTCGCTGATCGGGGTTTCGTTCTGGATCGAGTTTTCGAAATAAACGAAGTACGCGAAGCTCATCGCTGCGCTCTCTAGCGTGCCATCAATGTCGGCACCGTCGTGATCAGCAATGGAAACGCGATCAATATGCCCATCACGACGGTTTCGCAGGCGATGAAAGGCAGCGCCGCCCGATAGACCTGGGTGAGTGTGGTGCCGGCAGGTGCCACACCCTTGACGACGAACAGCACGAGGCCGAAGGGCGGCGTGATGGTCGCCATCTCCATGTTCAGCAGCATGATGGCGCCGAACCAGATCGGCGACAGATGCAGCGCATTGATGATCGGAAAGAAGATCGGGATCGTGAGCATCATGATGCTCAACGGCTCCATGAAGCAGCCCATCACCATCAAGACCGCCTGCATCGCAACCACCAGCCAGATGGGGCTGAGCGGGAGTGACGTTGCCATCTCGACCAGGCCGCCGGAGGCGCCGGTAAAGGCGAGGATCTGTGAAAACGCGGTCGAGCCCGTGATGATCATCAGCATCATGACCGTGACGCCAAGCGTGGCCTTGAGCGACTCCACGAGCATCCTGCGGTTCAGGCCCCCGTACGCCCACGACAGCAGAAAACAGCCGAGCGCGCCGGCGGCGGCCGACTCGGTCGCGGTGGCCACACCGAGAAACATCAGCCCGACGACCAGAAACACGACGACGATCAGCGGCAGGCCGTAGAGAACGGTGTTACGCAGACGAAGCCCGAGCGGCATCGTGGGCAGGTCGTACGCCGGCGCGAGCGACGGCGTGATCCGGCAACGCACGACGATGTAGATGACGAACGCGATCGCCGTCAGGATGCCCGGCACGATGATCGCCACCAGGAAGTCGCCGACCGAAATGTTGGCGATCGCCGCCAGCAGCACGGCGAGCGCCGACGGCGGAATCAGGATGGCCAGCCCGCCGGAGCCGAGGATGGGTCCGAGCGTCATTGATCGGTGATAGCCGCGCCTTTCCATCTCCGGCACGAGCAGCGCCGCCAGCATTGCCGCGCCCGCCATTGCGGAGCCGGTCAGCGTCGCAAACAGCGTTCCGCCACCGACCGCCATCACGCTCAGGCGTCCGGGCAGGCGTCCGATCCAGGAGTCGAGCACGTCCATCAGTCGCCCGGCGATACCCGAGCGGAACATCAGTTCGCCCATCAGCACAAACAGCGGCACGGGCAGCAACGCAAAGCTGGTGACCGAGTCATAGATCGACAGCACGAGCTGGCTCAGCCCCGCACTGCCGTTCCAGAAGAAGTACGCGCCGACCACGTTGACGGCGAGAAAGGCGAACGCGATCGGGATACCGATCGCCATCAGCACGAGCAACGCACCGAAGATAATGAGCAGTGTCGTTGCCCAGTCCATCGCGTCTCGCTAGCGCGGCTCGAGCGTGCGCTGCCAGAGCGCGACGAAGCGTTGCAGGAAGCGCGCCGCGAGCAGCGACGCGCCGAGCGGAATCACCAACAGGACGATCCAGGTCGGGAACTCCAGGATCGTCGGCTTGTAGATGCCGCGCCGGAGCGTGTCGAGGGTGACGATGACGCCGAACACGGTGAGCACCACTGACACCGCGAAACCGACGGCGGCGCTGACCAGCGCCAGTCGGCGCCGCCACTCACGATCGAGTGCATTGGTCAGCAGGTCCACGGACACGTGGCCGTCCTGGCGCAGCAGCCACGCGGTGCCGAGAAACGTGATGTACAGCAGCCCGTATTCGGTGAACTCGATCACCCACACCTGCGGCCGCGCGAAGAAGGTTCGCAGCACGATCTCTATGCAGACCGCGCCGACGATGAGCAGCATCACCGCGATACCGAGCGCCGCCAGCAGGTTCTCGACGCGGGTCAGCCAGCGGTCGAACGTCGCCATCGGCCGGGATCGGAGGGGCTTTCAGCGCCGCGGCGGCACGATCACACCCGTCGCCGCGTCAGAGACTCAGTTGCCGGTCAGCCTCCGCAACTCGCCCACGAGGTCAGGCAGCTTGGTCGCGAGGTTGTCCCATTCGACCTTGTAGGCGGTGTCGACATAGCGCTTGTTCTCGGCATCGGAGAACCTGATCTTCGTCACGCCCGCTTTTTCGAGCAGCGCCCATTCCTCGGCCTCGGCCTGACGGTAGTGCGCAACCATCTTCGGCTCGAACGCGGCGGTCACGCGCTCGATCTCCTTGCGCACGTCCTCCGGCAGCGCCTTCCACTTGTCGAGGTTCATGATGATCACGATGTTGTTGCTGGCGAAAAACGGCAAGTCGATCACGTACTTGGCTGCCTTGATCCAGCCGCGTTCGCGCGGCCCCGCCATCGGCCAGCCAAATCCCGTCACCGTGCCCCCTTCCAGCGCGGTGTAGGTGTCGCTCTCCGGCATCGTCACCGGCAGGATGCCGAGCGCCGTCATGAAGCGGTCGTACAGCGCCGACGTGCGCATCTTCTGGCCTTTCAGGCCGTCGATGCTGCTGACCTTCGTCGTCGTCCACAGATAAAAGGGCGACCACAACGCGCGACCGATGTATTGCACGTTCAGCCGCTCGTGGCGCTTGACCATGAAGTCGTACAGGCCGCCCGGTTCGCGCTCCTCGGTCACGCTCTTGCGTGACAGGATCAGCGCGCCGCCTTCGGGAAACGTGCTCTGGTAATACGCGGTCGGATTGAACGCGATATCGAGCACGCCCTTGCCGACGGCTTCGGTCTGCTGCAGCCCCGGAATCACCTCCGGCCCGCCGACGTAGTTGATCCTGAGCTTGCCCTTCAGCGCAGCGTTGATCTCGTTCACCCACACCTGCGTCTGCGCCATCAACGGGTGGGTCTTCGGGATGAAGGCGACCGCCCGCAGCGTGACCTCCTGCGCCGAAACCGGCAGTGCGAGGAAGAAAGCCGATGCAAAAAACGCGGCAGAAAGCCGAATTGCGCGGATCATGATTGTCTCCTCTTGATTTCTTATCCGTCGCCCGATCGCACGCAATCGGCGACGACGACATGCTCACCTATTATTGGCGTTGCCACGTCGATTGTGTCAAGAGATTGTCCCGCCCGCACGCGCGCAGACTGCGCTACCAGGGCGTCTGCCGATGCGGCGAATTGTGGGTGTGCAGGAAGCGATCGAGACGGTGTGAGAATTCGTGAGTTCGACAAATGACAAGAAGCGCGACCTCTCAGATCGCTCTGTTCGTCGTGAGCATCGAGATTCGAGGACATGCGAACCTGGTCGACGCTCACGCCCCGCGTCCGAGCCACTGCTCCAGTTCGAGCATGGCGGCCTCGAACTCGAGCGCCCGCCCAGCCGCCTCGGCCGTCTCGAAGGCGGGGGCGCCGAGCGCCCGGCGTGAAGCCGCGATCAACGGCGCGGTGTGCTCGATGTCCACCGGTTGGTGCCGATAGCCCCAGCCCTGCAGTGTCTGGTCCGCCGCACCCCAGAAACGTGCCGCCACCTCGTGCTCGCCCAGGCACGAGGCCAGCCCCACTGCGGCCTCGAGCAGGTCCACGCCGAGATTCTCGTCGCGCACCTGATGCAGGCATTCGATGGCGAAGCGCCGGGCTTGGGCGGGTTGACCTCGGGCCACCAGCACGCGAACCAGGTTGTTGAGGACGACGCCGATCCCCAGCCGCCCGCCGTGGATGCGCATGAGCTCGAGTGCCTCGCGATAGCAGCGCTCGGCTTCGTCCAGTTGCCCCGCGCTGCGTCTGGACTCCGCGATGCTGTTGAGCAACGCGCCCATCTGCCGGGCCTCGCCGAGTTCGCGCGCCAGCGCGAGGGAATCCTCGTGAACCTGCAAGGCCTCCTCGATCCGGCCCAGGGTGTTCAAGGCTGAGCCCACCTCGTCGAGCGCCAGCATCACCTCACGGCGGGCACCGATGCGCCGGGCGATCGCTAGCGCCCGCTGCGCGTCGCCGAGCGACTCTTCGTAGCGGCCTCGGAACATGCTCAACTTGGCGCTCGCCCGCAAAGCGCCAGCACGCGCGGGGGTGTCCGTCGCAGCCACGTCCCGGTCGAGCACGGCGCGGGCCAACCGGTGCCCAATCTCGACGCCGTTCCAGACCCAGTAGAAGTTGGTGGCAGCCGCCAGGCGCAGGCCCTGCTGCGGATCGAGGGGGCCCTCGCAGCACCACGTGATCGCGGCGATCATGTTGTCGTGTTCCCGTCGAAGCCGGCCAACCCAGGCATCTTGATCGGGCCCACGCAGGTGCGGCTCCGCCTCTTCCGCCAACCCGACGTAGTAGGCGACATGCCTGCACCGTGCCGCCTCGCCTTCGCCGCATTCGTTCAGGCGATCCAGCGCGTACTGGCGCACCGTCTCGAGCATCCGATAACGTGGGCGGCCACCCGATGTGTCGCGATCGACCACGAGCAGCGACTTGTCGTGCAGCGCGGTCAACAGCGCCAGCGCTTCGTATTCGTCGGTGGTCTGCGCGACGTCGGCCGCGGCCCGCAGCGTCCAGCCGCCGGCGAACACCGACACCTGACGCAGCATCTGCTGCTCGCGTGGCGCCAGCTGCTCGTAGCTCCACTGCATCGCCGCGTGCAGCGTCTGGTGCCGCGGCAGCGCGCGGCTGCCGCCGGTGAGCAGCCGGAAGCGGTCATCCAGGCGCCCGGAAATCTCGGCCACCGACAGCATCGTCACGCGCGCCGCCGCCAGCTCGATCGCCAGCGCGATGCCATCCAGGCGCCGGCAGATCTCCGCCAGCGGCGCGGCGTTGCCGGCATCGACCTCGAAGTCGGGCAAGGCCAGCCGCGCGCGGTCGACGAAGACGCGCACCGACTCGGCACCCTGCACCGCCTGCAGATCCGCCGTCGCCGGCAGCGACAGCGAGCGCACCGGAAAGATCTGCTCGCCGGCCACGCCCAGGCCCTCTCGGCTGGTGGCCAGGATCGTCGTGCCGGTGTTGCCAGCCAGCAGCGCGTCGACCAGAGCGACCACGCCGTCGATGACATGCTCGCAGTTGTCCAGCACCAGCAGCGTGCGGCGCGGCGCCAGGTGAGCTAGCAGCCGCTCCATCATCGGCGTGTCGCCCTCTTCGCGGATGCCCAGCACGGCCGCGCAGGTGGAGGCCACGCGCGCGGCATCCTTCAGCGGCGCCAGGTCGATGAACCAGACGCCGTCCGGAAACCCCGCAAGCTGTTGCCGCGCGAACTGCAACGCCAGGCGCGTCTTGCCGCAGCCGCCGATGCCGGTCAGCGTCAGCAGCCGCGTCGACGGCAGCAGGCGCGCGAGGTCCGCGAGCGCCGCCTCGCGGCCGATGAAGCGCGTGCGCTGCTCTGGCAGGTTGTGACGCGCCGGCTGGGCGGGTCGGGACACCATCGACGCGGCCGGCGCTGGCTGCAGCGGCGCGGTCAACCGGTAGCCGTAGCCCGGCAGTGTCGCGATGGCGCTCGCGCCGAGCAGCTTGCGCAGGTTGCCGATCTGCGTGGCGATGTTGTGTTCCTCGACCACCAGGCCGGGCCAGACGAGGTCAAGCAGTTCCTGCTTGGTGACCAGCCGCTCGTGGCGCTGGGCCAGCACCAGAAGCAGATCGAAGGCGCGGCTGCCCAGGGCCACAGGCTCGCCACGCACGCGCAGCACACGCTCGGCCGGGTGAAGCTCGAAGTGGCCGAAGCGCATCGGTTCGTCAGCGCTGACAGGTGGCACAGGCAGCACTCCCATGGTCAACGAGCGGCGGCGTGCGCCGGCGGCCCGCCTGCTGCCGAGCAGTCACCTTGCCGCCGAGATCATGCGGCCATTGACGACGTTTGAAAACCTTTGATCCGGGCTTGAGGACGCCACGCCCGCCGCTGGGCACAGTGTGCCCCAGGCGCTCAACCTTTTCTGCGCCTTCGCTCTTCAACCCCCTACCCTGAACGAGGACCTCACCATGTCACACGTTACTCAGCACTCGGTCGATACCACCCGCTACGCCAAGTGCGTCGAAGTGTCCAAGCGCATCCGCTGGGACACCGACCGCGACGTGATCCGCGGCCGCCAGTTCGACTTCGGCAAGAAGTTCCTGCCCGACGGCCTGTCCAAGGTCGGGCTGCTGCCGTTCCTGAACTCCGACGAGAAGCGCCTGTCTTCGCAGGTGCAGGGCCGCACCTACGCCAACATGTTCGCGCTGGTCGAGCGCTTCATCGGCGCCAAGGTGCTGGAGGTGAGCCGCGGCCACTGGCTGGGCGACCAGGTCGCGCTCGAGGCGCTGGTGCGCCTGACGGACGAGGAACTCAAGCACCAGGAGATGTTCCGCCGCCTGGAGACGATGATGGCGCCCGGCATGCCGACGGGCTACCGCTTCCTGCCGCAGCCCAACGACGTGGCGCAGGCGGTGCTGGCCGCGTCGACCTGGGCCGTGCTGGCGCTGATCTGCGACATCGAACTCTTCTCGCAGGCGCATTACCGCAGCAGCATCGATCCGGAAACGCAGATCGATCCGTTGTGGAAGGACGTGTTCCTGTTCCACTGGAAGGAAGAGTCGCAGCACGCGATCGTCGACGAGATGGAGTGGATGCGCGAGGACGAGAAGCTCGACGCGCAGCAGCGCGACAAGGCCGTCGACGAACTGATCGGACTGGTCGGTGCGGTGGACGGCATCGCACAGATGCAGGCCAAGGCCGATGCCGAGTACTTCGTCCAAGTGGCCGGCCGTGTCTTCGATGAAACACAAGAGCAGGCGATCCACGCGACGATGTTGGGCGCCTATCGCTGGCAGTACATCGCGAGCGGTGTGCAGGATCCGCGTTTCCTCAAGGTGCTCGGTTCGATGATCAATGCCGAGCAGGGCGCTCGCATCAATGCCGCGCTGGCGCCGATCGTCGGCGCCGTTCACTGAAGCGGCGTCGCAGCCTGGCCGGCACGCCAATCCCGGATGCCTCGAAGCGACCCATTTCGTTTCAGCGCGAATGCCGCCGCTGGCATCCGACCGGATCAAAGGAGACTGTCATGCGTCTTGTCGAGAGACTGATTCGCCTGTGCCTCTGCGCGGGGCTGGGGTGTGCATCGATCGGCGCCACTCCCGTCGCGGCAGCGACGATCGGCATCAATGACAGCGTGCTCACGGCATTCACAGACAGCGGCGACGATGTGCTGTCTGTCTTCGCATCGGGCACGAATCTCGTGTTTGCCGGGGTCGCTTTCGCTGTCGTGACTCCCGGTTGCTCCGGAATCGGCACCGTGTCGTGCGCCCTCTCGGGTTTGACCGAGGTGCGGGTCAACATGCTGGCCGGTGACGACGCGCTCGACCTGACGGGCCTGCCCTTGATCCCGACGCTCGTCTTCACGATCCTCGGCGGCGATGGTGACGATGTGCTTCTGGGCAGCCGCAACAGCGAGCGGATGTATGGCGGCACGGGGGATGACGTCCTGATCGGCGGGGGAGGTGTCGATTGCCTGTCCGGCGGGACGGGGGTCAACGTGGTGCTGGATTCGAAGTGCGATGCCGGCGCCGACCCCGACTTCCCACCCGCCCAGCCGAGCTCGGTTCCTGTGCCGGATTCACCGCTTCTGCTTTTGACCGCGTTGGGACTGCTTGCGCTCACGCGCTCCCGTTTGAGCTCGAAAGGCAACCCGGCGCGCATCGGCGTTGCATCGGCACCAATCGTCGGCGCGGCTTACCGAATCGGCGTCGGGGGCCCTCTCGGCCAGTTCGGGCGACGCCAAAGTCGTTGTGGTCATCGTGGTGTTCCTAGTGGCCTGTAACAGCTGACTCGAGAGGGAAAGGCACGCCGGAGCGGCCGAGTGCGCGAAGCGAGCCGCGTCGCGTCGCCGACGCATACGCGCAAGGCGAGCAACAAGGCAATCGGCCGCTCCGGCGCGCAGGGCACTCTGTTTGGCGCTCGGGAGCGCGCGGGAAGACATTCGCCGTTCCCGGGAGCGATCGTATGCTTATTGGCGGCTACGCAACGAGCTGTCTGTGCGAAGGCGAACACAATGCGCGCCGGCGCCTTTCGTCCATTGTTTCTTCATGGGCAGTCGGTTAACCTCGAAGCGCGAACGCCGGGGACGGCGAGGTAGCGAATGACTGAGCAGGCCGCACCGGTCACCGGCGTGTCGTCGGGAATCGGACGGCAGTTGGCGAAGGTGTTCGCACGGCACGGTCACCCCGCAGTGCCGCGCGCGCGCAAGTCTGGCATGGCGCTGATGGATAAGGCGTTCCCAACCCGCCCAGGTCGTATCGCCGACGGCTGATCCCACCATCCGCCATTTCCGAGCGGCAAATGGCCGAAGGTGGCCGACCGCGCTGGTGCGAAGATCGCAGAAGCAAACAGCCACCGGACTCCCGATTCATGCAAACGCTGGAGCATCGCAAACAGATCGACGGACTTCGGTTCTTCGCCTTTCTCGCGGTGTTCATGATCCACAGCGACGTCGAACACTTCTGGTGGGGCAGTTACGGGGTCTCGCTGTTCTTCGTGATCAGCGGGTTCCTGATCACCCGAATCCTGATCGCGTCGCAAGACCGGCCGCGCGGTCAGGCACTCAAAGCCTTTTACGTGCGCCGCGCATTGCGAATCTTCCCCGCCTACTATCTGGTGCTGGGACTGGCGGCAGCCACGGTCGGCATCGCTCACCTGCCGGCGTACGTTCTGTACGTGATGAACTGGGGGATCTTTTTCTACACGTGGATCCAACCTGCACTTGTGGATCGTCCGTGGGATCCCGTGCGGATGTATGGCGTCCACTTCTGGTCGTTGTGCGTCGAAGAGCAGTTCTATCTGGTGTTCCCGCTGCTGTTTTCCTTCCTGCGGCCGGGCCGCGGGCGGCTTCGCTGGTTGCTCGCACTGTGGGCAGCATGCGTCGGCTTTCGGTTCCTCTTCGCCGTGCTCCTGCCAAAGTCGGCGTACGGCTTGATTCCGCTGGTCTGCGGCGAGTATCTGGTCGCGGGTGCGGTGGGCGCTGTGCTATTCGCGGATACGTCGGCGACCGCCGAACGGATCCGCGCTGCCGCCAGGCAATGGATGTTTCCGGTCGGCCTCGCGCTGGTGGTGGCCTTGTTCGCCCTGTACGGGCCGGAGTCACCGTCGATCGACCACGTCATGCACCCGCCGCACATGCAGACGCTGCTGGCGCTCGGCTTCCTCGCGATGGTGCTGGGATTGTGGCAAACGGACAATCGTTGGGTGCTGGGATTCTTCAACTTCGCACCCTTTCGTTTCCTCGGAAAGATCAGCTACGGCCTGTATCTGATCCACCTCTTCATGTGGCCCCTCTACGACTGGCTCGCCGCGCATTACGCCGTGTTACGCGACGTTCCTCCTCTTGCGGCGCGGTTCGGGCTGACGGTCTTGCTGGCGACGGCAATGTGGCATCTCGTCGAGGCGCCGATCTTGAAGCTCAAGGCAAGATTTCAGTACTGACTTCTCCTCCCGGCCGCCAATTGGCACGGCACCTCACGGCGGGCAGGAGCAGAGCGCAGGCTTCGCCGGCGTGCCCATCGGCGCCGACGGGCCTTTCGCGCTGTCCGTACGACGCACCGGAATCTTCTCCTTGAACAGCGACAGGTTGATGGCATCGGCCATCGCCTTGTAGCCGGCATCGTTCGGGTGCAGATTGTCGCCGCTGTCGTAGGCCGGAAGGATCTTGCTCGGATTGCTCGGGTCGCGTATCGCCTTGTCGAAGTCGATCACTGCGTCGTAGGCCTTGCTGGTCCGGATCCATTGGTTGACGACCTGGCGCTGGGCTTCGCCAACGTCCGTGTAGTAGAGCCCCGGCAGGTACGCCTGGAAGGGGGTCAGCGTCCCTCCGTACACCTTGAGGCCCAACGCACGCGCGCGATCGATGATCTGGCGATGGCCTGCAATGATCTGGTCGGGAGTCACGGCGCCGGGAAAGCCGATGTCATTGATGCCCAGCAGGACGATCAGGTAGCGCGCACCCGACTGCACCAGTACGTCACGATCGAGGCGCGCCAATGCGTTCGAGCCATCCTTGTCATGCAGGACCCGGTTGCCGGTAATGCCCGCATTGAGAACTGCCACCTTGCTGCCACCCTTCTGCGCGGTAAGCCGCTCAGCCAGACGATTCGGCCAGCGCTTGTTGGCATCGACAGTCGACTGGTATCCGTCGGTTATCGAATCGCCAAGCGTGACGATGGCCCTGGTACTCCTGGCGGCGTCGACCTCGATGCCCGTCAGGAAATAGACAGACTGGGTCGTGGTCGTCGTGGGCAGGTTGTCGGCTCCGCTGAAATCCCCCGCAGCCGAAACATAGGTCGTCTGCAGACCCGCCGTATGTTCGGTCGCCGCGACCTGGTTGCCCGCGACGTAGAGGCTGACCGCGAGGTCGCCGAGGTCGGGCACCTGGAGATTCACGGGATCGCTGACTGCCAGAGCGCCGGGCGGGATCGCCATGGACGGCGACCCGTTGAATGTTAGGGCCCGATCCGACCCTGCGGCGATCGCTGCACCTGTGCTGCGCAGCGCCACATGCGCCGAACTGATCACGAGCGGACCGGCACCATTAGCATTCGACAGGCGCACGCGCACCCGTTTGCCACCGATGCTCACGCGCACGATCTGGCGAATGGTCTGGCCTTTGAACTCGACGGGACTGCTTGCGGCCTGCGGGCTTGCACTCCATGTACCCACCCAGTGGATGTCACTTGTGCCGTCTTTGGCAAGGGTCGCAGGCGCAATGACCATCCCCGCGATGGCCAGCATCGTCCCCGCAAGGACGGCAAGCGCCCGCCGGAGAGACCCGCTGGAATACCCGGACCGAAGGGTCAGTTTCGACGTTTGTTCGTTTATCGGGGGCGGCTGTGGGAGCGACAAGATGGGTTCTCCGAATACGGGAAAAGCAGTTGGTGCGCGGCCACGCGCCCGGACCAAAAAATCAAGGGCCCTTTTTCGAACCTCTAATGGCGGGGCGCCATGCCGTGGAACAGACTGATAAACGCATCATCATGACGCGGTGCTGTCCACCTAACATGATCTTCTCCGACAAATATGCGGTCTGTGCGACAGCGCACGCATGGGAGAGTAGTCCTGGCGGGTTCCTCATTGTCAGCAGGGAGATGCCGGAGTGCTTCGGGCGGCCGAAGGCAATGTCTTTCGGCGCAGCATTTCGTCGCTCAGTCCTTGCAAGCGTTGCTGCATGTCGCTCTCAACCATGCCGACGAGGAACCGAGTCGGAAGCAACGTTTTGAGTATGCTGTAAACATGGTAGCTGATTTGTGTACTACCCCCTGAGGCATGCAGACGCGTGACTACTTCGACTTCGCCGATATTGCCTCCCACCGAACGAGCCGTGACGGTGTCGCAAGGCGTAGTTTCAATTTCCCATGTTGATTCAACTGAAAATCGGAACGGACCAAAGCGTGAGACCTTTGTCTGCGCCACTCTCAATGTCTCTCCGGGCTGGCTTATGACCTGGCTGCTTTTCAAATCAAGGATGAATTTGGCATGGTGG
The DNA here is from genome assembly GCA_036824465.1 of Burkholderiaceae bacterium. GTDB lineage: Bacteria > Pseudomonadota > Gammaproteobacteria > Burkholderiales > Burkholderiaceae_F > JAKOQB01. The sequence continues at coordinate 35,842 of DAITAC010000034.1, forward strand.
TCATAGTCGTTCAGCACTGCCCATGCTTCGCTGAGAGTCACCGGAACGTAAGCATTGGCAACGACGACGATCGTGTCGCCGGCGTGAGAGGCAGTAACGTCAATTGCGGCACCGGCAAGGCGCGGGCTCAGACAAGCAACAAGAGCAAGAAGTACGTAATTCATCAGAGTGAGCGACGACGATTCAGGTCCTACACCCGCCTTCGCTACGCGGAGCATCATGCGGTGTCACCCACTGCTTCATAGTGCGGCTTCACCTCCAACACTTGCTCACGATGGTCAAAGCGGGCTTTGTCCCAGGCATCACTTGAAGTGCATCCCTGCTTTGCGGCCGCTCGGGCTCCACTGAAATCCCCCTCAGCCGATACATAGGTCGTCAAACCCTCCGAATGCTCGGTCGCTGTGCCTGTACTGCGCAGCGACACATGCGCCGCCCCGACCAGCAGCGGGTCAGCACCGTAGACATGCGACAGGCGCACGCGCACGATCTGGCGAATAGTCTGGTTCTTGGCAATGGGCGCAGGCGGGATGGCCATGCCCGCGATGGCCAGCATCGCGCCATCAAGGACGGCGAGCTCCCGCCGGAGAACCGCAATGGAAAACCCGGACCGACGGGTCAGTTTCGACGTTTGTTCGTTTATCGGGTGCGGCTGTGGACGCGACAAGATGGGTTCTCCGAATACGGGAAGAGCAGTTGGTGCGCGGCCACGCACCCGGACCAAAAAATCAAGGGCCCTTTCGAACCTCTAATGGCGGGGCGCCATGCCGTGGAACAGACTGATAAACGCATCATCATGACGCGGTGCTGTCCACCTAACATGATCTTCTCCGACAAATATGCGGTCTGTGCGACAGCGCACGCATGGGAGAGTGATCCTGGCGGGGCCTACGGGGTCACGGTTCAATCGGCGCCGATACCCTGCCGATCCAGCACGGATAGCGCACGCCCGATCTCCCGCGCATGAATACTTCGGACCAGCAATCTGTTCTGGTCACTGGCGCCAGTGGCTTCATCGGGGTGCATCTCGTGCGCCTGCTGGTCGCGCGCGGTCGCCCTGTCTCCTGCCTGGTGCGCCCGACGTCGCATGTGAAGGAGCTGCTTGCCGCGGGCGCCGAGCTCGTCACTGGCGATGTCAATGATCGCGCGGGTGTCTCGCGGGCCATCGCGTTGTCGAACGCCCGTGTCGTATTCCACCTGGCGGGGCTCGTGCGGGCGATGTCTGCCGGAGACTTCATGCGCGTGAACGCCGAGGGCGTCGAGGCGGTCGCGGCAGCGTGCACCGAGCAGGCGGAGCGCCCGGTGCTCTTGCTCGTTTCGTCGCTCGCCGCTGCGGGGCCCTCGGGCGCGGCGCCGAAAACAGAAGGCGATCCGCCGCTACCAGTTTCGGACTATGGGCGCAGCAAATTCGCTGGCGAGCAGGCGGCCGCGCGGTACGCCGGCGCGTTGCCCATCACGATCGTTCGGCCGTGCGCTGTGTTCGGTGCAGGCGACCGCGGGATGTACGAAGTCTTCAATGCCGTCGCTCGATCCGGTACGCACATCGTGTGCGGGCGCGGCGACCGGCGCGTCTCGCTGATCGCTGCGGCGGACCTTGTCGAATGCGTCGTGCTCGCTGCGGAGAAAGGTGAGCGCCTTGTGTCCGACGGCTCCGGGCGCGGCATCTACTTCGCCGGCGCGGAGGATCTTTCGCATGTCGAGCTCGGCATCGCGATCGCTCACGCACTCGGGAAAGGGGTGCCTCGTATCGTTCGTGTCCCTGGAGGGTTGATGCGGATGGCCGGCTTTTGCGGCGATGTCGTTTCGAGGATCCGCCGGCACCCGGGGTGGGTCGGCAGCGACAAGGTCGCCGAACTGCTCGCGGGTTCGTGGACGTGCTCGTCGGCAAAAGCGCGGCGGCAGCTGGGCTGGTCGCCTGCGGCCCCGCTCGCCGATCGACTCCGTGAAACCGCGCAGTGGTACCTCGATGCGCGCTGGCTATAGGAGCCTGTCGGACCTCACAGCGCCCGGTCGTAGATCCGGTAGGTCTTCGCGAGCTTCGTCCCCGCGCGCCTGAGCGTGCCGCGCGAACTCGTGTTGCTCTCGAGTACCCACGAAAATTCCCAGCCCGTGAGGCCCCACGGCTTGGCCGCCTCGACAAGCCGATCGAGCAGCACGATGGCGAATCCCGACTGCTGGAAATCGGGCAGCATCGTCACGGTCAGTGCCCGCGCGACGTTGATCCGCTTCTTCCCCCA
>DAITAC010000035.1:0-37942 GCA_036824465.1 Burkholderiaceae bacterium
GCTGACGTTGCACTTCGATTGGCTGCGATACGTCCTTGAGCCGCCGCTCGGTAGGAGCGCCGGGCTTTCTCCACCCGGCCAACTGTGGGCGTTGGCGAATGGCAGCTTTCCGACAGATCCAACGCCTGTTCGTCATTCGCTGACGCGCTTCGAGCGCACAGCGCAACGAGCGCTGCGTTTGCGGTCTTCTCGATTCTGCGCGAGGCCTACCCGCGCGTTTTGATCCAGGCGTCTACCTGCTCGTCAAGGATCTCGAGCGGCAGCGCACCGCTGCCCAGCACGACATCATGGAAGGCCTTCTCCGCCTCTGCGTCGAACCGGGGCCCCAGCGCTCGCTGCGCCCGTTCGCGCGCCGCGCGGATCGACAGCATGCCGACTGTGTAGGCGCACGCCTGTCCGGGGTTAACAATGTATCTCTCGACCTCCGAGATCACACTGCCCTCCGGCAGGCCGGTTTTCTCCAGCATGTGGGCGATCGCCTGCTCGCGCGTCCAGCGCTTGAAGTGGATGCCTGTATCGACGACCAGGCGCACCGCGCGGAACAACTCGGCCTGCAACCGGCCCAGGTCGCCAAAGGGATCGTCCTTGTAGAACCCGAGCTCGGTGCCGAGCCATTCGGCGTAGAGCGCCCAACCCTCGGCGTAGGCAGTGAAGGGCACCACCTTCCGGAAAGTGGGCCCGTCCTTCTGCTCCTGCGCCAGTGCGATCTGGAAGTGGTGGCCAGGCACGCCCTCGTGCAACGCGAGCGTGCGCATGCCGAACTTGGGCACCTCGCTCATGTCGCGCAGGTTGGCGAAGAAGACGCCGGCTCGCGTACCGTCAATGGCCGGCGGGCTGTAATACGCGCCCGGCGCGGTCTTCTCCTTGAATTCCGGGATGCGCCTCACCTCGATCGGTGCCTTGGGGACGAGTCCGATCACCGCGCGTGAGCGAGCGAGCTGGTCCTCGATCATCATGGTGTAGTCGGCGAGCGCGCTCTTCCGGCCAGCGTCGGTGTTGGGGTAGAGGAAGCGCGGGTCCTTCGCCAGCCGCGAGAGCGCCAAGGCGGGCGTCTCCCCGGGGTGCAGTTGCGCCTGCACGGTGAGGATCGCGGTCATCTCCGCCTCGATCCGCGCCACCTCCAACCGGCCCAGGTCGTACGCCTCCTGCGGCGTCGTGCGCGTCGTGGTCTCTCTGCGGAGGCGATATGCGTAGTGCGCATCGCCGTCGGGCAGCTTCCACACACCGTCGTCGGTAGTCGTGCGCGGTAGCTGCCCTTCGAGGAAGCTGATCAGCTTGCGATAGGCGGGCAGCACAACGCTCTCGATGGCGCCGGCGCAGCGCGCGTTCAACGCCTGCTTGTCGGCTGGCGTGAGCTCGCCCAAGGCCTCGACCTTTCCAACGAAGTGCTTGTACAACGGGTTCTCGCTCGCGGGCTTGCTGACGAACTCTCGCATCTCTGCGAGCACCCGCTCGATCACGAAGCGCGGTGGCACCACGCCCTTCTGCTCGCGCAATGCGAGCCCCTCCAGCACCTGGTCGAACTTGCGGCCGATCTCGCCAAGCCGCGCGAGGTAGTCCTCAGCGCCGCGTCGGTCGGAGATGCGGTGCTCGTTGATGAGGAAGTCGGGCGTCTGGCTCTGCACGCCCCAGAGTTGATTGACGGGGTAGTCGTGGAAGCGGAACCGCTCGCCTTCAAGCTGGTTCCCGATGTACCAAGCGAGTATGCGCGTGGACATGCGCTGCGCGGGCGTCTGGCTCGCGAGGTCGTAGGACTTCAGGTCCGCGAGGTAACCGTGCCAGGTGGCGAAGTCGTGTTCCGTTTTGGCGATTGAGGCGTCGTCGAGATGAGCGTTGTGCCTTCGGTAGCCGAACTGCTCGGCGATTCCCAAAGACGTCAGCAGCTCCGGGTTCTCCAGGACGAACGAGACGAAGACCTTCTCGTAGAAGAGGTTCAGGCTGAAGGGCCGGAACCAGATCAGGTTGACCACGAACACCACTGCAACGAGTAGGGCGGCAGCGAGCAGTGCACCGAGCCACTTGAATAGAGACCTGATCATCACGGCAGCTCAACCAGGTGCGTCTGCTCGCTGAGGTGATTCAACGGGCACGCCCCACTGAAGTGAACTCGGTGGACAGCCGGTCTCCGCCGGATTGCTGACCTTCGATTGGCCTTGCACAACGGCACTCGCACGGCCGAGACTCGACTTCGTCGGCGCGCTGCGTCTACACAATCTCGAAATACCGCTTCAATTCCCAGTCCGTCACCCCGTCCTGCCACTGCCGCCATTCCCACTCGCGCGTCAACGCGAAGTGTTCGACGAAATCATCACCTAGCCAGTCCCGTGCAACTTTGCTCTGCTTGAAGATCTCGGTCGTCGCCGCGAGCGATCGCGGCGCGCGCGGAATGTTCTCGCCGCCGACATTGGTGCCGGTGATCGGCTTGGCGGTGAGTTTGAGGTTCTTCTCCACGCCGTGCAGACCCGCAGCGAGCAGCGCGGCAACCGCCAGATACGGATTGATGTCCGAGCCCGGGCAACGCGTCTCCAGCCGCGTGCTCTTGGGTGATCCGGAAATCACGCGGAAACTCGCGGTGCGGTTGTCGAAGCCCCAGGTCGGTTTGACCGGCGCCCAGAAGCCGTCGACCAGCCGCTTGTAGCTGTTGATCGTCGGCCAGAACATCGGCGCGAACTCCATCGCTACCGCGACCTGCCCGGCGAGAAAGCTCTCGAAGAGCTTGCTCATGCCTTGCCGGCTGCTTTTCACCGAACCCTGGTCGAAAAAGAGATTCTTCTTACCGTCTGACAGCGACTGGTGCACATGCCCGCTGCAGCCCGGGTACTGCGCGTTCCACTTGGCCATGAAGCTCGGCATGATGCCGAAGCGCGCGCCGATCTCCTTGGCGCCGCCCTTGAACAGCAGCGCGCGGTCGGCGGCTTCGAGCGCCTCGGAAAACTGGATCGCGGCCTCGTAAACGCCTGGCCCGGTCTCCGTGTGCAGTCCTTCGATCGGCACGCGGAACGCCAGCATGTCGTCGAGCAGCGCGTTGAAGTACTCGCGGTTCTCGTTGGCGCGCAGCAGCGAGTAGCCGAACATGCCGGGGGTGAGCGGCGTCGGCCCGACGCCTTTCTTCTCGGCCCAGCTTTGCGGTGTCTCGCGGAAGTTGAACCACTCGAACTCCAGCCCGCACATCGGCTGCACGCCGAGCTTCTCGGCGCGCTTGAGCACGCGCTTGAGCGTCTGGCGCGGGCAGAGCGGATGCGGCGCCCCGTCCGTCGTGACGAACTCACCGAGAAAGAACGGAATGTTTCCGTCCCACGGCACGTGACGCATCGTCGACAGGTCAATCCGCGCGAGGGCGTCGGGAAAGCCATGCTGCCATCCGGTGAGCTTGGTGTTGTCATAGCAGGCATCGTTAATGTCCCAGCCGAACACGACATCACAGAAGCCGAAACCGCTGTCCGCGGCGGACATGAACTTGTCTTTGTGCAGGTACTTGCCGCGCATCACTCCGTCGATGTCACTGACAGCGACCTTGACCTTCTTCAGGGGGGAGTTTTCGACCGCGTTCAGTGCCGCGACCTGCGCCGCCGACGCCGGCGGGTTCTTCCTGGTGGCCATCCCTTGCTCCTCTGCTGACTCCTGCGCGGCAGTTTGCAGCAGCCACGCGGCAATGTCCAAAGCGGGGGCGGCTTGATAGGCGCCACGATCGCCCATATTTCCCTGCATGTGCCGCGACAGCGGTCCTTATAATTCAGCCAGTTACGAATTCCGAGGGTGCCATGCCGATCTACGCCTACAAGTGTTCGTCCTGCGGACACGCGCAGGACATCCTGCAGAAGGTTTCCGAAGCGCCGCTGTCGGTCTGCACCGCGTGTGGGGCGACGACGTTCTCGAAGCAACTGACCGCTCCGGGATTCCAGCTCAAGGGCAGTGGCTGGTACGCGACCGACTTCAAGAACGGCTCAGGCAAGAAACCCGAAACCGACAAGACGGAAACGGCCACGCCGACCAAATCCGACACCGCGACCACGACGGACGCAAAACCCACGACGGAGACCAAAGCGCCAACGGCGTGCGGCGCGGGAGGTTGCCCCGCATGCTCGTGAGCAATTCCGAAGCCCCTCAAGCCGCGGCGAACGCCGCGGTTTTTTTCTTCTCGACGCCGAGCCGCATTTCATGATCAAGAAATACCTGATCACCGGTTTGTTGATCTGGCTGCCGATCGCGGCGACCCTGTGGATTCTCGACCTGATCCTGAGCACGCTCGACCGCTCACTGCTGTTGCTGCCGGAGTCGTGGCGGCCCGACGCGCTGTTCGGCATGCATATTCCGGGCTTCGGGCTGATTCTGTCGTTCCTGATCCTGCTTGCCACCGGCGTGCTGGCGGCCAACATCCTTGGCCAGCGTCTGGTCCGCTGGTCGGAAAACTTTCTCAACCGCATTCCGATCGTGCGCTCGATCTATTCGAGCGTGAAGCAGGTTTCGGACACGATGCTGTCGCCCAAGGGCAACGCGTTTCGAAAGGCGGTGCTGGTCGAGTTCCCGCAGCGCGGTCAATGGGCGATCGGACTCGTGGTCGGCACGCCCGGCCCCGCGATTGCCGGCCATCTGGGTCCCGACGCGATCACCGTGTTTGTGCCGACGGCGCCGAATCCGACTTCGGGTTACACCATCATCGTGCCGCCGAGCGAGGTGAAGGAACTCGACATCAGCGTCGACGACGCGCTGAAATTCATCGTCTCGCTGGGCGTCGTGGTGCCGATGGGAGGCCGCCCGCCGCGACCGGCTGCGCTGACCAGCGAAACGCCGGGTGTGGCCCCGCATGGAAGCGCGGGTTGAGAGGAGAGGGGATGCCTGCTAAGGTTGAGGACATGACGACGCAATTCACTTCAATCGCCCCGCGCGGTGCGCGCGTGGCCGATGTCGTCCTGCCTGCGGTTCGCAACGACCGAAACCGCTAGGGTCGGGCGGCTCGCGTCGTTCGGCCCTGCACGGTCAAATAAGCGGTCAAATAAGCGGTCAAATAAGCGCGGCCGCGTTGCGACCGCGCCCCACAGCTGAATCATCCTGGAGCTTTTCATGCGTACCGAATACTGCGGCCTGGTGGACGCCAAGTTCATCGGCCAGACCGTCACATTGTTTGGCTGGGTGCATCGCCGCCGCGACCACGGCGGCGTCATTTTCATTGACCTGCGCGACCGGGAAGGCCTGGTGCAGGTGGTGTGCGATCCCGATCGCGCCAATGTCTTCGCGCAGGCTGAAAAAATTCGCAGCGAGTTCTGCATCAAGGTCGTCGGCGCCGTGCGCAAGCGGCCCGAAGGCACGGCCAACGCCAACCTCGTGTCGGGCGAGATCGAGGTGCTGTGCCAGCAGCTCGAGATCCTGAATCCCTCGGTCGCGGTCCCGTTCCAGCTTGACGATGAGGACCTGTCCGAGTCGACGCGGCTGACCCATCGCGTGCTGGATCTGCGCCGTCTGCAGATGCAGAACAACCTGAAGCTGCGTTATCGCGTGACGATGGCGGTGCGAAAGTTCCTCGATGCGCACGGTTTCATCGACATCGAAACGCCGATGCTGACCAAGAGCACGCCGGAAGGCGCGCGCGACTACCTCGTTCCGTCGCGTGTGCACGACGGCCAGTTCTACGCACTGCCGCAGTCGCCGCAGCTCTTCAAGCAGCTGCTGATGATCGCTGGCTTCGACCGCTACTACCAGATCGTCAAGTGCTTCCGCGACGAGGACCTCAGAGCCGACCGCCAGCCCGAGTTCACGCAGATCGATATCGAGACCTCGTTCCTGGCCGAGCAGGAGATCCGCGCGCTGATGGAAGAGATGATCCGCATCGTGTTCGCCGAGACGATGCAGGTCACGCTGCCGAACCCGTTTCCGGTGATCACCTATACCGAGGCGATGCGCCGCTACGGCTCCGACAAGCCGGACCTGCGCGTGAAGCTCGAACTCACGGAACTCACCGACGTGGTGCGCGACGTCGACTTCAAGGTCTTCAAGGCCGCCACCGAGATGAAGGACGGTCGCGTCGCCGCGCTGCGTGTGCCGCACGGCGCGGAGATGCCTCGATCGGAGATCGATTCCTTCACCGAATTCGTCAAGATTTACGGCGCGAAGGGGCTTGCGTACATCAAGGTCAACGAGAAGGCGAAGGGCCCAGGTCAGGACATAAGACAGGGCCTGCAGTCTCCGATCGTCAAGAACCTGCACGACGCCGCCTTGGCGGAGATCCTGAAGCGCACCGGGGCGCAGGATGGTGATCTGATCTTCTTCGGTGCCGATCGCGCCAAGGTGGTCGCCGACAGCATGGGGGCGCTGCGCACGAAGATCGGTCACAGCGAGTTCGGCAAGAAGCACGGGCTGTCGGAGGCCGGCTGGCGCCCGCTGTGGGTGATCGACTTTCCGATGTTCGAGTTCGATGAGGAAGAGCAGCGCTACGTCGCCGCGCACCACCCGTTCACGAGCCCGAAGGACGAGCACCTGGACTATCTGGAAACCGATCCGAGCAAGTGCCTGGCCAAGGCGTACGACATGGCGCTCAACGGCTGGGAAATCGGCGGCGGCTCGGTGCGGATCCACCGTGAGGACGTGCAGAGCAAGGTGTTCCGCGCGCTGAAGATCGGGCCGGAGGAAGCGCGCGCGAAGTTCGGCTTCCTGCTCGATGCACTCCAGTATGGCGCGCCGCCCCACGGCGGCATCGCGTTCGGCCTGGATCGCATCGTGACGATGATGGCGGGTGCCGAGAGCATTCGCGATGTGATCGCTTTTCCGAAGACACAGCGCGCGCAGTGTCTGCTGACACAGGCGCCAAGCCCGGTCGACGAGAAGCAACTGCGCGAATTGCATATCCGACTGCGCAACCCGGAGCCAAAGGCGGCGTGAAACTGAAGGCGTTGCTCGCGGCCGTGGTGCTCGCTGCGGCGGCGGACGCCGGCGCGCAGGCCGAAAGCTGGCTCTATCGCGTGCAATTCGAGGCGGCCACGCCGTTCGTCGCCCGGGTCGAGGTCGAACTGCCGCCGTTGCGGCGCGCGCGCGAGTTCGACGTCCGGGTGCGCGGCGCGACGATGAACATCGCGTCGCAGGTGTTCAATGTCAGCTGCGACGGCACGCCCCTGACGGCCGATGCGAGCGGCACCTGGCGCATCGATGGCCGCAGTTGCGCACGGCTTGCCTGGCAGGTGCAGTTCAATGAGGTGACCGAGGCCGGCGTAGACGCTGCGCAGCAGGCGAGCGTGTACGAACCACGGCTCCGACTGTGGCTGTTGTCCGATCCGGCGTCGCTGCTGCGGCCCGTCGACGCCGGCGCGGCGCACCAGGGCGAGATCGAGTTCATCGGCGGTGGTGTGGTCAATGGTGGCGCCTATGGTTCGCGCCCTGGTCGCCGCCGCCTGCCGAGTGCCGCGTTCGCCCCCGAGTTCTTTGCGATCGGCAATGCGCCGGTTTCGATCGTGCGCGAGGGCCAGGCCGATCTCATCTATGTGAATGCGCTCGGCGTGCCGCTCACCGATCTGTTCGGCCAGCATCGGCGCGCGCTCGGTTACCTGATGAAAGTGACGGGAGCACGCTTCGACGGGTTGTTGCGCTCTACGGTGGTCTGGCTGCCGATCGCTGCCGGTCGAAACGAGATGGGTGGCGCGGCCGGTTTTCGCACATTGCTGGTCAACGGCGCGGTCGAAAGCGGCCGACTTGTCCGCGCCGAAGCCACGCTCGCAGTCCTGCTGCACGAGCAGTTTCACCAGCTGACTCAGGTGGGCCTGCCGCTGTGGGCCAACGAGAGCCTGGCGCAGTACTACGCGCTCAAGGCGTTGCGGCGAAGCGACCTGCCGCGCGACGCGGTACTGGAGGTCGAACGTCGTTTCATCGATCCGATGCGTTCGCCGCGCCTGACACTGCGCCAGGTCCAGGCGCGCGTGCAGCAGCAGAAAGACAAAGGCGAGTACAGCTTGTTCTACTCTGACGGCGCAACCTTCTGGGACCGCGTTGATCGTGCGATCCAGCGGCGCAGTGCGGGGTTCCGCACGCTGGACTCGCTGCTGCCGGCGATCCTGGGTGCGAAGTGGGAGAACGACCAGATTCCGCGCAACATCGTCGAAATGATTCAAAGGCATGCGGGCGACGATGCGGCGGATCGCCTGATCGAACGCTATGTCGGAATCTGAATCGGCTGCAACGACGCCGGCCGGCCCTGCCGTTGTGATTCGACTGGCGAACAGCGCGGACCTTCCGGCCATCGCGCGCCTGGCGAACGCGGTCAACGCCATGCACTTCGAGCACTACCCACATGTGTTCGAGATCGAGGCCCCCTTGGCGGCGCAGGTCGGGTTCTGGGGCGAACGGATGGCCAACGGCGAATTCTTCTGGGTCGCGCTGGGCCCAGGTGCGCAGGTCGTCGGCTTTGTGAGCGCGCGGCTGATCGATGAGAGCGCCACGGCGCTGCTGAAGGCGCAGCGCTACGTCCGAATCGGCTCGCTCCGCGTCGACGATGCACAGCAAGGCCGGGGGCTCGGTACGCAGCTGCTTGAAGTAGTCATTGAGTTCGGCCGTGCCAACGGCGCCGCTGACGTGCGGCTGAACGTCTGGGAATTCAATCAGCGCGCGATCGCGTTGCATGAGCGGCTGGGGTTCGCGACGCATACGCGCACGATGGCGTTGCCGTTGCGCGGACAAGGCGCGGTTTCGCGGTCAACCTCATGAAGATCCCCGAGTCGATCCTCGTCGTCATCTACACGCGCGATTGCGACGTGCTGCTGCTTGAGCGCGCCGATCATCCGGGCTTCTGGCAATCAGTCACGGGAAGCCGCGAGAGCGCGGAAGAACCGCTTGCGCAGACGTGTTTACGTGAAGTGCGGGAGGAAACCGGGCTCGCGCGCACGGTTGCCGATCTGGAGAACTGGCGCCTTACACACCGTTACTCGATCTATCCGCATTGGCGATATCGCTATGCGCCGGGCGTGACCCACAATACCGAGCATGTATTCGGCCTGCGCGTCGATCAGCGCTTCGAGCCGCAGCTTGCGGCCGACGAGCACACTCGCTTCATCTGGCTGCCGTGGCGGGATGCGGCAGATCGCTGTTTTTCGTGGACCAACGCACAGGCGATCCGCCTGCTGGCGGACCGGACTGGCAGCGCTCGCCGCTAGTACAGTCACGGCCGTCGCGGCCGCGACCGTCGATGTCACGCGGCATGGAGGCGCATTTGAGATCGAGGCGGTCGGGCAGACGCACGCGACTATCGACATCGCCTGGCGCACGCTGACCGACTACGAGCGCCTGCCGCAGTTTGTACCCGGCGTGACGTCAGTACGTGTACTGCGTCGGTCGCAGGTCGATGGGCTCGAGCATCTGCTCATCGAGCAGCGTGGAGAATTCCGCTGGCTGTTCTTTGCCCAGCCGGTCACGGTGCGCATGGACGTTGTGCATCGAGCGCCGTCGCGTGTCGATGCGCGGGCCGTGGCCATGCCGAGCCAGGACGAAACGTATCTCGATGCATTCGAGGGACGGTATGAGCTCGAGTCGGTCGCAGATGGGGTGCGTGTGCGTTACGTGGCCCGCATCGTGCCGCGCCCTGTGCTGCCGCCGGTGATCGGCACGCTGGCGGTGCGCCAGACCGTGCGCGCGCAGTTCGACGCGATGGTGGCCGAGATCGAACGCCGCAGCCAGTCAGCGGCGCAGGCAGCCGCACCGCGATGAGAGCGTTGCCTGCTGCGCTGGCGATCGTGATCGTTGCAGGCTGCGCGACGATTGACCCGTATTCGAGCGCGCCAGTCCGCGAGCATCTGGCGCGCAATGATGACGTCGGTGATTGCGCGCGACTGTTCCGCGACGTCGATGCGGCGATCGATCGGGTCGGAGTACGAGACGCGCAGGCGCCGCGCGTGCCCGGCTTTCCGTACCTGCGGGTGGACCGCTTCACCGAAAGCCTCGCCGACAAGGCGGCGCGGCTGCACGACGGCTTTGCGCCGTGGAGCGAACTGATGGCGCGGCTCGATCGCGACGCACGCACCGTCGAGATCGACAGCGCGGGCGACGCGCAGATGCCGGCGCCGGCGGCACTCGATGCTTGCCGCTATCAGCTCGCAGTCGCCGACGGTGCGCGCCTGCCCGACTTGCGAGCGGCGGCGCACGTGCCTGACGATTACTCGCTGGCGGCGCGCGCGCTCGGCGTGTATCCGCTGACCAGGCTGGCATTTGCCGGTGGCATACGTCAATGGCAGGAGGAGACGCGCGCGATCTTTGCCGCAACCGAAATCGCGGTGCCGGACAAGAAGGCGCTGGCGCGCTATCGGCCGGTGGCTGATGTTTCACCGCCGCATGTTCCGCGATCAATTGCCTTTAGCCTGCCGCAGCGCTCGGCGGCAGAGTGGAGCGGGTTGCTGCTGCGGCACGCGCCGATTCTTGCGGTCGCGACCGCCACCGACGACGACCGGATCGGCCAACTTGCCTGGCGTGAGGAGAACGGTCAGATGCGCGTGCGCGTCGACACGCAGACCCCCGTCGCGTACGCACGCGTGGCGCTGGCAAGACTCGCGGACCAGGTCGTGGCGCAACTCGTGTACACATTCTGGTTCCCGGCGCGTCCGCCGTCGAGCGCGGTCGACCTGCTGGCAGGCGAACTCGATGGCATCGTCTGGCGCGTGACGCTCGATGCGGATTTCGAACCGCTGGTGTACGACTCGATTCATCCCTGCGGCTGCTACCACCTGTTCTTCCCGACCGATCGTGTGCGCGCGCGGCCGCAGCCGGAATCGTTGGACGAAGGCACGTTTGCGCCGCAGACATTCAAAGCGCCGCGCCAGGATGAGCGCCTGGTGCTGCGGGTGGCGTCGCGCACCCACTACCTGGAGCGCATCGAGTTCGAACCGGATCATTCGTCCGCAGCAGCCACGCCGTATGCGATTCGTGGTGACGACGAGCTGCGACGATTGCCGCTGCCGGCAGGCGCGGGTGGCCGCACCCGCAGCGTGTACGGGCCCGATGGACTGATCGCCGGCAGCGAGCGCGGCGAACGATTCTTCTTCTGGCCGATGGGGATTGCCAGCGCGGGGCAGATGCGCCAATGGGGCCGGCACGCAACCGCGTTCGTCGGCCGCCGGCATTTCGACGATCCGTATCTGATCGATCGCTACTTCGAGCTTGTACGCTAGACAAACATTGTCAACCGCCGGGGAGCGACCGTTGCTGCAACTCCGACCCAACTGCGAATGCTGCGACCGTGATCTACCGCCGGATTCGACCGAAGCTCGCATCTGCACTTTCGAATGCACGTTCTGCGCGGACTGCGCGGGCGCTGTGCTTAATGGCATCTGCCCCAACTGCGGCGGGGAACTCGTGATTCGTCCCCGACGGCCGGCGAGCAAGCTGGCGCAGTACCCGGGGTCGACACAGCGTGTTTACAAACCCGCCGGCTGCGGGAAAAGCGCATGACGAGCGCGTTGCCCCGTGCATGGTGCCGCAGACGAGCACCCCAACGACGACGGTCATCGTCCGCGACCTCGCCACGCACCGGTGGCTGCCGGCGCGCTGATCGGCGCGGACACCGTGGTGACACCCGCGCCGTAGTCGGGCGTCCTGTTGCCCTCAAGTTGAGACCGCCCGCACGCCGGCGCGACCCGCGTCGACTTCGAATGTCGCTAGCGTTGATGCCTCGGGCGCTTTCTTCCGCACGTCGTCCACCACGCGCAGCTTCACGCGTAGAACCCTCTCATTAACGTCCGCGACCAGGTACCCGCGCTTTTCGCTGTCGGCAAAGCGCACGTGCGGATTGGCGGCGGCCACGCGTGCAGTGCGCGCCGCGTCCCAGCCCGACGCCGCCGTGATGCTGGTGCCGCAGAACTCGGCTCCGATGACGGGCGAGCGCGGATCATCGAAGTGGCGTTTCACGTCGCACACCCAGTTGGCATGCACATCGCCACCCAGCAGCACCGGGTTGGGCAGCGCCGTGCGCTCGATCGCGGCCAGCACATGTTCACGCTCGGCCGGATAACCGTCCCAGCCGTCGGTCCAGAAACGCGCGCCCCCGGCTTCTCGATTCAGCGGCGAGAACAGCGTCTGCTGCACGACGAAGTTCCAGCGCGTCCGGCTGTCGGCGAACTGCTGCCGCAGCCACGCCAGCTGCGCGCGGCCGAGCAGCGTGCGCGCCGGATCACGCCGCTCGGGGCAGGCGCCATCGTCGACGACGCTGGAGCCGCCGCGACCTGCCGGCTGGCACGGCTGCCGATCGCGATATTGGCGATCGTCGAGCACGATGAAGGATGCCAGCGCTGCTGCACGCTGGGCCCGGTACAGGCGCACGTGCGAGAAACGCTCGACCAGCGTCGACACCGGCAGCGGCAGGTGCTCGTAGTACGCCTGGTAGGCAGCCAGGCGTCGTGCGTGCCCGTCGACGGCTGGATCTTCGCCGACATCGCGCGCGTAGTCGTTCGACACCTCGTGATCGTCCCAGGTGAGGAGCCAGGGGCAGTGCGCGTGCATGCGCTGCAAGTCGGGATCGAGCCGGTACAGCGCGTGCCGCAGCCGGTAGTCGAACAGGGTGCGTGCGGACGGAAAAGGATGTGTTCGGTAGCGGCTGGCGTTGGGCCCACCCTCGTAGATGTAGTCCCCGACGAACAGCACGAGCTCCGGATCGTCGGCGCGCATGTGCGCATACGCGCCGAAGTGGCCATATTCAAAGTGCTGGCACGAGGCGAGCGCAACCCGCAGATTTTCGCGCGCAGAGTCGGCCGCATCGGGCGTGCGCGTGCGGCCGACACTGAATGCATCGCCGAGGAGGAAGCGATACCAGTACCATCGCGACGGCGCAAGATCGTCGACTTCAACATGCACGCTGTGAGCAAGTTCGGGCAGCGCGCGCGCGGTGCCACGCGTGACCACGTTGCGGAACGCCTCGTCGTCTGCCACTTCCCAGCGCACCTCGAAGCTCGGCGCTGATCGACGCAGTTCATCGCTGCGCGTGGCCACGTACCGCTCCGTGCCCAGGCCGGACAGACGCGCGATCTGCGCCTGCAGATCCGGAACCACTCTGGTCCAGAGGACGACGCCGCGTTCGCTGGGGCCGCTGGCGACGCCCAGGGGAAACGGATCGCCGTCAAGGCGCGGTTGCGCCAGCGCGCGCCCGCTCTTCCATGCGCCGGGAACACAGGCGGCCGCGGCCAGCCTGAGCACGTGACGGCGATCAATGTGCATCGATGAAAACTCCCGGAATGTGTGACAAGGCGGCGAAGAAGGTATCGTAAGCGTCACCATGAAGCTGCGTGTAGCGACGTACAACATCCATAAAGGCGTGACCGGCATCCGCCGCGTGCCGCGCATTCACGACGTGCGACTGGCGCTGCATTCAATCAGCGCCGACATCGTGTTCCTGCAGGAGGTGCAGAACCGCAATGAGCGGCTGCGTCACCACGTCAACTATCCGAAGACCGAGCAGCTCGATTTCCTTGCCACCACCGGCTACGAGCATCAGGTCTATGGCAAGAACGCGGTTTATCCGCACGGCCATCACGGCAATGCGATCCTGTCGCGCCATCCGATTCGGCATTCGACCAACCACGACATCTCGGATCACGCGCTGGAAAAACGCGGCATGCTGCACGCGGTCACGCGCGTCGCAGGACCGGGCAAGAGCCGCCCCAGCGATGTGCACCTGATCTGCGTGCACTTCGGCCTGATCAAGCGCAGCCGCCTGCGGCAGGCGGACCTGCTGGCCGAGTTCGTCGAGAAGGAGATTCCGAAGAAGTCGCCGCTCATCATCGCCGGCGATTTCAACGACTGGCAGCGCCGCGTGGACGAGGTGCTGCGCGCGCGCCTCGTACTGGACGAAGTGGCGGTCGCGCAGGATCCGCCCCGCCGCAGCGTGCTCGACCGCCTGCTGCCATGGCGCGATGCACGCATGTCACAGCCGCCGGCGCGCACCTTCCCGAGCTTTGCGCCGATGTTCACGCTCGATCGCATCTATGTGCGCGGGTTCCGCGTGGCTGGCATGCATGTTCCCAAGGGGCTGACCTGGGCGCGTCGGTCGGATCACGCGCCACTGATCGCGGAGCTTGTGCTTCGATGAGCCAGCGGCCGCGACTGCCGGCCGCAGAGCCGCACCGCGAGGAATCCGAGAGCCTGGGCTTCGGCGCGCGTCCGATCATCTATGGCGGCAATCGCATGCGGCTGCTCGTGACAGGAGATGAATTCTTCCCGGCACTGCTCGGCGCGATCGAAGACGCGCGCATCTCGATTCATCTCGAGACATACATCTACGCCGACGACAACATCGGCCACCGCGTCACGGACGCGCTGGCGGCAGCGGCGTCGCGCGGTGTTCAGGTGCGAGTACTGATCGACGGTTTTGGCGGAGGTGACTACGCGCGCCGGCTCGTCACCGAACTCGGCGCGCATGGCGCCGAGGTGAAGATCTTCCGCCCGGAGCGCTGGTGGCGCCTCGAGCGCAAGCTTCTGCGGCGGCTGCATCGCAAGATCACCGTCGTCGACGATCGCATCGCGCTCGTCGGTGGTATCAACATCATCGACGACCACAACGTGCCGCCGGCCGAGCGCGGCCGCATCGGGCCGCGATTCGATTTCGCGGTGGCGTGCGAGGGACCGATCGTGACGCCGATCGCGCTCGCAACCAGGCAATTGTGGTGGATGCTCTCGTTCGTGCGGCCGACCGAATCATCGGGCCCGCGCCCGCGCGTCGACATGCAGCCGCGGCTGGGCGGATTTCCGGGCGGCGTGGCGGCCTCATTCCTGTTGCGCGATAACCTGCGCAATCGCCGCACCATCGAGCGCGCTTACCTCGACGCAATCGCGCGCGCGCGCGGGGAGATCGTGCTTGCCAGCGCCTATTTCATCCCTGGCTACCGCTTGCGCGCGGCGTTGCTGGATGCGGCGCGCCGCGGTGTGCGCGTGCGGCTGCTGCTGCAAGGGCGTGTCGAGTACGCGCTACAGCACTATGCGCAGCGCGCGTTATTCGGCCAGCTGCTCGAAGCCGGGATCGAGATCCACGAGTACCGGCCCGCTTACCTGCATGCCAAGGTGGGCGTGATCGACGGCCGCTGGGCGACCGTGGGCTCGAGCAATATCGACCCGTACTCGCTGCTGCTGGCGCGCGAAGCCAACGTGGTCGTCTATGGCGCCGAATTCGCGCAACGCCTCGAGGCCGTCCTGGTTCAGGCGATCGAAAACGACGCTGACCGCGTACGGCCCGAGGTCTACTCCCGCCAAGGGCTCATCCGGCGCGGGTTCAACTGGATTGCCTTCGGCATCGTTCGCCTGGCGACCGTGGTCCTGGCACGGGGAAGCAACTACTGAAAATGTGCTGCGAGCCGGGGATTAAACTCCGCCGCCGGGGTGTTTACCCTCTGCCCTCAACCCACCAGGAGATGAATATGAAACTTCGTGCCTTCCTTGCCGCAGGTGCCCTGCTCGCTTCGAGCGCCGCGTTTGCCTTTCAATGCCCCGGCGACATGAAGAAGATCGATGAGGCGCTGGCCAAGAATCCGAAGCTCAGCGCTGAGCAGATGGCGGACGTCAAGAAGTTGCGCGCCGACGGCGAAGCCTCCCACAAGGCCGGCAAGCACCAGGAGTCGGTCGACACGCTGGCCAAGGCGATGAAGATACTTGGCGTCAAGTAGCATTCAGCGCCGGTGAAAAGCGCCGCCTGCGGGCGGCGTTTTTCATGGCGCTCGGCAAATTACCATCCGTGCATGCGGCGTCTTCCTCCAGGCCCCAATGTCGGCACGCAGCTGCGCGCGATTCGTGTGCGCCAAGCGCGCGCGGCGCGGGTCGCGCTGGCCGAGTCGGCCTCGCCCGCGGAACTTGCAGGTCTCGAAGCGCCGCTGCAACTGGCCCTGCCGAGCGCCGAAGGATGGTTCGCCGCGCACCGGTGGCGGCCGTTCGATTTCCAGCGCGAGGTGTGGGCGCACGTAGCGGCCGGCCGCTCGGGGCTGCTGCACGCGACAACCGGTTCGGGCAAGACCTACGCGGTGTATTTCGCGCTGCTCAATCGTGCGCTGACCGGTAAGATCGAAGGCGGCGGGCTGCGCCTGCTGTGGATCACGCCGATGCGCGCGCTGTCGGCGGACACGGCGCGCGCGCTCGAGGCGCCGCTGGCGCTGCTCGGCCTCGACTGGCAGGTTGGCGTGCGCACCGGCGACACCGAGACCGCGGAGCGTGCGCGCCAGAGCAGGCGCCTGCCCGAGGTGCTGGTCACCACGCCCGAAAGCCTGTCGCTGCTGCTGACACGCGCCGACTGTCGTGAGCAGTTTGCGGGGCTGGCGATGGTCGTGGTCGACGAGTGGCACGAGCTGATCGGCAGCAAGCGCGGTGTGCAGGTTCAGCTGGCCTTATCGAGGCTGCGCCGATTTGCGCGCGAACACGCGGCAAAGCTCCCGGTCTGGGGTCTGTCGGCAACGCTCGGCAATCTGGACGAAGCGATGCGCGCGCTGCTGAGTCGCGACGACGGCGCGCTGGTGCGCGGCCGCATCGACAAGAAGATCGTCGTCGATACGCTGCTGCCCGATGATCCGGGGCGCTTTCCCTGGGGCGGACACCTTGGCATCAAGATGCTCGATCCGGTCGTGCGCGAGATCGCGGCCAGCGGCCCCACGCTGGTCTTCACCAACACCCGTTCGCAGGCGGAGATCTGGTACCAGTCGATCCTCGCCGCCCGGCCGAAGTGGGCCGGGCTGATCGCGCTTCACCACGGCTCGCTCGACCGTGCGGTGCGGGACTGGGTCGAGTGCAGCCTGAAAGAAGGGCGGCTCAAGGCGGTGGTTGCGACCAGCAGCCTCGATCTCGGCGTCGATTTCCTGCCGGTCGAACGCGTGCTTCAGATCGGGTCGCCCAAGGGGGTGGCACGGCTGCTGCAACGCGCGGGCCGCAGCGGCCATGCGCCGGGGCGCGTGTCGCGCGTGACGCTGGTACCGACCAATACGCTCGAACTGGTCGAAGCCGCGGCTGCGCAGAAGGCGGCGGCGCTCGGCGTGCGCGAAGGGCGCGTCGAATCGCGGCACGCGCCGGACAAACCGCTCGATGTGCTGGTCCAGCATCTGGTGACGATTGCGCTGGGCACAGGGTTTGACGAGACCGGACTGCTCGCCGAGGTGCGCGATGCGTTCAGTTACCGTCGACTCTCCGACGCCGAGTGGGAATGGGCGCTCGATTTTGTCGGCCGTGGCGGCGCGTCGCTGCGCGCCTATCCGCAGTATCAGCGTGTGGCGCGCGACGCGGACGGCATGTTCCGCGTGCCCGATGCTCACGTTGCCCGGCGCCACCGGATGTCGGTTGGCACCATCGTCGCCGAAGCATCGATGCTGGTCCGCTATAACAACGGCGCCAGGCTTGGCCACATCGAGGAGAACTTCATCGCGCGGCTGAATACCGGCGACGTCTTCACGTTCGGCGGCAAGCTACTGGAGCTCGCGCGTGTGCAGGACATGACCGCGTTCGTGGCGCCGGCCCGGCGCAAGAGCGGCGCGGTGCCGCGCTGGGCCGGCACCCGGATGCCGCTGTCGACCGAGATGGCGGACGCCGTCTTGCAGGAGCTCGAAGGCGCACTGGCCGGCCGCTATGACTCGCCGGAGCTCAAGCTCACGCGGCCGCTGATCGAGCTGCAGGCGCGCTGGTCGGCGGTGCCGACCAGAACCGAGCTCGTGGTCGAATCGATGCGCTCGCGTGAAGGGCGCCACCTGTTCGTCTATCCGTTTGCCGGCCGTCTTGCGCATCTGGGTCTGGCGTCGCTGCTGGCGTATCGAGCCGGTCGCCGCGTGCCGTCGACTTTTTCAATGGCGGTGAACGACTACGGCTTGGAGCTGATGTCAAGCGAGGATGTCGACTGGCGCGCGCTGTGGCGCGACGGCGGCACCGCGCTGCTGCGCGAGCAGCAACTGCTCGAAGACATCCTCGCCAGCCTGAACGCGGGGCAACTCGCGCAGCGGCGCTTTCGCGAGATTGCCCGCGTTTCGGGGCTGATCTTCCAGGGATTCCCGGGGCAGCCGAAATCGACCCGACAACTGCAGGCCTCCAGCAGCCTGTTCTTCGAGGTCTTTCGCAAGTACGACGCCGGCAATCTGCTGCTCACGCAGGCCGAGCGCGAGGTACTGGAGCAGGAACTCGACTTCGCGCGGCTGCGCGAGGCGCTCGCCCGCATGCGGTTGCAGCGGGTGGTCTACCGGCATCTGCAGCAGCCCACGCCGTTTGCCTTTCCGCTGCTGGTCGAGCGCCTGCGGGAAGAACTGACGACCGAGCGGCTGGCCGATCGGATTGCGCGGATGGTGGCGGAGCTCGAACGCCGCGCATGCGGTGAGGACGGATAGGGCAGGCTGCGTTCGACATCTTTCGCATTACCGTGCCCACAGGCGCGACCCCATGAACACGGTGGTGGCTCACCGAGAGTGGCCGGAACCACGCGTGACACACGCCAGACACCCGCTCAGCACCACAAGGGGCACAAGATGTCTGACAACTGCATGCCGAATGATCAATATCTTGTGGTGTGCTCGGCACTTGATCTGAGCACTTCAGACAAGCGCCGCACCGTTTCCCCTCTGGGGATGCGTTGCATGCAGGCTAATGTCGATCAAATTTCCCTCTGAAAACCCTTGCAACGTGTCTGATTTCGCTTAGTATCCGCGTCACGCAACGAGAGCGCTCTCGATGCAGTTTCCGACGAGAACGCTGTCGCTGTGGTCTGATCGAACCCTGTTGAGGAGATGTTCAATGGCAACTGCCAAGAAGGCGAAGAAAGCAACTGCGAAGAAGGCGACCAAGAAGAAAGCGGCGCCGAAGAAAGCAACTGCGAAGAAGACCGTCAAGAAAGCTGCACCGAAAAAAGCGACAGCGAAAAAGAAAGTCGCGCGCAAGCCGAATGCGGCATTCATGCGGCCGCTGACGCCATCAGGCCCGCTCGCGGCGATCATCGGCAGCAGGCCGATGCCGCGCACGGAGGTCACCAGCGAGATCTGGAAGTACATCAAGAAGAACAAGCTTCAGAACGCCGTCAACCGGCGCATGATCGACGCCGACGAGAAACTGAAGGCGCTGTTCGGCAAGGCGCAGGCGTCGATGTTCGAACTGACGAAGTTCGTCAGCAAGCACCTGAAGCCGGCATAAGACTGTCCGGGTCGGTCCAAGGGTGGCCGACGGTCAGTGGCCCGCGTCGTAGCACCAGACGCGGGCTTTTTCGTTTCTGCGTTAGATACGACGCAGCGCGTCGGCCAAAAGCGGCACGACGGAAATCGCGTTGGTCGGATGCGGCACCGTGTCGCTGCTCCAGATGCTGCCGACGCCTGCCGCACGCAGCACATCGAGTGCATCGCCGGCAAACACCGGGTGGGTGACGAAGATATCGATGTTCGCCACCCCGGCCGACCACAGTCCGTACGCCGTTTGCGCCAGCGTGCGGGCGGTGCTGGCAATGTCGTCGACCAGCACCACGTCGCGGCCACGCACGTCCATTCCCGGCATCGCCACCTCGACTTCGCGATCGCCATTGCGCGTCTTGCGGCAGACGGTCCATTCGTAGCGATCGGCCGCCGCCGCGCGCACCCACTGCTCAGCCTCTTCGTCCGGACCGATCAGCACCGGGTGATCCACCTTGCCCTCAAGAAACCGCGTCAGCAGCGGCGCAGTTGCCACCGCGATCGCACGCGCCGCGGGCACAGCCGTGTGCAGCTCGCCGGTGCGATGCAGATGCGGGTCGACCGTAATGACTGTTTCGAAGAGCGTGGCCAGAAAGCGGCCGGCAATCTTCTGGCTCACTGCCTCGCCCGGCCGAAAGGCGATGTCCTGCCGCATGTAGCTCAGATATGGGGCGACCAGCACGACGTCCCGAGCTCCCAGTTCGCGCGCGGTCTGTGCTGCGAGCATCAGCTCGATCAGCTTCTCGTTCGGCTGGTAAAGCGAGCGCAGCAGTATCACACGCTCGGGCACGCGCGCCGGCAAGGTCAGCTTGAGCTCGCCGTCGGGAAAACGGTGGCGCGCGACCCGATGCGGCGCGAGCCCGGCCGCGGTCGCGAGTTGCCGGGCAAATCGTTCTTCGTCTTCGAAGAAAAGCAGCATCGGGTTAGAACTCGACGTAGCCGTGCGCGATTTCTTCCGGCGCGCCGATCGCAAATCCGCTCGCCCGCTCGGCGACGTCGCGCGCAAACGCCAGTTCGGTCGTCGTGTCGGTGAGGATTCGATAAAGCGGCTCGCCGCGAGCGACGCGGTCTCCGAGTTTCTTCAGCAGATCCACGCCCGCCCCCTTCACCTTTGGCGCACCGGCCAGTCGCGCAATGCGCGCCATTCTCTCGCAGTCGATCGCCGTGACCGTACCGTCGGCGGGCGATTCGACTTCATGCGTCAGCCGTGCCGGTCGCGGCAGTTCCGCGGCCCGGCCCTGCGCGTCAATGATCGCATTCATCTTCGCCAGTGCCCGACCGGAGTCGAGGATGTCGCGCGCCACCGCAAAGCCATCGCCGCCGCGGATGTCGCGATCGAATTCCAGTACCCGGCCTGCCAGCCGCAGCGCCTTGTTGCGCAGGTCGATCGGTGCGGCGGGATCATTGTTAAGCACCTGCATCACGTCGCGTACCTCAAGCGCCGGACCGATGCCGTGGCCGACCGGCTGGCGGCCGTCGGTGATCACCGCGTCGAGGGTGACGCCCATGCGGTGCGCAACGTACTCGAACAGTTTCTTCAGACGCTGTGCGTCGTCCATGTGCCGCACCTTGGCGGTCGGTCCGAGCGGGATGTCGAGCACAAGGTGGGTCGACCCGGCGGCGACCTTCTTGCTCAGGATCGAGGCGACCATCTGGCCCGGCGAGTCGATCGACAGCGGACGTTCGACCGAGATCAGGACATCGTCCGCGGGAGACAGCGCGGCGCGGCCGCCCCATGCGAGACAGCCGCGGTGCGCATGCACGATTTCGCGCATGCGCTCGAACGGCAGATCGACTCGACACAGGCACTCCATCGTGTCGGCCGTGCCCGCGGGGGAGGTGATCGCGCGGCTGGAGGTCTTCGGGATGAGCATTCCGTGCGCCGCGACGATCGGCACGACGATCATCGATGTCCGGTTGCCCGGCAGCCCGCCGATACAGTGTTTGTCGACCACGGGCTTCTCGTCCCAGTCGAGCTTGCGGCCGACATCAACCATCGCTTCGGTCAGGTACAGGACTTCATCGCGGTCAAGTTCGAATTGGTTGGTGGCGACGACGAATGCGGCCAGTTCGATCTTCGAGTAACGGTGGCCGGCGATGTCGCGCACGATCGAGTGCAGTTCGTCGTGGGTCAGTCGTTCGCCGGCAATCTTGCGCTTCAGCGAAGGCATTGAAATGGGCGGCTCGGCGTGCGCGATCCGCACCGGGTGCCCTTCCGCGATGCCGAGATAGGCGAAGGCCTCCTCCGACAGTCCGAGGTCGCAGTCGCCGAGCAGCCGCACGTCGTCGACCACATTGACCACCGCGAGGATGGACCTGCGCTGTTCCCCGTTGGTGGCGGTGACCTCGACCTTGGACAGCGCCTGGAAGCCCTCGGCGCGATACACCGGGCAGTCGCGGCGCAGGTAGGCGACGTTCTCACGGTAGGTGTCGATGCCCACGCGGCGCGCGACCAGCGAGACCCGTTCCGCGGCGTCCTCAGCGATCGGGGGCGTGCGATCAGACGGCATACGTCTTGTCCGCTTCCGCGATGGTCGTGTTCCAGCGCAGTTCCTTCGCGATCCGCGCACTGAGTGCATGCGCCGCTTCCGGCTCGCCATGGGCGACGAAGACCGTTCGCGGTGCGCGCGGCGCGGCGCGCAGCCAGCCCATCAGCGAATCCTGGCCGGCATGCGCGGACAACCCACCCAGCGTATGCACTGACGCGTGCACCGGAATCGTTTCACCGAACAGCGATACGCTGCGCACGCCGTCGACGATGCGCCGTCCAAGTGTGCCGGCGGCCTGAAACCCGGTGAAAAGCACGCCGCATTCGCGCCGCGGCAGGTTGTGGCGCAGATGGTGGCGGATGCGGCCGGCTTCGCACATGCCGCTGGCGGCGACAATCACCGCACCCTGGTGGATCGAGTTCAGGAACATCGAGTCCTCGACGCTTTCGGTGTAGCGCAACGCAAACGGCAGTTTGCGCGCACGCTGCGCGGCGTGGAACTCCCCCGCCAGTTCGTCGAGCGCGTCCAGATGAGCAAAGGTGACATCGCTCGCCTGCTGCGCCAGTGGCGAGTCGACGAACAGCAGCGGCAACCGGGTGCGGCCGTCGCGCGCCAGCCGATACAGCAGCACCAGGAACTCCTGTGTGCGACCGAGCGCAAAGGCCGGCACGATGACGTTTCCGTGGCGCCGATGCAGGACATCGTCGAGCACCTCGATCAGCTCCGCTTCGGTGTCCGCCATCGAACGGTGATTGCGGTCACCATACGTTGACTCAACGACGAGCACGTCTGCGGCGGCTGGCGGTGCGCGGTCGCTGACCAGCAACGGTGAGGCCTCGCCCAGATCACCCGAAACCACCAGGGTTCGTTCATGTGCACCCTCGCGCACGCGCACCTGCACCGTTGCCGCACCGACAATGTGGCCGGCGCTGCGCAGGCTGATGCGCACATCGGGATGCGGTTGAAACTCGACGTCGTACGGAACGCTATGCAGTCGCGTGGCAAGCCGCTCAACGTCTTCCATCGTGTACAGCGGCGCCTCGGTCGCGGCCGCGCGCGCGCGCCTGCCGCGCCTGTCGTAGCGGCGTTCGCGCGACTGCACATGCGCGCTGTCCTTCAGCATCACCGGGACCAGATCGGCGGTCGGCCTGGTGCAGTAGATCAATGGTTGCGCCGCGACGCGCGTTGGGTGTGCGAAACGCGGCAGCAACCCGCAGTGATCGACGTGCGCGTGCGTGAGCACAACGAAGTCGATGCGGCCCAGATCGCGTTCATAGGCGCGCCGATTCTTCAACGCCGCCGACAGCGGCCCACGGCTTGCACCCTGGAACATGCCGCAGTCGATCAGGAAACGCGCGCCGCGCGTTTCCACCCGCAGGCAGGAACCGGTGACCTCGCCAGCCGCGCCGAGGAAGGTCAGTTGCACGTCGTGTCCTCCAGCCGATGGCGCACTTGTAGCAGCCTTCGCGGCCGTGCGGTGAGCGGCGCAGCCCTTTCTTGAGCGCGGTCATAATCGGCGTATGCGTGCCATCGTATTGACCACACTCAATGCCCGCTATGCGCATGCATCGCTCGCGCTGCGCTACCTGCGCGCAAACCTCGGCGCACTGCGCGGCGATAGTTGCATCGTCGAGTTCGTGCTTGGCCGCCGCGCCGAGGAGGTGGTCGAAAGACTTCTCTCGCTCGCGCCACGACTGGTCGGATTCGGCGTGTACATCTGGAATGTCGAAGAAACGACGCGAGTCGTTGCGCTGCTCAAGACCGTCGCGCCGCAAGTGATGGTCGTCGTTGGCGGGCCGGAGGTGAGCCACGAAATCGAGTCGCAGCGCATCATCGCACTGGCCGATTACGTGGTCACGGGCTGGGGCGATGTGACGTTTGCGAAGCTCGCGCGCCAGATCCTCAGCGGGCCGCGACCGCTTATGAAGGTGAATGCAGGCGAGCAACCCGAGCTTGCGGGAATCTCGTCGCCCTATGGCGAATACACGGATGACGATCTGCGCCATCGCAACGTGTATGTCGAGGCGTCGCGCGGCTGCCCGTTCAAGTGCGATTTCTGCCTGTCGGCGCTGGACAAGACGGCGTGGCCGTTTCCGCTCGCGCCCTTCCTGGATGATCTCGGCCGCCTCTACGAGCGCGGTGCACGGCACATCAAGTTCGTCGACCGCACCTTCAACCTGAAGGTCGAGACCTCGGCGGCGATCCTGCGCTTCTTCCTCGACTGCGTCGAAAGCAGCCCGCTCGATCCGCCGTTCGTGCATTTCGAATTGATTCCGGATCATCTGCCGGAGTCGCTGAAAGACCTGATCGCGCGCTTTCCGCCCGGCGTGCTGCAGTTCGAGATCGGCATCCAGACGTGGAACACCGAGGTGCAGAAACTGATTTCCCGGCGGCAGGACAACGCGGCGGCGGAAGAAAACATCCGCTGGTTGCGCGCGCACACGAATGCGCACCTGCACGTCGATCTGATTGCCGGGTTGCCGGGTGAGGACGTCGAAGGCTTTGCGCGCGGGTTCGATCGGCTGGTGCAGCTTAACCCGCACGAGATCCAAATCGGGATACTCAAGCGGCTGCGCGGCGCGCCGGTTTCCCGTCACACCGAGGCCTTCGGGCTGCGCTTCAACCCCGACCCGCCCTACAACGTGCTGGCGACCGATCGGATTGATTTCGCCACGATGCAACGGATCGCGCGCGCCGCGCGCTGCTGGGATCTGATCGGCAACTCGGGCCGCTTTGTTCGTGCGCTGCCGCTTCTGCTGGGCGGTGCGCCGTTCGCGCGCCTGCTCGCATTTTCCGATGCGCTTTTCGCCGACACGGGCCGCACGCACGCAATCGCCAACGAGCAACTGTACGAACTGCTGTACCGCTGGCTAAGCGAGGCCGGAGACATCGCGCCGGCAGTCGTCGCCGGAGCGCTCGCCGAGGATTACCTTGCCAGCGGCGCACGCGGCAGCCTTTCTTTCGCCGACACCGCGCATGCGCCGCGCGAACGACGCGGAGGTGCAGCGCCGGACGTGCCGCACCGGCAGCGTCGCCATCTGCGCGCGACTATTTCATCGTGAAAAGTTTGATCAGGTCACCGCGCGAAACGACGCCGCGCACCTGCCGCGCGTCGTCGGTGACGATCAGGCGCTTGATGCGATGGCGCGTCATCAGTTCGACCGCGCGTTCCAGCGAGTCCGTCTCGCGCACGGTGACCGGGTCGGGTGTCATCAGGTCGTCGACGATCGTGCCCATGGTCTTGCGCGCGCGCCGCTTGCGCACGACCGTGTCGATCACGTCGCTGAACCGGGAGCGGCTCAGGTCCATCGCGCTCAGCAGATCGGCTTCAGTGAGTATCCCGGTGAGCCGCCCCTCGACGTCGACCACCGGAACTCCGGAGATCTTCTTCGCCAGCATCACGTTGGCTGCGTCGACCAGCGACGAACCCTGGTGAACCGTGGCGACCTCGCGTGTCATCACGTCGCCGACGTGCATGGCGCGCGCATGCCGGATCTGCGGCGCGGTCGACACGTCCTTGCCGAGGAACGACATGTGCGACGGCAGCAGCGGCACGTTCGGCAGCCGTCCCGGCAGCAGCAGGTTCCAGTACACCCACTTGAATGCGATCTTGCCCATGTGGTTCATGTAGCTCTCGCGCAGCAGCGAGAACGGACCGGTGTGCGGCAACGGGAACGACCCTTCCAGTGGCTCGATGTCGTAATTGAAGTCGAGCAGCATCGCCTTGTGATGGCCGGTTTCGACAAAGCAGTTTGCGTGGCCGTCGAACGAGGCGAGCGGCGGCTTGCCGTCGATCTCGCGCAGCAGGTTTTCGATCACCGTTTCGGCCTCGAAGTGCGCCACGGAGCCGGCCTTCGAAGTGGCGACGTTGGTGTTGTCGCCCAGACCGTAGATGCGGTCGGCGCCGCGTGCCTTCAGCGTGCGCGGATCGGTCTGCAGGTAGCCGGCGCCATCACCCAGCCCGGAATCGTCGAGCACGCTGGCGCCAAGGTTCGGCGGAATTACCGCCAAGAGGTCGTAATCGAGCGTGCGCCCGTCGAACGAATGCAGCGTCTTGCCTGCCGCATCGACACGGCTGGCGGCGAAGTTCGGCACCACGCGGATGCCCTTGTCGTCGGCGACCTTCGACAGCACGCGATTGGCGTTGGGCTTGGTGAACGCGCCCGTATACGGCGTGACGAGCGAAATGTCGATCCGCTCGCGTACGCCCTTGAGGCGGAAGTAGTAATCGGCAAGAAAGGCGAATTCGAGCGGCGCCACCGGGCACTTGATCGGCATCTCGCAGATATCGATCACGAGCTTGCCTTCCTCCATTGCCGCGATCGATTGCTGCATGCCGAGCGCGCCTTCGAGCGTGTAGAAGGTGTGCACGCCGTCGGTGCCGAGCACCTCCGCCAGGCCGTCGATCTCCTCGGGCGCCACCCGGCAGCCGAGCGCGGAGATCAGGAAGTCATAGTCGAACCGGCCGCGGTCGGTTTCGATCACACGCTTTTCGTGGTCGATGGCGTTGACCTGCGCGGCGACGAATTTCACCTCCTGCGGCAGCGGCTGTGCGATGCGCTCGATCACGTCGCTTTCCGCTTCGTAGCCGTACAGCTTGAACGGCAGGAACAGCAGTCCGGGTTGGTAGACGTGGATCGACGCGCGGTCGATCACGGTGATCGACCAGTTGCGCAGGTCGAGCTTGCGCGACAGCAGATTGGAGGTCAGCACGCCGGCCGTGCCAGCACCCAGGATCACAATGTTCTTCATCGTTGAACGTCCGGTCTGGATGGCAACTCGATTCACTACCGCGCGCCGGGCAGGGAGCGCACGAATCATCGTCGCAGAGAGGCGGGCCGAAGGGCTTGACGGCTGGCAAGCCCATGCCAAAGCGGCGAGTCATGCGGACGATTCCCGTCAAGGTTGAATCTGGATAGTCTGTGCGCATGGTCTGGCAGTCGCTCGACACCGTTCCGCTTGACTTGGGTACCGGCATTTCGCCGGCGCGGGCACGCGCAATCACGCAGGCGCTGACGCGACGCGTGCTGCCGCTGGTCCGGCTGTTGGACGGGCGCGCCGAACCGCTGGCGACGGCGGCACTGTTCGTCGTCGATGGGCACGTGCTGCTGTTGACCTGCAAGCATGTGCTCGATCAGGGCGTCGCGGTCGGCGATCTCGGCGTTCCGCTGGCATCCAGCAATACGATCTTCTGGCTTCGGCGCGCGCAGCCGCGCGTGCTCGAACACCCACAGCGCGACCTCGCATGCATCGCGCTTGCGCCGCGCGCTTCCGCCCTGCTGTTCGCGCATTGGCGCGCCGCGCCGCTGCGCGTCGAGCAGCGAACCGATGCGTCGGTGCGTACGCTGGCGGTTGCCGGCTATCCCTATGCGCAGATGCGCCGCGCGGCGCAGATCATGTACGCCAAGCCGGTCGTTTGGTTCACTCGCGGCAGC
Source organism: Burkholderiaceae bacterium (assembly GCA_036824465.1). Taxonomy (GTDB): domain Bacteria; phylum Pseudomonadota; class Gammaproteobacteria; order Burkholderiales; family Burkholderiaceae_F; genus JAKOQB01. The sequence continues at coordinate 27,043 of DAITAC010000035.1, forward strand.
GCATTGGCTGCGGCGGGCGATATGCGACTGCACTATCGCCGGGTTGCGACGCGCATCGACGGCATCGAGGTGCATACGCCGCCGCTCGACGGCGTGTCGGGTGCGACCTGCTGGGCGGTGACCGATGAGGACGGCCACGACGGCTGTGTTCTGCTCCCGATCGCGGTGCAGTTCGCCTTCAAGCACGACGAGTACGCGCGCGCCGAGCCGGTGCACGCGGCGGCGGCGCTGATCGATCGATTGAGAAACTGAGCGCGTGCGCGGCGCTAGGCGTGCGCCCAGCGCGAGTGCCGCGGCAGCGTGACCTGCAGGAAGGCCATCTGGTCGGCGAGGATGCGCCGGTTGCTCAGGATGAATCCTTCGTTGCGGCACACGCGGTAGGGCACGTACAGCAGTGGCATGCGTGCTTCTTCCGGCGTGCGGCTGCCCTTGCGGGTGTTGCACGAACGACAGGCGGTCACCACGTTGGTCCAGTCATGCTGGCCGCCGCGCGACACCGGACGGATGTGCTCTACCGTCAGATCGCTTTCCGCAAAATGTCCGCCGCAGTAACCGCAGATGTGGCGGTCGCGTGCAAACAATCGATACTTGGTCAGCCCGACGTGCGCATGCCCGAGCGGGATGCGGTGGCGACCGCGAATCATCACGATCGAGCTGGTGATGAACTCCGAACGTTGGCCGGAGATTTCCTGCGTGCCGCCGCTCATCGAGAAAAGGTTGTCGCCGAGATCCGTCAGTACCTTGCCTGATGCGCGATAACGCGCCGCGCGCGCCAGCACTGCCCAACGGACCGGCTGGCCGTTGGAGTCGACGATCAGGATGCGAGGCCAAGACTCCGAGGCAAACATGTCGCAAGTTTGCCACGACGCTTCATTCTTTGCATGAGCCAGCCGGCCTAACCGGTTGACCGCAAAAGGCTTGAGACGCATTCCGCTGCGGCGCCGGCCGCCAGCAAGGGCGGTGCGGGTCCGGGGCCGGGACATTCGGGCGCTGGGCACTCCCGCCTGGCGCGTCAGTCTTTCCTGTCGCTGCCGCCCACGAACCGAGGGTCCGGCCCGGACTCGACTCTTCGGACGATGCCGGACTTGTCGAAGTAGATCGCCATCTCGGAGTACCACGCAAGGTCTTCAAGGTATGGATACATCCACGCGGTCAGTCCGGACAGCGTGTAGGTCTGGATCAGCCGCGGCGGGCCAAATTCGCGCCGAATGATGGTCATATCGTCCTGGCCAACGCGGACCTGCGCAAAGTGCGCGGCAGAAATCACCTCCTCGACGCGGAGAACCCGTCCCTGCGCATCGACATCGACCATCCAGGTCTGCTGGTACAAGCGCCCGATCGGATACGCCAGGCGTCGCGCCTGCAGCGGGGTTGGCAACGGGTAGACCTCCGCCGGCTGGCCGAACCGGCTGATCACTTCCGATTCCGGCGTTCCGGGCACGATCGAGCTCGGTGCGGCGCACCCGGCGAGCGAAAGCATCGCGGCGACGGTGATCAGTATCGCCTTCGCGTGGGCAAGCGCTCCAACGGGTTTCCGCATCGGCATACTGTCGCTCCTTCGAACGCAAGGATAGTCAGGGGGACGGCAAATGAAATGGCTTATTCGCACGATCCTGGGCCTCGTGGTCCTGGGCGTGGTTCTGCTGGCGATCGGCCTCGTGCTGCCTGCCCACTTCCGGATCGAGCGCACCGTCAGCATCAACGCACCGGCGGACAAAGTGTATTCGTTGGTCGTCGATCCACGCGAATGGAAGCGCTGGACCGTCTGGAACCAGCGCGATCCGGCAATGAAGATCAACTATGGCGGGCCGACCGCCGGTGTCGGTGCGCGCTGGGCGTGGGAAAGCAAAACCGAAGGCAACGGCGTGATGGAATTCACCGAAGCGCTGCCGAACCAGCGCATTGGCTACAAGCTGTCATTCCCCGATTATGGAATGCAGTCAGCAGGGGTGGTGGCGATTGCCCCTGCGGGCAATGGGGTGCGGGTCAGTTGGACCAACGAAGGGGAAATGGGTGCGAATCCGATCAACCGCTGGTTTGGTCTGCTGATGGACCGCATGGTCGGGAAAGACTTCGAGGCCGGCCTGGCTAACCTCAAAAAGCTGGCCGAGGCCGGTTGAACTGCTATCAGTGAAACGATCGCTCGCGCAACCGTGTCCGCGCTACTGCTCGGTTTTCTTGCGTGGGTAGTTGAGCCAGTAGACCTGCACGCCAGACTGGCGCGCGGCGGACTCGATGGCAGCAACCTTGGCGTTGTCAACCTCATACGCGGATGTCCCGGTCGCGTTCATGCTGGCGCAACCCCCCAGCATCAGCGGCACCATTGAGGCAAGCCCGAGGCAGATCATTTTCATCGTTTCCTCCCGGTGTCTGAAAGTCAATACAGACAGCGTCAATCACTGACGCTTAATCTACGCCGGCCACACAACCTTTCAAGCCAGATGCGACGAATGCCGCAATTTCCGGCACAAAGCGGTGGCGCCGGGGTCGGATTTCCTGCTGACTGGCTGGCGCCGAGCCGATGACGCGCGCAACCGCGGCGCTCGTCATCACCACAGCGATCCAGATTGCCGTGGCGCTGGCTGCGCTCACTGTGCCCGCCATTGCGCCCGTCGTCGCGCGCGATCTGGGCGTGCCCACGTCGATGGTCGGCAGCTACGTATCCGCCGTCTACATCGGAGCATCCACCGCTGCGCTGATCGGCGGTGGTCTGGTGCTCCGAATGGGCGCGATCCGGCTGTCGCAGTTGGGGTTGATCGCTTGTGCCGGTGCGCTCGCGCTCGTGCTGGCGCCCTCGGTCGCCGTCGTCGCGATTGCCGCTGTTCTGCTTGGACTGGGCTACGGGCCGATCACACCGGCGTCGAGTCACGTGCTGGCGCGCACCGCGACGCCGCGGAACATTGCGCTGACGCTTTCGATCAAGCAGACCGGCGTGCCCGCCGGCATGGCGCTGGCAGGGCTTGTCGTGCCGCCCCTGGCGATCGCCTTCGGCTGGCGAGCGGCCGTACTGATTGTTGCGTTGCTGTGCGTGGCCGTTGCGCTGGCGGCGCAAGCGCTGCGCACCGATCTGGATGCGGATCGCGATCGAGGTGCGCGCGTCACTTTCCGGCAGTTGCTGGCCGGGCTGCGCCTGGTGGTGTCGACACCGCGCCTGCGCACCGTGGCCGCGGTGTCATTCATCTACTCCGGAATGCAGATGTGCACATCGAGTTTCATCGTTGCGTATCTGGCGGAAGAGGTTGGTTTGTCGCTCGTCACGGCGGGCATCGGCCTGACGGCCGCCAACGTCGCTGGGGTGGCGGCCCGGATCGCGTGGGGCGCAGTGGCTGATCGCTGGTTGTCCCCGCGCGTCACGCTGGCGCTGATCGGCGCCCTGATCGCGGTGTTTGCCTGCATCGTTGCGCTCTTTTCCAGCGCCTGGCCGCTGCCGGCGATGTTCGCCGTGCTCGCCGCACTGGGCGCGACCGCCATCGGCTGGAACGGCGTGTATCTCGCTGAAGTGGCGCGTATCGCCCCGCCCGGTCAGGCCGGACTGGCCACCGGCGGGTGCCTGTTCTTCACGTTCATCGGCGTCGTGATCAGTCCGTCGCTGTTCGGCTGGCTGCAGCGGGCGAGCGGGAGCTATGCCGCAAGTTTCGTGGCGGCGGCGATCGTGTGCGCCGCGGTGGCGCTGCTGCTTTTCTTCAGCGGGCGCGCAGACTCGTCGTCTACGGCGCCTTGACGATCTGCGTCACGATCAGATCGTCGCCCTTCTGCTCGGCGGCGAACTTCACTTTGTCGCCGACGTTCAAGCCCTCGGCCATCTTCGGCTCCTTGAATCTAAAGCCCATCGTCATTGCGCCCATGCCGAGGTTCTTGATCTCGCCGTGCTTCAGCAAAACCGTGCCCTTTGCTTTATCGATGCGACGCACTTCGCCCTCGGTGAGGTCGGCCTTGACGGCCGCCTGGGCGACGGTGGTTCCATGGCCGGCGTGCTGGGCCAGGGCCGGAATTGCAAGCGCGCCGAATAGCAGAGCGGCGAACAGGGCGGACGTCTTCATCTTCGATTCTCCGTTGGAATAATTCGGTGGTTGATTGCCGGCGCCGCGCAGGGCGCGCCGCCTACTGAACCCGCAGCACGCCCATCATGCCTTGGTCCTCGTGTTCGAGGATATGGCAGTGGAACATCCGCAGGCCCGGCATCGTCTGTCGTACCCGTAGTCGAACGGTTGTGCCGCGCGGCACGTTGACCGTGTCCTTCCACGCCAGGTACGCGGGGCGCGTGCGTACGCCGCCGGCTTCGCGTTCGACGACCTGGAACTGTGTGCCGTGTATGTGGATCGGGTGGTCCATGCTGCTTGCGTTAACGAGTTCCCATTGCTCGACGTCGCCGGCGTTGCTGACGAGATCGATGCGGTTCGGATCGAACAGCCGCCCGTTGATCAGGAACTGCCAGCCCATCATGCCGCCGCTCATCATGCTGGCGCCGCCCATCATGCCGACGCGCTCGGTCAGCACGAGCTGCTTGGACGCGATCGGTGCCGGCAACGGTGCGATCGATCGCAGCAGCGCGGGCAACTTGACCGCAGGTTTCGGGGAGCCCTGCAGGCGAATGGTCAGCAGCGCGCCCTGATTCAACATGGGTGCGCTTGCCATGCCGGGCATCATCATCCAGCCGCGATCATGCGGCAGCAGCCGCAGCGCGATCGGTGTCGCCGTGGATGCTGGCATCTGCGCGATCACGTCGATGCGCTCGGCCGGCGCGAGCAGCCATTCGTTCATCGCCACGGGGGCGGCCAGCAGCCCGCCATCGGTGCCGATCAGAGTCATCGGCGCGCCGTCGAGCGCGATCCGCACGTAGCGTGCACTGGTGGCGTTGACAAGCCGCAGCCGCAACGTGGCACCGGGCGCGGCGTCGAGCATCGGATTGCGGCGGCCGTTGACGAGCAGTTGATCTCCCTCACGGCCGTTCATCATGTCCGCGATCGTCCAGCCCATCATCGTGCCCGTCGCATCGACGCGCAGGTCGGTCACCAGCAGCACGTGCTCGTCGATGCCGCCGGGTAGCGGGTCGATGCGCGGCCGCACGATAAACACACCCGCCAGTCCGCGCGCGACCTGCTCTGCCGTCAGTTGATGTGCGTGCGGGTGGTACCAGTAGGTGCCGGCGCAGTCGGCGGGCAGCGTGAATTCGTAGGTGCGCCGCGCGCCGCTGGCGACCGGGTCCATCGGATTGCCATCCTGATCGGCCGGCACTGGCAGCCCGTGCCAGTGAATGGTCGATGGCTGCCCGGGAATCGCGTTGTCGAAATCGATCGAGATACGGTCGCCCTCGGTCGCTTCGATCGTCGGCCCGGGGCTCGCACCGTTGTAAGCGAGCGTGGCGGTCATGCGGCCGGGGACATACTCGCTCTGCGCAGTCGCGGCACGCAACGCAGCGCTGAAAGTGCCAGGCGACGCGTTCATGTTCGTCAGCAAGGGCAGGGACAGCAGCGGCAGCCCCTCGGGCAAAGCCGCTGCGCTGCTGGCGGTCGCCGTGCCCGTCATCGGACCGGACATCGACACTCCGCCGCCGCAGGCGGCGAGCGCCGCCGTCGAGGCGCCGGCGACTAACACTTCTCGGCGCGATAGCGCTTTCATGATTGAATCTCCAGGGTTGTGCGTGTCACGGCATCGCGCAGCGGCGCGCTCATTCGATTACCTCACGCCGCGGCGCTCGATTTGCGCAACCGATGCTGCATGATCAGCGCATAGATCGCCGGGATCACTGCGAGTGTGAGGACGGTCGACGAGATCATTCCCCCGACCATTGGCGCGGCGATCCGGCGCATCACTTCGCTGCCGGCGCCGGTCGACCACATGATCGGCAACAGGCCCGCCATGATCGCGACCACGGTCATCATCTTCGGCCGCACACGCTCAACGGCGCCGTGCATGACCGCCTCGTACAGGTCGCCGACGCTGGGAGTCGTTCTTTCGGCGGCGCGTTTTTCCCGGATGTCGCGCCACGCGTGGTCGAGATAGATCAGCATCACCACGCCGGTTTCGGCGGCCACCCCGGCGAGCGCGATGAAGCCGACCGCCACCGCCACGCTCAGGTTGTAACCGAGCCACCACAGCAGCCAGACGCCGCCGACCAGCGCAAACGGCACCGACAGCATCACGATCAGCGACTCCGTGACCCGGCGGAAATTCAGGTACAGCAGTACGAAGATGGTGCCGAGCGTCAGCGGCAGCACGATCTTCAGTTTCTCGGTCGCGCGCTCCAGATACTCGAACTGACCGCTCCAGGTCGCGTACATGCCGGGCGGGAATTTCACGTTGTCAGCGACTGCCTTGCGCGCGTCGCGAACATAACCGCCGATGTCGCGGCCACGGATGTCGACGAAGATGTACGCCGACAGCAGCGCATTCTCGGTGCGGATCACAGGCGGGCCTCGAGTAAGCCGCACATGCGCGATCTGGCCGAGCGGAATCATTACCGGCAACTGTCCCGTCTCGGCCATCAGCGGCACCAGCACTTCGCGCTCGATCCGTTGCGGATCAGCTCGCGCATCGCGCGGATAACGCACAATCACGCCAAAGCGGTTGCGACCCTCTACCATGGTCGTCACCATCTCGCCGCCGAGCGCGGTCGAGACGACGTCCTGCAGTTCGCCGACGGTCAGGCCGTAGCGCGCCAGCTGCGCGCGATCCGGTTCGATGTCGAGATAGGAGCCGCCGGTCAATCGCTCCGCATAAGCGCTCGTGGTGCCCGGCACGTTGCGCACGACGGTTTCGATCTCGCGTGCCACGCGCTCCATCTGCACCAGATCCGAGCCGAACACCTTGATGCCGATCGGCGTGCGAATCCCGGTGGACAGCATGTCGATGCGAGCGCGGATCGGCATCGTCCACGAGTTGGCCACGCCGGGAAACTGCAGGGCCTTGTCCATTTCGGCGATCAGTGAATCGATCGTCATGCCGGCGCGCCATTGCGTCTCGGGCTTCAGGTTGACCACTGTCTCGAACATCTCGAGCGGCGCCGGATCGGTCGCGGTCATCGCGCGCCCGGCCTTGCCGATCACCGACTCGACCTCCGGGAAACTCATGATGATCTTGTTCTGGACCTGCACCAGCTCGCCGGCCTTGGTCACCGACATGCCCGGCAGCGACGTTGGCATGTAAAAGAGCGTGCCCTCGTTCAGCGTCGGCATGAACTCGGTGCCGAGCTTCGACGCCGGCCAGATCGACGCCGCGGTGACCAGGAGCGCAAGGACGATCGTCACAACCTTGTTCCGCATCACCAGGGAAATCACCGGCCGGTACAGCGCGATCAGCACGCGGTTCACCGGGTTCTTCGACTCCGGCAGGATGCGGCCGCGGATCAACCAGATCATCAGCAGCGGTACCAGCGTGACCGACAGCAGCGCTGCGCCCGCCATCGCGAATGTCTTGGTGTAGGCGAGCGGGGCGAACAGGCGCCCTTCCTGCGATTCGAGCGTGAACACCGGCAGGAAGCTCACCGTGATGATCAGGAGCGAGAAGAACAGCGCCGGCCCGACTTCCTTGCCGGCATCGATGATCGCCTGGGTTCTGTCCCCGTTGGCGGGCAACCGTTCCAGATGCTTGTGCGCGTTCTCGATCATCACGATCGCCGCGTCGATCATCGCGCCGATTGCGATCGCAATGCCGCCCAGGCTCATGATGTTCGAATTGATGCCGAGCGCGTGCATGCAGATGAACGCAATCAGCACACCGATCGGCAGCATGATGATCGCCACCAGTGCGCTGCGGATGTGCAGCAGGAAGAGCACACACACCGCTGCCACGATGATCGCCTCCTCGATCAGCGTCGTCTTCAGCGTATCGATCGCGCGGTGGATCAGGTCCGAGCGGTCGTAGACGGTCGCAATCGTCACGCCTTCCGGCAGCCCCGGCTTCAGTTCTTCGATCCGCTGCTTGACGTTGCGGATCGCTTCCAGCGCGTTGACGCCGAAGCGCGCCACCGCAATGCCCGACACCACCTCGCCTTCACCGTTCAGTTCCGTGATGCCGCGCCGTTCGTCGGGCCCCATCTCGACGCGCGCCACATCGCGCACACGCACAGCGGTGCCTTTCTCGGCGCGAACCATCAGATCCTCGATGTCGGCGGCGCCGCGCAGATAACCGCGGCCACGCACCATGTATTCGGTTTCGGTCAGTTCGACCACGCGCCCGCCGACATCGCGGTTCGAATCGCGGATCACCTGCGCCACCCGCATCAGCGGCACGCCGTAAGCGCGCAGCTTGTTGGGGTCGACCACCACCTGGTACTGCTGCACGAATCCGCCAACCGAGGCGACCTCGGAGATGCCTTGCGCCTTGGTCAGCTGATAGCGCAGGTACCAGTCCTGCAGCGTGCGCAGTTCCGCCAGCGTGCGGTTCTTCGCTTGAACCACGTACTGATAGACCCAGCCGACGCCGGTCGCATCGGGGCCGATCTGCGCGGTGACGCCGCGCGGCAGACGCGCCGCGGCGAAGTTCAGGTACTCGAGCACGCGCGAGCGCGCCCAGTAGATGTCGGTGCCGTCTTCGAAGATCACGTACACGAAACTGGCGCCGAAGAACGAGAAACCCCGCACGACCTTGGACTTCGGGACCGACAGCATTGCGGTCGTCAGCGGATAGGTGACCTGATCCTCAACCACCTGCGGCGCCTGGCCCGGGTACTCGGTGTAGACGATCACCTGCACGTCCGACAGATCGGGCAGGGCATCGAGCGGCGTGCGCATGACGGCGATGACACCGGCGAAGACGACCGCCGCTGTGCCGAGCGCGATCAGAAATGGGTTGCGCGCGGACCAGGCGATCAGGCGTTCAAGCATCGGCAAGACTCCAAAGCGTTTTCACCTCAGAGACACAGAGAACAACAAGAAAGAACAAGACCAGAGAAGCTCTATTTGTTCCTCTCTGTGCTCTCCGTGTCCCGGTGGTGAACTCGTCCTTCTTCATTTCTTCGGCTCGATCTTCGTCACGACCCACTCGCCGGGCTTGCGCTCGACGAACTCGAAGGTGATCGGCGTACCGGGTTTGGCGGCCTTGGCGATCGCGTCGTTGGCCGGCATGAACTCCATCTTCATCTTCGGCCACTTCAGGCTTGCCACCGGCTCGTGCGCGATCAGCAACGCGCCGCTTTTGGCATCAACGTCGATCAACGTGCCGCTACCCTGGTGGCTGGTCGCGACCTTTTCCGGAGCCGCCGTGCTGCCGCTGCCCATCCCGCCCAGCGCCGCCTTCAAGTTGCTCTCAGCGTCGATCAGGAAGTTGGCTGCGACCACCACGGTCTCGCCTTCCTTCACGCCTTCAAGGATTGCAACGTACTCGTCGCCGTGCGCACCCAGCTTCACCTCCCGCGGCTCGAAGCGGCCCTCGCCGAGATCAATCAACACCACGCGCCGCGTGCCGTTGTCGATCACGGCCGAGTTCGGCACTGCGAGCACGGTGCCGACCGCAGTCGGCAACTCGACCTTCGCGTACATCGCGGGCTTGAGCCGCCCGCCGGGGTTCGCGAGCTCGATACGAACCTGCGCCGCGCGCATCTCCGCCTTCATGGTCGGATAGACGTAGGTGATGCGACCGTTGAACGTCTCGCCCGGATACGCCTCGAAGCGAACAAGTGCGGCCTGTCCCACGCGCACGCGGCCGATGTCCTGCTCGAACACGTCGGCGATCACCCACACGCTCGACAGATCGGCGATCTGGTACAGCATTTCGCCCGGCATGAAGCGCATGCCCTGCGTGGCCTTGCGTTCGATCACGATGCCGCTCGCCGGTGCGCGAAACGTCAACGTGCGCCGCGCTGCGCCGCCCGCGGTCAGGCTGGCGATGTCTTCGTCGGTCACGTCCCAGTTGCGCAATCGCGCCAGCGCCGAGTCCGCGAGCCGTTTCATGCCGGCCTGTGTCTGCGCGTCGGCATCCTTAAGGCTCGCCAGTCCCTGCGTCGCCACCGCATACTCGCGCTGCGCGGCGAGCAGTTCGGGGCTGTACGCCTCGAAGAGCGGCGTGCCGCGCGCAACAAACTGGCCGGTCGCATTGACGTGCAGGCGCTCGATGTAGCCCTCGTATTTCGCGGTGATCGTGTTCTGCCGCCGCTCGTCGATCTCGACGCGGCCGCTCGCGCGTACGACGGCATCGAGCGCGCGTTTCTCGACCTTCGCGGTGCGCACGCCCAGCTTCTGAATTTTCTCCGTGCTGATCTTGATGCCGCTACTGGTTTCTTCTTCGCCTTCGAACACGGGGACGTAGTCCATCCCCATCGAGTCCTTCTTCGGTGTCGGCGAGGTGTCCGGCAACCCCATCGGGTTTCGGTAATAGAGTGGCTTGCGCTCGTCCTTCTTCGCTGCGCCGGCCGTGGTGATCTTGCCGGCGTCGGCTACCGGCGCTGCGACGTGAGCGCCCTGGCGCGTTCCGGCCCAGTAGCCAATCGCGGCGGCGGCGATGGCCGCGACCAATGCGATGCCGACGGTGGACTTGTTCATAGCGCTTCTCCCAGCAGCCGTTCGATCTCGGCCTGCTTCATGCGCGCCTCTGCGCGCGTGCGGATCAGTGTCAGCCGCGCCTGGCGGATCTGGCGCTGCGCTTCGAGCACGGTGGTGAAATCCACCTTGCCGGATTCGTAGCCTGCAAGCGCGGCCTGCAGTGTCACTTCCGCCTGCGGCAGCAGGCTGGTGCGCGTCAGCGTTTCGACGCGATGCGCGGCTTCGAACGCGGCGATGTTCTCTCCCAGTTGCGCGAGCAGATCGTTCAGTTGCGCCTCACGCCGTGCCTGCGCGGCCGCGATCATCGACAGGGCCTCGCGCTCGTCGGCGCGGCGCGCGCCTTGCTGCAGTGGAATGTTCACCTCGAACATCAGTTCCCACTCGGCGATGCGGTTGCGCATCTGGATCGGTGACAGGCCGAA
>DAITAC010000212.1:0-3578 GCA_036824465.1 Burkholderiaceae bacterium
GCTTTCTATTTCAGCAGCAAGGGGCACAGCAGCGCATATTCATATCTGAAATACGGTGTGTTTCAGGGTGAGGGCTTCATCGTCATCACGGGTGAAGTTGGTGCCGGCAAGACCACGCTGGTCCGTGCGCTTCTGGAGGAGCTGGATCCGGACAAGGTTGTGGCAGTCCAGCTCGTCAGCACGATGCTGGATGCCGATAACCTGCTGAAGGCGGTTGCGACGGCATTCGGCCTGCGCGTAAGGGGCGAGGACAAGGCGCTCTTGCTCGCATCGCTTGAGGCGTTCCTGACTTCCCTGGTCACCGAGAACAAGCGTGCGCTGCTGGTCGTCGACGAGGCGCAGAACCTGAATGCGCAAGCGATGGAAGAGCTGCGCATGTTGTCGAACTTCCAGCTTGGCGATCGCGCGCTGCTGCAGAGCTTCCTCGTCGGGCAGCCCGAGCTACGCGATCTGATGCGCGCGCCATCGATGCAGCAGTTGCGCCAGCGCATCATCGCCTCCTACCACCTCGGACCCATGGACAAGGGCGAGACGCGCGGCTACATCGAGCACCGATTGCACCGTGTCGGCTGGAAGGGTGACCCGCAATTTGAACCTGAGGCGTATGCGCGGATCCATGATGCGTCCGGTGGTTTGCCGCGCCGGATCAATCAACTCTGCAACCGCCTGCTGCTGTCGGCGTATCTGTCGGAGAAGCATGCTCTCACGGTGGCGGACGTCGAAAGCGTCGTCAGCGAGATACACAGCGAGCTTGGCGCCGAGATGTCAATGGCGCCGGTGACATCGCTTGCCGGGCGCGTCGCCCGCGGTGGCGACAGCGCCAACCTCGACCTTGGAGCGGTTGCCGAAGCGATCGATCGGATCGAAAACAACATCAGCGTGATTCTCGATCTTCTGCAATCGATCGTGCGGCCCAAGCGCAGCGAGAAGGTAACCAGTTCGAAGAGGGGCTGATGTTGAGCCCGCTGCGCAAGATCGGACCGATCCTGTGCGTCGTTGGGGCCCGGCCCAACTACATGAAGATGGCGCCGCTGATGCGCGCCTTCCGTGCGTCTGCGACGCTGCCGCCTGCCATTCTGGTTCACACGGGTCAGCATTACGATCATGCGCTGAACGATCGGCTGTTTGCCGACCTCGAATTGCCGACGCCGGATGTCAATCTCGGCGTCGGTTCCGGTTCGCACGCGATGCAGACCGCCGACGTAATGAGGCGCTTCGAGCCCCTGCTGGACTCGCATGCACCTTCCTGCGTGATCGTCGTGGGCGATGTCAATTCGACGCTCGCCTGCAGCCTCGTCGCGGCCAAGCGTGGGGTGAAGGTCGTGCATGTCGAGGCGGGTCTGCGCAGCTTTGATCGTTCGATGCCTGAGGAAGTCAATCGCGTCCTCACTGACCAGGTCTCGGATCTTCTGTACACCACCGAGCGCACCGCGCACGACAACCTTGCCCGCGAAGGAATTGGCGGCGATCGCGTGGTCTTCGTCGGCAATCTGATGATCGACTCCCTGCGCGCCGCGCTGCCGAATGCGGTGGCACCTGTAGAGACACTGCGCCAGGCAGGCGTGCCCGCACCGTGGATGAGTGAGGGCGCGCGTTTTGGTGTCGTCACCTTGCATCGACCGTCCAATGTCGACGATCAGGAGACACTTGAGGACGTTGTTGCGACGCTGTGCGCCGTTGCGGAGCGCGTGCCGCTCGTGTGGCCGGTGCATCCGCGCACACGCGCGAATGTCGATCGGTTTGGGCTCGGCACTGCTCTTGCCGGTACTCGAATCGCCTTGCTGCCCCCGCAGGGCTACCTGGAGATGGTGGGCCTGATGAATGCCGCCACGCTGGTTCTGACTGACTCTGGCGGCGTCCAGGAAGAAACCACCGCGCTTGGTGTGCCGTGCCTGACGATGCGGGACAACACGGAGCGCCCGATCACGATCGAGCAGGGGACGAATGCGCTGGTCGGTCGCAATCGTGTGCGAATCCTGGCCGCTGTGGATGAGATCGTCGCCACGGGCGGCAAGCGTGGCCGCGTGCCGGAGCTTTGGGATGGCCAAACTGCTGCACGCATCACGGCGCATCTTGAGCACTGGCTCGCGGCCGAATCGCAGCGCGAGGTGATTGAATGAGCGCGCTGGCACCGGCTTCTCGCGGCGGCATCGTCAATGCGCTCACCATTGACGTCGAGGACTATTTCCAGGTCTCGGCAATGGAGCCGCATGTCGATCGAAGCGACTGGGACGGCATGCCGTGCCGCGTGGAGCGAAACATCGATCGTCTGCTCGAGGTGCTTGCCGACCACGACTCGCGCGCGACGTTCTTTGCGCTCGGCTGGGTCGCCGAGCGCTACCCGAATACGATCCGCAGCATCGTCGCTGCCGGGCATGAACTTGGTAGTCATGGCTATGGGCACGAGCGGGCGAGCCAGATGACCCGAGAGCAGTTCTTCGATGACGTGCACCGTGCCAAGTCGATCCTCGAAGACCTCGCGGGGCTGGCGGTGATCGGCTACCGCGCGCCGAGCTTTTCCATCGGCCGCGACAACCAGTGGGCCTTCGATTGCCTGATTGAAGCAGGCTATCTTTACAGTTCGAGCGTCTATCCGATCCAGCACGACCACTATGGCATGCCTGAGGCGCCGCGCTTCGCGTTTCGCGCTCGCGGAGGGTTGGTCGAGATTCCGGTGACGACGATGCGGCTACTCGGCCGCAATCTGCCGGCGGGTGGCGGCGGCTACTTCCGACTCGCGCCGTACGGCCTGTCGCGCTGGGCGATCCGCCGCGTCAACGAGATCGAGGGGCAGGCCGCGATCTTCTACTTCCACCCGTGGGAAATCGACCCGGAGCAGCCACGCATCAACGGCGTCGGCTGGAAGACTCGCTTTCGCCACTATCTGAATCTCGACCGCACCGAAGCGCGCCTGCAACGCCTGCTGAGTGACTTTCGCTGGGACCGCGTCGATTCCGCCTTCGACCTCGAGGCAGTGTGAACCTGAGCGATTTCTCCGTGGCCGCCGAGGCGACCGTGCGCGTGCGTCGCTATCAGGATTCCGATCGCGAGGCCTGGGCGCGATTTGTCGAAGACTGCCCGGAGGCCACGTTCTTCCATCGCATCGAGTGGAAGCACATCATCGAGGAGACCTTCCGGCACAGGACGCACTACCTGCTCGTCGAGCGCGGCGGCCACATCGTCGGTGTTCTGCCGCTGGCCGAGATTCGCAGCCGTCTGTTCGGTCACTCCCTCGTCTCTCTGCCGTTTGCTGTCTACGGCGGCGCCGCCAGCACCGCACCTGAGGCGACCTCGGCGCTGCACGCGCACGCAGCTGAACTGGCGCGTGAATTGCAGGTCGATCACCTGGAGCTTCGCAATCGTGCGCGACGCGAACCCGCGTGGCCGCAGCAGGATCTGTATGTCACGTTCCGCCGGTCGATCGTCGCGGACGATGATGCGAACCTGAAGGCGATTCCGCGCAAGCAGCGCGCCATGGTGCGCAAGGGCATGCAACGCCAGCTCGCAAGCGAAATCGACGCCGGCGTCGATCGCTTCTATGCCCTGTACACCGACAACATGCACCGTCACGGCACGCC
>DAITAC010000244.1:0-1101 GCA_036824465.1 Burkholderiaceae bacterium
CCCTTTGTCTCGAATCGTGCGCCGCGACGCCGAGCAAAAAATCCTCTGCTCTATGCAGAGCTCTGCATAGCGACCCGTTGCTGCCGGTCACGATTTTCTGATCGAGCGACCGGTTCAGTCCAGTCACCGGCCGTTTGCCGGCGTCAAGATGGAAATTGGCCGCCGACGAAACCTGTCATTCGCGTGCGCGCCTGGCAGGATTGCTACTGACCGGCAGCTTTTGAAGAACGCGACGGCGAGCGCACGACCCGCTGCAGAAACACATACCTTCGTCACAGTCACTTGACGGCACTTCATTACCGCGGTAATGTATCCGCATGGCAATTGCCCAGTCGAAACTCACCGCCCAAGGACAGATCTCGATTCCGGCCGAGGTGCGAAAGAAGCTCGGCGTCGGGCCTGGCTCCGTCCTCGAATGGGATGAACGCGACGACGAGATCGTGGTTCGGCGTGCCGGCAAGCACACTTCGAGTGAGGTGCATGCCGCGTTGTTCGCGGCAGACCAACGGAAGCCGCGGGTAACCGTGAAGGAAGGTATCCGCGCGTACATGCGAAAGAAACATGCGCGCCGTTGATACGAATATCCTGGTACGGCTTTTGGTGCGGGATGATTCGGCGCAAGTGGAGGCTGCTGAGGCGTTTGTCGCGCCAAGCGCGTGGGTTTCACACCTCGTCTTGGCAGAGACGCTGTGGGTATTGGACGCGGTTTACGAATGCGGTCCCACGCAGTTGGCCACGGCCATCGATCTCTTGCTCGATCACCAGAATCTCACGTTGCAGGACGCCGACATCGTCCGGGCGGCATTGATGCATTTCCGTGCCCGCCCATCACTAGGATTCTCCGATTGCCTGGTGCTCGAAACCGCGCGCAAAGCAGGTCATCTGCCTCTCGGCACGTTCGACAAGACGCTCGCCAGGTTAGAAGGTGCGCAGCGGGTGTAGTCCACGAATCGCGCGGTCTCGGCAAGTTTCCCGATGCCCGCTCCACTGGCCGGTTGCGCGAGCTCGCAATCAAGCTCGATAGGGGCCGCTCGCAATAACTGAGTTGATCGACAGTTGGCCGATATCGGCGACAACAGCGTTCAGCCGCAGTCGGCCAAT
>DAITAC010000213.1:0-3553 GCA_036824465.1 Burkholderiaceae bacterium
ACCCCATCAGCTCGACCGCGTCTTTCTTCACCCGGCCGAGCGCGTCGACGTAGTGGTCAATGTCGCTAGGCATCGTCTGATAACAGCGATCAGCCTGGGCTTTGATCCAAGAGTGCAGACCCAGGCGGCGGTGCCCGACATGCGGCACCCGGTGCGTGAACGCTATGCGCCGCTGGCAGCGGTCGAAGTGTGCAGAGCCAATGAAGAGAGCAGCAGACTGGCGCATCTTCCAGATGGCGCGCCGTTGCCGCTGTTTTCGCTGCGTGTCGGAGAATCCGTTGCGCAGGAATCCGTTCGATTGCCGGCACGTCTCTCAGGGGTTGCCGACCTGCCGGCCGACACCAGCACGCGCGCGCGCAGAGTGCGTCTCGACTTCGCCGATGACAAAGGTTTTCTCATCGACGGCACGCCATACCGCATCGATGAAATCGCATTTCGCGTCGAGCGCGGCGCGCGCGAAGTATGGGAGATCAAGAACAGCCCGATCTCGATGCCGCACCCGATGCACCTGCACGGGCCCGGCTTTCGCGTGCTGCGTCGTCAGGGCACGTTCGGACCGGCCCGTGCTCTAGCGACCGCGGGCAACGGGCGAATGCCGACCGATCTCGGCATCAAGGACACGGTGGTCGTGTGGCCTAACGAGACGGTCTGGATCGCGCCGGATTTTTCATTGCCGATAAATGCAGACTTCGCCGGAGCGCAGCGCTACCTGTTTCATTGCCACAACCTCGAGCACGAGGACGGCATGATGATGCGCAACTTCACGATCCTCTGAGAGCAACTCAGTCCAGGATCGCCACGCCCCACGGCGTATCGCCGACTGGGATTTCCTTGATCACGGCGTTATTCGCGGTGTCGATCACCGACACGCTGTTCGAGCGTCCGTTCGCGACGTAAAGCTTGGCGCCATTGCGTGTCAACGCCATGTTCCAGGGACGCTTGCCGACCGGAATCGTCGCCGTCACCTTGTCCGTCGCGGTGTCGATCACCATCACGTTGCCGTCGCCGCCATTGGATAGAAAGACCCGCTTGCCGTCGCGATCCATCACCAGGCCGTTGGAGCGCAGGCCGGCCTTGATCGTGCCCAGGATCTTGTGTGCCCGCGCGTCGATCACGTAGACCGTATTGGCCCGCTCGCATGCAACGTATGCTTTCGCCCCGTCGGGCGTGAACGCGATGCCGCGCGGCCGTGTGCCGACCTTCAGTTGCGCCACCAGCTTGCGGCCGGCGACGTCGATCACCTCGAGTTTGTCGTCTTCCTCCGCACTGGCATAGACGAAGCGACCGTCGGGCGAGAAAACCGAGTGCTCCGGATTTTCGCCTTTGATCTTGACCTTGAAAGAGACGCTGTCGGTCGCGGTATCGATGAACGCAACGCTGTTCGTCAGTTCCACGGCCGTGGCGACCAGCTTGCCGTCCGGCGAGATGTAAACACCTTCTGGAGACTCGCCGAGATCGACCCGGCCGACAACCGTGCGCTTTTCGATGTCGACCACCATCAGAGAATTGTTGGGCTGGTCGGACACGTACGCGAGCTTGCGGCGCACGTCGATCGCCGTGCCGCGCGGCTTGCCGCCGGTCTTGATCTCCGCGACGACCGTGTCCTGGTCGGTGTCAATCAATGAAATCGTGCCGCCGTTCTCGTTGCCCACCAGTGCGAGACCCGCGTGCGCGTTGAATGCTGTGAACAACAACGCGAGCAGCAACGTCAGCTTCATTCGCGCGCTCCCGCGGCGCGCAGCACTGCGGCCACCTCCTCCTGCTTCTGCTCATTGGCAATCGCGAGCGCGGTCATGCCCCGATCATCGCGCGGCTTGAAGTCAGCGCCCCGCGCCAGCAGTAGCTTGGTGTTGTCGACCTTGCCGTAGCCCGCAGCCCACATCAGGGCCGTGGACTGTGAGTCGTACCGCGCGTTTGGATCGATCCCCGCATCGAGCAGCGCCTGGACGCAACCGGCGTTCCCATTGCCCGCCGCGTAAACCATGGCCGGCTTATGCAGACGATCCGTGAGTGTGATATCGGCCTTGCTTGCCAGAAGAAGCCGAAC
The DNA here is from genome assembly GCA_036824465.1 of Burkholderiaceae bacterium. Classification (GTDB taxonomy): domain Bacteria; phylum Pseudomonadota; class Gammaproteobacteria; order Burkholderiales; family Burkholderiaceae_F; genus JAKOQB01. The sequence goes on from DAITAC010000213.1 coordinate 2,048, forward strand.
GATTTCTTCGTGGCCGCCAAAAGCTGCGCTCATCAGCGGCGTCACGCGGGCAAGATTTGGCTGATTGACGTCGGCACCGCGTTCGAGCAGCACCTTGACCAACGCGACATTGCCGTTGCGCGCGGCAGTGTTCAACGGCGTGTCGCCGAGCCGGTTGCGGGAGTTGGGATTGGCGCCCTGGTCAAGTAACGCGTTGACGGTAGCGAGGCTGCCGGTCCGCGCCGCGGCCAGCAGATCGAAGTTGATATTGCGCTGCTGCGCCGCGCCCGATGCGCAGGCTAAGAGCAGAGCGCAAGCTAAGAATCTAACGTCCTTCATCTGTTTCTCCCGCAGAGCTTCGTCGATGTTGCCATAGTTGCATTCCCGCAAGTGCCATGCCTATCATAGGTCGAGGGAACGGAAGATCAGAAACGTTCCCGCCGGGAGACACAACCCAACCGAGCAGTTGGCAAGATGCCGCGGCGCTCCCTGCCGTCGCGGTGTCGAAGTATTCCCCGCCCGAGATCGCAGCGGACATCGCAAATGAAATGAAGGAGACACGAATGAAGCAAGTGTTGAGGGGTGCTGGTGTCGCAGCGGTCGCGGTGCTGGCAATGGTTGGCGCCCAAGCCCAGGAAGTATCCGGGCAGAAGGGCGCGACGATGGGCGCTGGCGTTCCGAAAAACGTCAGCGTTTCGCAGGCACAACTGAACGCGGCCGGCGGTCAGGGAAACAACTGGCTGCATACCAATGGCGATTACGGCCAGTTGCGCTATTCGCCGAATGGGCAGATCAACACCAAGAACGTCAAGGGGCTGAAGCCTGCGTTCGTATTCCAGACCGAAGTGACCGAGTCGATGGAGACCGCGCCGATCGTCGTTGACGGCGTGATGTACCTGACCACGTCGTACAACCACATTTACGCCGTCGACGCCAAGACCGGCAAGGAGTTCTGGCACTACAAGCACAAGATGGGGCCGGTTACCACGTTCTGTTGCGGTCCCAACAATCGTGGCGTGGCGATCTCCGGTGGTCGCGTCTTCATGGGCACGCTGGATGCGCGCCTGGTCGCGCTCGATGCCAAGTCCGGCGCGGTATTGTGGAACGTCGAGATCGCGGACCCCGAGAAGGGTTACAGCGAGACGATGTCACCGACCGTTGTCGATGGCAAAGTGCTGATCGGCACGAATGGCGGCGAGTACGGCATCCGCGGCTTCGTCAAGGCGTACGACGCCAACGACGGCAAGCTGCTGTGGACGTTCTACACGATCCCGGAGAAAGGCCACGAGGGGGTGTGGGCGGTCAACGACGCGACCAATCGCAACATGTTGCGCGACATCGCGGCCGAGAAGGCGCAGTTCGCCAAGGACAGCTCGTTCTGGCAGACGCTGGGCGGTGGCGTGTGGATGAATCCCGCGGTCGATCTGAAGGCCCGCACAATTTGGTTCGTGGTGGGCAATCCGTCGCCGGACCTGTACGGTGCCGAGCGCCCGGGCGACAACCTGTACACCGACTCGATCGTCGCGG
>DAITAC010000115.1:0-11514 GCA_036824465.1 Burkholderiaceae bacterium
GCGGCCTTGGCGTTGCGGTATCGTGGACGGCTGCTGGTGGGCGTCTCGTTTAAGGGACGTCTGGCTGGACCCACGCCCTGGCAGGTGGAGGGTAAGGCCTCAATCAAGTTGCTGTTCTTCTCGGTGTCGGTATCCTTCTCACGGACATTCGGGAGCAAGACCGCGCCACCGCTGCCGGCGGCGGTGGATGTCGTGGGCTTGATCGCGGCCGCTTTAGCTGACCGGCGCAATTGGAGCGGGGCCGTGCCCCGCAGCAGTGCCCCGGTGGTGACCATCAGAGAGACCGCCCCGCCAACCAACGGACTGCGCGTGCATCCTTGGGCGGAACTGACGCTGCGCGAGCGGATCGCGCCCTTGAACCGACGGCTCATGAAGCTGGGCACGGCACCACTGGTCGGCGGGCCCACGACGGTGACGGTCACGCTCACCGATCGTGCCGGCGCCCAACCCTGGCGGACGACGCCGGTCTCGGAGCCCTTCGCCCTGGCGCAGTATGAAGACCTGCGCGAAGACGAGCAGTTGGCGCAACCGGCGTTTGTGCCCTTACAGGGCGGCCTCACCGTGGCGGCCGACGATCTGGCGGTGGACGACGAGGCCGGTCTCGCCACACCGATTGCCTACGAGACCGTGCTGATTGATCCGACGCGGCCGCCGGAGCGGCCCACGCCGGGCTATGTGCTCTCGGCGGCAGTGTTGGCCCGGGTCGCTCCCTTCGGCGCCGCCGGCCAGGCCCCGGCGCGAAAACGACGACGTGCCACCGCACTCATGACGTAATTCAATTGGGATGACACACCATGCCTGAACAGACCGCAGCCACCTATCGCTTCTACTCCTGGCTTCGCCAAGGACTCCTCGCGGGCCTCTCCGGTCCCGGAGTTTCCAGCCCGGCCACGGCGGGCCGCCTCGCATTGCCCGTCCGTCTCAGGGTGAACGAGCGTGCGCCCATCGATGTCAATGTGCAACTCCATGGCCCCGGTGACATCACCGGCCTGGACGCACGCGAGATCATTCGCACGGAGCCCCATGCCCACATGACCGACTTCGAGCCGAATTACTTTCCGGCCATCGAATTCGACCGGCCCGATTTCCCCTGGCTCTTCACCCCGGCGTCGCCCGACAGCGCACGGCGCCTGCGACCGTGGATCTGCTTGATCGTCGTCCCCAGGGAACGGGCCACGCTCAAGACCAATCCGCAGCGGCCCTTGCCGGCGATCACCTGCGCCCTGGAAGACCTGCCCGACCTCGATCAGTCCTGGGCATGGGCCCACGCACAAATCGTGGCAAGCCAGAGCGCGACGCCCGATCCCTCACCGCACGCGACGTTGCAGAAGCTTCTTCACGACCATCCTGAACGTACACTCTCGCGGCTGTTGGCTCCGCGCCGCCTCGATCCCAATACCGCCTACTACGCCTGCCTCGTGCCGACCTACGATGTGGGGAGGAAAGCGGGGCTGGGAGAGCCGATCACTCCGGAGGACGAACAGACATTAAAACCGGCTTGGGTGAAGAACGCCGCGCCCGGACCAGTCACATTGCCGGTCTTTTTCCAGTGGGAGTTTCGGACCGGCCTCGCGGGAGACTTTGAATCGCTCGCACGCCGCTTGAAGGCCCAGTCCCTGCCGTCCACGGTGGGCTTGCGGCCGGTGGACATCCGAACTCCCGGCTGGGGCATGCCGACGTTGCCGCCTGGCGCGCCGGGCAGCCTGTTGGATCTGGGTGGAGCCCTTCTCACTCCGGAGACTCAGCCGCGTGCCTGGCCCGACCAACCGCGCAAGACGTTCCAACTGGCCCTCGGCGCCATCCTCAACGCGCCGGCCGCCATGGCCGGCACGAGCGGAGCCCCAGTGCTCCTCGGCCCGCCGCTTTATGGGCAATGGTACGTAGACCGTGACAGCGTGCCGCCCGCAGATCAACCGCCGCACTGGTTCCGCGATCTCAATCTGGATCCGCGCCACCGCATCGCTGCTGGCATCGGCACGACGGTGATCCGCAACGAGCAGGAGCCGTTGATGGCTTCGGCCTGGGATCAATTGGAACAAGAACGGCGGGATCGACAGCGGCTCAAGCGCGCGCAGTTGGCGGAGGCCGTCGGCGACAGTCTCTCGAAAAAACATTTCGCCGCGCTCGACCCGGCTAGGCTGCTGCAACTCACGGGACCGGCGCTGCGAACATTGACGGGTACCGCCACGTCTCCTACGCCGCCACCGACTGTCACCAATAACCTGTTGTCCGGCCATCCGGCCGTGACCGGCGCCTTTCGCCGCCTGACGCGCGCCCATGGCCCAATCGCGTCACATGCCGCCACACTCGACGCGCTTCGGCTCCCCGCCACGTCGCCCGCCTCGACGGCCGGCCAGGCATTCCGCCCGCTCATGCAATTCGCCGTCGCCACCAAGCAGCGGCAGGCGCCGGCATTGCGTGAATGGTCTGAGCTGAAGGTGGAGATGCTGCGGCGCCTGGCCCCGAAGGAGGCGGTGTTGGCTGCGGTGAAAAAGACGATGCCTACCGTCGAGAATACGGAGCTGACGACCTTCGCGCCGAGCTTTCCGCAGCCGATGTATGAACCTCTACGCGACTACGCACCGGACCTGTTGTTGCCCGGCATGGACCAGGTGCCCTCAAACACCATCGCGCTCCTCAAGACCAATCCGGAGTTGATCGAGGCCTACATGGTCGGACTCAACCACGAGATGAGCCGCGAACTGCTCTGGCGTGGGTTTCCGACCGATCAGCGCGGCACCTACTTCCGGCAATTCTGGGATGCCGGTGGCGATGAACTGCCCAGCACCGATGCAGAGCGCGAGGCTCGTTTTGACATCACACGGATCACCTCCTGGGCGGCGGACAGCCGCCTCGGCTCCCACAGTGCGCGTGGCTCGGCGGTCGGCCAGATGGTGCTGCTCATCCGCGGCGACCTCCTGCGGCGTTACCCACGCGCCATGGTCTATGCGTTGGAAAGCGTCTGGTCTGCAGATGGCACCAGGCGTGAGCTGGGCACGGTGGAACGGTATCCCATTTTCCGCGCGACCCAGGCACCAGACATCACCATGCTCGGGTTTCCGCTGACCGAAGCGGACGTTCGCGGAGCCGACAACAAAGCCGGAGGACACCCGGGCTGGTTCTTCGTGCTGCAGGAGCAGCCGACGGAACCGCGATTCGGCATGGACGTCGCCACGACCTATGGCGGTACCCCCGCTCACTGGCGCGACCTGACATGGGGACATCTGGCGCAGGACGAAGCCGCGCTGAAACAGATTGTGTATGTGCCGATCGACGGTCTATTGAAAGATGCCGTGGTCGATCAGATTCCGTGGGGAAAAAATTCGGCGCATATGGCCACCATTACCAGACAGCCGCCGTTCCGCGTGGCGGTCCATGCGAGAACCTGGCTGCCGGCTCGGCAGTAGCGGCGGAAAGAGACGAGATCATGCCCTATTTGGAACAAGAGATTGCGCGACTCCAGACGGCCCTGCAGGCCTCGGTCACGCAACAGACCGCCTTGACGACCCAACTCACGACGCAACAACAGGCGGTAACGGCGGCACAGGCCCAGCGCAGCCACGCGCAGAACGGCGTGGCCCAGGCCCAAGCCCGCATTCCGCCGCTGCAGGCAGCCGCTGCTGCAGCGGACGCTCAGGTCGCGGAGGCGCAACAGGATCTGCTCGATGCATCTGAACCGCCGCAAGGCATCCCTCCCGCCACCTGGAGAGCGCGTCTGGCCGCGCTGAGAAAAAAACTCGCCGAGGCCAAGACCGCCGCAACCGCAGCGCATGCAAGGGTGACTGAAGCACAGCAGGGCGTGGCGCAAGCGCAGGCGCAAGTACGGGCTGCGGATGTTCAAGTTTCGGCGGCGACCGCCGCGGTGCAAGCCACCCAGGCTGCGATCGCCGCCCTTCAACCCCGCCGGCAGGAACTGCAAACGAAGCTCGCCGAGATCGAGCGCATGAATGCAGAAATCACGCGTGACCCGCTGGCAAGGGAGACCCTGCAACAGGTGGCAAGGGAACTGTCGGCCCGCACCGCGGCGTTGGAAGATTCCCATCTGACGGCGCGGTTCGAGTTGGAGGATGCCGAGACCCTGCTCGCCGGTTTGCTCATCAGGCGCAACGAGCTGACGGCACTCATTGCCGACCTCGCCAGACAAATCCCGGAGGCGGAAGCACAAGAGACGGCATCCCAGCAGGCGCTGGCGGCGACCGAGGCCGAAGTCAGCACGCATTTACAGGATGGGCCGTAGGTTTCTGTTAAGGAAAGGATCAGCAGTGTGAGACCGATCGCTGAAGGACCAGATATTCCCGAACGGGTGCCTCCGGCACTCCTCCGGGCATGGGCAACGAAACTCCGGCAATTGCAGTCGGCGCACGACCGGGCCGTCGCGAGGGCCCAAGCCGCGCAACGGCGGGCCGCCCTCCTCATCAGGCAACGGGCGCTCCACCAGGCCGAGTTGGCCCGGGTGAACGCACAAATCACGGCCACGGAGGAGACGGTGGCTCGGAAGAAAGCCGACGTGGCGGTGCTGTCGGCGCAGGTCGACGAGCATCGATCCGCCCGCGATGCCGCGACGGCCCGGCTGCTTGGCACGGATCGCCTCAGCGGCACAGTTGCCGCGACCCATCCGCTGCTGCTGTTCCCCGTCCGTGTGGAAACCAGGTTTGCCGCGAGGCGGACAGGACCGGGCACCGACCTTCTGCTCCGCGTGTATCCCGACGACATTCATCTCGACAGTCACGAACCGGCTCTCACCGAAGAAGAGGAACGCCGTGGCAAGGAGTTCTGGGCCCATGTCACCGCCGCGTCCGTAGGCACGGATCGGCAGGAGCACCTCAGGCAAGGCTGGCAACGACTCACCGAACAATTCGGCACGACCCGCGCCGCTTGGATCGCCCACGTGCTTGATCTCGCCCAAGCCGGAACGGTCGCGCGTCGGGACGACAGCTGGACGCGCGCTCCCCACACGCAGGTCCTGCCGGATCGCTGGGTCGCCATTGGCTATCGCAGCGATGCAGCGCGTGTCACTGCCTGGGGCAAGGCAATCCCGGAGACCGTGGCGGTCGGGCCGGACCCACGCGGCACGGGCCCGGTCGGTAGCAATGGACTGCCGCCTGTCGATGAAGGCATGAAGTGGATCACCGATTTCGATACGGCTGAATCCATCGGGATGGGTCTACGTATTCCCGTTACAGAGGAAGACGCCCGGGCAGGTTTCGATCGGATCGTCGTGCTGGGCCTCAAGGCCTCATGGGATGCCCCGACCACGGCCGACCGATTGGTTCGACTGCTCGATGCCCACCATTACACCGGCAGCCTTGCTCTCGTGGAGCAACAGGTGCCCACGAACAACACGGCGGAAGCCTCCGCCGGGTATCGTTCGACGGGGCGCGATGTCGCCGACAGCATGGGCGTCGAACTGGGTGCTTCGCTCCTCCGTCCTGGGTCCGACGGCGAGTTGCTGGCGCAGGCCTTGGGCCTGCCGACTTCCGTCTTTGCCCATGTTCGCGGTGCCGACGGATCGGAACAACGCCGGTCCTCGCTGATGCAATCGGCTCTGCTCGCGCTTTGCGACAGTCCGCTCTTGCGGCAACTGCTCGGCGCAGCCGGAGCGGACGTGCTGCGCGACCATTTCACAAAGTACGTACGTGCTCGCGGGCCACTGCCGGTCTTGCGTGTCGACAGCCAACCTTACGGCCTGCTGCCGGTGGCGGCACTCGACCGCTGGATCTCGGCGACCGGTCAGGACCAGGACCGGGCGTTGGCTACCTGGTGGCGTGCGCAACGATTGACACGCCGCCGCCAGGCGTCACAAGCCCTCCAGACCACGGTTGAATCCAACCCCGTCGTACTTTTGGCGCAGGAAGCGAACGCCTCCCGCTACACCTTGCGCGAATTTCCCGAAGTCTCCACTCAACAGCCGCCCCTGCCGAAGCGGTTGCTGACCGAGGCCTTCCGGACGTTGCTGCTGACTCGCGCACTCTCTACTCCGCACGAGCCGGCCTGGGACGAAGTGACGGCCCTGCCTGAACCGGTTCGGCAACAACTGCTCGCGGAAGTGATGGATCTGCTCACCTATCGCCTCGATGCCTGGGGCACATCCCTCGCCACCAGGCGGTTGGCCGTCATGCGGCAGGCGGCGCCCTCCGGCATCAGGCTCGGCGCCTACGGCTGGGTAGAACAGGTTCGACGTGCGGCCTCGCTGCAACCGGTTCCGGCACTTCCGGCCGGTGTCCCTGCACCACTCTCACGCTCTGAACAGAACAAGGGCTTCGTCCACGCTCCTTCGCTCGGGCATGCGGCGGCCGCCGCCGTGCTGCGAAGTGGCTACCTGTCGCAAGAATCAAATCGCGCACCCGGCGCTTCGCCCTTTGCCGTCGACCTTTCATCAGAGCGGGTCCATCGCGCCAAGTGGCTGCTCGACGGAGTGCGCCAAGGTCAGTCCCTGACCGCCCTGCTCGGATATCGATTCGAACGCCATCTCCACGAACGTGGGCTGGACCGCTATATTCAGCGATTTCGCGCCCTCACGAGCTTCACCGGTACCGACCGCTTCGCCGACATTCGCGATACCCTCACACGGGCTGAGCGGCTGGCGCACGAGGTGACCTTGCTGACGGCGCAACGTGATCAGGCCCTGCGCCGGGCTGAAGACGCCCGCGGCTTGAAGGCCGAGCGAGAGCGCCGCGCGGACACCTATCGCGCCGAACTGGGGACGGTCGCCACGCTCGCGCAACAGGCGCAGGCCGCGCAGACACAGGTGGCGCAGGCGGCTCAGGTGCTAGCGCAACAACAGGCGGCAAAACCGCAGGGCAAGGTGATCCAACCCACCGTGCGGCGTTATGCCGTCCAGTTGTTGGAAGCGCGGGATTTGGATGAGTGGGACAATCGCGTGGAACAGCTGACCCAGGCCCATACCACCGCCCTGGCCCAAGCCGCCGCCGCACAGCAGGCCGTCAGCGCCCGGGATGGCTCACGCCTGCTCGCGGAACGGGCCCAGGCCAAGCTGCTCAATGCTGCTGATCCGGATTCCATTCCCGCCGCGCAGCAGATGGCGGTAGGGCAAGAAACCCTCGCCGCAGAACTCGACCGCCAGGTCCTCGCCAAGGAAGGCGGGCAGCGCGGTAAGGCTATGAGCGATCTCCTCGCCGCCAGGACCGCACTCACCACGCGCCTCGCCGCGCAATGGAATGAGGCACTGAAATCGTTGTCGGCTGCCGCCGTCGTCGACGGACTGGCCCTTCACCGGCGATGGACCGCAAGCCAACAACGCCAGGCACCGCAATCTCCCTGGGATGTCACCACCATTCCGTTCGGCAACGCGACCTTGGGATTTCCACCGCCCGGCAGCCCGGACTTCACGGCGCTGGTGGAGGCGCTCAAGGCACTCGACGATCTGGTCGACTCCGTGGGGGACAGTGTCGTGGCCGAGAGTGTGTATCAGCTCGTGCAAGGCAATCCGCTGCGCTCAGGCGCCACGCTGGATGCCATTGCCGCGGGTGAGGTTCCGCCGCCGGAATTGGACGTGATCCGCACGCCGAGAAGCGGCATCGGACTGACGCATCGCCTCTGCACGCTGTTCCCGGCGACCGACGGGACGGCACCGGCAGGCTGGCCGACGACCGCCCCATCGGCACGCGCCCAGGCGGAACCGATCCTCAACGCCTGGGTAGCGACGCTGCTACCGAACCCGGCCCAGGTCCGGTGTAAGGCGGATTACGTCAATCAGCAGGACGGCCAGGTCTATCAAACGGTAGAGAACGCATTGACCTCGCTCGGACTGGCGCCGCTGGATGCCGTTTATCTCGCCGAAGGCAGTACCCGTGCACAGCAAGCCGAACTGGAGCAGCGTTGGCGATTCGTGTTGCAGCAGACTCGTCCCGCGACGGTCCCGCCGGATGCGATCATTCGATTGCAGTTCGGCCGCGATAACGGCTGGAGCGCAGAGCTCGTCAGCGTGAGCGAATGGTGCGAGGTCGCGACCACGGTGAGGCGTCTGCTGAGCAACGCCCGCTCACTGGACGGCCGTGACCTGTCATTGCCCGAATCACCCGCCGACTCCGGCCTGAACCATGACGAGTTTGCCGGCCGCGCCACCCGCGCATTGCAAGCCCTGGCTGATGCGCGCGCTAGACTCAACGGCCTCCTGCCTCCGCCCTCGTCGGATGACCTGACTGCCAACCTCGACGAGGTGCGCCGCGCCCTGTTCGGTTTGGCGAACTACGGCATACCGAGCGCCGTCCCGATGGACATCGGCGGCACGGGACCGGAAGCGCGGTCATTGCTGCTGACCCAGGCGCGGTCGGTCGTCCTCGAAGCGCAACGTCGGCTCAACCGCGTGGCCGAATCCGAACAGGACTTTGTGCGTGCGAACGCCACGCCGGAAGAACGGCGCGATCACGACCTGGCTCGTTTCCGCATCATCTTCGGCCAGGACTTCCTGGCGCTGCCCCGCGTGACCGCAGCCAACGCAGCACAGTTAAACGAGACGTTCGCCGCCGGACTCTCGCTCCAAGGCCAAGATCCGATGGCAGCCGTGACCTGGTTCCAGCGCGCTGCCTACGTCCGCCCTGGCGCGACGCGGCTGAACGAAGCGATGCTCTATGCCGAAACCGTGGGGAGCGCCGCACTCCGGTTCCACGTCGGACAACTCCCCTTTCAGGCGCAGGATCGCTGGGTGGCCTTGCCGCAGGCGCCGGACAAGCCGTTCCCGCGCGGACGCCTCTCGCTGGTGGCGCAGATGGCGTCGGCACAACCGTTCCGTTTCGATCAAGCCTTCTGCGGGCTCCTGATCGACGAGTGGGTGGAGACGGTGCCGAGCCCCAAGGAAACGACCGGCCTGGCCTTTCATTATGATCAACCGAACAACGCGCCTCCGCAGGCGCTTTTGCTCGCCGTGCCTGCAGACCAGCGGACGACCTGGGACCTCAACAGCCTGGAAGCCGTCTTGCACGAGACGATGGACTTGGCCAGGCTCCGCGCCGTGGCACCAGACAGCGGCGAGGAATTGATCTGGGTGGAGGATCAGCTACCGCAAGGCGCCACGCCGCTCGGTGACGGTGAAGGCTGGACCTGGGTGCGCACGAAACCGGAACCGCTCTCCGGTACACGCGCCCATCAATCGGTGTTCGCCGCCGGCATTCACCAACACTTTTTCCAAGGCGCCAAGCTCGCCATGTTCGTCAGTGTAGGAGACCGGCTGTTCGCGCATGTCTATCTCGATCCCGCGCGTATGCCTCGACAAGTCATGTTGCAGTGGCACGCAGGCAATTGGGATCACCGCGTCTATTGGGGCGAGAACCTCATTCCCTGGGGTACCGACAATACCGTCAGCCGTCAGTACATGGGGCCCCTGCCGCCGCCAGGTCGGTGGGTGCGGCTCGAAGTGCCTGCCGAAACCGTGGGATTGGAAGGACGGATCGTGGAGGGCATGGCCTTCACCCTGTTCGACGGTATGGCCACGTGGGATCGTTCCGGCAAACGTGCGCTGCAGCCGGTCGGTTCCGGAGAGCAGGACCCGTCGGCCCCGGCGCTGTTCTTCACCGGCGGCACCCTCGACTTCACCAGCGTCATCGATCCAGCAATAGGAGCCTAGGCATGCCCTCTCAAATCAGACTCGACCTCAGCACCCACAACCCGGACTTGCAAGACGGGCTGCAAGCGCGCATCCACGATCCGCTTTGGATGCTGGGCCGTCAATGGCAGTTCGGCGAGTTCAACGGGGCCGATGCGGGTTCACCTGCCGCCGCGCAGGTGATCGTGGACATCGCCGCCGTCACTCGCTATCAACCCGGCCCACGCTCTGGCCCGCATCCAGCGAGGCCCTACGCAGCTGCTGGCCTGGCGTTGGAAACGCTGGTGGAAGCGGAACCGGTGACGGACGACTCACACCCCAACTGGCGGCTCGCGGCCGAATCGGGACGGCATCTATTCCGTCTGCTGGAAACGGCCAGGCTCGGGCCCACACGCGCACAGTGGTTGGCTAGTACGTACGTCCTGGCCGCCCCCACAGCGGAGCAGGCCAAGCAGATCGATGCCTCGAGCCTGTCCTTCATCCGTGTGCTGAGCGGCCGTACCATCGACGGCTTGCGGTTTGCCGCGCGCCTGAGAGTGTTGCAAGTCGGCAACACGTTGGCGGAATTGTTTCGAGAAGCGCCGTTCGATCAGGTGAGCGAGGTAGATCGGCCAAAGCTCCTCGCCATCATGACCACCTGGCTGATCTGGATCGATGGCCTCTTCCAGCAAGGCAGCGCTCCCTCCGCGTGGATTCCAGAACGGATGGAGTACGCCCTGAGTGTCTCTGCCAAGACGACGTCGAGCGAAGTGGTGCTGACCGCGCCGGAATATCTGGATGGGCGATTGGACTGGTTTTCGTTCACGACGAGTTCGGGGACTGGTCTGGGCGCCACCGAAAGCCGCACCTCAGCCACGGAGGCTTTTCTCCCGGCGCCGGTCTCGTTTCGCGGCATGCCCTCCGCGCGCTTGTGGGAATTCGAAGACGGCGCCGTGAATTTTGCGAGCGTCCAGGCCGCACCGCAGGACCTGGCCCGCCTGCTGCTCGTGAAGTTTGCGCTGGAATACAGCAACGATTGGTTCCTCCTGCCGCTTGAACTCCCTGTCGGGACACTCTCACAGATCCGCGCGCTCGTTGTGACCAACACGTTCGGCGAACGGTTCCTGATACCCCACACGACCGAAGTGGATGGATCGACCTCACCCTGGCGCATGTTCAGCCTCACGAACGATACCCAGAAGTTGTTCTTCTTGCCACCTGTGTTAGGCCCGCTATTGGAAAGCCAGCCCGTGGAAGACCTGTCGTTGTTGAGGGATGAAATGGCCAATGTGGCCTGGGCCGTCGAGCGAGTTATTGAAAGCGCCGCCGGTCGTCCGTTGGATCGTCATGAAGCCTATCAAGAGACCCTGGCGGAACAGCCGCCATCCCCTGCCGCAGACGGTGCACCGTTGATGTACCGGCTCGGCACCACCGTGCCGGACTATTGGATTCCGTTGCTTCCGGTCAAAGACGGTACGACCCTGCGGCTCAAACGTGGCGTCCTGCCGGCGTTCGGCGAGGGAGGCATTCAGGGCTTGCAACTTCCGAAGGGACGATTGCTCGAACCAGCTCGCGAGTTGCTGCTCTATGAGGAAGAAGTGCCACGGGAAGGTGCGCGCGTCACCAGGACCTATCAATATGCGCGCTGGATCGATGGATCAACTTATCTCTGGATGGGTCGACGGAAACAACCGGGGCGAGGCGAAGGATCAAGCGGTTTGCAATTCGATTCCGTCCAATCGTCTGGCGGCTGATCTGTAGATAAGAAGACTCTTCGAGGAAAAACTAGACATTATGGTCGTATCGGCCATAGGCGATCCTCTCGGTGAACCACTTCAGGATCACCGGTTAATCAAAGTTAAAGGCCAAGGTCTGAGAGGCAAGGGTGACCATCAGGACGCCTGCCCAGTGGCCAGTGGTACTTCCGCTCAGGCTCTGTGATGGGAAGATCATTGATGCTCGCGAGACGCCGC
>DAITAC010000214.1:0-3474 GCA_036824465.1 Burkholderiaceae bacterium
GGCGTGCCGTCGCGCAGATTGAATGAGCCGAACAGAAAGGGATCGGCGCCTTCGGCGTGCGTAGTCACCGGCGCGTTGCTGATGCGGTCCCACCACAGCTTGTTCTGCGGCTCGTAGCAGGCTTCCTCGTGCGGGACTTCGGTGCGCACGAACATGCCGAACTCGTCGTTCGCCTCGTCGACGTTCACCAGTTGGCCGGCATTTGTGTAGCGAACGAGAAAGTCGCGGTCGTACAGGCCGTGGGCAATGATTTCGTGGATCAGCGCCAGCAGCAATGCGCCGTCGGTGCCGGGCTTGATCGGCACCCACTCGTCGGCGATCGCGGAGTAGCCGGTGCGCACCGGATTGATCGACACGAAGCGTCCGCCGTGGCGCTTGAATTTTGAAATTGCGATCTTCAGCGGATTGGAGTGATGGTCCTCCGCCGTGCCGATCATGAAGAAGAGCTTCGCGCGATCCAGATCCGGCCCGCCGAACTCCCAGAAGGACCCGCCGATGGTGTAGATCATCCCGGCGGCCATGTTCACCGAGCAGAAGCCCCCGTGCGCGGCGTAATTCGGCGTGCCGAACTGCCGCGCGAACAGGCCCGTCAGCGCCTGCATCTGGTCGCGTCCTGTGAACAACGCGAACTTCTTCGGATCGGTGGCGCGGATCTTTGTCAGTCGCTCGGTGATGATCTCGAACGCGCGCTCCCAGCTCACCGGCTCGAATTCGCCTGCGCCGCGCTCGGCGCCGCTCTTGCGCAGCAGAGGCTGCGTCAGCCGTGCCGGCGAATACTGCTTCATGATTCCCGACGAACCCTTGGCGCAGATGACGCCGTGATTCAAGGGGTGCTCGGGATTGCCGTCGATGTAGCGGATCTTGCCGTCCGCCAGATGCACGCGGATGCCGCAGCGGCACGCGCACATGTAGCAGGTCGTCGTGCGCACGTCGGTCGAACGCGGGGCTGCGGTGTCTTCGGGCATCGGAGATCGCAATGACTGGGCCGCGCGCAGGCGGCGGCGCAAGGTCCCGATTAGGCGGGGCGGCGCTCGCGCTGTCTACCCCCGCGGAAGGGGGAGCCGGAGAATACCCCACGTTGGTAGGGCGCGCGTTTGCGATTCGCTGGGATACTCAGCACTCGCGGCGCGCATCTGCGGCCCTGCGAGCGAAGCTTCGTATGTCAGCCAGACAGATCGCCGAGTTCACCGAGGCCGAGAAGCGCGTTGTCGAGACCGCGTTGCGCGAGCGTTATCGCGAAACCGTCGCCGCGGAACTGGTGGAAGCGGAGATGCGCCTCGATCCGGATCGGCCCGTGCTGACGCCGTGCCCCGCGATCTACTGGAGCGCGCGCAGTGCTCAGTTCGTGGTCGTCAAACTGCCGGGGGAGCGCTACCGCGCGCAGTTCTTCTACAGCGCCAGCCAGCTCTACGGGACCGGACGCACCGAGTACGAGAGCCTTGTCGACTGCACCCTCGACATCCTGCGCGCACAGGCTGACCACGAGCTCCAACGCCGGGGCATGGACGCTGATGCGATCGGCAATGAATTTGCGGAGGAGGGCGAATGATGTTCGAGCGCGAGCGCGGCGCTGTTGCGGCGGCCGTACGGACTGGAGAGTTCAACCGGCAGCGAGTGTTCGACCTGGTGCCGGGGATGCGCCTTGAGACGCCGGGTAAGCCAGTGATTCAAGATCGATGAGGGTCTGCATCGTTTCCGATAGTCACGATCACGGCGATCTGCTCGCGATCGCCATCGAGCGCGCGCGCGATTGGGGCGCGCGGGCGGTCCTGCACTGTGGCGATGTCATCGGCCCGAACACGCTGAGAAGAAGCCTCACGCTCGGTCTGCCGCTGCACGTCATCCATGGCAACAATCTCGGCGACATGCCGGGCATGGCACGGCTGGCGCAGGAGTTCACGGGAAAGCTTACCTATCACGGCAGCGAAGCGACGGTCGAACTCGGCGGCCGGCGCCTCTTCATGATTCATTACCCGCATCTGGCGCGCGCAATGGCCATGACCGGTGAGTACGACGCCGTGCTGTGTGGTCACAGCCACAGTGCCGAGATCGAGAATGTGCCGAACGTGCGCGGCGGCCGCACGCCGCTGGTGAATCCAGGAACCGTGGCCGGACTCGGCGCACCGGCGACGTTCGTGCTCGGCGATCTCGGGGCGATGTCGTTCGCAGTGCAGCCGCTGGCAGATCGCGCATGAAAGCCGCGATCCTCCTCTTTGTCTGGCTGACAGCAGGTGCCGCAGCGGCGCAGCCGCTTGAGACCTACAGCGTGCTGGCCGGCAAGTACGACGTGCCAGTGGAAGTCGCAAGGCCGGCACGCAGCGGCCCCTATGCACCCGTGCTGTACATCCATGCGCGCCGAGGACTCGAGGACGAGGACCGCGCGCATATGCGCGAACTGGCGCAGCAGGGGTTCCTCGTGCTGGCGCCCGACTGGCAGAAGGCCAACATGATCGAGCGCTGGCCGGACCGGCATTATCCGGAGAGCGAAGACGATGTCGAGGCGGGACTGAACGCACTGCTGGCGCGCAAGGATGTCTGCAAGGGACCGGTCGGTGTGGTCGGAATCTCGCGCGGCCCGTACTTTGCGATCAGGCTCGCCGCGAAACGGCCGCAGGACATCGCGGCGATCGTCTCGTACTACGGGCACTTCCAGAATCCGAATGCGCCCGAGCCGCAGCAGCTCTACTCAGTCGCGCCCGAGGTCGCGAAGATCAACGCGCCTGTTCTGATGCTGATCGGGGACGCCGATTTTGAACTGCGGCGCATCGTCAACGGCCGCGCGTTCTATGCGCTGTGGGAACGCGGTGTGCCGGTGGGACTGCAGATGTATCCGATGGCGCGGCGCGCATTCGACTTCCGGCGCGACGCGACCCCCGAGGAGAAGATTGCAGCGCGGCACGCGCGACAGCGGGCGCGCGACTGGCTGGTGCGGTACATGAAGCTCGACGCCGACGGTCGCTGCGCGTCGTAAGAAGACAGACGCCAAGCCGTTCTGACTGCGACCAACGAAGCGATCAGCGGCGGCGGCGGGTGCCGGTCAGCGCTTGCCCGCCGCCGCCGCGAGGCGCGCGGCGTGGAGCATGGCTGTGGTCCGGTAGACGAGGTGAGCGAGCTTGGAGTACGGGAGGTACACGAGCAGGAAGAAGATCGTGATGAGGTGGACGACGTACATCGGGTACGCGAGCCGTGGGAGGTCGGTAAGGCGCAGCGTCTCGCACAGGAGCCCGGTGAGCACGGTGAGCAGGAGGACCGCGAGGAAGAGCCAGTCCGAGTAGGTAGTCTTCCCCGCGCGCTTGCCGTCGGCGATCCTGCGCCACGCGAAGACGACGATCGCCGTGAGGACCGCAAGCCCGCTGACGTTGCCTAGGATCTTCACGGGGTGCCAGAGCGGCCAGGGCGTCAGATAGCCGAAGGCGTAGATACCGATGCCGACGGCGGTGGTCGTGGCGACCAGTCCGAGGAAACCCCAGAGCA
>DAITAC010000116.1:0-11426 GCA_036824465.1 Burkholderiaceae bacterium
GGTGGTGGCTGAGCGCGTGGAGATAAACAGATGTCAAGTGCTATCGGAGTTCCGCTGAGCCGCGCCGAAGCGAATGCGCCCGCCGGCAGCGGGCGCTATTACCGTCGCTTCGGCCTGCTCGAAAGAGTCATGCACGCCGTGCTCATGTTCACGTTCATCGGCTGCGCACTGTCGGGCTTGCCGTTGCTGTACCCCGACCACGCATGGGCCGAAGCGTTGGTGCGGCTATTCGGTGGTTTCCGCGGCGCCGGACTGATCCACCGGATTTGCGCTGCGGTGATGATCGTCGTATTTGTCGGGCATGTTCTGCGCGTGCTGTACCGCGGGCTGGCGTCGGACAGCATCCTGACGATCCTGTGGGGCCCGGACTCGATGGTGCCGCAGGGCAAGGACATCGCGGACATCTACAACCACTTCAAGTGGTTCCTGGGACGCGGCCCGAGACCGCAGTTCGACCGCTACACGTACTGGGAAAAATTCGATTACTGGGCGGTGTTCTGGGGGATGTTCATCATCGGGGGCTCGGGCCTGATGTTGTGGTTCCCGATCTTCTTCTCGCAGTTTCTGCCCGGGTGGGTGCTGAACATCACCAGTCTCGTGCACGGTGAAGAAGCGCTGCTTGCGGTCGGGTTCATCTTCACGATCCACTTCTTCAACGGCCACCTGCGACCCGAAAAATTTCCGATGGACCTCGTGATCTTCACCGGCCGCGTGTCAGAGCACGAGCTGGCAGAAGAGCGGCCCATAGAGCGCGCGCGACTGGTGCGCGAAGGGCGGCTGACGACGCTGGAAACCACGCCACCGAGCGCCGGGTCGATGACCTTCGGCCGCATCGTCGGCGGCACCGCACTGACGCTGGGCATCGTGACGATATTGTTGATCTTCTACAGCCTGCTTAGGTAGAAGCAACAAGACGGCGAGTGCGTTTCTCCTGGTCTTTGCGCCCGTCTCCCGCGGAGTCAGGCCGGCGCTTGCGCGGATTCCCCCGCAGACATGAAGGCTCGCTGAAAGGGTACGTGCCCCTGCGCGCGTGACAGCGATCGAACCTGGCGCGGCAGTGGCTCGCTTTAGGAGATCAGCCACCGCCGTGCAATGACCCCTCATATCGGACGCGTTGCCGCCGGGAACACTCATCCCTGTCGAGGAGCCCGGACAAGCGCACCTTAACGCAATGGCCACCGCGCGCGGCCGACCTGCTCGAACGCAAGCGACCGCGGCGCGGCGATCCGATCATTTCGCCGGCTGACTCGAGTACCAGGTCGCGAGACTCTCGATCATGGCGTTGCTGTATGGAAAGCTCATCCGGTGCATGGTGGAGCTTTCACGATTGCCGTCATCACGGTAGTTCCGCAGGGCCATGACGAGGTAGTCCTTGTCCTGTCCCTTCATTTTCGGTGCCACGACCGATGCGCTCGCCTCCTGGTCATGGCAGCGATCGCATTGCGCGACCAGATCCTTGGTGGAACTCGGCACCTGTTCCGCGGCTTTCGGTGCCTGTGCCGCGTAGTAGGCGACGATGTTCTCGACCTCCTTGGCGCTGAGTCCGGCAACGTAGCGCTGCATGCCCCAGTTCTTGCGAATGGTCCAGTATGCCTTGGTCGCCTTGACGAGGTAGTCGAAGTCCTGACCTGCAAGGCTTGGCGTCTGGGCATCCCTGCTGATCCCGTAGACCCCGTGGCATCCGCCGCAGGCGGTGCTGAGCGCCTCGCCGGCCGCCACATCGCCGCGTTTGGGCGCGGGCCGCTGGACTGGGGCCTGGGCGGAGAAGTACAGCGCCAGGCTTTCGAGATCGAGCCGGTCTGATTCACTCATCATCGACCGCATCGCGCCGATCGCGCGGTCGCCGCGGTGGTACTCGTGAATCGCCGCCACGAGATACACGGGCTGCTGGCCCGCGAGACTCGGCGTGCCGGGCGTTTTCGCGTTGCCGTCTTCGCCGTGGCACTTCGCGCACGCTTCGGCGAGCTTCTTGCCGCGCTCATACGGCGACGAGTGCTTGACGTCAGCGGCCGCCGCTGAGATCGCGACCGCAGGCTGACCAGCGTAGTACGCCGCGATATTGCGCATGTCCGCGTCGGTCATCTTCTTTGCCAGGTCGCGCAACCCCGTGTGGTGTCGCTTGCCCTCCTTGTATTCCTTCAGCGATGCCAGCAGGTAGCGCTCCCTTTGCGCCGCCAGGTGGGGGATGGCGGGTCCCGCGCCCTTGCCGTCCAGGCCATGGCAGTTCCTGCAGGAGCGCTCGGCCAGCGCTTTGCCGGCACTGACGTCCGCGGCGGGAGCTTTCTCGGCTGCCGCCTTGGTGACCGGTTGCTGTTCCTTGCGTTCGCCGCAACCCACCAGCGCCAGCGTCAACGCAATGCCTAACAGGATATTTTTCATCGCAGGTTCCAGGAATTGGCGGTTCGACGGCCTGATCTCGGCCATCCGACTCACATTGTTTACACCGGATTTATTTCGCAAACCTTAACAAGGCGCAACATCGTCAGCCTTTTCAGGGGCACGTCGCCGTACCCCACGGGTTATCGCTCGAGGGCTAACTTAAGTGGCGCGAGCGCGACGCCAGCCGACGGCCGATCCAGCGCATGGCGCGAATGATGCACGTGCAGGGCCGGAGTTGAGAAGCCTCCTTGATTCTTGATGTCAGTCAACTGACGCGCGCCGGTGCTGGCGCAATCTGGCCGCGCAGCGAATCGCGTGTGTCCCGGCAGTTTAAGCAGTGTGCGTGAGGGTCGATGTGATTGAGGCATTTCCCGACGAGACGTTCCCTGCTGGCAGCGCGACAGTCAGCGCTTTGAAGTTGGATTTCAGTTGGCAGCAGCGCCGCGGCCCCATCGGCGCCGAGACAAGACAGAAGCAACGCGGCGCCCGGGTCCGGATCGCCCGGTTGCGTATCTGAAGCAAGTCGCGAAGGAGACGGGACCATCATGCCCAAGCATGTCACTCGATTGCTGTTGCTGATGGCTGCGGTCCTCGCACTGGCGGGCATCGCCAAGTTCATCTTCACGCCCAGCTCGTTCTACCAATTCGGTCATTACCGCGCCAACTCAGTGACCGAGATCGCCGCGCGGGAAGTCGTGTTCCAGGGTGCGGGCTATTGCATGACCTGCCATGCCGAGCGCCATGCGCAGTGGTCCGCGAACAACCACAAGTCGGTCGCATGCGAAACCTGCCACGGCCCCGCCAAGGGCCATCCCGCGAACGGCAAGCTGCCGATTCCGGCGGACACCGTTGCGTTGTGCACCCTGTGTCACGAAGCGATGCCGGGTCGGCCGCAAACGCAGCCGCAGGTTGTCGTTGCGCAACACGCGGGCAATCAGCAGTGCAAGACGTGTCACAACGCGCACGCGCCCAAGATCGCCGCCGTCGCGGCCAAAGTGACGGGCGATGCAGCCGCCGGGCGCAAGCTGGCGGGCGACTGCGCAGCGTGCCACGGCGCCAACGGAATCAGCCCGAACGACACGTGGCCGAGCCTGGCGGGCCAGAACGCTGCCTATCTTGTCCGGATCATGAGCGCATACAAATCCGGCGACCAGCAGGACGTGATGATGACGCCACTGGCCAAGGCGCTCAGCGATGACGACATCCGCAACCTTGCGACCTACTACGCTGGTTTGAGCTGCAAGGACAGCAGCGCGGCGAAAGCCGGTGGCGATGTCGAAGCCGGCAAGACCCTCGCGAAGAACTGTGCCGCATGCCATGGCGAGACCGGCGTCGGCACCAATCCCGCGTGGCCGAATTTTGCAGGCCAGAAGGCCGGGTACCTGGTGAACGTGCTGAAGGCGTTCCGCGGCGGATTGCGCAAGGATCCGACGATGGCGGGTGTTGTTCGAAGCTTGAGCGACGCGGACATCACGAATCTCGCCGCGTACTACGCGAGACAAAGCTGTCAGCCCACGAAGAAATGAAAGGCGACGCCATGAAGACTGACTCCTTGCCAAGTATTGACGCTCGCCGCAAGTTCCTGGGTAAACTCGGCCTTGCCGCGGCGACGTGTGCCGGCGCCGGTGCCCTGGGTGCCTTTGCCCCTGCCGCCGCACGGGCGGCAGTCAGCGCGGGTGGATCATTCCCGACCAAGGACTACGACTGGACGAACCACAAGTGGGCGTTCGGCGTGGACGCCAACAAGTGCATCGGCTGCCTGCGCTGCGTTGAGGCGTGCAAGACGGAAAACAGCGTTCCGGGCAACCCGCACCAGTTCCGCACGTGGGTTGAGCGTTACGTGTATCTCGAGGGCGAAACCCGGGCGCGGATCGACAGCCAGCAGGATCCGGTCAACATCGCCGCCTCGGGGGCGCCGGACAAGTACCGGTTCGCCAATCGCTATCAGGGCGCGAAGGTGGAAAAGGCCTTCTTCGTACCCAAGCTGTGCAACCAGTGCGAACACCCGGCCTGCGTGCAGGTGTGTCCGGTTGGCGCGACCTATCAGACCAAGGACGGCGTGGTCCTGATCGACGAGACGCACTGCATCGGCTGCCGCTACTGCGTGCAGGCCTGCCCCTATGGCGCGCGTTACTTCAACGAAGCCAAGGGCGCCCCGGACAAGTGCAACTGGTGTTACCACCGGATCACCAAGGGCCTGCAACCCGCCTGCGTCGACGCCTGCCCGGTCGGTGCACGGGTCTTTGGCAACACGCTGGAAAAGCAAAGCCCGATCAGCCTG
This sequence comes from Burkholderiaceae bacterium, assembly GCA_036824465.1. Lineage (GTDB taxonomy): Bacteria > Pseudomonadota > Gammaproteobacteria > Burkholderiales > Burkholderiaceae_F > JAKOQB01. Next base: position 4,661 of record DAITAC010000116.1, read on the forward strand.
TTCATCCGCAACAACCGCGTGCAAGTGCTTCGTCCCGAGTCGGGTAACTCGCCGAATGTGTTCTACGTCGGCATCGACAAGGAGGTCAGCTAGTGGAAACGCATGCTCACTTCGCTCAGTACACCGGCTGGGTGTTCCCCAACGAGACGATCATTGACTGGACCGTCCTGCTCGCGGTCTACCCGTATCTCACGGGGCTCGTCGCCGGCGCGTTCACCGTGTCGAGCCTGTATCAGGTGTTTGGCTTCCAGCGGCTGAAGCCCGTCGCGCACCTCGCCCTGCTGACGTCGCTGTGCTGCATGCTGTTCGTGCCCATGCCGCTGCTGCTTCATCTCGGTCAGCCGTTGCATGCTTTCAACGCGATGATCACGCCGCACCTGACCTCCGCGATGGCGATGTTTGGTTTCTTTGCCACCTTCTACGTCGTGCTGCTCATGCTGGAGATCTGGTTTGCCTACCGTCCCTACATCGTTGAGCAGGCGCAGAAGCGGACCGATCTGCTCGGCAAGGTGTACAAGCTGATGACGCTCGGCTCGTATGACGTCTCGGAGCGCGCGCGAAAGGTCGATGAGAAGTGGGTGTTCTGGCTTGCCGTGGCAGGCATCCCCGGGGCGCATGGCCTGCACGGATACGTCGGCTTCCTGTTCGGCTCACTGAAGTCAAGGGAATGGTGGTCATCCGACCTGATGCCGGTCATCTTCCTCTTTTCCGCGATCATTTCCGGCGTTTCGCTGCTGATCGTGCTGTACGTCGCGTCCTGCAAGTTGCGCCGCGTACCGGTGGATCTCGCGTGCCTGAAGGGAATGGCCTACACGGTGTGGGCCTTCATCATGATCGCGTTCGTGCTCGAGTGGCTGGAGTTCGCGAACATCGTCTACAAGGGCCGTGAAGGTGTCGACACCATCATGGCGTTCGTGACCGGGCCGCTGCTGATTCCGTACTTCGTGCTGCAGTTCGGCATCGGGGCGGCGTTGCCGATGCTGTGGCTGTCGTACATGATCTGGCGCGGCACGACCGGGCGCGCGCTGGTTTTTGGCGTGACGGCCTCCGCCATGCTGGTGCTGTTTTCCGTGTTCATGATGCGCTGGAACGTCGTGATCGGCGGACAGGAACTCTCGAAGACCGGCAAGGGACTCATCTTCTACGACATGCCTTTCCTGGGCCAGGAAGGCGCGCTCGTCGCGATCCTGCTGACTCTGGCGCCGCTGTTGACCCTGTTAGGGGCGATTCGGTTGTTCCCGCCGTGGGAAGATGGGCATACTCCCGCCTCGCCCGCACTCGCTGGTGCGCATTGATCAGTCTCGGGTCGCAGCGTTAGCGATGGGCACAGGCAGAACGTTTTGAGGAACACGTAATGAAGCGAGGTTTAGGAAGAGCCATTCGTGCTGGATTCGTGCTTTGCGCGGGGGCGATGCTGACGGTAACGGCGTTCGCACAGCAGAAGGCCGCCCAGCCGACCAGCGACATGCGGGCCGTTTTCGCGAGCGCGGCGGACGTCGCCGAGGGCAGGAAGGTCGCGCAGGCCTCGTGCGCCAACTGTCACGGTATCGACGGGCTGAGCACGGGCCGCGGCGTGCCGCACATTGCGGGCCAGCGCCCCGGCTATCTGTACGCCGAGATGCGTGTGTACCAGCAAGGGGGGCGGCCCGATAAGGCGATGGGCGAGGCCGTGAAGTTCCTGAGCGACGATGCGCTGGTGAAGGTTTCGGCGTATTACGCCAGCCTCGATCCGGCGCCGCCGAGCCCGGCCGCGGACACCAAAGCGGCCGCCGCGAAGGCGGGTGCCAAGCTCGATCCGGTCAGGGCAGGCAAGGCGGTCGCCGAGGGGTGCGCGAGCTGCCATGGGGAGACCGGTGTCAGCAGCATGGCGGGGATGCCCAGCATCGTCGCGCTGGATCCAAAGCACTTCTTTGATGCCACTGTTGCCTACAAGAACGGCCAGCGCAAGCACGACATGATGAAGACGATCGCCGCTGCGATGAGTGACGCGGATCTGAAGAACGTCGCGCTGTACTACGCGCTGCAGAAACCGGCAAGGGCGAAGACGCCGTCGCCCGGCGACGACGCGGCCGGCGCCAGGGCGGCCGCTGCCTGCGCCGGTTGCCATGGTGAAAAGGGCGTCACCAGCAGTGAGACGGTGCCGAACCTCGCCGGCCAGGACGCGGGATATTTCGTCGCCGCCATGCGCGCCTACAAGGACGGCGGGCGCAGTGACGCAACAATGAAAGGTGTCGTGGCAACGTTGGACGAGGCGACGATCAAGAACCTGGCTGCCTATTACGCGAAGCAGCAGCCGCTGCCGACCAAGGCGCGCGCGCCGCTCTCCACGTCCGAATGGGTGCAACGGTGCGATCGCTGCCACGGTGTCAATGGCAATTCAACCGATCCGCACATGCCGGCGATTGCGGGACAACGCGCGGACTACCACGAGAGGGTTCTGCACGCTTACCGCACCGGCGAACGCAAGAGCACGGCGATGTCCGCGATGTCCACCGCGCTGACCGAGTCCGACGTCGAGGCGCTTGCGGCCTACTATGCGCGGCAGAGGCCGCGCTCGGTCATTTACGTGCCGCTGCCAGCGAAATAGGCAAGGCGCGGGTCCGAATACTGAAAAGAGGAAAGAAGCATGAATGGCGAACCACTGCACCGGTCGTATCTGCACTTCTCGGAACTGCCGACCAGCCTGCGCGTCATGTACACGGGAGTTCTGGCGCTGATGGGCGCCGGGTATCTGTTCGCCATCATTTACCTTTACCACACCTATTCCGGACGGGATGGTGATGTTTTGACGCTGTCATATGAGGACGTTGTGATCGCGTACTCCGGCAGCGGCAAGGGCTCGCGTCTCGAAGCGGCGTTGCGCGGACCCATGTCGACGATGCTGCCCGCAGAGGAACTGAAGGGCGTTGTCGCCTGGGTGCAGAAGGGCGCGGATCGTGCGCAGTACGAAGCCGACATCAAGCCGGTCATTGATAAGCGCTGCCTGACCTGCCATGACGGCGGCAATCCGCATCTGTCGAATCTCGGCGGCTATGACAACGTGAAGAAAGTGACGGAGCAGGACACGGGCACCGATATCTTCACGCTGGTGCGCGTGTCGCATATCCACCTTTTTGGCATGACATTCATCTTCTTCATCATGGGCCAGATCTTCAGTCACGCCTACATACGGCCGGTCTGGTTCAAGTCGCTGGTCGTCGTCTTGCCGTTCATCGCCATTACGCTGGACGTGAGTTCCTGGTACTTCATCAAGCTGTACCAGCCGTTCGCGGCGGTCACGATGCTCGGTGGCGGCGTGATGGCGCTCAGCTTCACCTTCATGGGGATTGTCTCGATGTACCAGCTGTGGTTCGGCAAGACGCCGGCCGCAGTTGCGCAACGGGGTCAGGAAGGACAGCGGGCCGTCGGCTTGTGATCAATCAGCGCGCTGTCGCGCGCCGTCATCACGGGCAAAAAAAGGCCGGCGACTGCCGGCCTCTTTTATTGCGCTGCTGAACTGCTTACATCGCGAGGACCCACTTGGCGATCGCGGCGAGATCGGCATCCGACGCGGTTGCTTTCGGATGGCCTTCCCCTGATTTCAGCTTGCCGACGATCGTCTTCTCGGCGTCCGCGTTGCCTTTGTACTTCGCGGCCACCGATTTGAACGACGCGCCCATCTTCTTCTTCTCGACGTCATGGCATTTCATGCAGCCCGCCGTCTCAGCGAGTTTTGCGGCGTCCTGTGCATAGGCGATGCCGCCGGCGGACAGTCCAGTCGCAATCGCGGCCACGAAAAGCAGTTTTCTCATGGTGATTCTCCTTTCTCAACGTAGATAAGCGGGTTCAAAAGCATTCGTTCCGTCGCGGTTGATCAAACGAATCGACTTTTACGCGACGGGGCGCGATCCGACTTGCCAGACATCAACGTCCACGGTCAGTCTTTGCGGGGACGCCACGTTGTAACGCGCCGGTGGGTCGCACCGGCTTACGGACTTTCGCCGCCGAGCCCGATTCGTGGCCCTCATTTGATCTAGCGCACATGGTCGCCGGGGTGCAATCCGCTACGCTTCTAGATGAGAATGGTTTTCATTTGAAGAAGTCATGTCCCGCCGCTCCCTCTTGACACTCGACGCTGACTGCCGCGGCACGATTCAACGCGTGAACGTCGAGTTCGCGCTGCGCGAACGTCTGGCAGCGCTTGGGCTGAAACCGGGGCGCGGCATTCAGATCGTGCGTCGCCTGGGTGCAAATGGGCCGCTGCAGGTGCGCGTCGATCACACCGACGTCGTACTGCGGGCGGCCGACGCGGCTCTGATCGAAATCGCGAACGGATCATGAGCGCGCTTCCTTCCCCGTCAGCGGGCAAATCGACACGGAGACGCATTGCGGTGTTGGGCATGCCCAACACGGGCAAATCGACGCTCTTCAACCGTCTGAGCGGCGTACAGGCGCGCGTGGCCAACTGGCCAGGCATGACCGTCGATCTCCTCCGCGCGCGCGTGCTGCTCGGCGCATCGATGGTCGAGCTGGTCGATCTGCCCGGCCTGTACTCGCTGCATGGAATGGGCGAGGATGAGCGGCTGGTGCGGCACTTTCTCGAGCAGGAGCCGTTGACCGCGCTGCTGGTCGTCGTCAACGCGGCGCAACTGGAGCGCCAGTTGCCGCTGGTGCTGCAGTTGCGCGAGCTTGGGCGGCCGATCGTGGTCGCACTGAACATGGCGGACGAAGTCCGCCGGCTCGGCATCCACATCGACACGCAGCGGCTGGCGCAGGCGCTGCAGGCGCCGGTATTCCTGGTCGACGCCAAGCATGGCCTCGGCGTGGCGCCGGTCAAGGAAGCCCTGCGGCAGGCGACCGCCGGCGCTGCAGTGAGCGCGGAGCCGGCGATCACGATCATGCGCGAGGATGATCGCTGCGAGGCGGAGGCATCGCGCATCGCTGCCGCGACGGTCGAGATTCCGCACACTTTGCCGGCGCGCCTGACCGATCGGGTCGATCGCGCGCTGCTGCACCCGATCTGGGGTGTGCCGCTGTTCTTCCTGCTCGTGTTCGCGCTGTTCGAGGCCATCTACGGCATCGGTCTGCCGCTGCAGGACGGATTGCAGTGGCTGATCGACACCGCGAAGTCGTCCTGGGTCGAGCCCGCGCTCGTCGCCGCATCACCGGCGTTCAAGAGTTTCGTGCTCGACGGCGTGATCGATGGCGTCGGCACGGTGCTGACCTTCCTGCCGATCATTTACGTGTTCTTCATTGCGATGGCGGTGGTCGAGGACAGCGGCTATCTCGTGCGCGTCGCATTCCTGATGGATCGCTGGATGGCGCGGCTGGGGCTGGATGGCCGCGCGTTCGTGATGCAACTGATGGGCATGGGCTGCAACGTGCCGGCAATCATGGGTACGCGCGTGCTGCGCTCACGGCGACAGCGATTGCTGTCGATGCTGATCATTCCGTTTTCGTTGTGCTCGGCGCGGTTGCAGGTTCTTGTGTTTCTGTCGGCCGCGTTTTTCTCGCGCCAGGTCGCACCCGTGGTGATGTTCAGTCTGTATGCAGTGAGTTTTCTGGTCGCGTTCGGCACTGCGCTCGTGTGGCGGCGTCGCTTTGCCGGCGACGAACCGCTCGCGCTCGAATTGCCGCCGTACCGCGTGCCCACGCTGCGCAGCCTGTTGGCGCAGGGCTGGCAATCGTCGCGTCACTTCCTCGAAAGCGCAGGCGTGTTCATTCTCTGCGGCGTGCTGCTGATCTGGCTGCTCACGCACTATCCATTCGATGTTGCCCCGGCGGGCCCGGCCACGCTGGCCGGGCGGCTGGCGACCTTTCTGGCGCCGGTGTTCGCGCCGCTCGGCATCGATGCGATTCTTTCGGTTGCGCTGCTGTTCGGCTTTGTCGCCAAGGAGATCGTGCTCGGCGGATTGGCTGTCATTTACAGCGCCGGCCAGGACGAACTGGGCCGCGTGCTCGCCGAGCGTCTCAACTGGCTGCAGGCCTACAGCTTCATGCTGTTCACACTGATCTACACGCCGTGCCTGTCGAGCGTGGCGACGATCTGGCGCGAATCGCGCAGCGTCGCGTTCACGCTGCTCGCGATGCTGTGGCCGCTTACGGTCGCGTGGCTGGCCAGTTTTGCCTTCTACAACGTGGCGCGCGGTTTGTTGTAGGCGACAACCACTGCCAGCGGCGCGCGGGGAGTTCAGGACGCGGACGCGGCGCGTGCCGCACGGCGCAGGAAGCCGAATTCGTCCTGCTCCAGTTCTTCAAGGCTCGTTTCGACCTCGGCGAGCGTGCGCTCGATCTCGGGCAACAGCACGTCCTGCAGCGCGCGCACGCGGCGCACGGTCTTGCGGTATTCCGCATATAAACGCGCGAGATTGCCTGACAGCGCAGCCAGCCCGATCAGTTTGGCGGTGACCGCTGCGAAGGCATGCCGGCACGCTTCGGCCTCTGGGGAAGCATGCACGGCGGGCGGCATATTGGGGGGCTCATCAGCGAGATGCGCGGCGAGCAGCACGACGCCAAGAAGATCGGCGCGCTCGGTCGCTAGCCGCTGCGTTGAAAGGGCGGTCGCATAGACCTGCAGGCCGTTGAGCCCGTGACGCGCGACCGCGGCGGCCAGTTGCCTGCGGGCATGCGCCTGCAGCAATGCAAGTTCACGCAGCAGGGTCTGCCAGCGGCGCACCTCGCTCAGCATGCGCCCGGCGAGCAGCAGGCATTTCTCGTCGAGGAATGCATAGCCCTCGCGCATCGTGCGCCGCTCGTCGCCGAGCTGGATCGCGAGGCTGCGGGTCGG
>DAITAC010000215.1:0-3456 GCA_036824465.1 Burkholderiaceae bacterium
CCGCCCGAGTCGCCGATCGCGCAGCAGATCTCAGGTTCGATCGCAGAGGCGCGCGGGCTTGGCGGGCTGAAACCTTCTGCCGATGCGAAGACCGCAGTCGCCGCGGCTCCAACCGCGAAGGCGGGTGCGAAAGCGGAAGCAAAAGCAAAAGCTGAGACAAAAGCTGAGACAAAAGCATCGGCGGGCGTGCAGGTCAGCGGGGTCGTCACGCTCAGCCCGCAATTGACCGCGAACGCCAAGCCCGACGATGCCGTGTTCATCTTCGCGCGCGCGGCTGAGGGGCCGCGCATGCCCTTGGCGCTCAAGAAGGTCCAGGTCAAGGATCTGCCGGCCAGGTTCGCGCTCGATGACTCGATGGCGATGTCGCCGGATTTCAAGCTGTCGAAATTCCCTGAAGTCGTGGTCGGTGCGCGCGTGTCCAAGTCTGGCAGCGCGATGCCACAAAGCGGCGACCTCGAAGGAATGTCCGGCCGCGTGCAACCGGGCAAGGGCGAGATCAAGGTCACGATCGACCGCGTGCTGCCTTAGTTGTCGGCAATCGGCGCGCGCTGCGTTCGCTGGATCAAGCCTTTTGCGATGCCCCGGTGCTAGCGGAACTGTCCGCTGCCGCATGAGGCGGAAGCGGAAAGCACAGCTCGACGCGCAGTCCACCAAGCGGCGCGTCACCCAGCGTCAGACTGGCACCATGCGCCCGCGCGACCGACTGCACGATCGATAATCCGAGACCCGTGCCGCCGGTCTGCACGCCTTTGCGTGCGCCGCCGAATCGTTCGAGCACACGTGTCTGCTCGTGCGGCGCGATCCCCGGACCGGAATCATCGACAATGAGCCGCACACCGACCGCGTCCGTCGCAGATTCCAGTCGCACCTGACCGCCGCGCGGAGCGTGGCGAATACCATTGGAAAGAAGATTGCGCAGCAGGATCGCAATGCCAACCGGGTCGCCCCACAGCGACCGCGCGTCCAGTTGCAGGTCGAGCCGGACGTCCTTCTCGGCGACCATCGGCATCAGATCCGCGACCACCTCATCCACAAGTCTGGGCAGATCGATCGACGTGCGCTCCAGCGCAGCGGGCTGCAGTGCGTTGATGCGCGCCAGGGCAAGCAGCTGATCGACGAGATGCGACAACCGGTCGACGCTGGCTTCGAGAGCGATCAAGACGTGGTCGCGCTCCTGCGCACTGCGCGACCGTCGCGCCACCTGCGCCTGAACGCGCACGGCCGCCAGCGGCGTGCGCAGCTCATGCGCGGCCAGCTCGGTGAAGCCGCGTTCCGCCGACAGCGCGGTCTCGACCCGGGCAAACAAGGCGTTGATCGATTGCAGAACCGGCACGAGTTCGCGCGGCGGATTGTCGCTTTCCAGGGGCACGAGATCGGTCGGACCTCTCGCAGCCAACTGTCGCGCCGACTCGTCCAGTGCGCGCAGAGCCCCGCGCATGAGGGCGCCGCTCACCACGCCGAGCGCCAGCGCCGACAACGCGAACAACGTGATCAGGTGGATGCCCCACGTAGGCACCACCGTCTGCCGGCGTGAAAGACTCTCGGCGACCTGGATCAGCGTCGGGCCGGACCGGCCATGCGTGGTGTACACGCGCAGTGCCTCGCCATCGGCGCTGGCGTCGAAAAACCCGCGGGTCTGCAACGGCGCCAACGGCGCGCTCGCGCTCGCACTGCTGCTGCGCAGGAGCAATCGTCCATCCGATGCCCAGATCTGGAACCGGTACCGCGAGTCCATGGTGATCGCGACTTCCTCGTGCACCGGATCGCGGCGGTCCAGCGTGCCGGTCTCGGCCAGTTCATGGTCAGCGAACGCGAGGACTGTCTCGGCAAGCTGGCGCAGGCGCTCGTCGAACAGGCGATTGCTCTCGTCGCGCAGAGCGAGGTACAGGGCCGTGCCGCCAAGCAGCCAGGCCGCAATCGACGCGACCGCCGCAATGACCAGCAGTCGGCGGCGGAGCGACCAACGTGCGCGGGCCGGCGTCGAAGCAGATTTTGTGCGGAGTGAATCAGCGATGTCGTTCACGTAAGTGTCCGGAACGGGTATCTACTTGCGCGCGTCTTTTTCTTGCGCGGTACTGTGTGAAATCAAACTATCTTAGCGTCGCCTGTGTTGCTGACACCGACTTCGGCCTCAACATGAGGCGCTCGGCGGCGAATCGGCGGCGGGGCTGTTGCTTTCAACGCAGTCAGTGAAGAGCAGGCCGAGATCGGGCAAACTGGAGCAAAGGAGAGGAGAGTTAGATTGCGTGTCCTGCTCGCCGAAGACGATTCCTCGCTCGGTGCGTTCGTCAAACTTGGACTGGAGCAGGAAGGATTCGACGTCGATTGGGTCACCAATGGTCTGGCTGCGGATCAGGGCGTCGCTGCGCGCCCGTATGACGTGATCGTCCTTGATCTTGGTTTACCCGGCGTCGACGGTGAAACCCTGCTTCGTCAGTGGTGTGGACGCGCGCAGCGGATACCGACCATTGTCCTGACCGGGCGCGGCCTGGTGCCCGACCGCGTTCGCCTGTTGAACCTCGGTGCCGACGACTATCTGGTCAAACCCTTTGACCTGTTCGAGTTGTGCGCACGCATGCGCGCGGTGCTTCGTCGCAGCGCTGCACAGGATGGTGCCGTTCTCGAGTTCGGCGCCCTGAAACTGCTGCCGAAATCCCAGGTTGCATTCTGGAATGGGAATCGGGTTGATTTGACCGACGGTGAATTCTGTTTGCTCGAGAAGATGTTGCGCAACACCGATCAGGTTTTCTCGCGACGCGTGCTGGAGGAGTCCCTGTACGGACAGGCCAGCGAGGTCGGCAGCAATACCGTCGAAGTCCATGTGCACAACCTGCGACGAAAACTCGCGCGAGATTTGATCCAGACCGTGCGTGGAAAAGGCTATCGGCTTTCGGTGCGACCGTACGCGTAGTGGTGGCGGTTGTCGTGTCGCATGACCCGGCCGTTTCGGACCGGTCACATGAAGAGCAGCCAGCACGCGTCATCGTGTCGGATGACGTCTCAGTGCGCGTCGTCCCGCGCATCGCGATGCAGAAACGTGGCGCACTCCCGTTACGCGGATCGCAGTGCGACGGTGATCCGACTATTTCGTCTTCTACGGCTGGCGCGCGTCACGCGCTGCCTGAAGAAGACGAAGGGATGCTCGCTCCCCCGCCGATGCGAGATCAAAGTCGAAGCGGCTTGCGAAACAGTGTGCTGACCAGCGAGTAGATCACCGCATGCCGAACGCGCGGCGAATTCATCCGTACCGACGATGCCGAGCCGAGGAAACCCTGCGAAGAGAAAAGTCCGCGGCGAATTCTTAGATTGCTCTTAAGAAACTTGAGTATCGGCCGTGGCGTCGTCCGATCAGGTTACCTCGATTGGACGCTCTTCGTATCGGTCTCCCGTCGATAGACTTTGGCAGCGAAAAAGCAATTCGATCGGCGCATTTCAAACTGCACGTTCGACGACTGC
>DAITAC010000216.1:0-3426 GCA_036824465.1 Burkholderiaceae bacterium
CTAGTCGGGCGCAATGCCCTTCACGGCCCATGCGAACGCCGCATAGGAGCGCGGGCCATCCGGTTCTCCATCGACATACGCCAACCTCACGGCGTCACGAAGTCTGGCCCGCTCGGCATCGCTGAGCGTGGCGACGTACTCGGCGTTTGGGCCGTCCTTGCCCGCGTAGGGGGCCCAGTAGTCATTGAATGACGCGAACTCCATCCGGATGCTCAGCGTGGTTTCGGCCACATCGCTGAATCCAGCCGCCCGCCAGGCGTTCGCTAATTCGCCCGGTCGGGTCATCGGGCGCGTGTAGTTGCGTGCCCGGCGCTCGTTTGCCTTGGGATCCAGCACCGCTGCCGTATCGAAGAAGATCCGGTTGGCAACGAAGCCTCCGCGGGCGTCCCACACGGTTGCACCGACTACGGCGCCCGGCCGGGCGACGCGTCGCATCTCGGCGATGGCCTCGTCCGCCTTTGGAACGAAGTGCAGCACGAGTAACGACAGCACGCGGTCGAAACTGTGATCCGGAAAGGCCAACGCGCAGGCGTCTCCGACCTCGAACACGATCCTCGGATCAAGATTGCGGCGCGTGGCATGTTCAATGTAGGCGGGCGAGAAATCGACGCCGCGCAACTGCTTCACCTGGCATCTCTGCGCCAGGGCAAAGGCGAGGCGGCCCGTGCCGCAGCCCACGTCGAGAACGCATTCGCCGCTCGAAGTGCCGACGAAGTCAAGGAACGGTTCTGCAAGACGCTGGCTCCAGCGTCCCATCTGCAGTTCGTATCCGTCGCCGTCAGCGGCAAGGAATGTCGAGGAAACATTCAAAGGTCACCTCATTTATCTATCTTGCCCCGAGCGGCTTGACGGTGTTGCGACGCGCCAGTGAACGACTGAGGTAAGCGGCCCGCCATGGGAAAGTCCGCCTGACCGCCGGGTCGACCGCACTTGGCCTTGCGAGCTACTGCGCACCTTCCCGCTTGGTCATCTGCAGCGCCAAGGCGCGCCATTGCCCTCCGCGCTTGATGTAGATCGCTGTGTACCGCAACTTCGACTTACTGTCTTGCTTGCCCTCAGACGCGAACTCCAGCTCCGTCGTACCGAAGGTCACTGCCATATCGCCTTCAACCAGGACCGTTCGCTCGCTGATCGTTTGCCCCGTCAACTTCCAGCCAAGAACATTCTTGATCAGGGCGGCTTTGCCCGAGGTCTTTCCGTTGTTGGAGTTAAAGACGAAACGATCGTCTATGACTCGACGAAGTGTCGCCTCATCTCTATTGATCTCGGCGGCAATCCACTCGTCTTCCACAGCCAGGACGCGTCGCCCTTCTTCTTCGACTTGTTCGTTCGCTATCGCGGCAGAGGCTCCTTTCGCCGGCAGGGTGAGAACGCAGGCGATCATTGCAAGGACTAGAGACTTGTACATGCACTGCCTCCATAGGACGACCCCGGGTTTCGGGCACGGAGCGAACCGGCGTGAAGCGTAGAGCTCCTGCATGGCCTGACGCTTGACATGAGGGACGACCGAGGGCGCCAGCCGTTGGACGTCCCCTTCGATGGAAGGGTCACACCGCACATGGGCGGCGGCGTTACTTGCGCCGGAATCAATCGAACTCTCAGGCATAGTTAGGCGTCGGCGGCGTCATTGACCACGATGACTTCATCGAAGCCTTCGTCAATACTTGGCGCCTCGAGTAGGCCAAATACGCTTCGAACGGCGAACTCGGGCACGACTTCGTCAGGGAGCCGCTGGGCGTTCTGAGTCAGAGCCCGCTCAAGTGGTGTGTTGATCCAGACTGCGGCTGTCCGAACGCCAAAGCGCTTGGCCAGAGCAAGCGCACGAGCTCGATGGCGCCTCGCGGGTACCGCGGCGTCCATGACTATGGCAGCAGGACCAAGCGCTTCGAAGTTGTTTCGTATCCAGGTCGTCTTTCCGCCGCCCTGAACTCCCATCACGACGAAGAAGCTGGCTTCCGCCCCAACTGTGCTGAAGAGTGCATCGAGGTCCGCGTAAAGCTGCTCCCACGCCGCCGCATTGCGCTCGTCTGTATACACCCGTCCCTCCGGCGTCCGAAGATAGTCATCCGGGTTGAGGACGCGCGGTGTGGGCATTCGACGCCGAACGTGGTGATCAGCGGCAGGCGCGCGAGGTGGTCAACGAGAACATCATGGCCGCTTTCGCCTGTCCGCTGCATCCAGAGTTGGACACACACAATCAGATGACTGCATCAGGCGTGAGGTGGCCGATGCAGGAATAGCTCAATGGTTCGAACAAAAATGAATCCAAAGACGCAAAGAGCCCATGTCAGGGCTACGGCGTAGGGGCCTACACCCGGTGGGAACGGGACACCTGCAACGTTGAACCAGAGACCTGCAACCGCGACGGTCGAAAGGGCGTAGATGACGACGACCCATGGGGGCAATCGGCCCGGTTCGATCGCACGGCGTCGACGGAATTGGATCAGGAGAACGAGGGTAAAGATCGAACCAGCAGTTGCGCTGGACAGCGGCCAAGTGACGTTGCCAGGGACATGAAGGAGGTTAAGAAGTGTGGGAACCAAAGCAAGGGCGGTGACCAGAAGGCCACCTTCAATGTAGAGGCGCACGAGGCGGAGGTGCCGGTCGGAAAGCTCGCCTCCCAGCGCACCTCGGAGAGTAACAACCACTGCCGAAAAACCGACAAATGACAACGAGAGGGCTGCGAGGCGAAGAAGATAGTCAGATTCTGCCGATGTCACGATCGCATCCTGATAAGTAGGTGTCTAACGCCAGCGTTAAGTCGCCGCCGAGCAGAAGCAGGCGGTCGAAGCCATGCATGTCGCCAGCGGTCGGCTTGAACGCATGGTTAGGTTGCAGCCCGAATGCGACCGGTCTTGAGCAACCACGCCAAGTACGCAGCTGCAGTTACATCGTACGTCAGGCAGAACGCTGGCCACCAACTTGGTACGCCTGGATTAGATATGACTCTGCCGTGCGCGAGATCGAAAGCGCCGTGGGCCGCTAGCGCGACCACGACAACCCAAAGCGACGACCGGAAGCCAAGTACTGCAACCACGAGGAAAACTGTGCCCACCACCGACTCCAGCACGACTGCGTGCGTGGATGCTCCCATGACCGCGAATAATGCATAGTAAGACGCGATGACGATTGTCACGGTGGAATAGAAGGCACGGTCACGGTCCAACCCAATAGCGGTGGCAAACAGTCCTACCGCGAATGCAAGGAGTGCTCCCACAAGTAGTGCCACGATGCGCCTCCTTGCTCGACCTGCGACCTAACGTTCGAGCTGAGCCGGCCGCGCAGGCAACCGCCAGCTTGCCGCAGAAGGCCGATTTGCACCTTGGCCGGGAGCGGCCAGGCGCCAAGTGCCGTAGCGGGGCGGCTTGAGCGAGGGGTTAGGCCGCAGTTTCATAGCTGAAGCGTTGTACGACACCCTGCCACCAA